>CBINGY010000033.1:0-47542 GCA_966250325.1 uncultured Cytophagaceae bacterium | reverse complement strand
ACCTTCGTCATCCAGTCGTTGCACCAGCAGGCGGTAGGCTTGCACCATCACCTGTGGGTTGGACGATTTCATGGATATCACGATATCATGATAGTTTTCATCCTCACAGATTCGAAGAAACTCCAGAGCAGACTCTACCATGCCCAGTGGGGTGTCGCCGTACCGGCTCAGAATACGGTCAGAAAGTGAGCCGTGATTGGTTCCTATCCGCATTGCCGTGCCATATTCTTTGCAAATTTTGACCAGCGGAAGAAACCGTTCCCTGATACGTTCCAACTCTTCCTGATACGAGGAATCGGTGTATTCAATGAATTGAAAACGCTTTTTATCTGCATAATTTCCGGGGTTTACCCGTACTTTCTCCACAATACGGGCGGCAAGCTCGGCGGCATTGGGTGTAAAGTGAATGTCTGCCACCAGGGGTGTATGATAGCCTCTGGCACGCAGGCCTTTACGTATGTTCTCCAGGTTCTGAGCTTCTTTGACCGACGGAGCAGTAATACGTATCAGTTCACAGCCACTTTCAATCATCCGAATACTCTGCTCAATGGAGCCCTCGGTGTCCATGGTATCAATGGTGGTCATTGACTGCACCCTGATGGGATAGTCTGAGCCCATCATAAGATCACCGATACGTACCTGATTGGTGATACGTCTGGAGTAGGAGGTAAGCGAGTTGCAATATGGTTTCATTGAGAACTTTGAGAATTCAAAAGCAAATTTATCATTTGTAAAACCAGAACCAACCGGTTTGTGTTCAGGTTCTCCTAACTTTGTGACGAATAATGACAGAGAAAATAGAAATAGAATCAAAGCTACCCGTGATGGAAGCCTTCTATACCATTCAGGGCGAGGGATACCATACGGGAAGAGCGGCTTATTTTATCAGGCTGGGCGGTTGTGATGTGGGCTGTGTGTGGTGTGATGTGAAAGAGAGTTGGGATGCTGGTCTGCATCCTGAACAAAGTGTGGAAGAGATCGTATCCGCTGCAAAACAGCATACGGCACGCCTGGCGGTGATTACCGGAGGTGAACCCCTCATGTATAATCTGGGACCATTGACGCAGGCATTGCAGCAGGCTGGTTTTCAGACAAACATGGAGACATCCGGAGCGTATCCGATGAGTGGTGTCTGGGATTGGGTGTGCTTTTCTCCCAAAAAATTCAAGGAAGCTCACCCCAGTATCTTTCCTCTGGCAAATGAGCTTAAGGTGATTATATTCAATAAATCTGATTTTGCTTTTGCAGAGAAGTATGCGGCACTGGTTAACGAGGATTGTCAACTGCTTTTTCAGCCTGAGTGGGATAAGCAGGATAAGATGTTACCGCTGATTGTTGATTATGTGAAGGATCATCCCAAATGGGGGATAAGTCTGCAGACGCATAAGTGGATGGGGGTGCCTTGAGGAAGTGGGTTGGAGATTTTTGGATGTTGCTTACACACGGGTAGACCCACCCCGCCCTGCGGGCACCCCTCCCGGGAGGGGATTTTTTCTTTTGGGTAACCCCTCCTGGGAGGGGATTTTTCTTTTGCTTACCCACGAGGAGACCCACCCCGCCCTGCGGGCACTCCTCCCAGGAGGAGATTTTTTTGCTTAACGTACGGGCAGACCCAGCCTACCTTTATGGCAACTCGTCAGGGGAGGGGATTTTATTAGTTCATGGCCATGTCTTCTCTCAAAGCATTCGATGGAAGGATGAGGAAGTCAACTCTTCGGTTTTTATTCTTGTTGATGCCGGTATTGTTTTTAAAATCGGGATAGCTTTCACCGTAACTGTCAACAAAGAAACGATCTTCTTCGATGCCGCAGCCATGCAGATAATTAGCCGCAGCTGCAGCACGTTTATAGGCCAGTTTGTCGTTATGTTCACTTTTACCATCACTATCGGCCCGACCAGCCACCAGAATATACGTATCTGGCATTTGATTTAGATTGAAGGCGAGATACCTTAGAATCTCTTTGGCGTTATCGTTCAGTACAAACTGGTCTTTACCAAAAACATCTCCCTGATCAAGAGCCACAATCACCCCTTCTCCATACTGAATCACACTGGCTCTGCCTTGCAGGTTTTCTGAAAGCATGCGTGCGTGATTGCTCATGGCATTTGTGAGTCGGGTATTAAGTGTGCCTTCAGAGGAATATTTAATAGCGGAATCGGCCAGTGGGAACTCACTTATGAAGGGTTCTTCATTATAAACCGCAGATGAAGCAATCACGGTACCATCTGCCGTATTTTCGGTGGAAGACTCCTCTTCAAGGAATTCATTTTGAGTCATGCTGTTTTCAGTATTCGATGAATTACACGACTGCGAAATGAAAAGAATGGAAGCGGCTGCAATAGCCAGATGTAACTTTTTCATAAACGTATTGGTTGTTTTCACCCAATCGGGAAAAAAGGATATTCCCTGCGTAGAATTGCGATTAAACTGTAGAATTTATTGCTCAAATAACTTGAAAAGTGGGGAGGTATGTAAATTTTCAAGGTATGTGAAACCAAATGAAAAACATGAAAAAATATCTGATCACCCTCTTATTAGGACTTGTTTTTGCCACAGTCACCCAGGCTCAGTACAAAGCGGCTTTTGGTGTTCGCTTTATTGACGGACCCGCCATTTCCGCCAAATTCTCTACAGGTGGTAATGAAGCCGCTGAAGCACTTCTGGGCGGTTTTGGTCGCGGCTTAAAAGCAACTCTTATGTATCAGTGGCATAATCCGGCATTTGACAGCAATCAATGGCGTTGGTATTACGGAGCCGGCGGACACATGGGGGCTTCTCCTTATCGCAGGTGGTATCGAGACAGACCGGCACCTGCCGCGGACTTTCATATCGGAATTGACGGAATTCTGGGTATTGAGCACACCTTTGACGAAATCCCTGTGAATATAAGTGCCGACTGGAAACCCGAATTCAACTTTGTGAATTACACGGGACTGGTGCTACCGGTATTTGGGGTCACGGCCCGGCTCGCTCTTTAATAGTAGTTTCGCTTTAAATTTGGAAGGGAGGTCACTTGTTTGTGACCTTTTTTATTAGGTTTCTGTATTGAGAAGGTAAAGTTCACGATAGGAATTAACTAGAAAAACTATCCATAAGCCCGAAGGAATAGAAAAGTTTCAGGAATCTTTATCTCACTTATTTTTTAGTTTTTCCGGGCAAAGCCTTCTGACCTAAAATCAGTTTCGATTTTTCCGCACAGTCACATTCCTTGAAATAGTGCCGCCATTACGTCAGAACAGAATTCTAAGCTATAAAAACCTTAGCCTGCTTCCTTCCTCAAAACCTCCAGCGGTGGGCTGTTTAGCACGCTTCGGCTGTTAAAAAGCCCTATGAGTAAGACAATTGCGGTGATACCCGGCAAAAGTATCAGGAAAGGAGCCGTGGACAGCACAAAGGCAGCTTTGAAAACAAAAACCGCCAGAAGTACACTGGCAAGAAGTGATAAAACAATACCCATTCCCGCCCCTAAAATTCCTAAGAAAAGGTATTCTAAGGCCGTAATTTTGAGAATTTGCCTGGTTTTAGCCCCCAAGGTTCTCAGGAGTACACTTTCCTTTATTCGCTGGTATTTGCTGGTGCGAACCGATCCTATCAACACAATGATTCCTGTAAGAATACTGAAGAATGCCATGAAATTGATCACCCATGAAATTTTGTCGAGGATACCCTGGAGTGTTGTAAGCAATTGACGTAAATCCAAAACGGAGACATTGGGAAAATGCGTAACCAACTGCTGCTGGATATCCGCAGCCCGGGCTTCATCGGGAACGCGGGTGGTGATGACAGAAAATTGAGGTGCATTTTCCAGTATGCCCGATGGGAAAAGTACCGAAAAATTCAGTTGCATCCGCTGCCAGTCAACGGTTCGGATGCTCGCTATGTACGTATTCATCAGTACTCCCTGAACATTGAAAACGAGGGTATCTCCGAGTGTCACTTCTCCGCTTTTGGCCAGATTATCAGAAATTGAAATAGGAATCGGGCCATTGGCTTGCCCTTGCACAGGCCATTCTCCCTCTGCTAATGATTCAGAAGTAATGAGCGAATCCCGGTAGGTGGTGCGAAACTCGTGATTCACAATCCAGGTATCGCGGGTGCTGTTGGTATCTTCCCGGATCACATTGGCAGAGATTCCGTTGATGCTGTGAACACGCATGGTGATAATCGGGATATTGTCCAGTACCGGAAGTTTATTCTTTTCGATCAGCCCCATCACGTCTGCCTTCTGATCATTTTGAATATCCAGCAAAATGATATTCGGGTTATTGGCACTATCTTCCAGCGTAGCCTTATGGAGTAAAATGTCTTTGGTAAAATACAGGGTGCTTATCAGAAAACTTCCGATACCTATGGCCAGTACCAGCACCATCGTCTGATTATTGGGTCTGAAAAGATTGAGTAAGCTTTGCCGTGCTTCAAAACCCGAGGAATGTGGAAAATACCACCTGATCAGATTCATAAAAAGGAGGGAAAATCCTCCCAAAACGGTGAATGTGAGAAGTATGACTAGTACAAATCCTAAAGCATATTTCCAGTTTTGAAGAAATACCCAGGAAAAGCTGAAAATGAAGAGAGAAATAAGCAGTATAACCACTGCGGTTGCTTTGTTGCTACGCTGTTCCTTATCATCACTTACCCTGAAAACCTGCAAAGGAGAGACGTACCAGGTACTCAACAGCGGCAAAATCGCAAATAATACCGACATGATGAGCCCGAGCGAGATACCAGTAATCACCGGTAGCCATTGGAGAGAAAGCTCCACTTCAAAGGGCAGTAAATCCCGAATGAAGAGCGGAAACAGGGCCTGCAATCCCAGTCCGATAACACTCCCGATAAGTCCGCCAAGAAGACCGAGAGCGGCAATCTGGATCAGGTAAATAAGAAAACTCTGCTTTCTGCTGGCTCCCAGGCATTTTAAAACGGCCACGGCTCTCCGTTTTTCCCGGATGTACAGTTGCACCGAGCTGGCAATACCCACACAGCCCAGGAGCAGAGCGATAAACGCAACCAAATTCAGAAAATTTGCAAAATTCTCATACCGGCTTCCCAGTCTTTCGCTTACCGAATGGTGTGAATCAAAATCTGCATTTTCGGCGTCCAATGCCGGATCTATTTCGGCATCCAGGGCGTCGATGTCCTGGCCGGGTAATGCTTTGAAATAATAGTTATACTCGATTCTGCTACCTACCTGAAGTAAGCCGGTACCGGGTACAGATTCGAACGGTATGAGGACAGGCGGAGCAAGTGTACTCGAAAAAGCATTGCTGCCGGGAGCCGCTTTCAATGAACCCGCAATGACAAAAGTGCGGTCACCAATTTTGATACTATCTCCTGCCTCAAGATCAAATTGCAACATCAGGGTGACATCCACCAGTGCCCCGTCAATTTTTCGAAAGGAAGCTGCAGCTTCTGCGGGGACGGTTTCAAAGGCTCCGTACAAGGGAAAAGCACCACCAATGCCTCTTACCTGAACCAGTTTACTGCTGCCCGCCCCGGGAAATGCTGCCATGGAAGCAAAACTTACTTCCTTACCTGCCGGCCCCAGAGAATCTATGATATGCTGTACGGTTTCACCGGGTATCCCGGGCGTTTCTATCAGATAATCGGCACCCATGAGTGCCTTCGACTGCAATCCTATATTATCTTCCAGGTTTTTGCTGAACGATTGAATAGATACTACCGCTGCAATTCCCAGCACAATAGAAGCCATGAACAGCAAAAGACGTTTTCCACTTGCCTTGCCATCACGCCAGGCCATTTTTAGTAACCAAGCGAATCCCGGACTCTTCATAAACTTCCGGTTTTTTCGTTGGAAAATATCCTTCCTCCTTTAAGTCGCAGCACTTGCTGAGTTCTTTTGGCAAGATCTAAGTCATGCGTTACGATGATCAGGGTGGTGCCTGCTTCCTGATTGAGTTCAAAAAGCAATTGGATGACCTTTTCTCCGGTTTCTTCGTCCAGGTTCCCGGTGGGCTCGTCGGCAAAAAGTACAGAAGGGCTGGTAGAAAAAGCTCTGGCCAGGGCCACCCGCTGCTGTTCACCGCCCGATAACTGGGAGGGATAATGATGCTCCCTGTTTTCTAAACCTACCTTCTTCAAAAGGTCTGAAGCTATTTTTCGGGCATTCTCAGCACCTTGAAGCTCCAGCGGCACGGCCACATTCTCCAGAGCAGAAAGGGTAGGGAGTAGTTGAAAATCCTGAAATATGAAACCGACTTGCTTATTTCTTAAGATGGCTCTTTCGTCTTCATTGAGCTGTTCCAGGGATTGGCCGCATAATTCTACAGTTCCCTTATCGGCATTGTCAAGGCCCGCACAAAGGCCCAGCAAAGTCGTTTTTCCGCTACCCGATGGCCCCACGATGGCGAAGGTGGCTCCTGCAGAAACCTCAAACGAAATATTGTCCAGAACTGTTAACTCATTAGAGCCACTCGTATAGGTTTTACCAAGTTGGCTTACCTTTAGTATTTTTGTCATCTTGTTTTATTTTTTGTCACCGGAATAAACACCTCATGAATAAGCTCGCCCATCTTTTTTTGGTTCTTTTTTTAACAGCCTGCGGGGGTTCATCTACCCGGGACGCCGAAGGTGAAACTACTAAACAGGAGAACGCTATTGCGGAAGACAAAAATTCCAAAACCATCCTCTTTTATGGCAATAGCCTTACGGCAGGCTATGGAGTAGGCTTAGAAAATGCTTTCCCGGCTCAGATTCAAAAGATTCTGGATTCGCTTCAATTGGAATACAGCGTAGTGAATGCGGGTTTAAGCGGCGAAACCACTGCCGGCGGACTCAGCCGGCTCGACTGGGTTTTGAGTCAACACGCCGATGTTTTTGTGCTGGAACTGGGAGCAAATGACGGACTCAGAGGAATTCCATTGAGCGAGACACGTGAAAACCTGCAGGCGATTATTGACCTGGTCTGGAAGAAAAACCCGGAAACCCAGATTTTACTGGCAGGTATGCAGATTCCTCCCAATATGGGTCAGGAATATACGGCGGAGTTCAAAAAAATCTGGACAGATCTGGCCGAAAAGAACAAGATAAAGCTCATTCCGTTTTTGCTGGATGGAGTAGGAGGCGTCCCTGAACTCAATCAGGCCGATGGCATTCATCCCACCATAGAAGGCCATAAAATCCTGGCGAATAATGTCTGGAAAGAACTGAAGAACCTGCTTTAATGATCCTCAATCTTTTTAATTTTCCCCACAAGTCTAAAAACGGTCAACGTTATTTAGGCATAGACAATAGACAAACCCCTAACCCCTAAAACCTAACCCCTAATACCTTTAACCCTCTCCCTCTCCCATCTCAAACTCCACAAAAACCGGAAAATGATCGGAACCGGTACTTTCAGTCAACTTAAACTGCACCAGCCGAAAAGTAGGGGAGCAGAAAACATGATCCAAAGGTATTCTGAGAGGAGACCAAACCGGAAAGGTGGCGAAAAATCCCCGGCCCTGGCGGGGGTCTTTCATACCCGTGATACGTTTGAATCTGCGGGTAACAGGGCTCCAGGCCACGTCGTTCAGGTCGCCGATAAGTAGCCGGTGCTTTACCTCAGACCCTGCAAAGGCAAGAGCGGCCCTTAGCAATTCCCGGTCTTTTTTTGTGGCAAACAGTGCCTCGCCCGGTACCGGAGGCTTCGGGTGCAAACCCTGAATGAGTATTTCTTCTCCATCTATCCGGATGCGTGTTTCTACCGAGGGAATATCCGCTTTTACCCGGTAATGAATCTGTGGGTCAATGAGCGGGATTTTACTCATCAGAATCATTCCGTAGGTATCGTTCCGAATGTCTTTTACCTCATAGGGAAAATGAGAACGAACCTCCTCCATGGCTTCATCCCAGCCCTGATCTGTCTCCAATAAAAAAACGAGATCAGGATCAAGCTCAACTATCTGATTAAGTGTGTTGACGTAAACCCGATTGTACTGGTAAACATTGGAAATGTATATTTTAAGGCATCTTTCGGGAGCTGGATTTCGTGCAGTAGCTACCGTTTTCGGCGAAAACCGCGTAAATCGCTCGATCGTAAGAAAGGCATAAATAGTCGCTGTCATAGAAAACACGGAACAGATAACAAAGAGCCAGGAGGAATACCCGGCCAGCCAGAGTATGGGGATGATCAGGATATTTCCTGCCGCATAGAATGCTTTAAAATAGTCTTGCCCGCGAATGAGCCAGAAGTCGTTTCCGGTCTCAGGAATGAACGTGCCCGCAAGCAGTAAAAACCAGAAGGCTAGAATAGTCAGATCCATGGTATCGGGTTAGTAAAATGATCCAGTGTTTTCTTTTCTACACGGTTCTGTGGAATAAAGTCTACAATTTCCTGTAGGGTCTCCAGATTTTCTACAGAATAATGCTCTATAACATACTCCTAAACAGGAATAAAAGTTTAAGCCTCTCTTCTTCATACCGGAAAGACCAGCGGGTCTTCTGATCAAATCCAAACCTAAAGAAAGAAAATGAATAAAACGGAGGTTTTCATCTCGCCGGGAGTGGATCAGGCTCTGAATGGTTTTCGGAACGGAGCTATCTTCTTCTTCCGGTTTTTTAAGGAATTTAATGCCCGCCGCGTGGTGCTGTCAGAGCTTATGAACCAATGCTATCAGGTGGGTTTGCGATCTCTCCCTCTGATTTCACTCACGGGCTTCGTAACCGGGATGGTCTTCACGCAGCAGTCACGTCCATCTCTTCAGGATTTTGGGGCCACTTCATGGTTACCCAGTCTGGTTACCATCGCCATCGTAAGGGCTTTGGCACCGCTGGTTACCTCCATCATTGCCGCAGGGCGTGTGGGATCCAATATCGGTGCGGAGCTTGGCAGCATGAAAGTGACCGAACAAATCGACGCGATGGAGGTTTCGGCGGTTAATCCATTTAATTTTTTGGTAATTAGCCGGGTTTTGGCCTGTACCATTACAATTCCGATCCTCTCCTTTTACACGGCGGCAGTGGGACTTCTGGGTTCCTTCATAAATATCTACCTGAACGAACAAACCAACTTTCAGGCGTATCTCCTTGATGCTTTTGAGAGCATCACGTTTCTGGATATCGGCTCAGCACTCGTCAAATCCATACTTTTCGGATTCACCATCGGGATTGTGGGCTGTTTCAGCGGATACCATGCTCAAAAGGGGACGTTGGGTGTGGGTAAGGCTGCCAACAGCGGTGTGGTGAAATCTATTTTTATCATTTTCCTGCTTGAAGTTTTTGTAGTACAGTTAACCAATTCACTGCGATGAACAAAGTTATTGAAATACGAAATCTACATAAGTCTTTCGGCTCTCTGGATGTGCTGAAGGGGGTGGATATCGATCTTTTTGAGGGAGAAAATCTGGTGGTGCTCGGGAAATCCGGAACCGGTAAATCGGTACTTATCAAAATCATCTCCGGTCTGATAAAGCCCGATTCGGGAGAAGTAAACGTGTTGGGATATGACCTGAATAACATGGACAAACAGCAGCTTATTGACCTCAGAATGGAGCTGGGCTTTTCCTTTCAAAGCAGTGCTTTGTATGACGGCATGAGCATCAGAGAAAACATTGAATTTCCGCTCAAATATGCCGCCCAGATAAGCGACCGGAAGGAACTGGACAGGCGTGTCGACCGGGTTTTGGATTCGGTAGGACTGCTCTCCAAGAAGAATCAGATGCCTGCAGAGCTTTCCGGTGGTCAGCGTAAACGGATAGGTATAGCCCGCACCATTGTGATGAATCCCCGGGTGATACTTTATGATGAACCCACCGCCGGCCTTGACCCTATCACCTGTGTGGAAATCAACGACCTGATCAATCAGGTGAAAGAGGAGTTTGGGGCCAGTTCCATCATTATTACGCATGATCTTACCTGTGCCCGGCAAACGGGCGACCGCATGGCTGTACTGCTGAATGGTGTTTTTGAAAAAACGGGCAGGTTTGAGGAAATTTTTAACAAGGAAGCAACCGACGAAATTAAGGAGTTCAGAGATTATAATTTTATGGAATCTGCTGACATTCAACAATTAAACTAATAGTATGGAAACAGCAAAAAGAAATGCCAAAGTGGGCCTGTTTATGCTTTTCGGTCTTCTGATCTTCGTGGCAGGGGTACTGGTGATAAGTAACATGCGGAAAATCTTTATCCGGAAAGTGACTGCCGTGGCCGTATTTGAAGATGTGAACGGCCTGAACAAAGGAAACAACGTTCTGTTTTCCGGAGTGAAGGTAGGCACTGTGGAATCGCTGGATTTCGTGCCGGGAAAAGGGGTGGAGGTAACCTTTCAGATAGAAGAGAAGTCACAGGAATACATCTATAAGGATGCCGAGCTAAGCATAGGAACGGATGGCCTTATCGGAAACCCGGTACTGGTGATTAAAGGAGGAAACCTGCAGGCCGGCATCATAGAAGACGGTCATACGTTCAAGGTGCGAAAAGAAGACACGCAACAGGATATGCTGGCCACGCTTCAGCAAAACAACAAGAACATTCTCTCCATTACCGAAGACCTGAAAGGGATCGTTTCCTCGATTAATTCCGGGGAGGGGAATCTGGGAAAATTGTTGAAAGAAGAAAATCTGTACAATCAGCTGGACCAAACGCTGGCTCAATTGAGAAGCAGCTCGTATCAGATCAATTCCATGAGCAAGGATTTAAGTCAGTTTAGCCATGACCTGAACGACCCGCAGAATATGCCCTATCAGCTGGTTCATAATCAGAGTGTGGTACCGGCCATTTCCAAAACTTTTGTCAACCTGGAGGAGGTGACTCATTCTGCGAAGCTGGCTGCGGGGGAGGCTCGCCAGCTGGTAAGTGATACCCGTGGAAATATAGATGCCGCGTTTAGCAGTGAAAGCAGCACGCTGGGTGTACTTTTACATGACCGCGAGCTGGCAGAATCAATGAAAAACTCGATGCTGAATCTGGAGTCGGGTTCCGAAAAGCTCGATGAAAACCTCGAGGCCCTGCAGCACAGCATCTTTTTCAGGAGATATTTCAGGAAAAAAGAGAAAGCCAAAGAAGCCGAAGAACAAACTGAAAACATAGAAAATGGAACGACTCAAAAATAAAATTGTACTGGTAACCGGTAGCAGCAATGGAATCGGGAAGGAAATTGCCCTCGAAATGGCTCGAAATGGAGCCAAAGTGGTGGTGAATTATCGTTCCTCTGAGGAAGAAGCACAGGAAGTACTCGAAAAAATTAACGCGTACACCGAAGGAATTTGCATACAGGCAGATGTTTCGTTGGAGGAAGATATGACCCGACTGTTTTCAGAGACCATTCAGGCTTTCGGCAGGCTGGATGTGGCGGTCTGTAATGCGGGAATGCAGGTAGATGCCCCTTTTCTTGAAATGAGCCTCAAACAGTGGCAAAAGGTGATTGATGTCAATCTAACCGGGCAGTTTCTGGCTATGAATCTGGCCGCACGGCAGTTTATGCAACAGGAACAGAAGCAGGGCTATCCGAGAGGAAATATCATCTGTATGAGTTCGGTTCACGATATGATTCCCTGGGCCGGGCACGTGAATTATGCGGCATCAAAAGGGGGCGTGAGTATGCTGATGAAAAGTGCCGCTCAGGAACTGGCTCCCATGGGCATACGCGTAAATGCTATTTCTCCCGGGGCCATTCAGACCAATATCAACAAAGCGGCCTGGTCTACCAAAGCAAATATGGACGAACTGCTTACGCTCATACCGTACCGGAGAATCGGACAGCCCATTGATATCGCCAAGGCAGCGGTTTGGCTTGCCAGCAATGAAAGTGATTATGTGGTAGGGGAGACACTCTATGTAGATGGCGGCATGATGCTGTATCCTGAGTTTGCGGATAATGGGTGAGATTTTTTGCTTTAATTTTTCACCGCGAAGACGCAATGCAGCTAAGGTTTGAAGATGGGAGAGGGGAGTTGGCTTGTCCGCCTTTGGCGGGAAGATAGAAGTAGGAAGTTTGAAGTCTGAAATTATAACTCGTCATTCGTCACTTCCCAATTTTAAATTATCGACAGGGAATGAAATTTTGAGCAAAGGAGGCAGATATAAACTCCATTTTCACTCATGCTTATCTTAACAATGCTTTATCTTTTTCTGACGGGCCGCAAAGATTCTGAGAATGCCGAATCCCGGGAAAATAGAGCAGACACGAATTTTATTACCCGCAAAAGATACTTTTATCTCCGGGTTCGTAAAGCCTGGATGAATATGAGCCCTTGATTTTCAGAACAAATTCAAAAATACCCGCGGAATTTCTGTTTCAAAAAACATCTCCTGTCCACTCACGGGATGTTCAAAGCCCAGCACCAGAGCATGTAATCCCAGTCGTTTGATGGGGTCGGTTTGTGCCCCGTATTTCTGATCTCCCACGATCGGATGCCCTATATCCTGCATATGTACACGAATCTGATTTTTGCGACCCGTCTCCAGATTTAAGGAAACCAGGCTGTACGTTCCGTTCGATTTCCGGGTTTCGTAATGGGTGATGGCCAGCTGACCGATGTCCCGGTTTTTGGTGGAGTACACCATCAGGGTTTTACTTTCTGCGAGATACGATCGTACACTGCCTTCTGCCTGCTGCGGCTGCCCTTCTATCACCGCCACATAGGTGCGTTCCAGAATGGTATCATTCCAGTTTTTTTGCAGGGCCCGTTGTATCTGCTGACTTTTCGCATAGAGCATAATGCCCGAGGTATCTTTATCGAGGCGATGCACCACAAAAATGCGGTTGGTGGGATCCTGCTGCTTCACATAACCGCTTAAGACGCTATAGGCGGTGTTTAGTTTTTGTTTCTCGGTGGCAATGGAAAGCAGGCCGGCCTCTTTCTCAATAACCAGCACGTAGGCATCTTCATAAATAATCCGGACGCCGCTGAGTTTTACATCCTGCACGAGCTTCTCTCTGCGTATTTCAACCGATTGCCCGGCCTGCAGCGGATGATTGTACTGGCTGATACTTTCCCCATCCACCGCCACCAGTTTTTCCCTCAGAAGCATTTTAATGTTGTTTCTGCTCTTTTTGGGCATTTTTTCCTGCAGAAAGACCATCAGTTCCGCGGGCTGCTCCACCAGAAAACTCAGAGCAGGCGTATTCTTTTTCTCAACAGGTTTGTTCGGTCGCTTTTTATGAATCATGGTTCCGGTTTTGATGGGGCAAAGCTACGATGTTATTTGGGCGGATTCCTTCTTTACTTTGCTTCTCTCCCCAAAATCGACCAGTTAATGCCCTCCTTGTGGTTCAATTTAAACCGGCATCTGTTGCACAGCTTGGCCTGAATATTCAAGAATTTTGGCAGAGGAAAATATGATAAAAAGAATCAACCATAGACCGCATGAATCTTTGGAAGGGTTCACCCAAGAAAAGTTCAAAAACTTAGGAAGCTCCTTTCCAGCAGGGGGAGCTAGCTCCCCCTGCTGAAAGAACAATAAGTCAATATCTTTGTTTAATTATACTATGGCCTAAAAAGGGGAGGGTTACAGAATTGTAACCCAACCTAAAAATAGGACAAGTTAAAATGCGAAAAAAATAGGGACGTTTAACCCTTTCCCAAAAACAAGACAGCTGAATGTTACAGAATCCAGGCTTATGCGACTTTCAGGAAAGCATTAAAAATTTCGAAGGCTCTAATCCAAAGTAAACAGTACCACGTTGGATTGGGTTTAGATCAAGGTGCTTAGCAGTTAGGTAATTGTTCTGAGACACCCCCATCTTTTTGTCAACCAGAACAAATAAATTACATTTGACTTGGGTGTATCAGAGAAGCAGAAGTTCAATACTGCACCTTGGGATCCACTTCGGCAACCCTAAATATGCTGCCGGGTAAGCGAAACAAATTTTTCTCTTTTCCCGGCTTAAGTGTGAGAAGCAGCAAGGTTTACATGTCGGAAAGTATGCGTTCGAAATCGTTTTTTTATTGATAGATAATCTGAATATAGTGGAATGGACTCTAAGGTAGTAGCAATCTCAATGGCTATCTGGAGATGCTATTTCAATGTGAAGTTCATCTACCCGGATATTGGTGGTGAGGTAAGAAAGGACACAACAAACACTTAAAGGAAATAAATACTATTGAGAAACGAACTTCAATCCTATTTAGATACTGCATTTATTGACGCAAAAATAGAAGTACCACATTCTATTTTTGGATCGGTTCATATTCGTTTTGAACTGGGAGGAGACGAATCCTTTAAAATTATCAGAAACGGCGTAGAGATTGAGTGGTGGAACGATAAACGTAGAATGACAAAAGTTGATAAGAATAATCTAGAAAATCATTTTAAAAAAAGAGTATCACAAGCAACACAGCGTGCAACAACCATATTCAACGAAACTTTTGACAATCCTGAGACAGAAATATGGATTTTAATTTATGAATATGCAGATGGACTTTTTAATAATTTAAATGATTACGTGTTCAGGCAGTTTTCATCTGATGTGATTAAATCGTTCTATGATAAAAATGAACAAATTGAATCACAGTTTATGATGGAAGACCAGGATGGTAGGTTTACATCTGAAAAAACAGAGGTTCGATTGATAGTTGGGAAAATAAAAGTAAAGGATATCCAAGTTTCAAATATTCTCAATGGAATAGCTAATAATGATATGGGATTCGAACCAGCAGTATGTCAAGGTATAAATTTTATAGACCCAACAACTGACAGAGGATTCCACATGTATGACGACAGAGGCTGTTATGTTTGGAGCAATAAAGCGGAAAAAATTAAATACTTGTATGATAAACGGAACGATTGGATAGTCGATTATCATAGGCCAGAAATTGACTTTTACTTTAAGGGTATTGTGTAAATAGTTGATAATAAATCCCGAACCCCTTAGTATAAATATACGTAATGCGAGGCATTTGTTAAATTTTCCCATTGTCAGAGTGTACCTGTCTGCCGACAGGCAGGCATAGGGCACTCTGATCTTGCACATATTTCCCTCCTGTTTCCTGTTCAGGTTTAGATTACCTTCCTAATCATGTCTCTCCCGGCGGGGATTCTAGGATTGAAGATTTCTTGGTCATGTCTTGAAATTGACTTTCAGAGCCCTCTTTGTGTGAGAATCAGCAGGAAAAGTATGCCACAAACCAACAGATAAATTAAAAGCCCGCCGAAGCGGGCTTTTTAGTCAACTGGAATGTCAGAAAAAATTAGCTATCCTTCCTATTCGCTTTGATTTTCTCTATTCTGGCTTCTACCTCCGCTTCGAATTCATCCCATTCATCGGCTGTTTTGTTTTTAAGGTTTGCCAGATCTCTTTCGAGTTCTTCTTTCTTTTCACGAAGGTCTTCTTTGACTTTGGCTGTGCCTTCGTTCACATTATTTGAGGCTTCTTTCATTTCCTCATCGATCTCGGCTATCGCTTCATTGATGTCGGCCCGCAGGTTGTCCATGCGTTCGTCGGCATCCTGTGCAAATGTTTCGTTTTCGGCAGTCTCCTGTACACCCCGCTGATACCCCTGGGCACCATTCTCAAGAGCCGTTTCGTCTTCGTCGTAGGTCTCGTCATGGTTGTCATTATTGGTACAGGCCATGGCTGCCAAAAACAAGGCGGCTAAACTTAAATTTCTAACTTTGTTCATGAGTAATGTGTTAATTGATTCACAATGGTTTGCAAAATTTTTGTTCCTGAAAGAAATTGGGGAAATTGTGGAACAGATATTTCATAAATACGCGTAGAAACCGTTTTGAAACGGGGAATTGATTAATTAAAACAGAAAATCTATGAAAAAGTATTTGATGAATTTTGGGGCCCTGCTCTTCCTGAGCTCCTGCACCACCACGCAACAAACCGCCAAGGCCGGAACCTCTGCTCCGAAAGTAGGTACAGATAAGGCCGAAGTGGTGTATGTGCTGGAAGACGAAGAAGCAAATAACGGCGATTTCGGTAAAATTACCCGGGCCGAGGAGGTAAGCCCTGTGGATACCACTCAGTTTAGTAAGGCCAGCCTGCAAAAAATGGTTGATGAAATCAATGGGTACATGGCCGAGACCGGTTTTGCCTACCTTACCGATAAGGGAATTGTGGTGGCCTTTGAGCGGGGAGATATGTTTGGTCTGAGTACCTATGTTCCCAGTAACAATGCCCAGAGTGATTATAAAAAACTGATAAAAGCCCTCAATACCTTCAAAGGTACGGTGGTGGTCACCGGCAAAACCTCGATTTCTGCCAGTGACAAACCTGCCGCCGAAGCAGAGAAGAGGGCACTGAGGGTAGCCAGATTTATATCAAAAAGTGATATTCCTAAAGAACGCATTTTACTGGATGATATGGGGGTAAGCATTAGCTCACCTGTTGCCCGTAAAGCCCGGGTAAGTAATAAAGACCGGGTAGTGGAGTTTCTGCTCATTCCGAAGAAATCATAAACATACAAACCGTATATAAAAAACGCCTCAGTGCATCTGGGGCGTTTTTTTTGTATGGATGACATATCAATGACAAAGATTTGGACAAAAACCAATCGATGAACCTGTCTACCTGCGTTGATCAGGTCAGAAAAGTCCCTCACTTTCGGGGAGGGATTTAGGGTGGCCCACGTAGGGTGGGGTTGAAGCCTTCAACATGGGCCACTTACTAATTTCACACATTATATTAACTACAAATCTATAGATTTCCAGAACGTAATGCTTGAGCTTACAATGCCCGGCATTTTGCCATGCATGTCGTGCGTGGCATCCGGAATAACCTGAAATTCGGTCTTCACCTTCTCCCGGTTAAGTTGGGTGTAAATCGCTTTTCCCTGTTCCTCATCATCGATCAGCTTATCCTGGCCCCCATAAAAAAGTAGCGTGGGTACACACGATTTACTCACCGCATACACGGGGCTTGCCGATTTGTAGGCCTGGGCGTCTGTGGTATAAGGTACACCGATCAGTAACTCGGTAAGGTTTCGGTTTTTATCATCCCGTAAATCATTGTACACAGCCGGTGTGGTGAGATCTACGGGTGCTGCCACTCCTGCCACGGAAGTGATATACGATTTAGGATACATATAGGCATAGCTTAAGGCCAGATGCCCGCCTGAGCTGTACCCCCATAACAGTACTTCATCCGAAAGGTTCAGCTCTGATTTCCGGTTTTGATGGTGGGCAAAAAACTGGTCAATGTCTGACATAATCTGTGGAAAATTAACGCCCTGCGTACCGGCCAGTCGGTGATTGATATTGAATATGGTAAGGTTTACCCCCTGTTTCTTAAACTCTTCCACCACCGAATTGAGGTACGATTTATCAAGGAGGCTCCAGCCCCCACCGTGTATCATCACCAGGGAGACAGACGGAACATTTTCCAGTGTGTCATTAAAAACGGGGGTATAAAGATCATAGACCTGGAAAGGGTCATTTCCGTAAACCTGATTTGCT
This sequence comes from uncultured Cytophagaceae bacterium, assembly GCA_966250325.1. GTDB lineage: Bacteria > Bacteroidota > Bacteroidia > Cytophagales > Spirosomataceae > Jiulongibacter. The sequence continues at coordinate 30,198 of CBINGY010000033.1, read as the reverse complement.
CTTAGCTCATACGAGACGGGAGTACGAGCGGTAAGCTTTGATTCCAGCTTTACCGTTTTGGATTTTTTAGAAGACCTGAAAAGCCCGCTGTTTTCAGGAGAAATTTGCTCCAGTCCTTCACAGGAGAAAAGAGCCAACAGAAAAATGACTGCGTTGAATTTCAGAAAGATGGTTATGCTTTTCATAGTGTTTATTGCTTTATATCAATAGATTATGAAAAGTGTGTTCCGTTTTCGGTAAGGTGTGGATAGTAAACCATTTGGGGTTTAATTTCTACATATACTAAAAAGTGTAGAAAAAAAGGGAAGCAGATGCTTCCCTCCCCAGTCTGTGAACCGTAGCAATTCCGGCTATTGACTGTTTTTCTTTTTTTCGATAACTGCTCCGGTGGCCGCACCCGCACCTGCTCCGAGCACACCGCCCAGCACGGCTCCTCGTATGGGCTTTTTGCCGTCAATTACAGCTCCCGATGCTGCCCCAGCTCCGGCTCCGATGAGAGCCCCTTTTGTGGCGGCAGACATCTTCTTTTTCTGAGTAGAGTAGGCTACCGGCTGGCTGGGCTCGTAGTCTGGACTTGCAAAATCCACCTCCTGATTAGAAGAACGCTGCTCCACCACCACAGGCTTTTGCATTTCATTTCGTAAGGAATCCAGGGCTTTCATTTTCTCCAGCTCGGCCTGTTCTGCCGATTTCATATGACAGGCAAAAAGCATAAGAGCCATTGCCGGAACAGAAAGAATTTTCAGGTACTTCTTCATTAGATTAGTTATTTAAAAGTGATCAATAAACAGTTCGTTGTTTTCTTTGAGAAGTTCATGGGGCTTTTTGCCATATCGCAAAATCCATAAACCTTCTTTAATAGTGGCTTAAATCACTATTCCATCGATTTGTGGGGAAAATTGGGGAAAATAAAAGAGGTGACCCGCAGGCCACCTCTCTGAGAACGAAATGAAGGTTTATTGAAATTCTGAAAGTTTTGCAAAGATGAGTTGTCAAACAATTCCAACTATCCCTGCCCGCGACTTTAATCAAGTAAATCTCTTTTTCTTCCTCTAAGTCCACCTGTTACCAGTGAAACCAGAAACAGAATAATAAAGATGAAGAAAAGAATTTTTGCGATTTCAGCGGCACCCGCTGCAATACCACCAAACCCGAATACTGCGGCGATGATGGCTATAATTAGAAATGATACTGACCAACGTAACATAGTTGTAAAATTTTAAGTGTTGAAAATCAGGAGCTACCTGCTCCCTTATTTTTTGGATATATAAGCCCGCAGCATCCAGGCTGCTTCTTCATAGCTGCGAATCAGGCTCACCATGAAGTCTTCTGTGCCATAATCTTTCAATTCAGATACCGACTCAATATGGTCCCGAATCCATCGGATCACTGTTTCGTAATCGCTGAGCAAAGTGCTCAGAATTTTTACAGGATCGTGATAAGGCTGCCTGGTTTCATTCAGATTGGTAAACTGAAGAAACTCTTCACAGGAGCCCATGGGACTTTTTCCTATCTTTCTGATACGCTCCGCTGTGCTGTCTATCTGGGCGGCCAGCGTAGTGTAAAGTTTCTCAAGAAAGGAGTGAAGTTCCAGAAAAGATGGTCCTTCCACATTCCAGTGATAGTTTCTGAGTTTTATGTAGAGGATGTGCTGATCTGCAAGTAATACATTCAGAACATCGGATATCTCAGTCTGGTCTTTTTTTGCTATTCCTATTTTTGCTTCCATGATTTTGAGTGATTAAAATGCGAAACCTGCTGTGAGTGAGAACGAATTCCCTTTGCCGGCAAACTGATCTCGTGTCTGATCATCGTCGTAATCAATGTTGAAAACATCGTTTACATTGCCTTCATACCGCATGTCAAGACGAATTCGGCTGATATCAAAACCTACACCTAACTGATAGCCGAGCAGGGCACGCCTGAATCCGTCTTTGTCATCCTGAAGACCGATATTTTCCAGAAACGAGTCGTCTTCATTCACCAGGAACGTAGCCACTGGTCCCGCGTTAATCCGGATCACATTCGAAGCTCTCACACCTATCAGCACCGGAATGTCAAAGTACGTTTGCTTGAAATTTCTGTCAATTCCCAGGATGTCTTCGGCCGTACCGCCCTTTTGGGTCACCATAAATTCAGGCTGAATAAATACCTTGTTGCCTAATCGGGTGAAAACTCCTGCTGTGAAGCCTGTGCTTCGTGTATCTTTTGAGTTCCAGAAATTATCTTCACTGCCTCCGCCCTCGCCACGGATGGTCGAGAGATTCACACCGGCTCGGAGACCTATTTCAAAATTATCGCCGTTGCTAAATGTGGAGGACTGTGCCTGAGAAGTGAATACCGCAGATGCCACGAATGCACCCAGCATAATTACCTTTTTCATATCTATTGATTTTTGTTGTTAATTCATTACCATTTCTTCGGCTTCTTTCCGGGCAGTTTTCTTCAGGTCGTTATCGGCCACGATAGCCAGCTCCACCCGTCTGTTTTTATTTCTGCCAGATTCCGAATCGTTACTGAAGGCCGGGTTATCTTCACCATACCCCATTACAATGAGACGACTCCTTTTCACGCCGTTGCTCACCAGAAAATCGGCCACCTCATCGGCTCTTTCTTCAGAAAGCTTCTGATTGTAGGAATCTGTGCCCACGTCATCTGTGTGCCCGGCTACCAGAATTTCGGTAGATCCATAGGTGGTAAGTACGGAAGCCAGGTCCTCCAGATTGTCTTCGGTTTCGGCAGATAAGTCGGAAGAATCAAAACCGAACAGAATGCCAGATCCCATGGTTACTTTGATCCCTTCTTCGATACGTTCCACTTCTGCTATATCACCAATCTCTTTTTCGAGGTCGTTGGCCTGTTTATCCATGTACTTTCCGATGACCGCTCCGGCCACACCACCTACGGCAGATCCCACAATTGCATATACCGCCGGATTTTTACTCTTTGCTCCGATGGCTGCCCCGGCTGCAGCTCCACCGGCTACGCCCACCACGGCTCCTTTCTGTTCACGGGTAAGTTTTTTCAGTCCGTTGCAGCTGCTCAAAAGCAGGGTAACAGAAAGGCCTGATAATAGGATTGCTTTAAATGATTGCTTTTTCATAAACAGGTTGTTTGTTGATTACCGACAGATAAAATAATCTATCCCGACGGATTGAATTTTTATAACTTTCTGAAAAATAGAGAGTTACGAAATGTGACCGCATGCGGATTATGTGGAATAGTGTTGTTTTTGTTCTACAATCCGGTTGGAATCCACAGAATTGTGGCCCGTGAATAACAGCGTCTGGCTGATTATCTGAAAGGAACATTCTTTTTAGGAATAGTACCTATAAACAAATGTATCCAATGAAGAGAAACGTCAATTCCATGTACCTGGCAGCCGGCCTTACCGGTTTTGTGCTGGGCGTTTTGTATGCTCCCGATAAAGGAAAGGTGAGCCGTTTAAAGCTGAAAAGAGGAATTCACGATCTGGCCAGCAAAACCGTGGCAGGTATTGAAGAAATCGAGAAGCAGATTGAGGAATCCTGATCCTCTTTCCACAGGTTTGGGTAACAGAATCTACAATAGAACGCTGTATTGGACCCGGAATCAGGTTTTGAAAAGTAACAGAAATTAACATTAAATATTTAAAATTATGAAGACAGCAAGAGCAATTACAGGAATTATAGCCGCAGCAGCGGTAGGTGCAGCAGTAGGAATGGCCTTTGCACCTGACAAAGGCTCTAATACCCGTAAAAAAGTGAAAAAGCAGGTAGAAGACCTTTCAGAGAATGCCAAACGCATGGCCGTAAATGCCAAGGATAAGACGATCTCTAAGGCAAACGACGTGTATGAAGAAGGAAGAAGAGGGGTGAATAAACTGGTAGATAAGGTAAGTAAAACTGCCAGTGAGGTAGAAGCTGCTTAATCCATCCATAAATGCTGCAGACGATCAATCGTGTCGTCTGCAGTTTTTATTTTACCAGATAACTTACGAGCATGAACACATTAACCGAAAATATCAGTCAGTATGTTGAGCTTCAAAAGCAGAAAGTTTTGCTCAATCTGGCAGAAAAGACGTCCAGATTAGTAGCCGATGTTTCTGTGAAGCTGGTGTTTCTGCTTCTGGCAGTTATCGCCCTGCTTCTTCTGAGTTTCGGACTGGCCATTTTGATTAATATCTGGCTGATGAGTTCGGTCTGGGGTTTTTTCATAATGGCGGCCCTGTTGGGCGGCTCAGCTGTGGTCTTTCTTTACCGGGGAAAGGCCAAAGTGACCGAAATAATAGTGGATGATTTACTCGATTTACTTTATGAAGACGATGAAAGCGAAAAATAACGGTTACAGAACCTACAAGGAGCGTAAAAACGAGATTGAAAAGAAAATCCAGGATATAGAAGCAGAAATATCCGAGGTAAAAGAAGATATAGCAGATGGCATTAAGCCACTACGGCTGCTTGGCAGCACGGTTAAGTCTCTGTCGTCCAGATCTGCCCGTGTAGGCACTCAGGCCCTTGCAGTTAAGATTGCAGGAAGGCTACCTAATCCGGTGGCCCGCCTGGCATTTCCGCTGGTGGTGGGTGTGGTTACTGAGAAATTGGCCGAAACGGGTGTTCAGCGTTCGGTTTTGACAAAGCTCAAAAAAGGATTTAGCTGGATCTCCAGAAAATCGATGTTATCACCGGCAGAAGAACTTTACCTGTTATCGCATGAGGTAAAGCTTCTGGAGTCAAATGATCTGAAAAGACCGGTTTCAGATGAAGAGGGTTTTGCTACGGCCGAGATACTCGAGGATCAGTTCAGAGAGGCAGATACCGACAGAGAAGTTGAAGTTTCTCTGGGGAATGGAAGTTGGTATTGATTATGCTTCTTTCGGAAAAAATAAATGAATGCGGGTGCCTTCTCCGGGTGTACTTTCGGCTGAAATAGTGCCCCGGTGATTTTCCATTATTTTCTTACATAAGCTAAGTCCAAGATTGTTTTTTCTGGAATTTATATGAAGGTTCAGCTTACTGAACATTTCAAAGATATGTTGACTGTAACTGTCTTCAAAACCACATCCTTTGTCAAAGACGGTGATCTGGTGAAAGTCATCGTTATGGAGGCCGGTTTCACGGTACAGTAATCCAATTACTACCAGATTCGTATGCTCTTTCCTGAATTTTAAGGCATTCGAGAATAAGTTACGGAGCAGTTCCAGAATCTGAGATTCAAACGCCATAATCATGGGGGTTTTTTCTACAGAAATTTCGAAGGTAATATCGGGCTTGTGGGCAATTCGGAACTCAGAAGCCACCTCCTGAAACAAATCAGATACCCGTACCAGTGAAAGCTCATCTTTGGTTTTCACCAGGTGGGCGTGCTCCAGTAAACCTTTGATCATTTTGCGGGCTTCCTGTGAAGAGCGATCTATTTTATTCAGGAATCGTCTGGTTTCTTCGGGTTCGTTACGTTCCAGAGATAGTTTAGCGGTGTCTGTGAACATCTGAATTTTCCGGAGAGGTTCCTGTAAATCATGAGAAGCCAGATAAGCATACTCTTCAAGTTCGGCGTTTGAGTACAGGAGTCGCTTGAGAAGTTGCCGCTTGTTACTCAGGAGTTTCTCCTTTTCATTGAGATCCACTTTCTGTCTGAAAAAGGCAAAAGCGATAATGCCAAAAGAAAGAGCACCGAGTACAGAAAACGCGATCGGGGTCATGCGTTCTCCCTGCCCCTGATTATCAAGCCTCTCACTCAGCAAATCGTCCTCTACTTTATCCAGAACTTCTATATCCCTTAGAAACTGCTCAGAATGCCGGGTAGTGAGGGCAATGGTATTCGTAATTCCGCTATTGTTTTTTTCAGGGCTTACGGAGAAAAGATTTAACTCTTTCAGAAGAGCTTCAGCATGCCTTTCATAGTTGGATCGCAGGGTGTCCAGGTTCTTAATCTGGATGGGGTTATCCTGAATTTTTGCTTCCAGCTCATTAAAGAGGAGCTCCACCTGATCCTTCCTTTCCCGGTATTTAATCAGGTATTGAGGCTCACCGGTTAGCAGATAGGTACGCTGATTGGAAAGCATGGATCTGAATTCACTTTCCAGATCAGTGATTTTATTTTTGACCACATAACTATGATCTACCAGTTGGTTAAAAACATCCAGTTTTCTGAAAGAGGAATAAGTGGTGAACAAGGTAACACCGATAAATAGAAAGGCAGCCAGAAAAAGAAGGTCAATCGTTTTACTTTTCATCGGGTGTAGTATTTTTATACCATTGTGTAGAAAAATCTCTACATTCTTCTACAGTTGAGTTTTGGGGATTGAATTTCAGATTTGACCTCTGGTAAAATGTTTTACCTGTAGTGGACTGACAGTCAGCAAATTAATTTTTTCCGGCATAGAATTTTATCAAATTTACGGTTTGTGGAGAATAAATTGTCATAACCAGTTCGGAAATGTACCCTAAATACAAGAATGCTTTATGACCAGAAATGTGCAGGTGCAAACGGCGAAACAAAGCCAGCGGATTAACACAAAGCAAATACAATTTCTTAATTTCCTATACCTAAACCAGAATGAACTTGACGGGTATATTGGGAAGGAAATGCTGGAAAATCCTTTTTTAGAAGTGAATGAAAGTGCCTCAGATTCAGACAAAGAGTTTCAGGAAGAGTTTGGGGAAAATGGGGAGGACTTCACCGGAGAAATGAGACTGGAGGAAGTTTATTCCCGCGAGACACTGGAAGACGACAGTCCGGATTACCGGATGCAATCGAACAATTACTCCTCCTCAGATACCGACTGGAATGAGCTGAATATGCAGCGGCATACCGAGGATGAAGATATTACGGAGCTGGTGATGGATCAGATCCGTTTTCTTGATTTATCTGAAGCAGAGCAGGAGATTGCCTATTTTATTGTCAATTCCGTGGATGAAAAAGGATTTCTGGAAACCGATCTGGAGTCGTTTACAGATCATCTGAGTTTTGCTACCGGTAAATTTTTTGATGAAGAAACGGTGCATGGTGTCAAAAGAAAAATAAACCAGCTGGACCCTCCCGGCTTTGCCTGTATAGACCTGAGAGATTATTTTACCACACTCGTGGAGCACGACGATCAGGCAGATCCGGAGCTGAAAAGTCTGGTTCTCCGTATTCTTAATGACCATTACGAAGATTTTAAAGATGCCCGATGGAATAAAATTCAGGAGGCGGTACAAACCGATCATGAGGGTATAGAAGAAGTACTCAGACTCATAGCCGGTTATAAACCGTATCCCACCAAAGGCTTTGGCGGTGACTGGTTAAAAATGAAAAACGAGATTATTCCGGATTATGAAATCAGTGTAATTGACGGCGAGCTGAAAGGAGAAGTAGCTCAAACCAAACGCTATAATTTCAGTGTAAATGCCGCCTACGCTTCTTCTATGAAAGGCGGTCGCGGAGCTGGCTCGTATGTGAATGATAAACTGAAATCGGCTTACTGGCTTATTGACGCCATACAACAGCGGGAAGATACCATGGACAAAGTAATCAAAGCGATTGTTCATCTTCAGAAGGAGTATCTGCTAACCGGAGATAGCGGTAAATTGCGTCCAATGATCCTGAAAGACGTTGCTACGTATATTGATATGAATATCTCAACGGTAAGCCGTGTAACCAGCAATAAATATGCCCGTAGTCCCATTGGTCTGATTCATCTCAAAGATCTGTTTTCTGAAGCCATTTATTTGGAAGACGGAAGCCGGAAAAGCAATAAGGAGGTGCAGGAAATGGTCATAAAACTGGTTTCTGAGGAGGATAAACATAATCCGTTGAGTGATTTTGACATACAGAAAGCACTAAAGATGGAAGGCATTAATCTTACCAGAAGAACCATAACCAAATATCGTTTGTCAGAGAATATTCCATCCTCCAAAGAGCGGAAGGTTTCCTGATAAGCACCACATTAATGAATAGATAACCTATAGGTAATTATGAAAAAAATTCTGGTAATTGATGATGACAAAGACGTTTGCCTCCTTCTGGAGCGATTTCTCAAAAGGCAGGATTTTGACGTCTCTGTAGCTTCAAACGGAAAAGAAGGGCTGGAGATTCTGAAAAAGAAAGTGCCCGATCTGGTACTTACCGACTTCAAGCTTGGAGACATGAATGGGGGTGAGTTACTGAAGCAGGTCAAAAGCTCTTACCCCGAAATGCCCGTAATCATCATTACCGGCTATTCAGATATAAAAGTGGCTATCAACGTGATGAAAAACGGAGCTTTTGATTACGTAACCAAGCCCCTCTTCCCCGAAGAGATCTTAAATACGATCAAAAAGGCCCTGGATTCGTCCTCTGGTAAGCAACATCTATCTGCAGATGATGACGAAGATGAATCCACCCAAGCCCCTGCGGTGGAGCATAAGTCTGAGACTGCGGTAAGAAAGAAAAAGAAGACAGGATATATTTTTGGCAGTAGCCAGGCCAGCAGAAATCTCGTCAATCAGATAGATCTGGTGGCTGGTACCAATTTCAGTGTAATCATTTATGGAGAGAGTGGCTCGGGAAAAGAAGCCGTGGCCAGAGAAATACACCACAGAAGCAGCAGGAGAGATAAACCTTTTGTGGCCATGGACTGCGGAGCAATAAGTAAAGAACTTGCGGGCTCAGAGCTTTTTGGTCATGTGAAAGGTAGTTTTACCGGAGCAGTAACCGATAAAACCGGCCTGTTTGAGGTAGCCCATGGTGGCACGCTGTTTCTGGACGAAGTGGCCAACCTTTCCTACGAAGTTCAGGTGTCATTGCTGCGGGTGGTGCAGGAGCGAAAAGTAAAGCCGATAGGCGGAACCCGAGAGAAAGAAGTGGATGTACGCATTATTGTGGCAAGTAACGAACGATTGCTCTCAGCTGCTAAAAATGGCAAGTTCAGAGAAGATCTGTATTACAGATTTAATGAATTTGAAATCAATGTGCCGGCACTGAGGCACCGTGACCGTGACATCATGATGTATGCAGAATACATGCTGGATGGTGTCAATGAAGAACTTAACAAGTCCATTACCGGATTCAGTGAAGAGGTGGTGGAAATATTCAAAACCTACCCCTGGCATGGAAATATACGAGAGCTGAAGAACGTAGTAAGAAGGGCCGCACTACTCTGCCAGACAGAAACCATCAAAGTGGCCAATCTGCCCTATGAGCTGGTCAATCACAATCATATCCATTTTGCCGAGTCAGAAACCGAGGAACAGGCAAGTCCGAATTTTCTGAACAGCAGCAGCACCCGGGAAATTATGGCCGACCTCATTAAGCCTACCCATCATTCCCGTATGCCTGCCGACCTGAAAGAAGCGGCCAAAGAAGCCGAAGCAGAGCTGATTGTGAGAACCCTCAAAGAAGTAAATTTTAACAAGAGTAAAGCCGCACGGATCTTAAACATTGACCGTAAAACGCTTTATAACAAGATAAAATACTACAATTTGTGAAAAACGTATTTTTGGATCATATCAGGAAACAGGAAACCCGGTTTGAAGACAGAGCCTTGTATGAAGCCATGAGTGATGGTTTTGTGATCATTGCGGCAGATACCTATGAAATTGAATATTCAAACAAGAATTTTGATGATTTTGAAAGTGACTTTGGAAAGGAAAAGGTAATCGGTCTGCTTCTCCAGCTGGTCAAAGGAGAGCTTTCAGAAGAAGAGGTAGCCGAACGCGGTGATTACGCACGGATAAGTGTAAAACATGTGAATTTATCAGATGGAACGCCAGCCTTTCTCATTGTACTCATTCGAAACAAAAAGATGCCTTTCAGGGGACATTATCAGATATTGAATGAGGCAGAAAGCAGGATGGGAATGGGTACCTGGCAGTATATTATCTCCGGAGACCGCTTGAGTTGCTCCATCGGGATGGCTCACATATTCGGCTATTGTAATCAGGAGGAAGGTTTCGCCACCAACTTTACGGAATATCTGGAGTTTGTACTGGAAGAGGACCGACCCAGGCTTCACGATGCTCTGAAACATATTGTGGAAACCAACGCTCAGGTGGAAGACCTGGAGCATCATATTCTGGATAAAGAGGGAAATGAAAAACTGGTAAGCATTTCCACACTGAGAATACTGACAGATAAAGGAAGTGCCTATGGGGCTCAGGGAATTATACGCGACATTACTGAGATCAGAAAACAAGAGCTGGCGGTAGCAGAAAATATTCATAAGCTAAACGTTTCCAATGAAGCGTTATCGGAGTTTGCCTATACCGCTTCACATGATTTACAGGAGCCCCTTCGGAAAATAGAAGCATTTGGCGACCGGCTCAAAACCAGTCTGGAAGGCGAGGTTAGTGAGAAGTCGTCAAGGTATCTCGAGAAAATGCTCTCGGCTTCTGCCCGCATGAATGACCTCATTGAGGATATTCTGAAACTTTCGAGACTGAGTTCCGTGAGTATTGATCCTGAACGTGTTTATCTCCAGCAGATATTTCAGGGAATTCTGGGAGATTATGAGGAAACAATCACCCGAACCGGAGCGAAAATTACTTATGATCTTCCTGAGGTTATAGGTTCCGGTGCACAATTGCATCAGCTTTTCCAGAATCTTCTCAGCAATGCACTCAAATTCATACTGAAGGATACGGAGCCGATCGTAGAGGTGAGGTATCAGAAAGCAGGAAGAGAAGCACTTAAAGATCTGGGACTTGACCGGCGAAAATCGTATTATGTCATTACCTTTAGTGACAATGGAATTGGGTTTGAGCAGCAATTTGAAAACAAAATATTTGCCCCCTTCAAACGACTTTACGGCCGCTCAGAATTTCCGGGAACAGGCATAGGTTTGGCCATTGTAAAAAAGGTGGTGGAAAACCATGGAGGAGCCATACGTGTGCAGTCTGCGGAAAACCAGGGGACAACTTTTTATATCTACCTGCCAGTGGCCTGACATACCTTTATGAAACAAATAAGAATCCTACTTGTAGATGATGACGAGGAAGATTTCGAGTTATTTGAAGAAGCACTTCACGATATCGAAACCTTTGATTTCAAACTCACCTGGGCTGGTTCCTATAAACAGGCCATAAGCACACTTGAACAAAACAACTTTGATCTTCTGGTGGTAGATTACCTGCTGGGAGGGTACTCAGGCCTGGAGCTTTGCCGTCATGTGAGAGAATCTGGTGAAACTATCCCGATTATCTTACTTACGGGAAAAGGCGACCGTAACGTGGACAGACAGGCATCGGAAATAGGGGTGAATGATTACCTGGTAAAGCGGAATATGACGCCCACTGAGCTGGAGAGAAGCATCAGGTATTCCATGAAACAGCATGAAATCTTGTCTGCCCTGCGGCTGAGCGAATCCAAATACCGATCAGTACTACAACAAAGTCAGGATATTCTTTTTATTGCGGATGTTCATTGCCAGATTCTGAGTGTGAGTGACTCACTTACCACCATTACGGGCTATACCAAAGAGGAATTGCAACCCAACGGGCTCATGGGACTCATCCATGACCAAAGTAAACGGAAGAAGTTCAGAGAACACCTGGTCTCTAAATCCAGTATTTTCAATGAACCAGCCACCATTTGTTGTAAAAATGGAGAACTTAAGTCGGTACTCATTACCTGCAATTATCAGAAGGAATTTACGGAGCATGATTTCATTCACGGTGTAATCATCGATAAAACAGAGGAACTTAAGGCCCTTCATTCCAGATTGGTTAATGAAAAACTGGAGTCAACCGCCCGGTTTATGCGAACCCTTGCCCATGAGGTAAGAAACCCGCTAAGTAATATTTCGCTGGCGATTGAAGGAATGGAAGCCGAGGAAGAGGAGGTTTCGCCCTATCTGAGCATCATCAAGAGAAATGCCGGAAGAATCGATGACATCATCACCCGGGTGCTTAATAGTGCTCATATTGAAAGTAAAGATTTTGAGAAAACGGATCTGGTTCAGGTAATTCATTCTACGATTGAGAATGTCTCAGATAAGGCAGCTCTAAAAGGAATAGACCTTCATGTGAATCTGCCCGAAAACACCGTGATGTTTAAGCTCAATGCCGAGCAACTGTCTTTAGCGATTACGAACCTCCTTGTAAATGCCATAGAGGCTATTGAAGAGAATAAAAACGGAGTCATACAGGTGGCTTTGGATAATGATCGCCTCATCATTGCTGATAATGGGCCTGGCATTTCCAAAGAAGATCAGGCCCTGGTTTTTGAGCCCTATTATACCCGAAAAACAAACGGAGTAGGCCTTGGTCTGGCCAGTAGCCTGAGTATTTTCAAAGCTCACCTCATTGATCTTGAGCTCATTTCAGATTTAGGTAAAGGGGCTACCTTTGTTTTGAAACTTCCACAGGAGATGCCATAGATCGGGGTTTTATTTCCACACTTTTGACTCAAAACCATTCCTAAATACCCATTTTCCGGAGGAATAATCTTCTTATACAATAGTGATATGCCGGGGATTTTAATCCCGCTGGAAGACTTCCGGGTTAATTCCGGAAAAGTCGGCTGGTGTTGTTTCTAAGGGGTTAATTTCCAATGGCTTAAAATAATTGATATGAAAAAAAGATTAAAGCCTAAGTATTTCTGGCTGGCTTTACGGCGTAGTGTCAGCCACTTTTCGGAATATAAAATTCCGAAAAAGAGTGCTTCACTGGCCTATTATACGACCTTTTCGCTGGCTCCTATCTTCTACTTTATTTTATCTCTGGGAGGTTTTTTCTATGGGGAAGAAATCCTGCAGGGGCAGGTGTTCTCCAGATTGCAGGCCTTTGTAGGGGATGAGGTGGCGGGAATGCTTCAAGGCATACTAAGTCGTACGGTGATCGAAGATTCATCTCATATTGCCACGATCGTAAGTGCCGGAACACTTCTGGTGGCGGCCACTGGGGTCTTTGTGGAGATTCAGGATTCACTGAACGAAATCTGGTCTGTGGAGGTGAAACAAAGTACAGGAGTGTGGTCTTTTATTAAAGATCGCCTGCTTAGCTTTTCCATCATTGTGGCTTTCGGATTCCTCTTTCTGGTTTCTTTACTCATAAATTCGGCTATAGACGTTGTGCGGGATACCATTGAGCAAAATCTGAGTTTTTTATCAGTGGTTTTTACGGTGATCATCAACAATGCATTACTGGTAGCCATTATTAGTACCTTGTTTTATCTCATTTTTAAGGTGTTGCCAGATGTCACATTTGCAAATCACATCTCAGTGGCGGGGGCAGTGCTTACCACTCTGCTTTTCCTGCTGGGAAGGTATCTGATCGGCCTGTATTTGTCCAATTCCAATCTGGGAAATCTGTTCGGTCAGGGAGGCACTATTGTGATCTTACTTTCGTGGGTTTATTATACCAGTATGATCCTTTATTTTGGAGCGGCCTACACCCGTCATTTGGCAGCAGTAACCAGAGAACAGGTGAAAGTTATGAACCATGCCCAATTTACAAAGGGCGAAGTCCATGAAAAAAACTAATGCGTATGTAGAAATATTACCCTTACCAATAAGGAAAATTTATGTTTACCTATCAATTTGACACATCGCCACAGGTATTTACCCGCAAAGGGGAGGTGGCAGACCTTGTTCATAAAGAAGACTGCGGAGTTCATGAGCTGCAGTTCAGCAACTCTGTACTGGATGGAAATTTAGTAACATGCAGAATTTCAGACGGTCTTACGTTTCTTATTCTTAATTTTCAGATTCATCGGGAAATAGATGTAACGGTTAAATCGGGCCGGAAATCGGCCAGTCATATGCTCATGCTGTTTAATGCAGGCTCCTCGGTTGACCTTAGGGAATACTCTGAAAAGCGACCTCTTGAGGCGGATCAGTCAAGTCTGCTGGTGAGCCTGCCAGGCGAAGTAAGAGCCATGGTTCTCACTTTTAAGTCGGGCGTGCGATACCGGATCGTACTCATTGAGTGTGACCTGAAGTTATTATCTGAGGAGAAACTCTGTATGGGCAGTCTCCTTCCCGAACCTTTAAATAAGAAGTCAAAGTCAAAGCATGAGTCCAGATTCAGACAGCGTAATCTTACGAAAAGCATGATGGAGCTGGTCTATAAATGTGAAACGCTGGGAGGAGAGGGGATAAGCAGAAGAATAGCTCTGGAAGCATTCTCTAAGGAACTTATTGCTCTGGGATTAGATTCACTTACTTCATCAGATAATGAAAAGAAAGCCCTTGATGTGAGCATGAGTGCCGCTGAGCGTGATGCCGTTTTTAAGGCTGCAGACATCCTCAGAAAGGAATTTGTGCATCCACCCCTTCAGAGAAATCTCTCAAAACGGGTAGGTCTTAATCTGAATAAACTGTCGCTGTGCTTTCAGGAAGTGTATGGTGTTACCATCAATAAGTTTGTGCTAAACCTGAAACTGGAAAAGGCTAAAAGTCTGCTGAGTTCAGAAAATAAACCTACGGTAGGCGAGGTGGCTTCAGAAATCGGATTTAACAATACCAGCTATTTCATTCGTAAGTTCAGAGCTGCCTATGGACAAACGCCCGGAGAATTTGTGTAGAAAAAGATACACAAATCAGCTAAAAGGTGTGACAAAAGTGCTACACAATAAAAAAAAATTATTCGAATTTTGCCGTGCTTACTTGACGAAGGAGTAGTGGCTTTCGCCTGTTAGCAGGAGTGCCCGGCTTGCCGGGCACTTTCCTTTTTTAACCTATTATTGTAGCCGGGTTTTCATTGAGTGATAGTCCTTCCTTCAGATAATTGATACATCGCTTGCTCTCTTCCTTCAAAAGCCTGAAATGCTCGAAATCAAGAGATGAATAGTATTCCTCAAATTTTTTGAGAAACCAGAGGTCGCCCAGCTGCAGAGATAACTGAACGGTAAGAAGGTTGGTGGTGCTTTTGGCCATGGCATAATAAATACTGCAGGTAAGAGGTAGTCTGCTTCCTGAGTCTACCGCCCGGATATTGGAAGAAATATCTTCCAGCCTGCTTTCAATGAAATTGACCGAGTAATCAGAGTCTGCTACACAATTCCTCAGTTTAACTCGTTCTTGTTCTGTGAAGTCGGGTAATGAGCACGCATGCAGGTAGGCTTCGTGCCTAAGTTTCATAGTGAGATTAAACTCACTTAATTTGTTGAATATTTGATTGATGGGATAAAGCATACAGACACATTAAATTTCATTCTCATCTGGCCTAAAATCACATTCCCTTTCGTTTTAATGAGGTAATTGTGGCAGATTTGCCACCGCTTGTGGAACTGTATTTTATCTTTATCAAACCGGATAGAGCTCCATACCAAACTATATGTTAAAAGCTTTTAAAGTTTTAGGTTTCGTAGTACTTGCTGTTTTTCTGCTTCTGGTGGGGTTGATGATCTATATTAACTCTGCGGCTGGCCAGCGATTTGTCAAAAATCAGGTAGAGAAGTACGTGGGCAGAAAGATCGAAACCCCTTTTTCAATTGGAAAAATGGAATATCATTTACCCGATTGGGTGGTTGTTCATTCGATATACCTTGAGGATCAACAAGGCGATACGCTTTTAATGGCCGGGAAGATAAGGGTGGATATCGATATGCTGGGACTGGTACGTGGAAATGTGATCATTAACTCGATTGAACTGGATAAGGCTATCGTAAAACTTTACACGCCCGAAAACTCCCGCGATTTTAACTATCAGTTTCTGGCAGATGCGGTCTCAGGTTCTGATTCCACCACCACATCCTCTGCAGAACCTGCATCTTCGGCCATCTTTCGAATTGATGAAGCCAGGCTTGCCGACGTACGCTTTTTATACAAGGATATACCCGGTGGAATTGATTTTCATACCCATCTGGAGAAAGGCCATGTCAACTTTGAAACGCTTGATCTGAATACCAACAGTTATCATATCGATCTGGTGGAGGTGGAGAAAGGAAAGGCCTATTTCAGATCGTTTCCGGCGTGGCCCAAAGATATCCCCGAGCCGGAGTCGCCTCCATTAGACGTACAGGTTAACAGAGCCCTCCTCGAGAGTTTCGAATGGAACTATCAGGGGCAGGATATCGGAATTGCCAATGAGGTGAAAGCAGAACTTGCCGATATTCGTTTTGATAAAATAGACCTTGAAAATCAGGAAATTGTTATACGAAGTGCTGATCTCGAAAAAACGGCCGTTCTTGTCAATTTGGTGGAGCCTCTGGATGCGGAGGCTATTCAGGAGGCCGCTGTAAGCGATTCGTCCTCCGGTTGGAAAATTCAGGTCACTGATCTGAACATGGATGACTCCGAAATTCATTATCGGGATGATCTGGCTAAACCAGTCTTAAAAGACAGAGAGTTCAATTCGTCTGATTTTACCTTTAGCGAAGTGAATCTTGAAATGGAGAATTTTCTCTACGATGGCCTCAATACCTCAGGAAAAATTACCACAGCAAAGCTCAGGGAACGTTCGGGGCTCGATCTTCGTGAATTGTCTGCTGATTTTCTTTACTCCGATAAGCGATTAGCTTTTGACCGTTTTCAGTTTGAAACACCGCATTCTGATTTTGAGGGAGATATCGACATTTCCTACAAGTCAATGGATGCTTTTGTGGCTGATCCCATTTCTGCAACCATGAATATTGGCATCAGAAAAGGAATAATCGGCCTTGAGGATATTTTTCTGTTTAGCCCGGAACTGCGTGGCAATACAGGATTAGATCGCAGTAAAACCAAGGCCATTCAGGTTTCAGGAAATCTGAAGGCACTAAACGGGAATTTTACGCTTGACCAGGTACTGGTTTCGGCAGGGTCTGAAAACAGGCTGAAAGCCGATGGAACACTGAGAGGTCTGAATAATCCCGAGCTTCTGAAAGCGAATCTCACTATCGGAGAATTACGTACCTCCAGGAATTTCTACCAGGCTTTTATTCCGGAAAACGTTGATTTAAGTGCCTATAATTTGCCGGAAAAGATTTCGGTAACCGGTAGTTTGAAAGGTGACGCCAGAGAGCTTGATCTCGATGGAGTAATGGATTCCGATTTAGGAAGTATTACTCTCAAAGGAACTTTACTTAATCTGGCCAGTGAAACTTCACGTGCCTATGAAGGTTTTCTTAAAACAGAAGATCTGGCCTTACAGAATTTCTTTGATGAAGCTATCGGACTCGGCAGTCTCAGCACCGAGCTTCGTTTAAAGGCTGACGCAACATTTGCTGAAGTATCAGGAAACGGTAAAATAAGTAAGCTGGTGTACAAAGAACATACCTATACCGGTATTAACCTGGATATGACTCTGGTGGATAGTATTCTTACGCTACACGGAGGTTCCACAGACCCGCTTGCTCATCTCCGCGTAGATTTTGAGTCAAATTTGAGACATGATGAGATGTCTTTCAACGGAATGCTGGATATTCAGAATCTTGAATTAGAGGCCCTTCATCTGGCAAATGTGAGTCAATCCATAAAGGGTACCCTGAAGGCTGATATCGGAATGATTGCGTCTGATTACCTTCAGGGTACAGCGACTTTTACAAATCTCAATTTAGGCGAGACTGAAGCGGGAAACATTCAACTTAACTTCAGCAAGGAGGGAAATGACCAAAAAGCATCTTTGGAATCGGGCTTTGCACAGGCTAGTCTTGTTTCAGGAACGGGCCTCTCGGGTCTGACAACTTATCTGGAGGGTCTAACGGCAGATTCTACGGGATCATCTGAACCAGAGGGAAGGCTTGGGATAGAGGCTAGTCTGATAAATCATCCGCTTTGGCAGGAACTCGTTCCAGGTCTCTATATTGAAATGCCATTGAAATTAAAAGCCGGTCTAAACAACAGACTTATTGAGGGCGATCTGGCTTTCGATGAACTGATATATAAGGACTATTCCTTTTCAAGCATGGCCATGAAGATTACGGGCAGCACCGATCATCTAAAGGCTATTTCCACTCTGGAAGATATGAATCTGGCCGGGTATCATCTCAGAGAAAACGAACTGGACATAAGCTATTCAAAGGAATTGCTTGATCTGGCCTTCAGAAGCGAAGACAGTACCGGAAATCTGCAGCATGAGCTCGTTCTGGCCGTTCAGCAGCCTACTTCTGAACAAATAATCAGTTTGAAATCGCTGGCATTTGAGAAGCAGCAGTTTACCGTCTCAGAAAACCGGATTCAGGTGACTGATGGGAATAAATTGCTGGCCGGGCCTTTTACCCTGACTTCCGGTGAACAGCAAATAGAATTTAATGCGGATGAGCAGAATATCAGTTTGAATATTAAACGTTTGCAGTTGGCCCCATTTTATCGCATAGTAAACGGTGCCTCCGTAGAGGTTACCGGTTTACTGGGAGCAGATATTCGGCTTGGAAATGACCTGGAGGATATTTCCGGGGAAGGTAATCTGCAGGTATCGGAACTAACGGTAGACGGAAAGGCAATTGGTACCCTTGAACTGGATATGCCACGGTTTAATACAGAACTTCTGGCATTGGACGGAAACCTTACAGGTCCTGGAAGCGATGCCAGGTTTGGAGGTACGGTTCGGCTGGAAGGCGAAGGGAAATTAGATATCCGGGTTGATCTTAAAAAACTTGATGCCGCTCTCATCAAAGCCTTCAGTTATGATTACATAACCGCAGCTTCGGGAGAATTATTCGGAGAGATATCCATAACAGAAAGTTTTGAATCACCGAGACCAGACGGATTTCTGGGATTCAGAAAATTTGACGTGACACCATCCTATCTGGGAACACCTCTTCAGATTGACAATCAGCGGATTAATTTTCAAAACAGAAGCATTGCCTTCAAAAACTTCACCGTTCTGGATTCTCTGAATCAGAAACTCGTTTTTGATGGCTCAGTCAATTGGTCAAACTTAGAAGCCATAAGCTACAATTTATCTCTCAATACGAAAGATTTTCTGCTAATGGATACGCAGGCAAGTGATAATGAGGTCGTTTACGGAACCCTCAAGCTGGATGCTGAATTGCGTATGGCAGGGGTGGGAGACAAGCCCGATGTAGATGGAAAAGTGAGGATTCGCAAAGGCAGCGATATAACTTTCGTGATGCCTATGGAAATACAAACGGCAGAGACCCAGGGCCTGGTCTACTTCGTTCCACCAGCAGACAGTCTGGCGGAGATTCAAAAGTCGGTCCGTAAACTCGATACGCTCAATGCTGCCGAGAGTTTCGGAGATGTGATCAATGAGATCCTGGTGGCATTGGAAACCGATGAAGAAGCTAGTTTTAAAATTGTGGTCGATGAAATGAATGGGGATCAACTGGTCTTCAGTGGTACTTCGAATCTCACATTCGGGCTTTATCCTAACGGGCAGCAGTATCTGATTGGTAGTTTTGATCTTACAAAAGGTTCCTACAGTTTTTCCCTGGAGGTATTCAAACGCGAGTTTCAGGTGGTGAAGGGGAGCCGCCTTACCTGGAATGGGGATCCTTATAAAGCCAATATGGAAATTACCGCAGCCTATGAGGTCAATACAGACATTCAGTCTCTCAATGCGTTCGGACTTAACTCAACGAGTTATGGAAAAGTGCCCATTAATGTTCTTTTGAAACTCACCGGATCGATAGATAAACCGATTGTGAATTTTGACCTGGCCGTATCTGATAAAGCAGAAAACTCGGTGAAATCGTTGATAGAATCGTATGATATCTTTGCCTCACTCCGGCAGAGCCCTTCAGAAATGAATCAACAGGTGTTCTCGCTAATCTTATTTAACCGCTTTATGTCAGATCAGCTGCTTTCATTTTCAGGAGGTGGAGTAAGCGGGGAGTCTGTGGCCCGCCAAAGTGTAAGTAAATTACTTACCGAACAACTCAATGTGCTGGCCGGTAATGTATTAGGTAATGTAGGACTTACACTTGGGCTCAATTCGGATGTTTTCAGTGGGTCGCAGGGTAAAGCTTCGCGTACCGAGTTTAATGTGGGCCTGAAGCGAAACTTTCTGAATGATCGCATCCGTGTTTCGCTGGGCAAAAATTTTGAACTGGCGAGTACTACGGGTATGAGTCAGAACTCTACCGAAGTGCTTGATAATATTGACATTGAATATCTGGTTACACCAGATGGCCGGTACGTGGTGAAGATTTACCGGGATAATGAATATCAGACCGTGCTGGAAGGTTTTGTGATTGAAACAGGAATAGGATTTGAACTGAGAGCCAACTACGATAAGTTCTCTGAAATTTTTAAACGTAAAGGCAGGAAATGAGGCATTGGCTTATCATCATAGGTGCGGTCGTAGTACTGAGTGGGTGTAGTTTGCAAAAAAAATTACCTGCAGGAGCCACTATTTATGGTGGAGCCGAAGTAAATGTAAAGTCGGCTACAGGAAAGGGTAAAATAAGTGAGGCTACGGAGGTGCTGGAGAATAATACGTTTCCAGTCAAAAACACCATGGTTTTTGGTTTTCCGTACAAAGTATGGTTTTACTACGCCATCGGCGAAGCCAAAGCAAAGAAAGGACTTCGAAGCTTTTTTCAGAGAAAACTCGCAGAAAAACCGGTCTTTTTTAATCCGGGAGTTCTGGAAACCAATGAGAAAAATCTGGAAAATATAGCTCAGAATATGGGTTATTTTCAGACCGATGTGAGCAGCAGTATCAAGGCAGGTAAATACAAAACCCGTGCAGTTTATGAGGTGCAGCTTTCTCCTCAATACCTCATTCGGGAAGTTACTTTTGACAGCACCGATTTCAATCTTTACAGCAATCCGGAGCAACTCAAATCTGCAACACTCCTCAAAACAGGTAATGCATATGACCTCCAGACCATCATAGCTGAGCGAAACCGAATCTCGGGACTTTTTCAGAATGACGGGTATTACCTTCTGGATGCCAACCGCATCATTGTACGTGTGGATACCAACCTTCATTCGCAGGAGGCAAACCTCCATGTTCGCCTCAAAAATGAATTCAGATCGCAGTATTCCCGACGGTTTAAAATCGGAGAAGTCAATATTTTTACCAGTTTCAGCTCGGTGGACGGCGTACAGCCCGATACCGTAAAGATGGATCTGAACAGCATTAGAAATACGGGTCTCAGTATTTACGAAAACAACCGGTATTTTAAGCCACGAATTTTTGAAGAATCCATTGTTTTCAGAAAGGGAGATTATTACTCCAAAGAAAGGCAGGAGATTACTTACAACCGCCTTTCTAATCTTAGAACGTTCAAGTTTATACGTAACAAATTCTCGATAGGCTCGGATAGTTCTGCCAATTTGCTGAATGTCAATTATTATCTTACTCCGGTGGAGCGTAAAAGTCTCCAGTTCAACGTGAATGGACAAACCAAAAACAACGGCCTTTTGGGAGCTGAAGTGGGTCTGGCCTGGCTTAACCGCAATTTTCTACATGCCGCAGAGAATTTTACGGTGAAGTTTGATGTGGGAAAAGATCTGCAGTTTGCCAATGGTTCACTGGCCAATAATTTCACACGTTTCAATATCAGTTCGGAGTTGGTCATGCCTCGTTTTGTGCTGTTGTTCAGAAAATTGAATTCGGGTCTTTCGGGCGGTATTCCCAAGAGCAGCATTTACCTTTCGTACGAAGAGCTTAATCAGGAGAAATTATATACCCAAACCTCCCTGAATACGGGCTTCAGTTATTTCTGGCGAAAGAATGCCGAGTTTGAGCACACATTTACTCCCGTTTATTTTAACCTGGTAAAACCCCGGAACGTTACAGACGCTTTTGTAGAAACTGTTCTGGACAGCGATAATCCCAATGACCTCAAAAGATATTTCGAGATACTTGACAGCAGACTTATTCTTGGGATTGAATATAAACTGAATTACCTTCCGGCTTTTGCTCAGGATAAGTATAACACCTGGAATATGAACATGGGTCTTGATGTGGCCGGAAATATTGCCAGTCTGCTTTCACCCAAAGAACCTAATTCTGAAAACGGAACAAGAAACCTTTTTGGAGTACCATTCGACCAATTTGTTAAGTTGAGCTTTGAAAGCCGCTATTACCGTAAGTTTGGTTCACTTACCTGGGCCAATCGCCTTTTCAGTGGTTTTGGATTGCCTTATGGGAATTCTTCCATCATACCTCAATTTAAACAATATTTTATCGGCGGAAGTAACAGTTTGAGAGGCTTCAGGGCCAGGTCACTGGGGCCGGGTACTGTAGCACCGCAAGATGTCACCAATTCGGTTTTTGGGAACGCCATCAGCGGGGATATCCGTTTCGAATTCAATACGGAGTTCAGATACAAGTTGAATGAACTTCTGGAACTGGCCGCATTCTATGATACCGGGAATATTTGGTTGTACAATGAAAACTCAGCCTTTGGAGAAGAGGGGAAGTTTTCTGGGCAATTTCTGAAAGAGCTTGCTGCAGATGCGGGCATAGGTCTACGTCTGGATTTCACCTACGTGATTTTACGCGGAGATCTGGCTACGCCCCTTCGTAAGCCCTGGCTTACCGAAAGCCCATGGGTAGTAAAAGATATCAAACTAGGTAACAAAGCCTGGAGGAAAGAGAATTTAATTTTCTCTCTTGCCATAGCTCATCCGTTTTAGGGAGTGAGTATTTGTTTGATGGACTCCACAAGGATAGAGAAGTTGGTTGGTTTTACCAGATAGTCGTGAGCTCCCAGAGCTCGGGTTTGATGCACATCTTTTTCGTTTGAGCTGGTGGAATAAATGATGATTCTGCTTTTCTGAGTAAAATTATCTTCAGAAAGCAGTTGCAAGCACTCAAGACCGTTAATCTTGGGCATATTGAGATCAAGAAACATGAAATCAGGTACAGCAGCTTCTCTTTTAAGTATATCTATCACCGAGCTTGCACTACTAAAGCACTTCAATCGGGCAGAAATACCGGTTTCGAAAAGAGCCATATCAAAGATTTCGTGATCTTCCTGATCATCGTCTATCAGATAGATAAGCATCCGGTCTTCATTTATGAGGTTTGAGATTGTGCTCAGATGTAAGGAGTAGTGTGATACAAAGGTAGATAAATAAGTAATGAATAGACCAGCAGGGTGTAGCAATTATTTATCACATGTAGAATTATGCGTTAACTAATTTATAATAAAATAGTTAAAATATTCTCAAAATACAATACTGATAAGGATACAGAGGCGTTTTGATGACTATTTTCCACACCTTCACAGGATTGCTCGGGGCTCTTAATTTTCTGGGTCATCCGAAAAATCAATCAATGGACCAACAAGTTACTAAGGAATGTATTCTAGGTGTAAGTCGCACGGCTGATGGTAAAACCTGCTTCAGAGTTTGGGCTCCGAATGCTCAAAGTGTAGGTCTTATCGGAGACTTCAATCAATGGAAAGAGGATGAACACCTGATGGATCGGGCAGAGGATGATACGTTTGAGATTTCTCTGGAAAGTCCGAAACCAGGGGACGGCTACAAATTCGTAATCACAGATTCACAGGGAAACAAACTCCATAAAAATGATCCCCGGGCACGCGAACTCACCAATAGTGCAGGCCACAGCATCCTTATTTCTGATGACTTTGATTGGGAAGGTACCGAACAGTTCCAGATTCCCTCTTTTAATGAACTGGTGATTTATGAACTACATTTGGGTACCTTTCATAAAAAGGAAAATGAAGGGGTAGGGAGTTTTTACACCGCCATCGAAAAACTGGATTATCTGGCAAATCTGGGTATCAATGCCGTTGAAATAATGCCGGCGGCAGAGTTTGCCGGAGATTACAGCTGGGGGTATAATCCGGCCAGTCCCTTTGCGGTAGAATCGGCATACGGAGGTGTGACCGGTTTCAAAACCTTCGTAAGAGAGGCTCATAAAAAAGGTATAGCGGTAATTTTGGATGTGGTTTTCAATCATTTTGGGCCTTCCGATCTGGATCTTTGGCAGTTTGACGGCTGGCAGGAAAATGGCATGGGCGGCATTTACTTCTATAATGACTGGCGAGCCAATACCCCGTGGGGTGATACACGCCCAGACTACGGAAGGGGAGAGGTAAGACAGTATATTTTTGATAATGCCCTGATGTGGCTAAGGGAGTTTAAATGTGATGGTTTACGCATGGATATGGTTCCCTACATAAGAAATGTAAGTGCAGATAATGACCCGGGAAAAGTTCTGGATGACGGAAAGTCACTTATACAATGGATCAACAGAGAAGTTCAGCAGGAATTCCCCGGGAAAATCATCATTGCAGAAGATATGCATAATCTGGATGAAATTACAAGGGATGTTTCAGAGGGCGGTTTTGGATATGGCAGTCAATGGTGTCCGGTTTTTGTGCATACCATTCGCGATCAGCTTCAAATTGTAAATGATGAGGACCGAAACATGATGGCTGTGGAAGCCGCACTTTTGAAAAAGTATAACCTCGATGTTTTTGAACGCGTGGTTTATACCGAATCGCACGACGAAGTGGCCAATGGTCAGGCTCGTTTACCCGAGGAGATAGCTCCTGGCGAGGTAGGTAATTACTTTTCTGTAAAACGGGGCATGCTGGCTGCGGGTCTGGTTTTGACCGCACCTGGCATTCCTATGCTGTTTCAGGGGCAGGAATTACTTGCAGATGGTTATTTTGATGATGGAGATCCGATTGATTGGAGCCGGGAGCAACGCTATAATGGACTGCTTACTTTTTTCTGCGATTTGATTCGGTTACGTCGGAATCTGGAAGGAAAAAGCCGGGGACTCACCTCCCAAAACTGTGAAATCATTCATTTAAATAATACGGACAAAGTGCTGGCATATATCCGATATGACCAAATGGTTTCCAATGATGCCGTAGTGGTAGTTCTTAATTTCTCCAACAAACCGATGGAGAATTATGGGATTGAAATTCCGGGAAACCTGAATTGGGAAGTATGCCTGAGCAGCAGTTTCGGAGGATACAGCACGCATAGTAAGAACATAGATAGTAAACTTACGGGGGATGATCACCTTCATAAGCTTACCATTCCGCCGTATGGTGTCATTATTCTTTGTGCCACACCCTGATGATAATATTGCCGAATTGTCATATTCCGTGGATAATGTTCTACACATTTTAAGCAAAGTTGAAAGGGAAGGGACTTTTTAAGCGAGTATAAAACATCAAACAAACATGAATAAGAAACTTGTAATGCTTTTTTCATTGATCGGAGTGGTGATCTCTGCATCAGCTCAGCAAACCTCCGTTGGCGTAATGGTAGGAGTGAATAATTCGACGATGCGTGGCGAAGACTTTAACCTTACGGAATACAAACCCGGAGGGAATATCGGTGCCTTTCTCAACTACTCGAAAAAGGAAAAATCGGGATTCAGAGCAGAAGTTCTTTATACGGCGATGGGTTCTGAATTTCAGGGGATAGATAATGAAATACGCCTGAATTATTTACAGGTACCCTTGTACGCCGTTGGTTATCTGAATGACAGAGGCCACAAATTCAGACCTAAAATAATGATCGGGCCCTACGTAGGATTCTTATTGAAAGGCGAGGGAAGTAATACAGATGCCTATTATTTCACCACCAGAAACTTTAGTTCCGTGGATTTTGGAGGCAAAGGTGCTCTTGGTTTCAACTGGAATCTGGCCTCAAACATGTGGCTGAATACGGAGCTGTATTATGGAGTCGGTTTTACAAATGCCCATAAGACAGAGAATGTCAATGTGCACAATGAGTCGTATGGACTTAATGTGGGAATCAGCTTCCCGATCAAATAATAATCATCACCTATCTGTCACAAAGCCCGCCATTTCAATTTTTGTTGAAAGGCGGGTATTTTATTCCAATTACATGTATGGAGCTCACCTCATACGAGCCTTACTGGCTGAAAAAGAACGGCTTGAGAGCGGTATTCCCCAGTCTGCAAAATGATATTGATACCGAAATTCTGATTATTGGCGGAGGGATTACCGGGGCTCTCATAGCTCATCAGTGTATTTCTGAAGGATACACGGTTTGTGTAGCAGATGCCCGGGATGTATGCACCGGCAGCACTTCTGCCACCACTTCTATGTTGCAGTACGAGATTGACGTACCCCTGCATAAAATGATCAAAGATCAGGGAGCAGAGAAGGCCCTTTTAAGTTACAGGGCCTGTTCAAAAGCAATTTTCAAATTGAAAGACATCGTTTCCGAAATAGACAGTGATTGTGGATTTAATTTCAAAAAATCGTTGCTTTTTGCTTCCTCTGCTAAAAAACTAAAGGAGCTTCAGGAGGAATATCGTGTAAGGAGCAATGCCGGATTTTCAGTAAACTGGCTGGATGCCGATCAGATCGATGAAAATTATGGTTTAAAGAACAGTTTTGGTGGAATATTATCGGAAGTCGGGGGAAGTGTGGATGCCTATCGTCTGGCAGCAGACCTTTTAAATTTCAACACGAAGAGGGGGCTGGAGGTCTTCGACAAAACCCGCATAAAATCTGTGGATCATTCAGGTGATTACAATGTGGCCACGGCTGAAAACGGGTCGAAAATCAAATGCGGGAAAACGATTTACTGTACGGGTTATGAAGTGGTTAATTTGATGAGCAAGAAGATAGTTAACCTATTAAATACCTTTGCCCTGGTAAGTGAAAGGTCTGTGTTTCCTTCGATGGATTTTGAAGATACTCTATTCTGGAATACCGACAGGCCCTACATCTATTTCAGAACTACAGATGATGGCCGCCTGTTGATTGGCGGAGAAGATGTCCGATTTAAGAATGCCACACTGAGAAATAAACTTATCCCCAAAAAAACCAGACTGCTAGAAGCCTATATTGAAAAGCATATCCCTGATTTTAAGCATATTACGGATCATTGTTGGGCGGGAACCTTCGGAGAAACCAAAGATGGGCTTCCATGTATCGGGCCGCATGGTAAGTTTCCAAACAGCTACTTTGTGCTCGGTTTTGGAGGAAATGGAATCACTTTTTCGGTTTCCGGAATGGAAATGGTCACCAGTTGGCTGAAGGGATCGGAACACGAGTTGGCTCCGGTTTATTCATTTGACCGGCTTTAAGAAGCCAATGGCAGTTCCACGTAGAAACTCGCTCCCAATTCGGGAGTGCCCTCTGACCAGATTCTTCCTCCATGAAGTTCTACCACTTTTTTGCAAATGGCCAGGCCTACACCCGAACCCTCCCGTTGAAAATCATCATTGAGTCTGAAAAATACCCGGAACATAGATTCGGCGTATTTGTTTTCAAATCCCATACCGTTATCAGTCAATCGAATTGTGACGAAACCCGGCTGCTCGGAGCTTATCTGATCTATTTCCAGAAGAAGCTCCCTTTTTTCTGAAGCAAATTTGAGCGAATTACTGATGAGATTGGTAAATAATTGACTCAGAAGAAACGCATTTCCTTTAATCTCGGGCATGGGATCGGCCAACCGCACCCTGCCTTTGTTCCAGTCAAAGGTTTCAATTACCCCGGTAAGCAGGTCACCCAAACGTATCGTTTCATAGCTTTCTTCGGTATGTTTGGTACGATTCAGATGAAGAAGATCATCCAGAAGCCGTTGCATTCTTCCGGCAGAGTTATTGATGCGATCAATCATTTTAAGGGTATCTTCCTCGAGTTCAAACCGGGTGTCGTCCAGCAGTAGGGAGGCAAAGATTCTTATTTTCCGAAGAGGCTCTTTGAGGTCATGCGTGCTTATCCAGTTGATGTTTTCCAGCTCTTCATTCGCAAGTTTCAGTTTGTCCAGAAGCTCTTCCTGCTGACGCTGAACCTGCCGGCCCTTTAGTAAACTGTGGTGCTTCTGTAACATGAACACACATTGTCTGGCCACGGAAATCTCCACATCTGTCCAGTTCCGGCTTTTGCCGCGTATTACCTCTTTCCATGCCTCAAAGGATTTCCGAGGGCTGAGCCCGTTCTGGTCCTTCTCAATAGCTTTATGGGGATTCCCGGCCCATTTAATTTCTCTGTTTACCTCACGGCGGGCCCAGATTACCCGGGTATGCTCGTCGAGTCTGAAGTATAGTACCCCGGCAATATCGGAATCAGGGTCTGGATGCAAATCCCTGACAACTGAATTGGTGTGAAATTCATCCACATTCATTTGGTCCAGAATACGGATAATCTCTTTCAGGCGATTTTTTTCGCTTTCACTGCCTATGAGTACCGGAGTAAGAGAAGAGGTGCACAGGAAATAGTCAGACTGGGTTACATGTAAAAAATCATCACTATGGAGGTCTTCGTTGTTCTCAGAGCTCAGCATATTTCTTATGGCATCCAGATGAATTTCCAGCGACCGCTTTTCCTCAAAACTCACGGCAGTTTCCTGAACCCGTATTTGTGAAGATAACAATTGCCCCTGAAGAAGAGCAGAAATACGGCTGTAAAACGAAAGTGTCTTAGGGGAATAATGGTGACAGGCCACAAGGCCCCAAAGCCGATCGTCAAGCAGAAGAGATACGGTAAGTGTAGCACCTACACCCATGTTTTGCAGGTAACTGACATGGATAGGAGAAACGCTTCTCAACACAGACATACCCAGGTTTAGCGACTCATGCGTTCCTTGAGTATCGAGACTAAGAATGGGGACCGGTTTATAATCTACATCGCTGATCATACGCACCAGATTCTTCAGGTAAAGCTCGCGGGCTTGCGGAGGGATATCTGTATGTGGGTAATGAAGCCCTAGGAATGACTCCAGGTGCTCTTCTTTTGATTCTGCAAATACCTCACCGTTATACTGATCATCAAATTTATAGATCATCACCCGGTCATATCCGGTAATTTCTTTGATATGTTTGCTTATTTTCTGACACAGCTCTTTGAGGTTTTTGGCCTCGCCGGTGAGGCGGGCAAATTCAAAAGATAAGGAGTTAAGAAATGGAATTTCATTTTCCGTGAATGGTTCTATCTCCAGAATATGATACGTATCAGATTGATGCGTAAGTAGGTTTATATCCTTTCCTGCCCATTTTAAACGGGTTACCTGACCTTTGGTATAGCCGGGCTTCTCCAGGGCCTCTGCGATTTTCTGGTAATCATCAGAATTAAAAAGGAGAGAGAGCTTTTGGCCTAAAACACGGGCCGGATCAAAGCCCACTTCCCGTATGTTTTCGCTACAAAATCGTAGAATGTGATCTGAATCTACCGCCAGCAGAAAGCCATGTGGTTGAATGGAACCTGGAATATGTATGGGTTCGCTTTCACAGTTATCCAGATTAACCTGGTCTTGATAAACTATACTTTTCAAATGTGTACTACCTGATGAAACAATCTACGCCAAAAAATGAAATCGGGATTATGCAATCACGGTTTTCAATCCTGACAATAATAATGCTTATTGCATCAATTACCATTCTATTCGTCGATGCTTTCAGAAAAAGTGAAAAATGAGACAAAAACACGACATCAGGAGCTTGAGAAGGTGATGATTCCCCTCCTCAAAAAAGCCTCTGGTGAGGAGAATTACCTTCATGTGTTGGGTATTTTCTACAAATTCTTCTCAGCTGTCGAAAAGCAAATCTCACAGGTAATGCCCGCTTCTTTTTCAGTGAAATGGAATGATCGCAGAAAGAGTGGCTGGATTGAAAGCGAACTGAATGAGCTGGGTTATTCCCCGTCTATCTGGGATTCAATGCCTGGCCCGGAATACCTTCCCGACTTACATTCCAAGAATTATACAGGAGCCATGTATGTACTTGAAGGGTCTACGTTGGGTGGTCAGCACATCACTGCCATGCTTCGCAGAAGTCTGCCATTTCCAGATCATTCGTTTCGTTTTTTTAGTGGTTACCGGGAATTGACCTTCACCAAATGGCATGATTTCCTTACAGACTTTAACAAAGCTCCTGAGCAAGATCATGCAGATATAATCCATGCGGCTTCCGATACATTCCACAGCTTCAGAATGTATCTGGAATTGGTAGAAGTGTAGAGTTCATTCTACTGTTTTCTACATAATCATTCAAATCAAAGCAGGAATTTGAATTTAGTAGAGTAGGATAGAAAATATCTATGCTATGGAATTACTACTGACAATCGGAGCCGTGGTTTTAGTGATTGCGGCGTTATGGATCGCAAAAGAATTCATTGCGAAAGCCGAAGAAAGACCGGAAAAAAGGGATACCATTCACAAGGAATTTCAACGCCTCAGCAAAATGGCCACTCACGTAAGAATATAGTTTGGGTTTGATTATACACAGGAAAAAAGGAGAGTCGGTTTCGACTCTCTTTTTTTATGTCAGAAAAAAATAAAGGGTTTTTCAACCCTTTTTTGTTATTGAATAAATTCCTCCTCCAAAAAGGACTACGGCCAGGCAAATAATAAGGAATCCCTGCTCTTTGGCCGAATTGTCTGACGCCTCAATTTCAAGACCCAAAACCTCTACCGAAGCATCAGAATCTTCTACTTTTTGGTATCCC
>CBINGY010000032.1:0-48557 GCA_966250325.1 uncultured Cytophagaceae bacterium | reverse complement strand
TCCCAAAACTGCCCCCTGAGCCTGCCGAAGGGCGGTTTTGGGTTATAACGTCATTTAATTTCCATAATAAACTAGCTGGTTTCTTAGCCCGTAAACAGGTAAAAGTCCTTAATAGCCAGTCCCCTGAGCCTGTCGAAGGGGACTGGCGAGGGGGAGTTAGTACATTGCCTAATTTGCGTGTGAAAAAACTATTCAATCTATGAGTTTGATTCATTCCGATATAGTGGCATACAATGATTCTCAATCTGAAGTAGAGAAAGCAATTTGCGATCTGCTGGCCCAAGAAATTACGGTCAATTTACCGGGGGCCGAAAACAAAATCTGGCACCGCCACCCGGTCTGGTTTCTGGATGGAAACCCGATAACGGGGTATAATAAACGTAAGTCGGGAATCTCGCTGATGTTGTGGAGCGGGCAGTCGTTTGACGAACCCGCTTTGAAACCTGAAGGCAAATTCAAAGCCGCCGAAACCTTCTATCATGAACCCGGAGAGGTCAACTCCGAAGACCTGAAACGATGGCTGGAGAAAAGCCGTGAAATCCAGTGGGATTACAAGAATATCGTGAAGCGTAAAGGGGTGCTGGAGCGGTTGAAATAACTTAAAGCATTTAGAAATTACCGTTTCATTAATTGTCAATTAAAAAAAGCTAAATATCGCAGGTAAGTTTTGAATGTACGTGTCCATTTCAGTTGCTTTTATTCATTGAATTGTTAACTCAATCCCGGTTATTTCATTTCGTTTTTCTCCTCGATTCCTGTTTGACTAGGCGATAGCTAACTGATAAAACGTACCGGTAATATTCTGTCCTCGAATTCTGATAAAGAGCGAAAAGGTTTGTGTTTGAGATATACTTTCCTTCAATTGTAATTTTATTCAGATTAAAACCAACCGCCCCGGAAAAATTTGCTGAAGGATTTACTTTTTTTCCTTTCACCACCGATCCGAATGCTGGTCCGAACCCAGGTGAGCATTGAGCTGTCAATGAAATTCTTGAGTTATCTCCTAAAAAGAAGTAATATCTTAAGCCTACAGGAAACTCCAGAAACTTAAATCCACTTCGTTCATAAAAAAGATGGCTTAAACTATCATGTGGATTCCATTGTAAGGACGGTTCCAGAATAACAGACCACTTATTTTTGTTAAAAGGAAGTGTTGCTTCGATTTCGGTTCCTATCCGATATTCAAGATGTTTGGGCCATTTATAAACGTATGAGCTACCGCCCAAAGGTTCTGGTAATCGAAGACCAATATCACTGTAAGTGAAACCAAACTTTGGTGAAAAGGAAAACACATTTTTTTTCTCACGTTTGTAAATTGTGATATCTTTTGAATCAATACTCTGGTTTAGTTTGAGGAAATAGTTAGATAACGAATTTTCTGTGTAGGAAACAGCTTCAGGATTTGCCCCAGGAAACATGTAAGAGTTCTTAAGTTGCTGGATAAATGTTTGATTATAAGAAATTTGATGATTATTGATTAGGTATTTCTTATAAACAAGTAGTTCAGGAATTGAATTGCCTTTTTGAACCAGAAAATTAAAATACAAGGGGTCTTCATACATTAACAAACTGACAGAACCCTCAACCAATACTTTCAAAAGTACTGTTCTTTTTTCAATAACTGGTAAGCGGGTGCTTTCGAGTCGACGGGTATCGGTAGAACTTACATTTAAATCAACCTCTTTCTTGATGTATTTGGCTTCATTTCCAATCTGGAAATAATCTATTTCAGTCAGACTCAATTTTTGCACTTCAGCAAACTCCGAGGTTTTAAATTGAATACTAGCCGGGGTTCCGAGCCACTCCCGATCCTCCAGAAGAACTTGTCGGGCTGCTTTGCCACTTTGACCTAATATTCCTTCCACAAAACGGATCTGTCCAAATGAAGGATTGAAAAACAGCAACAAAAAGAATAGACGAAGCAAGGATTGAAATTTCATATCTATACGATGAATTATGTGAAAATTACTTTATCGAAGACAACTACAGGGCTTGTGCACAAAAGGAGGTAGTTTTATCGATTCCGGATGGTAATAAAGTTTGTGTTTTTTAACTGATTAAACTCTTGAATCGAAAGATAGTTTGATATAGACAAGAATAAAACAAAAGAATACTTTTTTTGTGGAAGAATGGATAAAAGGCTTTTTTTTAAAGCCTAAAATCTCAAGCTGAGCCAAAAGCTGGAAAAGAATCGGGCACCGCCACCCGGTCTGGTTTCTGGATGGAAACCCGATAACGGGGTATAGTAAACGTAAGTCGGGAATCTCGCTGATGTTCGGAGCGGGCAGTCGTTTGATGAACCCGCTTTGAAACCCGAAGGCAAATTCAAAGCTGCCGAAATCTTCTATCACGAATTGGCTGATGTCAATACCTATGATCTGAAACGCTGGCTGGAGAAAGCCCGAGAAATTCAATGGGATTACAAGAACATCGTGAAACGCAAAGGGGTGCTGGAGCGGTTGAAGTGAAAAAAGTAGTTTCTTCCAGAACCTTATCTAAAAATTGGCTTATTCGGAATTCTCGAAATTAGACTCAAAATGGACAGCCAAAGTTCAAAGAAATGATGAAAGCCGCCGGAGGAAATAATTAAAAGTTTTGTTGTCAACAAGGATATCTGCCTAAAACATTTTAAGAAGAACCGAACCCGAAAATTCTATAACCGTTTTACATTTTTAAGGCTAAAAAAGGGTAGGCGGGAGTCTGAGATCGGGCTTTCCCGATAGTCTTTTCGTATTTTTCGTATATCTTATTGGGTTTAAGAGATATACTTTCGTTTTGTTTATCTAAACTTTCCTCGAAGCACAAGTTTGATGGTATAAAACGCTTTTTTTTGGCTTGTAATTTGAGGTATTTTTTCAAAATTCAGGAAGAAATAACGTAAGTCCATGGCATTAACGGAGTGGGAATCAGAGGTGTTATTTGAGTTGACTTTGGCACAGAATCAACTGTCAGATGCAGGGGCTAATTTGCCTGAAATTCTGTCGTATTATGTGCAAAGGTTGGGCTTGCATGGTATCGCAGTTTTTCAGGATAATGAACAGGTTATTTCAGTGCCTGAAGAGAAGTCGTTCGTGAACGAACACCTTCTTGCCGGGAAAGAGGTATCCCGCACTTTGGAAGGACAGTATCTTTATTCCTATGATCTGAACGACAACAGGAACCTCCTGTTGGTCACTGACAAAGTGTTTTCACCGCAATTTCAGGAAAAGCTTGCGAAGGTGATCCGGCAGTTGGGTCAACGGAGTACCCGTCTAAAAGAAAGAAGACAATTGAGACTTCTTCATGGCCTGATTGACGGCTCCTCAGATGCCATTCAGATATCCGATAGTACAGGAAAGCTTATCTATATTAATGAAGAGGCCTCCTCCAGACTTGGGATAAATCCCGACCATTGTGACCAGTTTCATGTCAGTGATTTTGAAGTGATATTTAAAGATGAGGAGGTATGGGCCGAGCACCTGCAGGAGCTTCAGGGAGGTGTGGAACTAACCATAGAAAGTGAAAATATCAATCAATCCAGCGGAAAACGGTATCCGGTAGAAGTAAAAGTGAGAGGGGTGGATCTGGATGGCGAGTGGTTTGTGATTGCTATTTCACGGGATATATCGCATCGCGTTGAGATGCGTGAAAGGCTGAATAAGGAAATTCAGCTCCAGGAACTGCTCATAGATATTGCATCGAAATACATAAATCTTGATCTACGCTATGTTGAATCGACTATTCATGAATCACTTCAGCAGATGGGCGAGTTTATTGATGCAGACAGGGCGTATATCTTTACCTATGATTTCGTAAACAATACCACATCGAATACTCATGAGTGGAGTAGGGAAGGCATTACACCCGAGAAAGATAATCTGCAGGATATTCCTTTGGAGATTCTGCCTCAATGGGTCAGTAAACATCGAAAAAACGAGGCTTTTGTTGTTAGGAACGTCAGCGAGCTCGGTGGCCCGGATGAGCCCCTGAAGGAATTGCTCATGGTGCAGCAGATCAAGAGTCTCATAACCGTGCCGATGTTTTTTGGATCAGAACTTATTGGTTTTGTGGGTTTTGATTCGGTGAATGAGCCCTATGCCTACACAGAGAAAGACAAAGATTTGCTCACCTTATTCGGCCAGATGCTGGTAAGTGTGATTAACAGACAAAAGTGGGAGCAGGCTCTCAGGCTCCAGGAGGAGAAATTCAGAAATATTACGGCCAATATGAATCTGGGTCTCATTGAAGTGGATCTGGAGGATAAAGTACTTTTTGCAAACCAAAGTTTCTGTGAAATGTCGGGTTACAGCCTCAACGAGCTCATTGGCCAGAAAGCAGCGGAGTTTTTAAATGTAATCCATGGCAGGGAGCAGATCAAGGAGAAGAGCAAACTGCGAAAACAGGGTATATCAGATAGCTATGAGGTGCAGGTGGTTGATAAACAGGGTGATATGCGTTGGTGGCTCATTAGCAGTGCGGCCAATTACGACGATA
The DNA here is from genome assembly GCA_966250325.1 of uncultured Cytophagaceae bacterium. Lineage (GTDB taxonomy): Bacteria > Bacteroidota > Bacteroidia > Cytophagales > Spirosomataceae > Jiulongibacter. The sequence continues at coordinate 44,084 of CBINGY010000032.1, read as the reverse complement.
GGGGTGAACTGATTGGTTCAATCGGTATTCATCTCGACATCACCAATCAGAAAAGATTGGAGAAGGAGCTCGCTCAATCCATGAAATCAGCAGAGGCTGCTGCGAAAGCCAAAGAACTTTTCCTGGCAAATATGAGTCATGAGATTCGAACACCTTTAAATGTCATTATCGGCATGATAAGGCAATTGAGTCAGGAATCTCTGAGCTCGCAGGAGCTTTTCTACGTGAAGCAGTCAGAGGCTTCTGCCAAACACCTTCTTACCATCCTCAATAATATTCTGGACCTTACAAAAATAGACTCCGGTGAGCTGGAACTGGTAAAAAAGGAGACGAGTTTGAGTGCTTTGCTACAGAATGTACACAGCATTATGTCATCTCAGGCTTCCGAAAAAAATATTGAGTTTAAACTGGAGATTGCAGATGGACTGATGCCCGCATTACTTTTGGATGAAGCAAGGTTAAGACAAGTGTTAATTAATCTCATCGGGAATGCCATTAAGTTTACCGACAAAGGCAGCGTGATGGTGCTTTGCAGACCGGTACAGACTTTATCCGACAGCCAGAAAGTCTTTGTTCGGATCACGGATACCGGCATTGGGATGTCTCCCGAATTTATGTCACGCCTCTTTGATAAATTCACTCAGGAACAAAACGAATCGAACCGCAGATATGAAGGAACCGGGCTCGGAATGGCCATATCGCGGGACCTTGTAGGGCTCATGGGCGGAAAATTACAGGTGGCAAGTCAGAAAGATCAGGGAACCAGTTTCTGGTTTGAACTTGAACTTCAGATGGGTGATCCGGCCCGACTGGGAAACCGACTGGAAGATGCGATTCCTGAAGCTTACAAAGGAAAGCGTGTACTATTGGTAGAAGATAACGACATGAACCGGTTTATAGCCCGTCGTAGTCTGGAGTTTCTGGGTTTTGAGATAATTGAAGCACCCAATGGTCAGATTGCCATAGATAGGGCTTCCAAAGAAACCTTTGATCTGATTCTCATGGATATCCAGATGCCGGTGATGGATGGAATTACAGCCACCCGAATACTTCGCGGTGAGTTGAAACTTACAACTCCCATCATTGCCCTCACTGCCAATGCCTTTAAGCAGGACATTGACCTGTATCTGAAAACAGGTATGAATGAATTCATTACCAAACCCTATGACGAGCAGGATTTGTTTCTGAAACTTGGACAGGTACTTGATAAGAATGGTTCATCGATAGCCAAACCCCAACAAAAGACAGAGTCTGTTCAGAATAGCTCAGAGGAAGAGGGAATACTTTATAATCTGGATTTTCTGAATCAGATGAGTAAAGGTGATAAGACCTTTATAAATCAGATGATTGAGGTCTTTATAAAACTGGTCAATGAAGAAACGTCAATTATGGCCGCGGCATTGGAACAGGGCGAGACCGAGGTTTTACATAAAACTGCTCATAAACTAAAAGCCAATATCGATTACATGGGAATAAGCTCCCTCACCGATAAGATTCGTCAATTGGAGAAGTATGAGGTGCATCCGCATTCCCGGGAAGGGCTCGAAGAGTTAACCAGGGAAGTCATAGAAACGCTTAAACTGGCCGCTCTCCAGCTAAGTAACAGATTGGAGAAATAGATACACCTCGATATTTTGGCTAATTTTACTCATTAGACCAATCTCAGATGATTTCTTTTGAACCGGTTTACCTGGTATCTATGCTGAGGGAGATTGACACAAGGCTCCATGAAATACTCGGCCAATTAAAGGAGGACGACTGGGGTAAACCAACACTCGCCGGGCACTGGACGGTAAAGGATATAGCGACTCATTTATTGGATGGCAACCTAAGAACGCTTTCCATGTTGCGTGATGGGTACGTTGGCGAGCATATGAATCCCGGAGAATCACTCATAGATTTTCTCAACCGGTTAAATCATAGCTGGGTGGAGGGATTGAAGCGATTAAGTCCTGCCGTTCTTAAGGGGATGCTTCATGAAAGCGGTAAAGAATACGTTGCCTATCTGGAAAGTCTTGATCCGCATGCTACAGCAGCGTTTTCTGTGGCCTGGGCAGGGGAAGAAACCTCCAGGAACTGGTTTCATATCGCCAGGGAATACACCGAAAAATGGCATCATCTCCAGCAGATTTCTGAGGCCGTTGGCATTTCATCAGAGCTCCTGAAGCCCTATTGGTATGAACCCTATCTCAACACTTCGGTGAGGGCACTACCTTACCGGTATAATCAGGCTGCGGTTCCGTCCGGATGTATCGAATTCATTTTCCGAGGGGAGACAGACTACCGATTTTACCTGATCCATACCGGCTCCTGGGAATTATTTCAGCAAACCGGAAACGTTCCTGATACAACTGTACGCATGCCTTCTGAACTTGTCTGGAAAGTATTTACGCGGGCAATTGAACCTCAAAGAGCAAAGGCTTTGGCTCAAATAGAAGGTAATCATGAACTCGCAGAAGTTTTCTTTTCTGCCAGGGCGGTGATGATGTAAGGGAGCTAATTCGTTGGCCAGGCTTTGCCATTCCGCGATGCTCTTCGATATTTGCCAAAAAAAGAGAATGGAAGTATACAAGCAGATTTTTGAGAACAACCAGAAATGGATAGCCGGAAAGACGGCAACGGATAAAGATTATTTTAAACATCTCGGTGAAGGCCAAACACCCGATATCCTTTATATAGGTTGCAGTGACAGCCGCGTAACGGCAGAAGAAATGACCGGTGTAGAACCGGGACAAATGTTTGTACATCGTAACATTGCCAATCTGGTTCCCAACAATGACCTCAGTTCTACCTCTGTGATAGAATACGCCGTGGCTTACCTGGGGGTGAAACACATTGTAGTGTGCGGACATTATGCCTGCGGAGGTGTAAAAGCAGCACTTCAGGCAGCAGATTTAGGGATACTCAATCCGTGGTTACGGAATATCCGGGATGTGTACCGCATTCATAAAGAAGAGCTTAATGCAATTACGGATGAGCAGGCACGGTACGACAGGCTGGTTGAATTAAATGTTCAGGAGCAATGTATCAATGTAATGAAAATGGCCACCTGGCAAAAGAGTTTTCTTAAAAATGGAGGGCCCTCTGTACATGGGTGGGTATTTGACATTCACAAAGGAAGTGTAAAAGATCTCAACATTGATCTGGATAAAATAACTGCTTCTATCAGAGAGATTTATGATTTGGGAGCCACGGTTTAGGATTCAATAGGTTAGCAAAAAGACAATCGGGGACTTATCCGGCCAACATCTGCCTTTTTTGTAATTTGATTGCTACAAGGCAGTTTGGAAATAAAAGCTGGTAAGAGGTTCGTATCTGTAGTATTTTTCCTACTTAAAATCTAATCAAGTGATTGATGCAATAAATAGATACTATTTATTAATCTATAGAGATAATCAATTTGATCAATCAGAATAGGAGCCATACATTTGTGGTATCGCAAGGCATTTTGTGCCTTTACAGTTAAAAGTGAATCAACTCATTTACGTATAATCAAATTACAAAACACATGGACCATTCTAACGTTTTCGACCTGAACGAAAGCTCTGCTAAATGCCCCTTCCTGAATGCCACTGCCGGCGGTGGAACCGGTAACCGTGACTGGTGGCCTAATAAGCTTCCAATGCACATTTTGCGTCAGAATTCCTCCAAATCAAATCCGATGGGAGAGGAGTTTGATTACGCCAGCGAATTCAAGAGTCTGGATTATGAAGCACTAAAGAAGGATCTTACTGCCCTTATGACCGATTCACAGGAGTGGTGGCCGGCAGATTTCGGTCACTATGGTCCATTCTTTATCCGTATGGCATGGCACAGTGCGGGTACGTATCGTACAGGTGATGGACGAGGTGGAGCAGGTGCTGGTCAGCAACGTTTTGCTCCATTGAACAGCTGGCCGGATAATGGCAATCTCGATAAAGCCCGCAGACTTCTATGGCCTATCAAACAAAAATATGGCCGCAAAATTTCCTGGGCAGATTTGATGATTCTGGCTGGAAACATAGCTCTTGAGTCAATGGGCTTTAAAACATTCGGCTTTGGAGGTGGAAGAGAGGATGTGTGGGAGCCAGAGGAAGATGTTTACTGGGGCAGCGAAAAAGAATGGCTGGCTACCAGTGATAAAGAAAACAGCCGTTATACAGGTAAAAGAGACCTGGAAGATCCGCTGGCTGCTGTTCAGATGGGACTTATCTATGTGAACCCGGAGGGTCCTGATGGAAATCCCGATCCGATCGCTGCGGCAAGAGATATTCGTGAAACATTCGCCAGAATGGCGATGAATGATGAGGAAACTGTGGCTCTGATAGCCGGCGGGCACTCGTTTGGAAAAACGCATGGTGCCGGGGATGCGGCCCTTGTCGGTGCAGAACCAGAAGCAGCTTCTATTGAATTACAAGGTTTAGGATGGATAAGCAGTCATGCTTCAGGCAAGGCGGGAGATGCTATCACCAGCGGTCTTGAAGTTACATGGACCAATACCCCAACTCAATGGAGCAATAATTTCTTCGAGAACCTTTTCGGTTTCGAGTGGGAGTTGGAGAAGAGCCCGGCAGGAGCACATCAGTGGGTGGCAAAAAATGCCGATGCCTCTATTCCGGATGCTTTTGTAGAAGGTAAAAAACATGCACCGCGTATGCTTACTACAGACCTTTCTCTGAGGTTTGATCCTGCCTACGAGAAAATTTCCAGAAGATTCCTGGAGAATCCGGCAGAGTTTGAGGATGCTTTTGCCCGTGCCTGGTTTAAACTTACACATAGAGATATGGGTCCGGTTGAAAGATATCTGGGACCTGAGGTTCCTTCGGAAGAATTGATCTGGCAGGATCCTGTGCCGGCTGGAAATTCAGACTTCTCTGCAGAAGAAATTAACTCGTTGAAAGCAAATATTCTGGCTTCGGGACATAGCGTATCTGAACTGGTTTCAGTGGCCTGGGCTTCAGCATCTACTTTCCGTGGATCAGACAAGCGTGGCGGTGCCAATGGTGCCAGAGTAAGACTTGCTCCGCAAAAAGACTGGGAAGTGAATAACCCTGCGGTTCTGCGGAAAGTACTTCAGACTCTGGAAAGCATTCAGAGCGAGTTCAAAGCCGTAAATGGTAAAGATATTTCTCTGGCCGATCTTATTGTATTGGCTGGTAGTGCTGCCGTAGAAAAAGCTGCCAAAGAGGGTGGTTTTGATGTGACTGTGCCATTTGCACCGGGTAGAGGAGATGCAAGCCAGGAGCAAACGGATGTAGAATCTTTTGCGGTGCTTGAGCCAATGGCCGATGGTTTCCGTAATTATCTGAAACAGAAGTTTACCGTACCTACCGAGCAGTTGCTGATTGACCGGGCACAGTTACTTACACTCACGGCTCCGGAACTGACCGTACTTCTGGGTGGTATGCGTGCACTGAATACCAATTTTGACGGTTCGGTTCATGGAATCTTTACGCAGCGTCCAGGTGTTCTGAGCAACGATTTCTTTGTGAATCTTCTGGATATGAGTACCTCATGGTCTGCCAAAGATGAAACAGAAGAAGTTTTTGAAGGACGTGACAGAACTACAGGTGAAGTGAAATGGACCGCTACCCGTGCCGATCTAATTTTTGGCTCAAACTCTGAGCTGAGAGCTTTGGCAGAGGTGTACGGTTCGTCAGATGCATCGGCCAAATTTGTTAAGGATTTTGTGGCCGCCTGGACCAAAGTGATGAATCTGGATCGCTTTGACTTGAAAAAATAAGAAACTACAGAAGAAGTCAACGTGTGTTTTGCCCGGCATCCTTTTGAGGATGTCGGGCTTTTTTTATGCCAGAGCTTCAGATTCCTCTTTTGTGAGTAGCCTTGATTTGATAACAAAGCGAATTCCCAGAGGTATTTCCAGAGAAAAGCTTGAGCCTCTTCCTGAGGTAACATCCAACGTTAGGTGGGTATGTTTCCAATATTCAAACTGATCACGTGACATGTAGAAGTTACAATCGTGAATTTTTCCGAGCAGAATGTCGGTTTCATTAATCATAAGTTCACCGGCTTCAAAGCACATGGGAGCTGAGCCATCACAGCAGCCACCACTCTGGTGAAACATGAGCGGGCCGTACTTGCCGCGTAGCATATCTACCACACGTTTAGCAGCATCGGTAATAGTTATTCTTTCCATAGGGTTTTGAAATGAAAAGAGGGCTTTGCAGGCCCCCGTTTTCATCTGTCTTTGGTTTGTTTAGAAGAATCCCAGTTTATTTTTGCTGTAGGAGATCAGCATGTTTTTAGACTGGCGGTAATGTCCCAGCATCATTTTGTGAGTTTCTCTGCCTATTCCCGATTTTTTGTAACCTCCAAACGGAGCATGAGCCGGATAGGCATGGTAGCAGTTGACCCAAACCCTGCCGGCCTGTACACCTCTTGAAACTTTGTAGGCCTGATGCATGTCACGGGTCCATACTCCTGCACCCAGTCCATACAGCGTATCATTAGCGATTTCCAGAGCCTCAGCTTCATCTTTGAAAGTGGTTACGCAAACTACCGGCCCGAATATTTCCTCCTGAAATACACGCATTTTGTTGTTTCCTTTCAGAACAGTCGGTTTGATGTAATAACCGCCTTCCAGACCTTCATTGTAGGCGGCACTTCCTCCGGTAAGCACCTCAGCACCCTCGTCTTTTCCAATATCAATGTAATTAAGGATTTTCTCATACTGGTCATTGGAAGCCTGAGCACCCATCATGGTATCGGGGTCAAGAGGATGGCCCAGTTTTACTTTTTCAACCCGCTCAATGACGCGTTCAATGAAGGCATCATAGATGGATTCTTCCACCAGAATACGGGAAGGACAAGTACACACTTCCCCCTGATTCAGAGCAAACATGGTGGCACCTTCCAGACATTTGTCAAAAAATTCATCATCGGCATCCATGATACTTTTGAAGAAAATATTCGGTGATTTTCCGCCCAGCTCAAGGGTCACCGGAATGATATTCTTTGATGCGTATTGCATGATAAGCTGACCAGTGGTAGTTTCTCCGGTAAAGGCAATTTTGTTGATTCTTGGGCTCGAGGCCAGTGGTTTTCCTGCTTCAATACCAAATCCATTGACGATGTTTAAAACACCTGCAGGAAGGATATCCTGAATTAATTCAGCCAGTACCATAATACCTACCGGAGTCTGTTCAGCGGGTTTCAGAACCACACAGTTTCCTGCAGCCAGGGCGGGAGCGAGTTTCCAGGCGGCCATCAGGATGGGAAAGTTCCAGGGAATGATCTGACCCACCACACCCAGCGGCTCGTGGATAATCAGTGAAAGCGTGTCAGAATCAAGTTCTGAAGCAGATCCTTCTTCGGCACGAATCACACCGGCAAAATACCGGAAATGATCAATCGCCAGGGGCATGTCTGCCGCCCTGGTTTCGCGAATCGGCTTTCCGTTATCCCAGGTTTCTACTCTGGCCAGAAGTTCCAGGTTCTTTTCCATCGCATCGGCGATTCGCAGTAAAATGTTACTACGCTCTGTCACCGAAGTATGATTCCAGGTGATAGCAGCAGCCCAGGCTGCATCCAGTGCGAGCTCCACATCCTCTTCGGTAGATCTGGCCACTTTTGTAAAAACTTTACCGTCAACAGGTGAGATAGATTCAAAATATTCGCCACGGGTAGGGGCCAGCCATTTTCCCCCTATAAAGTTATCGTAATGGGTTTTAAACAGAGGCTTGGCCACAGCTTGGTTGACTTGTTCAGTTACTAATGTCATAGTCGTAAGAGTTCGTTTTAATTGAAAAGAATAGGACAAAGTAATCTTGATAAAATGATATTTTATTGCACTTTTCAGTCAGAAGGTTTCATTTTTCTTCCAATTGATTGCACTTTTCTGTTTTGAATTGCACAATCCTGCCATTTTTAGTAGTTGTTTAATTATATCCATTGTTGGAATAGTAATAAGTAATACATTTAGTAAAAGAAAAGTCCTATGCTCGATTTATCGGCCCGCCATTATGAACAGCGAAAGCTCGAAAATCTGGTTGAAAACCGTACGGTGCATACGTTGAGGAATGCGGAACTCAATATTTTTGAGACGCATCTTCAGGCGAGTCAGGTGCTGTTACGGTTCAATGACCGGGTTTTGGCCAGCATGATCAAAGGGAAAAAAGTAATGCATCTGCAGGGTAGCCCGGCATTTGGGTTTTTGCCAGGTGAATCGGTGATATTACCGGCCAATGAACTCATGTGTATTGATTTTCCGGAGGCCTCTGAGCACACGCCTACGCAATGTCTGGCTTTGGCTCTCTCAGAGGAGAAACTTCGGGAAGCGGTGGATTTACTGAATAACCGCGGCACACGTCAGAACGGGTCGGAGTGGAGTGTGACCGATTATAACTATCATTTTACCAACGATATCGCCATTAATCAGATCTTACAACGATTGATTTTCATTTTTTCTGAGAATCACCCCTCCAAAGATATTTTCAGTGATTTACTGATTCAGGAGCTGGTGATACGTATTCTTCAGACAGAGAATAAATCGATGTATCTGAACAAGTCATTAACTGATCCGAACAATGATCGTATCTCCTATGTCATTCAATACATTCGTGAGAACATAACAGAAGATTTATCAATAGATACCCTGAGCGAAAAAGCTTACATGAGCGAATCCAGTTTTTACCGTACCTTTAAGCATGAGCTGGGAGCTACACCTACCGAATTCATTATTGAGGAAAGGCTAAAAATTGCCGAAAGTCTGCTGCGTGATCCTAAGGTAAGTATTAAAGAGGCCTATTTGGCCAGCGGATTTAATAGTTTTTCTTACTTCTGCCGTACGTTCAAAAAGAAAAAAAATCTGTCGCCTTCTGAGTATAAAATAAAAGCAGGAGGAACTCTGCGTTCTGCTGCTTTTCGATAAAACAGAATGGAGGATTACGGTTTTTGTTCGCTAAAATTGACAGGAAAGAAAAAGACCGCATAAACATGCGGTCCTTTCGATTTACCTATTTTAAATTCAGTTCTACTCTATTCTTTATCCCACCAGATTCTGGCAGTAAATGTATCTCCACCACTCAGTTTGGCTACTGCCGCTCTGTAGTTCTCCTCATTAAATGAGGCTTCACTGAGTTTATAAGGAACTCTTCTGGGAATGGTACCATTCGAAAAACCATTCGGATAGTTCACCGGTGTAAGAACCGGGAACCCAGAACGACGCCAGTTGCTCCAGTTTTCAATGAAGTTGAACGTAATTCCCGTAGCTACCCAAATTTGCTCGTTGATTTGCTTCAATGAAGCATTTACCGAACTTACATCAAGTGGGTTAGCTTCTACAAACGCATTCATTCCGGCAATTGCCGAAGCAATTGCAGCATCACCGGCGGCTGCCGAGTTAAATTGCTGCAAAGAAGCCGCCGCGGCTTTTACTCCGTTGGCATAATGCTCGGCAGCTGTAGCAGCACCCACATTAAATCCTCTTACTTTGGCTTCGGCCAGAAGTAGTTCAGTTTCTGCATAGGTCAAAACAAAGTTTACACCGCTTCTATCAAGGAATACAGAAGTACGCGGACGGCTGTATTTCCCAACCGGAGCCACATCTGATCCGGTGCCTGATGCTCCGGGATAATTCGGATGCTTTGAGATATCCGTAGCTCCTCCGTTAAGATCATAGCCATTAGGCAGACCGATCTGAATTGCTGCAGAGTTATCGCCTGCAAGCTCCTGATTGGAGTTGTTGGTGTAACCTGGCTGCGAAACTTCTGCGATAGCACTTATTCTGGGATCGTTGGTGCTTTTGAGATAATCCATGAAGGTCTTGCTCCATCTTACCTCGCGGTAATCATCACCTACGCGGAGAGCTCCCGTAGTGTTGTTGCTTTGAGAACTTGCATCGGTGAGCACTTTGGCGTTATCTGCCACACTGGTGAACAAACCGCCGGCATAGGCTTTTTCTGCCCATGCTTTTGCTGCGTTGGCATCCACTTTGGTAAGTCTCATAGCGAGTCTCAGCATAAGTGAATTTCCAAATTTCTTCCATTTAGAAATGTCGCCACCAAACATCAGATCGTTGGTTGGCACATCGCCGGAAGTGTTCAAAGCAGCAACTGCGGACTCAAGTTCAGCCAGCATAGCCGGATAGATCGAAGATTGCTCATCATATTTGGGCAGGGTAATACCATCTTTGGCACGAAGAGCCTCAGAGTAAGGTACATCACCATACACATCGGTAATACGTGCCAGGCACAGTACTTTCATGATGGTTCCGATGTTATAAAGGTTTGCCCTTTCTGGATTTTCAGCAGTCAGATTCTGCATTTCATAAACCAGAGAGGCCGCCCGGTAGGTTTCCTCAAACACACGGCCTTTGTACGCGTCAAAGCTACCTGAGGCTACATATTTGTCACCATTTCCATAATACGAAAATGTAGATGCCAGTACCTGTGACCACATACTTTGGAAAAGCAACTGGGAATAACCGGTATTACTGTACTCATATTGAGCCTGAGCCAGCAGATAATTCGGATTGAAAATAGCCGCACTGGTCTTATTCGGATCGGTGTTGATATCCTCAAATTTCTCCGTGCAGGAAAGCATAAATGCTGCTGACAGAAGGAATATATATTTGATCTTTTTCATTGTTCAATTAAAATTTGAGATTCAGGTTTAGACCGTAAGTTCTGGTAGAAGGCAAACTGTTTCCTTCAATACCGGCGTAGTTGATCAAAGACGAGAAACCAGCTTCAGGGTCCAGGTTCTCAGTGTTTCTGAACAACGTTAACAGGTTACGGGCCACGAAAGAAAGCTCGACGCTGTTAACCGGAAGCTTCTCAAGAATGGCAGGGTTAAGTGAATATCCCAACGTTACCTGACGAAGTTTGATAAAGCTTCCGTCAAGAACATTCAGAGCGGAAACTCTTCTGGCCAGGTTCTGATAGTAAGTTTGAGCTGGTACACTGGTCGTATTTGCAGAACCATCACCCTTCACCCCATCTACAACCACTCCGGTTTCACGACCTTCCAACGTCATCTGATGCAGACCTCTGAATACCGCATAATAGTTTGATGCTGAAAGAATTTTGTTTCCAAAGCGATAATCTATGAGGAAAGAAAGATTTACACGTTTGAAGCTCAGGTCGTTGTTAAATCCACCATAAAATTTCGGCAAAACAGATCCCATTGGAGTTCTGGTTCCGGCGGCAATCGGAATACCCTGATTGTCAACAACAATTTTGCCGTTTTCATACACATAATCATTGGCCATAATCTGAGGACCAGCCATTCCTTTGATCAGTGCAATGTTGGCATTCAAAGGACGATAAGTACCCATACCAAGCTGCTGGTTTTCGCTGCCAGATCCATTGATTTCAAGTACTTTGTTATTGATCTGAGTAAAGTTCAGGGAAGTGCTCCACTGGAAATCACCCTCCTGTACAGGAACTCCCGTAATCAAAACTTCAAGACCTCTGTTCTGTGTAGAACCTGTTCCGATTAACTGAGCATTATAACCAGTGGCTTCTGAAAGAGAACCGTTGATGATCTCGTTGCTGGTTTTTCTGCTGAAATACGCCACATCAAGACCTAATCTGTTTTGGTAGAATTTAAGTTCGGTACCTACTTCAAACTCAGCCAGCGTATATGGTTTCAGGAACAGGTTAGGAAGTGTACTGCTGAAAGAACCTGTAGTAACTCCCTGAATGGCCGATCCCACGCTATAGTATTGAGAAGTGGTGTACGGGTTCGCTGGCTCCCCTGAAACAACCGCGTAGGATGCTCTGAGTTTACCATAGCTCAACTGATCAATTCCAGCAAGCTCGGTGAAATCATAGCTTAAAGAAACTGAAGGTGTAAATATTCCCTGATTACCAACCGGAAGTGTAGAGAAAGCATCATATCTTCCTGTAGTAGAGAGAATTAATGCGTTTCTGAAATTGAAATCAAGTGAATAATAGGCCGAATGAGCCACTTTTTTGGCGTATGAATAATCACGGTTGAAGTTCAATACGTTAAACGGACTGTAGAAGAACGGAATAACGAATGGTCCGCCACCAATTTTAATGCGGTCATATTCATTCTTACGTCCTGAAACCCCTGTTAGGAAGTCAAGTCCGAAATCCTCATTTAACTGGAAACTACCACCGATAATCGCATCAGCGTTCATTTCAACGGTGTTAGATTTAGCCATATCATCCAGACTACCCTGATTTCCTCCGGAATATGCGGTACCAGTAGGAGTAACCTTGAAAAGATCATCGTTCATGTAGTCATAACCGAAACGAACTAATCCATAAATGGATTTTGTGATATCATAACGGGCAGTGATTGCCGAAATCAAACGCTTCCTTTTCAGATCATTCTCATATCGGTTTACCACAAACCATGGGTTGGTAACATAGATATCATCGTTATACTGAATCTCGTTTCCTTTCTCGGTGGAGGCATCGTATCCCGGACGCAACGCCGCCTCGCTAACACTTGTAGCCAGGAAATTAATATTGTTGGCGTTCATCGGCCCGTCACTAAGCTGAGCTTTGTTATCATTAAAATCATCCACATAGTTAGCCATGAGATCAATTCTCAACTTTCCAAACTGCTGCATACCTGTGAAGTTTGCCGTACGACGGGTAAGGCCGCTGTTTCTCAGGATCGAATTGTTATCCAGGTTTGCCAGAGACAAACGGAAGTTTCCGTTCTGGTTGCCGCTCGAAAGAGAGATTGAATTGGTGATAGAGCTTCCCATTCGGTAAAAGTTCTTGATGTTATCTTTTACCGCAGAATACGGGTAAGAGTTACCATCAAACTGAATGGTGGAAGCACCATCCAATTTTTCACCCCAGCTCAACATACCACTGTTAAGAGCAGATGTTACGTTGGTAGGTCTGCTACCATTGATACCCTGACCATATTCGTACTGATAATTGGTGAAATTAATCGCCTCATCAGCAACCGTGTTCAGGTTGTATTCTACCGACATTTTGCCGTTTTTACCCGACTTGGTAGTAATAAGGATTACCCCGTTTGCAGCACGGGCACCATAAAGAGCAGATGCGGAAGCTCCTTTTAATACAGAAAGGCTTTCGATATCGTCAGGATTCAGGTTGGAGATACCGTCACCGTTATCTGAACCACCCCATTCACCGGCACTTCCTCTTTGTGTGTTATCAATGGGAACACCGTTCAGTACAATCAACGGAGAACCGGCACCGAAACTGGCCATACCTCTTAGAAGGATACGGGCAGATGATCCAGGGCCGCCATTGGTTCCACTGATGTTCAGACCAGCCACACGACCAGCCATAGAATACGCCATGTTGGTTTCACGGGCTTTGGTCATTCTGTCACCACCAATAGTGGTAACGGCATAACCAAGTTTTCTTGATTCTTTACTGATACCTAGTGCGGTTACTACCACTTCTCCCAGACTGCTTGCTTCAGGTGCAAGAGTGATATTGATGGTGTTACTGTTCCCCACCACCACATCCTGAGCGGTGAAACCGATGTAGCTGAAGGTTAACGTACTTCCCTTTTTTACCGCAATGCTGTAATTCCCGTCAGTGTCTGTTACTGTACCAGTGGTAGTACCTTTCACTGAAACGTTTACACCGTACAAAGAAGTACCGGTGTCATCGCTTACTTTGCCTTTCACTGTTACATCCTGTGCAATGGCAAGGAGACCAGTAGACAGGAAAAGCAGAGTACCCAAAATAATGGATAGTTTTCTTTTCATAGATTAATTAAAATTAAGTTTGGTTTAAGCCGGGAGTAAAGCTACCAGAGGGGTCTAACAGGGTATTAACAAACTGTTAATAGGTAAAATTTCGGCTTTTAAACGACAGAAAATATGAGTTAACGGAAGAAAAAGTAAATGCCAAAAAAGAAATCCTTCTATTCTTTGCCCGGGAATTAATGGCCGATTATTTCCCGGAGGCTCATTCCATACGGTTCGGCATACAGGTTTTCGTAGTCTTTAACGAAGTGTTCGAAGCATTGCTGGGCTACCGAATGCTTCCCGAGAGTGGTGAGTGCTTTGCACTTTTGCTGCATCGCTACTTCGTCAATAGGATCAAACAAAAAGATATTATCGCACACCTCTGTAATTTCGTGTGCCTCTTCGGGCAGAGACAATTTTCTAAGGTAAGAGTGCTGGCTATCAATGATGCGGTTGGTCAGTTCAGAACGGGTGGTCTCCAGCCAGGGCAAATCCAGATTAGACAGAAATTTGCCTCTGAAAATAATCTCGTTCATTTCTTTTAAGAGCCCGGGTGTATTCAGCTCATGCTTTGATATCTTTAGGAATTCCAGGTAATCTATGTACACGAGATGGGTATCATACTGGATGGTCCATTCATCTTTCGTTTTAAGCAACTCCAGTCCTTCGGTTTGTTCCAGAATAGATTTGAGTTTAACCATATTTACCGAGCGGTTATTTCTGGCACTTCGTTCCGATTTGTCAAACCAGAAAAGCTCGTTCAATTCGGTAGATCCAATGGCTTTCTTCCGCTGAATGGCATTAATCAGCAGGTACAGAAACAGCTCTTTGACCAATGGTGTAAACTGTCGGGTAAGATCTTCCCCGTTTTTTGAGATCAGCTGAAACCCGCCGAAAAGCAAAACCTGAGTTCTGGTTTCTTCCGTCGTTTCGGGCTGCCTTATTCTCTCCTCTGATATAGATGGACGTATAGGTGTGGTGATCTCGTTTTTTCTCTTTCTGAACACAACGACGAACCCTACTAACACGGCAATTAACAGGCCTATCAACCCCGGGAGTGCCAGGTTTGAAATCGACGAGGCGTTGTTTTCAATTCCTGTATCGGTTACTGGTGGAAAGTCTAGCGTAAAAATTCGGTTAACACTCTTATTAGGTATTCTATCGTAATACGAAGTGACGGCTATTAAGCGGTTGGAAAGCTTGTCAAAATAGAGATCGGCAAAACTGGCCACATCCATAAACCTGTATGGGAACGTCTGTCCAAGTTTGGAAATTTCGGGCTCTGTTAAAGATCCTTTGATGAGCTGCATTTCACCCGAAAAAACGAGTTGATTAAAGGTGAGAGCATAAAATACACCGGCCTGTTCATCCAGAATCATGGAGCGGGCCACTGCGAAGGGATTCTTCGGAACGGGTAGAGTATAAACCTTTCTGACCGTTTCGGTGATCCAGTTTATCTCGTAGAGGTCATAGTAATTCTGAGGGTTAAGTTCCTGAGTACCTGTCTCAGAACCATATCCCCCAAAGAGATAAGATTTTGAACGGTCTGAAGTGGTAGCCATCCCAAAAAGATATCTGGGAGCGGGTAATTCGCCAATGAGCTTCAGGTCAGACCATTTTTTATCCTTGAACGAATACTTTTGAAATCGGTTTTTATAGGTGAATTGACCATATCCGCCCAGAAGTACAATAGCTGTATCTCCAGGATAGAAATAATGATTGTGATGCCAGAATTCGGTAAGGTTTGGTTCCGGGCCGGCAGGGATGTTCCATTCTCCGGTTTGTTTATCCTGACCGAAAATTTGCCTCTGCATTAGTCTTACCGCAACGGCTGTTTTATCTGATTCCCGGTAATAAGTCTGATCGCCGTAAGTAAACTTTTTATGTGAGCTACGGCTTTTTCTTTGGCCCGTAGTACCTTTAACAGAATCCCAAATGAGGTTTCCGTTATCGGTGTGAATGTAAATCTGGCCCATTTCCGGGTCAAAATGAAACGTAGTATAGCCCGAAACTTCGGTCTCAAACATTTCTTTCCATTGGAAATGGTTTTGGAGCAGCCACTTGCCATTTGTAATGGAGCCAGGTACTTTTCCGGCTGTATCATGGGCCGTTTCTCCGTACAAATGATTTAATTTCCATTCATGTCTGAGTTTTCCGGCTGTTTCAATCTGGATATCACGTAAATAAAATGGAAGCACATCTGTGGTGGCCAGAAACTTATCATTACACCCGCCGAAAAAGAGCGTGAAATTGCTTAGACTCTCCGGAAAAGTTGAAGAGGCCACAAGTTGATTGTTCTGATAAAGCTCGACTGTTTTTGTATCGATCAGAAATTTAAGCTCAAGACGGTTCCAGGTGGTGTAGAGCTCCAGGGAATCGATTCGGAAAGGGACAGAGCTCACGTCTGATCGGTTACCGGTAACCATTTTGAAACTACCATTCTCACTGGAGTTGAAGACCAGATCCAGATGATTTTCTCCGTCAATTATCCTGAGCAGATAACCAAAATAGGAAATCACCTCAGGCTTAAACCGAATGTCGAAACTCAATGAGAAATCATTCTTTACGCTCAACGGGATTTTTTCACCTATCACCAGAGAGCTTCGTTGATCAGGAAAAACCTCGTGACCCATAAATTCGAGCCCATAATTCTGAGCAGGAGCCATAGGTTTAATAAAGAGAACCAGAATTCCAAAAATAAGGAGTCTCTTCACAGGTAAAGAACTGATATTAAAATAGTTTAGAAAAACGCGGTTCAGAAATTCCCGCATTTCAGAACCTCTAATATACAGGTTTAAGATGAAGTCGGTTCTTCTTTCCTCGATTTAGTAAACCTATTTTGGTGAATTTCTGACTGATTTTGGTTGAAGGAAGTGGTCACTTTTTACCCGAATCTGCTGATTATCAGGACAAAGCCTGATAGATAGTTCTGAAATTAATTTAGAAATAAATCTTTTTAGTTAATTTTTTTTAATATCGGTCCGTTTGGTTTTCATCCGTCTCGCCATCATCTTCCTCCATGTAAACGAGTATCAGCGTTTCATTATCGAGTGACTCAAACTCCAGATTTCCGGAAACACCCGGCATCAGAAGGGTATCATTTTGAGATACCAGAATATCTTCTACTTCAAACGTTCCCAAAATAGAATAAGCCAGAATAGTTTGCCTTTGGGTGCAAATGGGCAGGAAGCCCTTTGATTTTCCAAGGAATCGACCAAAATACAATTTTGAAGAAATCCATGGGCTTTCCATAAGGTGGAACGAATTGTTCTGCTGACTGAGATTTCCTTTCATTGGAGAGCCACCATCGGAAAAGTAAAGTATCAGAAGTAGCGTGTATTGTGATTTATCGGGATTCGATAGCTGTAAATTCCCGAATGAAAACTGATATTCTCCGGCATGAAGAAGTACACCATTTATTTCAGGGGAACCTATCAGAGACAGAATTAAACAAGGTTTAGTTTCCGGAGTATAAACAGATTCTGGTGCAAGCGTAATTTCTCTCAGACCTGTAAAACCGGAAAAATAGCCATCTATGTTTCCGTGATATGATGCTACGGGGATACTTATTTTCTCCAGAACTTTTTCAGATAAAACATTTATCCTTTTGTCTGCGATAAGTAAAGTCCCGGCTTCTCTTGTCATACATTAGATGAATGAGTCCTTTTCTCTGATCAGTTGCGTATATTTATGCTTCGACCACGATGGTATGCGTGAGCTCATATCCGGCGGAAACACTCCCTGAGATGGAGGCCAGTTCGTTTTCATATCCATCGCCAAAAACATTATCTCTTTCATTGGTGGTATCCTGAGTCCCATGACTTTTATAGTCATTGGCTGCAGTGTAAACCGTATCACAAACGCTTTTCGGGAAGGCAATCTGGGTTACCAGCAGCGATTTTCCTGCGGCACTATACACATGCACATGGATATGCGGAGCTCTTCCGCTATACCAGCCGGGAAAGATGGAGGTGAATTTCACCGAGCCATCTGAACTTGTGGTTTGTCTGCCTCTCAGCCAGTGTACGTTGGTATAATTGGTCTGCTGCATTTGAGTTCCACCGTATTCTGAATAGCTCCCGGCAGCATCACAGTGCCAAATATCCACAAGAGCTCCTTCCAGAGAGCCGCATCCCGATGTTTGATTCTTAATGGTAAGGGTTATATCCAGTAGAACTCCATTTCTATCTCCCCGGATATCACTCTTTACAAGAGATGAGGGGTCTTTAATGGGGAATGGCCCTGCAGTTTCTGAATTGGTTACTGCACAATTATCGCTGCTGCTTCCATTCGTAGTTCCGCTTACTTCTGTTTCAGGATCCACCGAATCTGAGTTTTTGTTGCAGCTGTTGAGGAAAGGAGTAACGGCGAGAATTCCCAGGGAGGAAAGGCTCTTAATAATAAATTCTTCTCTTTTCATAGATACAATCCGATCCGTTGAGTTGGTTATTTCTCCTGATTACGGAAAAAGAGAACATGGGCGTTGCTTCCCTGAAGAATTATTATTTTAAGCTGATGAGTGGAATTCCCAGAAGCGATTGTACCGAAGTAAACACTACAAACGTAAAGTAGGCCCATGCCGCTATACTCAACAGTCTGCTACCTTTAGCCTCGTCAAATCTTGAGGCTGCCCACCATCCGAAAAGAGGAACAAATTGAAGGGCATGAATCCCGAAGAAATGAGCCACCCGAAGGTCTCCATGATCTATACTCCAGTTAATCATCGGCAGACCGGCGTCTCCTAATTCGCCTCCGATTGTATGGGTGTTTAAGGCACCCATGAGGCCGCCCCAGAAACTGAAAATCACGAAGAAATAGAGCCCGAGCAGAAGAGATTTGTGTTGAACCCTCGAAAGTTGCTCAGGATTTTGACGGCCAAATCTTCGTGTCAAAACAAGCGTATAAACGGTGAATGAAACAATCAGAATGCCCATAAGGTTGTAAAGAAGTGCATTGAGCAGGTCTTTGTTATTGAAGTGAGATAACTCGCCACGTAGTGCCTGCCCGGTGATTATCAGGAGTTCGTATCCCATCACCACCACGGTAAACAGCGAATACCGTTTGATACTTCTCTGGTTAGAATAATAGGAAAAAACAAAAGCCATTGTCCAGCATAAAATCCATATACTAAGAGAAAACTTCAGTGGTTTAATGAGGCTATTGATACCGAGCACTTCTGTTTCATTGAAAGGGAACGCAAGAATCAGGATGAACGAGACCACGAGACAAGCCATGCCTCCGGCGTAAAGGAGCTGATTTTGCTCCCTGATGTATCTCAGAAATTTCATAGTGTAATTACTTGTTAATAAGACGGATAATAGAAAAAAGTACAAAACCCACCGGGCCAAACAGGAAGGTAAAAGGTAAACAAAGGAGAATCTGCCAGCGGGGAATATTCAGTTCTCTGCCCTTATCGGAAATGTATTTACCGGCCAGCAAATCAAAAGCCAGATAGTGTACCCAGCCGGCGGTGAGAGCCGCATCATTTTTAAAGAGTTCTTTAATGCCTTCCAGAGAACTGAACGCTGAAATATCAAAATCTGCCATACTCCCTGAAAGCAAATACATATACAGCAAACCAAGTATGGCTATGACTCCGAAGCTTATCAGTTTATCGGTATAAGGTTTGAAAGGAATAACTATAAGGCAAAGCCATCCTATCAGAACGTAACTATTTGCCAGAGAAAAAAGGAGGGTTGGGCTCATATCAGTGCAGAAGTTTAATGGAATACGATTTAGATGCTGTATTCAAAGTTACCTTGCAGTCGGAGAATTTCGGAGCAGAGAACCGGGGTTTAAAGTTTTTAGAGAACCCGTAAGGCTCAGAGGGAATTCCCATGAAATTGGTATCCAGTACTCCGTTACCGTTGAGGTCCTGAAACACAGCAAATGCGTAATCGCCTGCAGGTAGGTCAACAGATAATTTCACAGATTCTATCGAAAGAGGGCTTTGCTGTACCCCTTTGAACATGCTTTTTACATCGAGAAATGTTTTTTCGTTTTGATAAACGGCCATGTAAACTTTTGCCTTTGGGTCTTTCAGGTTGGTTACTGTGACTTCCGCAGGGATATTCACCCAGAATAAAGAAAAATAGGTTAGTACAAGAGCGAGCTTGATCATTAGTAGATACATTTTACCTTACAATGTTCCGTTATTATTTCCAGTTTATGCCGTCACATTTGTGACAAAATCATTTCGTACTAAGTTGTTTACGAATTCTGCTTAACGATTGTCTTTCCACACCCAGATAGGTGGCCAGGTCGGTGAGCGAAATGCGTTGAAAGAGAGAGGGATTTGTTTCTATAAAATTCAGGTAGCGTTCTGCAGCCGTTTGAAAAAGAAAGCTGTCAACTCGTGCCTGTAGAGCCATTACCACCTGCTCAGTGACCAGTCTGCCATATCTTTCCAGCAGTGGAAATCTGGAATAGCCCAGATGCATGTCTTCAAATGAGAGCAATACGAGGCTCACTTCTTCCAGACATTGAAAGTAATAGTGCGAAGGCCTGGACCGGATGAAGTTGGGGTAATCTGTCACATATTCGTTTTCATAGGCAAACCAGGCGGTGGTTTCGCTGCCGTCATCATTCATGTAATAGGATCTGATTAAGCCTTTGACGAGAAATCCAAGAAAAGGTTGTGCCTCACCGGCTTTCAGGTAAAAATCTTTCGCCTTTAAAGTTTTGACCTGAAGGCGTTCGGCTAGAAAATCTCTGACCTCCGGGCTCATTTCTGGGATTAGCTGTTGATAATGACTGATACACTGATCGATGTAGGTCGGAGTACTGCTCACTGGAGTGACGTTTTTGGCCCTTTGAATACCTGATGGATGACACAAATTTATTGGTATTGCTCATATTACAAAGAAAAAGCCGGGCAGAAGCCCGGCTTTCAAGAGAAATTAATCAAATTGAATTCCAGCAAACTTAATCGCGGTCAGGCTTTCAACGTAGAAGGGCAAACATAATCGGTAACAACAAAAAGCCCGGATTTTTTTATCGCAGCAAATCCTCCGTCAACATCAACCACCCGGTATCCGCGGGCATTGAGAATGCTTGCTGCGATCATGCTGCGGTAGCCACCGGCACAGTGCAGCGTATAGGTTTTTTCACGATCCAGTTCGGCCAGATTATCATTCAGATAATCCAATGGGAAATTCTTTACTCTGTCAATATGTTCAGATACATATTCTCCGGGTCTGCGTACATCCAATACATTGATTTCCTGGTTTGATTCCATTCTTTCAGAGAGCTCATTAACCGAAATAGACTCTATGCTATCTATCTCTGCACCGCTATTTTTCCATGCCTCTATTCCTCCTTTGAGGTAACCTAGCGTGTGATCATAACCTACCCGGGCCAGCCTGATGACAGTTTCCTCTTCCTTACCGGTTTCTGTAATCAAAAGAATTTCCTGTTTCAAGTCAGGAATCAGTGCACCTACCCAGGGTGCAAACTGACCGTTCAGGCCAATATTGATGGAATTGGGTACAAAGCCTTTGGCAAATTCCTGGGGATTTCTGGTGTCAAGAATCACGGCCCCGGTTTCATTAGCTGCAGCTTCAAAAGCGATCGGACTAAGTGCCTGTGCTCCCCGTTCCATAACGGTGTCAATGCTATCGTACCCCTCTTTGTTCATTTTTACATTCTGAGGGAAATATTGCGGAGGTTTGGTAAGGCCGTCGGTCACTTCTTTTATGAATTCTTTCCGGGTCATGTCTGCACGCAGGGCGTAATTAAATTTCTTCTGATTCCCCAGCAGATCAGTAGTCTCTTTACTCATATTTTTACCGCAGGCAGAGCCCGCACCGTGAGCGGGGTAAACCACCACCTCATCCGGCAGGGTCATGATTTTGTTTCTCAGAGAATCAAAAAGGTAACCAGCCAGGTCATCCATGGTTAGGTCAGACTTCTGAGCAAGATCGGGTCTTCCTACATCACCGATAAACAAGGTGTCTCCCGAAAACAGAGCCGTTTCTTTTCCATTTTCATCTAACAGAAGAAAACAGGTACTTTCCATGGTATGCCCGGGAGTATGAAGTACCCGGATAGTCACATCGCCCAGCTTAAATTCCTGATTATCTTCAGCCACAATGGCTTCAAAACCCGTGACGGCGTTGGGCCCGTAAACAATAGGTGCTCCGGTTTTTTGGGATAAATCAATGTGACCTGAGACGAAATCTGCATGAAAGTGAGTTTCGAAAACGTATTTGATTCTGGCACCTTCTTTCTCTACTTTTTCAATGTAGGGTTGCACTTCGCGAAGTGGGTCCACAATGGCCACTTCTCCTTTACTTTCAATGTAATACGCTCCCTGGGCGAGACAGCCGGTATAGATTTGTTCTATTTTCATGATCTTCTGTTGTTAAAATTCAAACTGTTTTTATGTCAATAAAGTTTTTGGGCGATTTCCTCAGAGAAGTATCTCTTTCGCCAGAATATAAATACCCATTACGAGTACAAACCATCCAAATGATTTTTTCAGTTTCTCTCCTGGAATAAACCGGGTGAGCCAGGTTCCTATAAATATACCAAGTATGGAAAGACCGGTGAAAATGAGTAGAAACTGCCAGTCAATAACCTGATTACTAAGATCTCCCAAAAAACCGATGAGTGATTTGGCTGCAATAATGAGTAAGGAGGTACCCACGGCCATTTTCATGGGTAGCCGTACCAGCAGTACCAATGCCGGAATGATGAGAAATCCGCCGCCGGCACCCACGATTCCGGTAAGTGTGCCCACCACAAAACCTTCCAGTGCGATCACCGGAATATTGTATTTCATTGCAGCATTATCGTCTGTCTCGGGCGTTTTATCCGTTATCATGCTGTAAGAGGCCATGAGCATCACCATCGCAAAAAGGACCATGATTGCCACGTTTTTTGTGATCTCAAACCCGGCTACGGTAAACAGATGATCCGGTATGGCCGGCATCAGAAATTTTCTGGTGAGAAAGACCGCAAGAAACGACGGAATGGAAAAGATGAGAGCTGTTTTGTAATTGACCAGCCCCTTTTTCATGTAGTTGAATGATCCTACAAGGGAGGTGGAACCCACTACAAAAAGAGAGTACGCTGTACTCAAAACCGGGTCAATGCCAAGCAGATAAACCAGGATAGGTAAAGTAAGAATACTGCCGCCCCCGCCGATGAGTCCGAGGCTGACGCCTATGACGGTGGCAAGAGCAAATCCCAGGTATTCTGTCATGTCTTCTTCTGTTTGTTTTGTTGATACAAATTTACCGCTCTCTGAGCCGCTTTACTGTGATCTTGGTTACATAGCCTGAATACAAACAGTAAGTTGTAATTAGTTGACAACGTGCAATTTATTTGTTAATTTACACGTTGTCAGATATTCTGCGATTACAATTAATGAGGTAGTTTGTCCCGGAATTTGCCATATATCCACACACCCGCTATTGCTGAAATGACAGTTACACCTATAGCCCAATACCCGGCTCCTATTTGAGCGTAAAGCGGGCCGGGGCATGCCCCGGTAAGAGCCCATCCGATACCGAAAATGAGTCCGCCGTAGATTTGGCCTTTATTGAAGACTTTTTCCTGAATGATGGCTTTTTCTCCATAGATCGTTTTGATATTCAATTTTTTAATCAGAAAAACAGAGATTATCCCGGTAACCACCGCCGAGCCAATGATACCGTACATATGAAAGCTGTCAAACAGGAACATTTCCTGAATTCTGTACCAGGAGATAATCTCTGCTTTGATGAAAACCACTCCGAAAATCATACCCACCAGCAGGTATTTCAACTGACCAAACGTGGTTTCTTTTTTCTTCTGGGAATTCGGTGCTTCACACGCTTCCGGCGAGATGTTTGCTAAGATTTCTGTTTGCATGTCAGTAGGTATTGATCAGGTTAAAAATTTGAGGAAGGAGGAGGTGTGTGGCCAGCAGACCGCCAATCATGAAGCAAACAGTTGCAATGAGTGAGGGCCATTGAAGATTTGACAGCCCCATAATGGTATGACCACTGGTGCAGCCACCGGCGTAGCGGGTACCGAATCCAACCAGGAAACCTCCCGCTACCAGAAAAATGAAGCCATATATACTGAAGATAGCCTGTGGGCCAAAGAGCTCGGAAGGTTGTAAACCATTTGGTGCAGACAGCCCGTACGAGGCCAAAGTCGCCATGGTTTTTTCGCCCACCTGAAGCGGTTCACTATTTCCGAAGTAATTGGAAGTTAACCAGGCTCCCAGAGCAATTCCGGCCACAAAGTAGAAATTCCAGATTTCCTTTTTCCAGTCGTAGGTGAAGAATTTTATCCCTGCAGGAAAACAGGCGGCACAGGCATGTCTCAGCGAAGAGGAAATTCCGAGTGATTTATTGCCCACCAGCAAGAGAATTGGTACGGTGAGACCCAGTAAGGGCCCGGCCACATACCAGGGCCAGGGTTTTGAGAGTAGTTCCAGCATAGTCTTAGGTATTAGAACGAATAATTAAAGATTAGATTTAACAAATTCATATTCACCTTATTAAATACGAACTTAGGATTTTCAAGGGAATCGGTAACCGCTCCCTTTCTTACGAATATAACCTTCACAGAGGCTCCTTTGAGCCATTCTTTCCACGCGTAATCCAAATCCAGATTCAATTGATTGTAAGAAGGCATGGAATACTTGTTTGCTGCAGCCTGGGCGGGGTCTGGCAAATGATAGTAGCCCGTGCCCAGATGAACCGATAGCTGGTCATTCACTTTTCTGTGAATGTTCACTGAAACTGCGTGAACATCTGAGGCTCCTTCATTTCTTTCCCGGGGCAAAAAGGTATAGAATGGCTCACGTCCCCATTCTCTGGGCATCAGAAATCGATCACTGGCAGCGATTCGCGTATAGTTCAAATTCGCCAGCCAGTAGTTCCATTTGCGTTCGGCCCGAATACTCAGTACCGCTGATCGGTGATCAGAGTCCAGATACGAAGTGTTTATAGTTTTATTTGACTTGTGTTGAAATATACCCAATGCGGCCAGTTTCCAGTTTTTTTGCGAGAGGTTCACGTCACTGTACCAGGTTTGAAGAACGTGCGTAACTGTCATAGAGCCCAGCTTAAGTGCCAGATTCTTTAAACGCGGTGATGACCATTCTGCCAGAATGATCCCCGAAGAGGTGATGTTTCCGGCATAGTCCGAGGGCTTACCGTTGGTGCCTCTGCCCACCGGATAGATACCGATTGATTCTGCTGCCTTGTACCATCTGATGGTGCTTCTTGGTGAAATTCCTTCCAGGTACGCAAACATAAATTTCCCTGCTTTTGAGGTATTTCTCAGATCCATCCCTCTCACCATCGTAGGGCTCATCCGGCCATCCTGCGGATTGATAAAGAGATAGTCAGGTACGTATTGTCCGATTTTGAAACGGGAATTTTTATGTTCATACGAAAGCCAGAGGTCCTCCAGCCGGTACAAGTTGGTTTTGTTCGTTGGGTCGGTTAAATCAAACAGGCCCAGCTCATAGCGGTTTGGATTCTGCGTGATGGAGTCGGGTTCGGTAAAATCTGAAGACCAGGCATTGATGATAAAATAACCGCTCATTCCCGCAGAAAATCCCTTGTATTTGGGGGTGGTGTAGCCTATACCTGCACCCAGGCCCAGTCCGTGGTAATCGGTGAGCGGTTTCATATTGTCTGATTGCATAAAATACACCCGGTTTTTGCCAGAAATAGTACCCGACCTCAGGAACTCCCCCAGACTCTGTTCCCTGAGGGTGTCCTGAGCAAGCACAGGCAGGCTCAGATGAAAGAGAACCAGGAGAGTCAGCGTTTTTGAAATCATAAATATGATCTTTGTCACAAAAGTAAAATTCAGCCGTGGCGGTGCGTGTAACCTTTGTCACGGTACATGTGCGGAGTCAGAGGATTGATTCGCTCTGTGAGGGATTTCAGGAAGCTTTATAAGAAAATACAGCTTCGAGGTTCTATGAAAACGCATAATCTACCCCCCAGACCTGAGAAAGTAGTCTTTGATCACCGTCCAGAATTTTGAGCCCTTTGGGTGCAGGCGTTACCGGAGAATGAACTTTCAGATATTCACGCATTACATCGTGAAGTGTATAGTCAACCGAGTGTGTGTTTTGAACATTTTTCATTCGGCAGAGGGTATCATCGGGGTCGCCTTCCCGTTCACAGGCACATATGGTATACTCTTTCTCTGAATCTATCGGTTTACCTTCAATAAGCACACTGGAAACCTTCTCTCCGAAAGGTTTAAATGCGTAGAATTCCAATTCCATGCCTCTGAATTTCACCATCCAGCCTCCAAATCTTTTTGAGGCATCTTTGGCAAAAACATTTTCGAGTTCTCTTTCAAGCCAGGGAACAATGGCCGCCCCTTTGATGGTACCCATTCTAACGGGAGAATTTACGGGTAACATATCAAACAGATAGCCCTGTGTGATGGTTACGAGTCCGTTTTTTTCCGGGACTCTGGGCGGACAAAAACGGAATCCATTGGAAAGTGCTATATCTACACCTGTTTTCCATTTCAGAGCATCAATTACCAGGGTATCCATGGTATTCTCGATAACAAAATTTCGGTAGAGCGGGAGCGTACTGTGGCCCAATACTGTATTTATACTTTCCAGATAGGGTTTTTCATGTTTTCGGATGAGTTCGGCAATGGCACGGTCTGCAGGGTAAACATCTGGTTTCACCTCAATGAGCTCATATTTTTCGCCGGTGATCTTTCCGTCTTTCACCTGAAGGTCAAGTCTTCCCACAAACGAACTGAAGGCTCCGGGTTCTACTACTTTCGCGTAGGTACATTGAATGGGTTTTCTGATTCGCTCATGCGTATCTCCACCAAAAATATAATCCACTCCCTGGCAATCCGGGTTATTTGCCAACGCAATCTGCTGAGAAAGACCCAGATGCGAAAGAATGATCACAAAGTCGCATTGCTCCTGCTCTCGGAGTAGTTTCACATAATGAGCCAGATTTTCTTCCGGCTTGGTGTAAACAATCCCTTTGCTTAATGCGGGCGGCTGTCTGTTAGGAACCAGATGGTCGGTATATCCCAGAAATCCGATTTTCACCCCAAGACGTGTCAGAATCTGATAAGGTTGAAATATGGGCTCTCCGGGTGTGCCGTCACCCTTGTCGTGAAACATATTGGCACAAACTTTCGGAGCATGCAGAGCACCCAAAAGTTTCTGCATTTTCTGCTTGTAATAAATCACCTCCCAGTTTCCCGGGGTGTACATGTCGTAATTAATTTCATTAAGAATCGGAATCAGAGCCTCTCCCTGTGATTTGTCAGAGAGTTCTGATCCCTGAAACATATCACCGGTATCTATGGTGATGGTATTCGGGTTTTCTTTGCGAATTTTCTGAATAAGGGTGGCCATGTGTGCATAACCTCCGGCTTTTCTGAAAGTGAGCTGCTCATTTTCCCAGAATAATTCATCATGCGGATGTATCTGACAGTGTACGTCGGTGGTTTGGAGAAGTGTAATAGTACCTGTTTGAGGTTTTGTTTGATCGATGTCCTGAATCAGCTCTCCCCGGGCAGCAACCTCATAAACCGGCAGGGCACCGGCCAGGCCACCGATTATACTCGTCTTTAAAAATTTTCTTCTGTTGTTCATTTTCAATAGGTTTTATGTTTGCCAGGTTCATTTGGATAGGAAAATCAGTAGCCTCCCTTTATGTAGGAATAGCCTGCCTCCTGTTTCTCTACAATTTCCGCTATGCCTACCGGCACGAAAAGGGCTCCATCGATAATCTCTGCTTCGGTTACTTTTCGCCTTTCCATGGTATTGCGGCAAACCGCGAATTTTATACCTCGTTTCATCAGGGCAGCAATCTCATCCTTTGCTATACTTTTTTCTTTCAGCATGAAATCGAGGGCCGCACTATGCACCACCACCTCAATGTCTGCGTCTGGCCAGTAATTGAGCACATTATTTAGCTGACGGGGAAGGGAAGATTGTTCCTTTTCGAGATCTGTGGCCAATTGGAAGACAATTTTATGCTGTGCGAAGCCCGAAACAGCGATTAGCAATAGCAGTACAATTCCCAGGTTACGTTTCATTTTCATTTTTTATTCTTCGATTGATTGAAATCATTTAAAACTCCTTTACATAGAAATTATGGATCTGATTACCGGCTGTTTTTCGCGTACCATTCTTTGATAGGCTTAAACGGACCATATTTATGCTGGATTTCCGGAAATGGATCTGCATAGGGACCAAATGGGTGATCAATGGGCTTATCATCGATATTCGGCCAGTCTTTCGACTTGTCTTTTTCGGGTCTGGGCATACTGTTGACATAGGCGGCCAGATCCCAGGCTTCTTCATCGCTAAGCTGAGGGTTACTGTGGGAAACGCCAAAAGGCATATTCATTTTGACGTATCCCGCAAACTTGGAATTACGAAAAAGGCCCGCCCCGTCATTGTACGAGTACTTTCCCCAAAGCGGCGGATACGTAAACGAACGACCATTTTCTGCCATCACACCCTGCCCGTCTGTCTGATGGCAACTGGCACATTTGGCTTCGTAAATGGCTTTGCCCAGCGTAGCATCTGCTGCTCTGTCGATAAATTCCAGAGGATAGATTTTTGAACCTTCTGCTTTTTGCCCTTTCGGGGTGTCCTGCCCGAGCCATTGGATGTAAGCTTTCATGGCTTTCATTTCAAGTTCGGTACTATCCATGGCCTGGCCGTTCAGACTACGTGTAAGGCATCCGTTTATCCGAGCTGTTACGTCGGTCATCTTGCCTGATCTTTTCCTGATCTGAGGATAGGAAGAGGCCACCCCGAGGTAATTGTTTCCCCAGATTTTGGTACCTGCATCCAGATGGCAATTCTGGCAATTGAGTCCGTTTGTTATTTTTCTTTTGGTGCCGTTAAACCCGATGTAGTAGGCGGTATTTGTTATCAACTCCTTTCCATAGCGGATGAGTTCTGCGTTGGCTTCCCTGCTCATTCGCCAGTCTGAAGGAGCTGTGGCAAAATCAGGCTCTTCCACAAAGACTTTTTGCGAAAGAGGCACTGCTGATTCATTTTGGGGCCATGACTTCCCCACCAGCGAATACAATAAGGTGGCGGGAATCATAATCAATACAGTGATGATCAAAACCCGAATGATGCCGAGCCCCGACCGGATTTGCTTTTTGAGTTTTTCCTCAGATCTCAATGCTTTAATTTCGGCTTATTCTCAAAACTAAGTGCAAAGAATTCAGGGAAAGGTGATACATATCACATTGACTATGATCCACGTCATAAAATACCGGCGGATCTCTGAATGGTTAGGGATGGGTATATGTCAAAAATTTGAATCTCAGGAAGAAGTCTGGATTAATCTTTCCTGTAGATGGTCCTCATAATTTCACGGGCTACCACGGGCTTATAGTGGTAAATTTCGTAATAATTTGAGAGGGGTTCAGTGAGTGCATTTTTCCCGGTAAAGTCAAATACGTTTTCAGTTCCGAAAAGATCCTGAACCAATTGTAAATCCCGTGGATTGACCTTTTTTTGATCATAATTAGGCCCGAAAACAATGCGATAGCTGGTTTTATTTCTTTCAAATATCTGTTTAATCTCATTCAGGTAATCCATGTCAGTTTTCTCTTTCGGACCAAAACTCAGGAAATTGTTCAGCACATCGCCGAAGTTCCTTTTGCGTTCGGGCAGATTTTGGCCTATTAACGGTTCTGAAGTTTGTTCTGCCTCACTGCGTTTATAGAAGAGGTCGGCCTGATAGTACTTCAGCGAATCCTCTTTGATGCGGTCAATATATCCCTGAAAAATAAAATCATTGTGAACCGGCGTGTAAAGCATGTGCTTGTTTTCAAAAGAACCGTACATATAAGGCCGGTAAACCCCGAAAAGCAGGGTGTCAAAATATTTGACGAAATAGAGGTCTTTGAAAAAGGCTTTGAAAAAATGAAGCTGATAAAGGAATGGATGCTCCCCGCTCCAGCGTGAATCCCGGATATGGATGATTGACTCCCCATGATTAACGGAAGGAGCAAATGTTTCGCCGTCAAATATGAGCAGCACGTTTTCTATGCGGTTTCCGTTTTGTTCAATGAAACTAAGTTTCTTTGCTATACCCTCGATGTCTTCATTGGAGGCATCAAAATGATAGGCCAGTGAATCTCCGATGTATGTCCCCCAATCTTTGGTGTAAAAAACCGAGCTACGTGAGCTACCGAAAATGAACGATCTGTAGGCGAATTGATCGGTATTATTCAAAAAAATCTGCGTGCTGATCCGGTTCCGGTTATAGCTTTTGAGGTAATTATCGGGGTAAGAATCGTAGGTTCTGATTACATGAAACGGGTCAAAAATGAAGTAAGACACGGCCAGAACAATCACCGGGCTTGCAAAGATCACGGCCTTTCTGATATATGTTATGAGGTCTTTATTCACGCACTTTTAGAATTGGAAATAGATAAATTGGGTATTGGAATAAACTGCAAAAAACAGAATACTCAGAAAAATAAGGTAGTAGCTGCTCCAGCGTACCCACCGGGGCTGCTGTGTAAACCATTGGGAAACTGATTTATCGCGTTGATACCAGTGTACCGTTTCCATGAATCCTACCGAGGCCAGAATGATGAGTACGTCTTTGGTACTGATCATCTGCCACACTTCTGAGAAAGAATGTGAACTTTTAGAAAAAAATCCCTTTAACAGGTGCATCGATTCCCCGAAACGTTTGGCTCTGAAAAACACCCAGGCTATACTGATAAAGAAAAATACCAGGGAAGCATGAATCGCCTTCTCCAGAAATTCATTCTTCAGAAGGCCAATCACCCGGTTTTGGAGTTCACGCGTTCTCAGACCCACGATCTGATAGATTCCATGCAGCGATCCCCAGATCACGAAGTTCCAGCTGGCCCCGTGCCAGAGCCCGCTGATCATAAAAACCAGGAACAGATTAAAATATCTCCGGAAATCAGAAACGCGGTTGCCACCAAGGGGTATATACAGGTAATCGCGAAACCAGGAGGAGAGCGAAATGTGCCATCTACGCCAGAATTCTGAAATATTCTTTGAAAAGTAGGGCCGGTCAAAATTTTTCATCAGGTCAAAACCCATCACCCGGGCCGCTCCCAGTCCGATATCGGTGTATCCGCTGAAATCACAGAAAATCTGAAACCCGAAAAATACGGTGGCAACAATTACCGGTAAACCTCTGTACTCAAACGGATGATCATACACCTGATCCACGAAAACAGCGAGCCTGTCTGCAATCACCACCTTTTTAAACATACCCCACAGCATGAGTCTGAGACCGCTCACTGCCCGATCATAATTGAACGTATGCTTCTCATAAAACTGATGAATAACATTCTGAGGTCTTTCAATGGGCCCCGCTACCAACTGAGGATAGAACATCACATACAAGGCATACCTGAAAGGGTTATGTTCTGCAGGAACTCTTCCACGGTACACCTCAATGGTATAACTCATGGCCTGGAAGGTGTGAAAACTTAGACCTATAGGCAGTAAAATCTCCCAGAGATCAAAGGTCTCTTTACCCATTCTGAAGAGAAGGGTATTCACCGAGCCGATCAGGAAATTGGCGTACTTAAAAACAGCCAGAACTCCTACATTGGCAATTATTGATATGGCCAGAGCCCACTTACGATGATTGCCTTGTGCCCGTTCTATCCAGAGGGCTGCAAAATAATCCACCACAATGGTGAATACCAGTATAAGCAGGTACTCTACCTTAAACCATCCGTAAAATACGCAACTGGCCACCAGTAAAAGCCACCATCTGAGTTTGTGGGGAAGCACAAAATACAGCAGCGTAACCAGCGGAAAAAATACCAGGAAGGCAAAGGAATTAAATACCATGCGTTCAGATTACCCGGTTTATGTCAAAGTTTTCAAGGTTATCCGAAACCGCTTTCACGAAAAGGCCACCGAGCGATCCATCTACCACCCGATGATCATACGAGTGAGAAATGATCATTTTCTGACGAATACCGATCACATCTCCTTCCGGAGTTTCAATGACGGCAGGCTTTTTTTGAATGGTACCGAAAGCCATGATAGCTACCTGAGGCTGCATGATGATGGGAGTACCGGCAATATTGCCAAAAGAACCTATATTACTGATGGTGTACGTACCACCCATGAGTTCATCGGGTTTCAGTTGATTATTGCGGGCCCGCTTCGCCAGATCATTTACTTTGGCTGCCAGTTGGGGCAGTTTGTATTGATCGGCATTGTGAATAACGGGTACAATGAGGTTTCCGTCTGGCAATGCCACGGCCATGCCGATATTGATATTCCCTTTTTTAATGATTCGGGGTACATCTACCTGAATATTGATCATCGGGAAATTGCGTATGGCCTGAGCCACCGCTTCAATAAGAATGGGTGTGAAGGTGATTTTCTCGCCGTAATGGTCAAAAAAACGGTCTTTTACCTCGTCTCTCCAGCGTACAATGCGGGTCATGTCGGTCTCTACGAAAGATGCTACATGAGCGGCAATCCGCTTCGAACTAACCATGCGGTCTGAAATCATCATTCTCAGCCGATCCATTTCAATGATGGTATCTTCGCCGGCCTTAAACTCCTCCTCCTGGAAATTGAAAGGCTTTGGTTTCTTACCCGATTTGATGTAATTCAGAATATCTTCCTTAGTCACTCTGCCAGATAAGCCGGTACCAGGAATAGTTTCGAGCTCAGCATGCGTAATGTGCTCTTCTTTGGCGATACTGAGTACCAGAGGAGAGTAAAAACGGCCATTTGGGGCTTCAGCTCCAGCAGGTTCCAGATCTGTATGGACCTTATCCAGTTGTTTTTCTATTTCAAATACAGCCTGAGCTTCTGATTCATCTTCTACTTCCAGTGAGGCATCTTCGGTTTCAATGATACAAACCGGGCTGCCAATAGCTGCAATATCTCCCGGCTGAACCAGAAATTTCACTACTTTACCTGTATATGGAGCACCTATTTCTGTGTCAATTTTATCAGTAGCTACCTCCAGAATCATGTCATCGGCACTTACGGTGTCACCTTCCTGAATAAGCCAGTTAAGCACCGTACACTCGATGATACTCTCGCCCATGGTGGGCATTTTCATTTCCAATTGAGCCATAGAAAAGGGTTTTGCGGGTCAAAGTTCGTTTAAAATAACTTTACGTAGCAAATTAAGGGCAACTTTACTCCCGTACTGAATATTAGTAAGCCGATCTTTTGTACTAACAATCTTGCGGGAGACCGTTCCCTGAGGGCCGGCACAGGCTATCCAGATGGTTCCCACCGGCTTTTCGGGTGTTCCGCCGTCTGGTCCGGCAATTCCGCTTGTTGAAAGGGCGTAGGTGGTTTTCAGAGCATTTCTTGCTCCTTCAGCCATCTGGATTACGGTTTCCTCGGATACGGCCCCATGATTCATCAAGGTATTCTCATCAACGCCCAGCAAATCCATTTTTACCTGGTTTGAATAAGAAATCACTGAGCCAAGGTAATAGGCCGAGCTTCCCGGATTGGCTGTGATGCTATGAGCCAGATATCCGCCGGTACAGCTTTCTGCCGTGCTTAAGGTAGCTTTTTGCTCAAGCAGTAGTTTGGCTATGGTAAGCTCCAGATCATCCTCGCCCTCACCATAGATGTACTCCCTGATAAGAGGAAGCAATTTATCCGCCTCCTGCTCAATATCAGCTTTCAGGTTATCTTCATCTGGTCCTATACCTGTAAGACGTAATCTTACCTGTCCCAGGTTTGGCAGGTACGCGAGTTTTATGTGAGGGGGCAACTGATCTTCCCAGTCAGCGATTTTTTCAGCCAGCCAGGATTCCCCAATACCGGCTGTCCGTATCACCTTGTGAAGTATCACCGGGCATTGAAATTCCTGCCTCAGGCGGGGAATTACCTCCTTTTCCATAAGATATTTCATCTCAAAAGGAACTCCGGGCATAGAGATGATCACCGTACCCTGATAATTCAACCACATTCCTGGAGCGGTGCCGACGGCGTTATGCAAATAGATGGATCGGGATGGGATATCTGCCTGCTGGCGGTTGATATCACTTAGTTCACGTCCGAATTTCCTGAAGAGTTCGGTAACATGTTCAAGAGCTACTTCATTTCTTACCAGGGTGTCTGAGGTAAACTCTGCCAGCGTCTTTTTGGTAATATCATCCTTGGTGGGCCCCAGACCTCCGGTGATAAGAACCACGTCGGCACGTTGGGTGCTTTCCTCCAGAATCTGTATTATTTCCTGATAATCATCACCTACAGAAGATTTCCGGATGATCTTTATGCCGATTTTATCCAGAGCCGAGCTTATCCACTGCGTATTGGTATCGGTAATCTGACCATAAAGAATTTCATCACCTATGGTAACTACTTCCGCTTTAATTATTTCCATAAAATGGGTCGCCCAGCTAATTATTTGTTAAGGATTTCGTTGCTCAGTAAAGGCGGCCCGAATTTCCCTAAATTGAGCCGTATTTCCAATTTAAACCAACTTAAGAGAAGAATGAGAAAATTTGTATGTGTCCTTCTATGCAGCAGTGTGATGCTTACGTCCTGTGCACAAAAATTAAATCTGGGTAAAGTAGCCGAAGCCGTGCTGGGTTCTGGTGGAGGTCTTAGCAGCACCGAAATAGCCGCCGGGCTTAAAGAGGCACTAACCGTAGGAATAAGCAAAGGGGCAGATCAGGTTTCACAATCAAACGGATATTTCGGCAATCCCCGGATAAAAATACCTTTTCCCGAAGATGTTCAGCGAGTGGAGAATGCCCTTCGCAGGGTAGGACTTGGCAGCGAGGTCGATAAATTTGTACTGGCCCTAAACCGGGGAGCCGAAGAAGCTGCAAAGGAAGCAAAGCCCATCTTTATTTCTGCGATCAGACAAATGACCATTCAGGATGCTCTGGGTATCTTAAAAGGAGAACCCGATGCCGCCACTCAATATTTGAAACGGACCACCTCAGATCAACTGATTGCAGCATTTATGCCTGTAGTAGAAAAGTCTCTTGACAAAACACAGGCAACCAAATATTATACAGATCTGGCCACCACCTACAATAAGATTCCAATGACTCAAAAGGTAAATCCCGATCTGAAAGCATATGCCACCCAAAAAGCGGTGGATGGTCTTTTTCTAATGATAGCCGATGAAGAGACCAAAATCAGGAAAGATCCTTTGGCCAGAACAAGTGATTTGCTCAAAAAGGTTTTTGGCAGCACTCAGGCAAATCCGTAAGGATAAGTTCGGTCCAGTCTTTAACGTCCTGATCCCGGGATTAAACGGTAAAGTTTCATTTTGATTTGTAATCCGAAATGTTTGTCACCCTTTTCGGGTGATTTCCCGAATCTCTTTTAGGAATACTTTTGTACATTCATAGCCAGACTCTTCACGGGGTTTGGCTTTTTTCTATGCGTCAGATTACCTTCATCTTATTCTTGTTGATGGCGTCCTTCCCGGGCAGGTCACAGTCGGTATATTATGAGCATTATGGTGTAAAAAATGGACTGGGGCAGTCTCAGGTTTCTGCAATGGTTCAGGATGCTCACGGATTCGTCTGGATAGGCACTCATGGCGGAGGTTTGACCCGTTTTGACGGGAGGCGTTTCCGCGATTTTCGTATTGAAGATGGGCTGCTGAGCAATGATATTTATGACATACTTCTGAGCGACAATAAGCTTATTATTGCCACCATACGAGGTATCAGCAGTTTCGATCTCTCCACCTACGAGTTTCAGACACTATATGAAAGCGGAGAGGCCGTTTTGAAACTCGCACAGGATAAACTTTCGGGATTCTGTTTTCTGGAAGGCTATTACAAGCTAAACCGGTTTGATAAACGGATTGGGACTATTACGCCCATACTTAAAGAAAAGGAATTACCTCTGCGGGCACTGAAGAATGATGAGAATGGCAAATTGTACGTACTTTCTTTCCGTTCGGTGGTCTATGAAGTGAAGGACTCCACTCTTCATGAGTTTTTCGATTTGAAATCACAGGGGGAGTTTGATTTTTTACCAGTCAATAAGGATTCGCTGTTTACCATAAAAGGTGGGAAACTGTACATGTCTTTTACCGGGAACAAAAAGGTAGAGAGGCTACTTTCAGAGGCCCCTGCCTATGCTATTCATCGCCAGGGGAGTGAAATCTGGCTTTTTGATGATCCCGGGATCAGAAAATATGAAAATGGCAGGGCCCGGTTTCCGGCTTCGTATCCCTCAGAGATGAAAAATTCGAGGATAAGGTGCCTGCTAAAAGACCGGGAAGGTGTGCAGTGGGTAGGAACAGATGGAAACGGCTTCTTCAAGATACCCGGCGTGCCTGTTGTGAATTTCAACTCCCTCTCCGAAGAAAATCTGCTTATTTACAATGTCGAAGAGGATCATGAAGGGCAGATTTATGCCACTTCGTTCAATGAAGGTCTCTTTGTTTTGAAAAATGATCAGCTGGTACGCCAAATTTCTCCAACATCAGAAATTGATTTTGAGTATTTCAGGAATGTGGCCTTTGACACTGAAAATAATCCTCATATCCTTTTTCGAAGGAAGGGTGAGTTTTTGCTTGGAGGCGACGGTAAACTGAGAAAAGTGGACTATCCTTCGGGATGGCCGGAGAAAACGCGTGCGGTTACGTTGAAAATAACCGGACAGGGACACAAGATCTATGATACTACCACCGGATTGTTTGTGAGTAGTAAGGACTCTTCTTATTTCCTTAATACTTCCGGAATAGTTACCAGTTCTACCGAAATTAGCAGTCATTTTTATGCAGCTTTTACGCCGGATTCGTTGTTTTTCTTTAAAAAAGGCAAGAGGATCTCTTTTAAAAATGCCCAACTTACCAAAGAGCATTATGTGATCCAGTCCTTATTCGATACGAAAGAAAACCGGCTGTTTTGGGCTGATCCGGAAACTGGGCTGTACCTCTATGATTTTGATACCGGTAGCAGAATTAATTTCAATACCAAATCCGGGCTTAATTCGCAACTGATTTATAATCTGATCATTGACAAACGGGGATTCATCTGGATTGGCACGGAACGCGGGGTAGAACGACTCCGGTTTTCCGGGGATAATAAATTAGTGGACAGCCGGTATTTTGGGAAGTACGAGGGCTTTACCGGAATGGAAACGAACTCTGGCTCGATGGTAGCAGATAAGAATAACAATATCTGGTTTGGCTCCATCTATGGTTTCTATAAGCTGGTAGATTCACTGGATATTGAACCCGAGGTAATTTATCAGCCAATTCTTGATTCAAAAAGATTCGTCTTTGACACACTGAGTACCAAAGCCTTTGAAACCAGCATTCATTCCATAGATTTGCCCTGGAAGCTTAATCATCTTTCTCTCACATTCCGTGTAGTTTCTCAGAAATTTCCCGATAGGGCCTTTCTTTTTTATCGTTTCAAAGGAGAAGAAACCCAATGGAATCCCCTGCCTGATGACGGTATACTTTTGCTTTCAAATCTGGAAGCCGGGATCCACGTTCTTCAGGTAAAAAACGCTCTGGACAAAAATGAAAGTCACCTGTTTAGCTATGAGATTCGGGTTCGGCCACCTTTCTGGAGAACCTGGTGGTTTATTTCACTCACAAGCTTAACTTTGATTTACACGGCCTACCGATGGCTACGGTATATTTCAAACAGAAAAATCAAAAGGGCCATTGAATTAAGAGAAATCCGTGAGACCACAGAAAATGAAATAAGGAAACAGCTGGGCCAGGACTTTCATGATGAGGTAGGAAACCGGCTGGCGTCTATCAGTACGCAAACTGGCGTGCTTAAGCTCAAAATGAGAGATTCGGGAGAGGATGAAAAGAAAATTCTGACACAGATACAGCAGAATGCCCGCAAACTGTATTCAGACACCAAAGATTTTATCTGGACCATCAATCCGGAGAGTAACCGGTTTTCAGAAATAGTGATGTATATTAAAGATATGGGAGAGAAGGTCTTTGAGTATTCAGAAATGGAATTTAGGTGCGATTCTGAAATAACCGCCGGAATGAATGAGCTGGTGCTGCCTTCGGGTCATAGTATGCAACTGATTATGATCTTTAAGGAAGCCATGACCAACGTCCTTAAACATGCCGGTGCCGGTAAAGTGGTATTTTCTTTCGAAATGAACGGAAAAAACTGGGGCATCGCCTTGCAGGATAAGGGAAAGGGATTTGAAAATGGAGAATTTGATAACGGTCATTTCGGGCTGAAAAATATGCGATTCAGAGCTGAAAAAATCAAGGCAACACTTGCAATGAAATCTGCAACTGGAGAGGGTACAATCATCAAACTATCAAAAACGTATGAGTAGTTATTCCACGTATTCCCCGCTCACCCGGGTGGTTCTCATTGAAGATAACCGTGAAGTGCGGGAGGGGTTTCGCACCATTATTGAAAGTCATCCGTCGTATGTGGTGGTAAACGACTATGGCAGCTGCCCGCCTGCACTCAAACAATTGGAGAAAGATAGGCCAGATTTGGTAATTATTGACTTGGAAATGCCCGAAATGCATGGAATTGAAGGCATAAAGCGTATCAAAAAAGCGAGACCCAAAACTATAATTCTGGTGGTGAGTGTACATGAGGATAGCAAAATGGTTTTTGATGCCCTGGTAGCTGGAGCCATGGGTTATCTTACGAAAGATACCGATCCGGAGGGCCTCCTGAGAGCTCTGGAAGAACTACTTTGCGGAGGTGCCCCCATGTCTTCAAAAATCGCTTCACTGGTGGTAAAATCCTTTCAAAGGAGTCATGAAACCCCACTTTCTGAACGGGAAACGGAGGTGCTGGTTCTACTTTCAAAAGGCAAAACCTACCACAGTATAGGAGATGAGCTCTTTATCAGTATGGAAACCGTTAAAACACATATCCGGAATATTTACCAGAAGTTGCATGTCAATAATAAAACAGATGCTCTTCTGGTAGCTGAGAAAGATAAGTTGATTTAACCCGAAATGGGGTAAAAAAGATGGATCGGTTTATGGCATTTTTGCCTTAAAACCAATCGAATGAACACTCACATTTTCTATTTCTTACTACTTATTTGTTCGTTTTCTTTTGCTCAGGATAACCGCCAACTGGCAGATTCACTCTACTATAATGACCATTTCTCAGAAGCCAGAGACCTTTACGAAGTGCTGGTACAGGAAGACCCCGGTGATCCCCTGCTTACTTATCGATTGGGTTACGTAAACTATCGTCTGGGAAATCTGGATCGGGGTATTGAGCTGATTAAGCGTTGCCTGGAGCTTAATAATGGTGCCTCGCCGGTTCTTACTTACACGGCCTGGTCACGACTTGCCAAAATATATTCCCTTAAGAATGAGAAGGAAACCGCTCTTTTTTGGCTGGAAAAAGCAGTGGAAAAAGGCTACAACGGCCTTAAGGAGTTTGAAGAAGAACCACATTTCGATTCTATAAGAGAGACACCTAAATTTCAGGAACTGAAAGAAAGGCTGGAGCGTAAGACTTTCCCCTGCAGGTTTGATTCCCGATTTAAAGCCTTCGATTTCTGGGTAGGAGAGTGGGAGGTTTACGCCAGCGGTACCGCAAACAAGGTAGGGTATAGCCTCGTTCAGAAAGTTTCTGAGGGCTGTGCTATTCTGGAAAACTGGAGCTCGCTGGTTACTCCGCATACCGGAAAAAGTCTGAACTACTACAACTCTGATCAAGGATTTTGGGAGCAATTCTGGCAGGGTTCGCGAAATGACCGTCAATATTTCTCCAATGGCCACTTCGCAGATGAGCGTATGCAATTTGACTATACAGATACCACAGGTAGAAAAGGGAAGCTCATGTTTTATAAACTCGCTGATGGCTCGGTGAGGCAATACAGCGAAACGGAGACAGAAAAGGGATCGGGTCAATTTGTACCTGCATACGATTTGACTTACAAAAGGAAGCTCTAAGTAGGGAGGATATCACCGACTAAAAATTTGATAATTGAGGATATTTTTAGCAGAGTGGTTCGCTCAAATTACGAAATAAGGTTTCTATTTGGACGAGAGATACCTACTTTTGCCGAAAATTTAGCGTATGAATAAGTCGGAGATCAATTTTACGGTAGAACTGGATAAAGACAGAGTTCCTGAGCGTATCTTTTGGGATGCCACAGAAAACCCTAATGAGGGCATAAATGAGACCAAGGCCATTTCTATTGGTGTTTGGGATCAGTATCATAAAGGGCTGCTGGGAATCAATCTCTGGACCAAAGATATGCCGGTGGATGAAATGAATCATTTTGTAGTTGATCTGATCGGTAATCTGGCTCAGATGGTGATGGATTCAACCCAGGATGATATGATTGTGAAAACCTTACAGGAAGCCGGTCAGAAAATTACCAGACACCTGGAAGAAGAGGCAAAGAAACAACAGGGCCAGCAGCAGCAGTAATTACTTTTCTGCGAAACGCCCGTCAGGATATCTTGGCAAATGATCTGTGGCCTGGTTGTAATAATACAGCCAGGCTTCTTTTTTTTCGGCAGTTGGCAGAAGTGTAATCATGGCTTTTTCTCTCAGATAAAGGGATTTTGACGGCTCCTGCGGAAAATAATCTTCGTATTGGTCCAGAAAATGCAAGACATAGGAAGGGTCTTCCAGGGCGTAAAGTTCTCCGTAAACCGTGCCGTTTTCTTTCACCAGTCCGGGATAATAATCTACCTGGTAGAGTACGCCTTCTGTCATTGCTTCGCCCAGATAATCAGCATGTTGCTGTAGAAAAGCTGCCCACTCATTCTGAAGGCTCTTCCTCATAAGCGTTCCATAAACGAAAAGATACTCCATGGTTAAGAAATTGGTTCTCTCACGAATGCCAAACTGGTCGGCTATAATTAATCTCAGGTTTTAGGACAGCTATCCGAAACCTTTGTTATTTAAGTTTAAAACTGTTCAGAAAGGGTTCAATTAAAGGCTGATAGTAGTCGTATTTTCTGGTTTCTGCAGAGAAAGTGACAATGTAAACTTTCCCTCCTTTGACGTAATAATACTGTCTCCAGGTTTGTTCCAGGCCGTTTTTGGTACCACGGTAGGAAACGCGGTAGGCATTATTTCCCAAATTTTTCTTTTCCAGTACCTTGAAACCCTGCACTACTTTCGGGAGGTAATTTATGGAGTAATCGGCATACTTGAGGGCCGTGTAGGAGGTGTTATTCAGCTTGTTGACTGTAAGATTGATGCTCTCTATGTAGGTGTCAAACCCACCTACGGTATCCCGTGTAGAAGTGAAGGTACATTGATCACTCACACATCCCGCCTTGATGCTCCATCCATCGGGTACAGTCATTCGGTATGCGGGGAAATCGACTTTGAGAGGTTCCATAACC
The DNA here is from genome assembly GCA_966250325.1 of uncultured Cytophagaceae bacterium. Taxonomy (GTDB): domain Bacteria; phylum Bacteroidota; class Bacteroidia; order Cytophagales; family Spirosomataceae; genus Jiulongibacter. The sequence goes on along the minus strand of CBINGY010000032.1, from coordinate 3,158 downwards.
AAGGTGTCTGCCGAAATTTTAACAGTATCTGTCTGAGCGAGAAGCTTGCAGGAAAAAAGAACAAATAATGAGGTAAAGCAAATCTTCATGGTATTAAAGAGCGGCCAATTCGGCCTGAATTTTTTTGGTTAATCCTTTCACTACCAGGTTATACGAATCATCTGTGCACTCTTTAAGAAGTGAGGCCGAAATCCCTTCCCGCATAAAAAATGTGCTCCAGTGCGTTTTGTTCATGTGAAAGGCACCCTGAATTCCCGGGTTACCGGCTCTGAGTTCCTCATTTTTTTCGGGTGTATTTTTTAGACTTACCCGCATATCGGCACTTTCCAGAGGCATGAGGGCAAACATTTTACCCATTACCTTAAATACGAGGGTATCTGGTCCAAAGGGCAGCTCCTCGGTCACACCCTTCTTACAGAGGCAGTAGGCACGGAACAGCTCCTGATCCATCGCTTAATATCCCCGGAAAAAGAAACGGTAAATGAGTACAAGCACGCAAATACTGAACATGATAATGGAGATTTTGTTGATTCCATGCATCATTTTCAGGTTGGTGCTGGTTGGGTATTTTCCCTCGGTATCTTTCTTAAATACGCGTACGAAATAGCCAAAAACGGGGGCTATTTTTAGGTAGTGCATTAATTTGTTCATTGAATTGATCTTTATTCTCTAAGTTTTGGTGCCTATTATTTTCCTTCCGGCAGTATAACAAAAATAGTTAGTGGGTTGTTTACCGTTCAGAACGAATATTGGTTGACTTTTTGAAATTTTCATCAATCAAATTCGAGTTACAATAAGAAAGATATTCAGAAGGGTCACTCGTTGCTTAATTTCAGTAGTTCCTCGATAACGCTGTCTGATATTCTAAAATTTGTGTCCAGGAGTTTATCAATAAGAGGTTTAACCTTGTCGATAATGGCCATTTCCTTTGCTTTATGTATAACCCCCAAGGCCCCCGATACCTTCAGGTTTAGCCTGATAGCCAGCTTCCTGGCCTTTAGATCGTCTAATAAAATAAGTACATCTTCAAGTTCCGTGGCCAGTGCAATCGCACTCGCTTCACCCTTATCTAATTGAGTCTCCAGAATTCGTTGATACTTTTTATCTTTCGCAGATTCTATTTTTACCCACACGGGTAATTCTTCTCCAAATTCTTCTGCTATTTCCCTCGTAGTAATCAGTTCTCCATAAACCTTGTGCAATAAATCGAATTCATTGATTTTGTGAAAGAGAATGAATGTACTGGTATCAGAAATAACAACTCTAGGCATTTTGAATATCTGAATGAAGATCAGAAACAGAGGTACTAAAGAGAGATACTCCAAACTTTCCGAGCATCTCGATAAAGGCTTTTTTAGACAAACCTACCATATCAGCGGCTTGACCAGAGGTCAGTTTAGCATCTTCATAGAGCTTCGAAGCAATGATCATAGCCAGGTCATATTCTTTCATTTCAAGATCATCCGGCACTCGTAATTCAATTGTTTTCATCCTTCTATTCGTTTATCTACTTCGGAATTTTTGTATGGAGAATACAAAATTAAGTAATCTTAAGGTGTTCTTACTTACCAGATCTGAATCAGTAGATTCGGATAATGGGAAGTTTGTGTTGGAGATTTATGGAATTCTGATTTTTTTGGATTCTCCGCTATGGTTTACTTTACTCAGCCAATACATTCAAAAGCTACCTACTTATACAGAAAGCCTTGCTCTCTGGTGTTGGATAAATCTGAAATCTAAATATACGTTCTTTCCTACGTTCAACCAAACCAGACCTAAACCTCCATCGGCTCAGGAACCTCTATCCATCTGCCGTCTTCTTTGATGAGTTCAATAAGCTCATCCACGGCGTTATCGGCATGTACAGAGCGTTTTACCACTTCCTGTCCCCTGTAAAGGGATATTTTATCTTTTCCTATACCCACATACCCGTAATCGGCATCAGCCATTTCACCGGGACCATTTACAATACAGCCCATAATTCCAATTTTGACGCCTTTCAGGTGATCGGTTCTTTTGCGAATCATGGCAGTAGTTTCCTGAAGATCGAAAAGGGTACGGCCACAGCTGGGGCAACTGATATACTCTGTTTTGGTGATCCTCGTCCTGGCTGCCTGCAAGATCCCGAAGGCGGTGCCGTTAACCGTTTTTTGAAGCGTCTCTGTGTTATTTTGATTCAAAGAAAGCAGAATACCATCACCAAGTCCGTCGATAAGCAAGGCACCGCAGTCTGTAGCAGCATACAACTGAAAATCACTCTCGTTCAGATCCCGGTAAGAAGCCGAGAGAATAACAGGTACACGGATATCCCGGTTAATTAATTCTACGAAAAAACGTCGCATTTCCGGCATGGCATGGGCGTTTGACGAAGCAATGACCAACACCACATTTGTTTCCGATTGAAGTTTGAGATAGAAATCCTCGGTTACCTCAGGCTCCTGAATCTTTACCAGATTAAGTCGGGAATGCCTTTCTGTTTCACGGATGAATTGGTCAGCCGTAAATAAAGGAAGAGTATGAACGCTATCCGGTGTTTCTTTCCATACCTCAAAATCCCGGATTTCTTTCAAGCCGTTGGGAAGCATAAAACCTGCGGGCTTAGAACCCGTGTAGATAAAATCTACTCCCAGATCATTCATGGCCCATTTATCGGTAGCAGGCAGATAAAAATGCCCGATCGCTTTCAGACTTTCCATGGATTCCACGCCACCGTAGGAAAAATCAGCAATCACACGAGGGACGTTTGTTCCGCCCAGATTAACTACTTCTGTGGTATCTCTGCGTTTGTAGGAGAAAGGATCAATCGGATATTCGGTTACTGGCTTAATAAACTTCTCAAGCCCGGCCCTGTGAGTGTAGCGGTCAATAAGTGAACGGGCCACCGGTGCCTCATATTCCGGTTCTTCGGTGAGAGAAACCCGAACGGTATCTCCCAGGCCGTCTTCCAGAAGTGGTCCTATGCCCATAGCCGAGTTTATACGTCCATCATCTCCTTCTCCGGCTTCTGTGACTCCCAGATGCAGCGGATAAGGCTTCCGACCTTCGTCATCCAGTCGTTGCACCAGCAGGCGGTAGGCTTGCACCATCACCTGGGGGTTGGACGATTTCCTGGATATCACGAGATCATGATAGTTTTCAGCCTCACAGATTCGAAGAAA
>CBINGY010000031.1:0-52611 GCA_966250325.1 uncultured Cytophagaceae bacterium | reverse complement strand
AACCAGCCAGAGCCACGGTAATTGACCAGTACAGAATACGTTTAGAGTTCATAGGGTAAAGGTTGAATATTTCGGCTAAAGTATGTTTTTCTTTCTTTGCCGACAACTCCACCTTTCTTTACCAACGGTGAAAACGTTCAAAAGCCTCCCGCTGAAGTCTCTCGCGGTGATCAGGATGAGCAATTTGAATAAGTGCTTTGGCTCTTTCCCGCAAATTTTGTCCGTAAAGGTTTGCAATGCCGTATTCTGTGACCACATAATGAACGTGAGCTCTGGTAGTTACCACACCGGCACCTTGTTTAAGAAAAGAACTGATTTTTGACTCCCCGTTTTTGGTTACCGAAGGTAAGGCAATGATGGGTTTTCCTCCATCTGAAAGTGAGGCTCCGCGTATAAAATCCATTTGGCCACCTACACCCGAATATAATCGTGTTCCAATCGAATCGGCACTTACCTGACCCGTGATATCTACTTCAATGGCACTGTTAATACTGATCATATTATTCAGTTTCCGGATCACCTTCGTGTCATTCACATACTGTATATCCAGCATTCGCACAAACGGATTATCATCCACAAAATCATAGAGTTCGCGTGAACCAAGCAAGAACCCAGACACCATGACACCCGGATGAATTTTCTTGTATTTATTCGTTATCACACCTTTTTTTACAAGGGGTATTACCCCGTCAGAGAACATTTCTGTATGTACGCCGAGGTCTTTGTGATTACCCAGATAAGATAGCGTGGCGTTCGGAATGGCTCCAATCCCGGTTTGAAGTGTGGCCCTATCGGGAATCAGCTCAGCCACAAACTTCCCGATCTGCATTTCCACCGCTGTAGGCGTATGAGGCTTTAATTCAAAAATGGGCTCATTGACCTCAATACATGCTGTAAACCGGCTTGAATGAATCACCCCATCTCCGTGAGTTCTGGGCATTTGATGATTCACCTGGGCAATAATAATTTTTGCCATATCCACTGCCGCCTTCGTGGTATCAACAGAAATTCCCAAAGAACAATATCCGTGTTTATCTGGCGGAGAAACCTGAATGAGAGCTACATCGACGGGAATAATTCCGGATCGGATCATAAGCGGCACTTCACTTAGGAAAGAAGGAATATAATCTGCCAGACCGTCATTGGTCGCCTTTCTTAGGTTGGAACCTAAAAAAAAGGAATTCACCTGAAAACTCTCCTGCATTCCGGGTGCTGCATAGGGAGCATCTCCCTCTGTGTGCATGTGATAAATCGTAACATCACTTAGCTCCTGATGGCGATCTGCAAGAGCTCTGGTAAGTATCGTGGGGGTTGCACCGGCAGTATGGACAAATACATGATGACCAGATTCAATATAGCCAACGGCTTCTGCTGCTGTTTTTACTTTCATGTCGCAAAAGTGGCTGGATTCTGGCCATGTTACTTATGAGCTAAAGATGACATAAATATGATTAAAATCAGTCTTTGATGTCCAAATAGTTTGCTGAAACTACACGAACCAGTCTGCCGGTTTTATGGGGACTTATCTTCCAACCAGAAAAAATTATAAAATTAGCAAGTTGAGATTCAAACAATCTGATTATCAGCAGAGAACCCGCCGTTATACTAAACCGTAAAATCAGTTTAGAGAAAAGAACTGATCTATTTCCAGAACCAGGGCGTAAGTGGTGCATTAAATCAACTAATTAAATGCACAAAAAATTTTCAAACGCTTTCAAATTAATAGCTCTGATAGCTTTACCGCTCTTCTTTTCATCCTGTGAGGATAAAATGGTTTCGGTAATAAAACCAGATATCAATGTCTACTTATTGGTAGATGGAAATAAACTCGTAAAGATCAATGCCAACCAATCAGAAGTAGCTGAGTCCACTACCTCAATTTCGGGATTAATGGCGGGAGACGCTCTCACTTCAATTGATTTCAGACCGGCTACTGGAGAATTATATGGGGTGAGTTCAATGAATCGAATCTATGCCATCAATGCAGTAAATGGAAATGCCCGGGCTATTGGCTCGGCAGCTTTAAATCCCGTGGTAAACGGATCTGTGGTTGACCTGGACTTTAATCCAACTGTGGATCGTATCAGGTTGGTAACAAATACTGGTCAAAATTTGAGAATTCATCCAGAAACCGGTGCAGTAGTAGCCACCGACGGTTCGATTAACGGTGGTATGAATCCAAAAATTGAAGCTGTTGCTTACACCGGTAATTTTGCAGGTTCTACTTCTACTACGCTCTATGATATCGATTCAGAGGGCGATCGATTATACAAACAGGATCCACCCAATGACGGCACATTAGTCGAAGTGGGTTCCTTGGGTATTAACATTGAAGCCTCTGCAGGCTTTGACATTGACACAAAAGGCGAGGTTTCTCTTGCTGCAGCACGCGTTAACGGTCAATGGGAGCTTCACTCGGTCGACCTCATGAATGGTAAATTGACAAAATTAGGAGATCTTCCCTCAGGTACGATTTCAGGCCTGGCGATTCCCACAGCTCCTGTTTCCTATGCTATTGATGAGTCAAACAATCTACAAATCATAGATTTTAGCAATGTAGGTACACCAATTGTTAAAACCATCAGTGGTCTTCAGTCGAATGAATTGCTGGTAGGATTAGATTTCAGACCTGTTAATGGTCAATTATATGCTCTGGGTAGTTCCAGCAGAATTTACACGATTAATACCTCATCTGGTGCTGCCACCGCAGTAGGCAATGCTGCACTCAACCCGATGTTATCAGGTTCCTCCTTCGGATTCGATTTTAACCCGACCGTCGACAGAATCAGAGTAGTAAGTGAAACGGGGCAAAATCTGAGACTTCATCCGGAAACCGGAGCTGTGGCAGCAATAGACGGCACCCTAAAACCGGGCAATCCCATGGTTTCAGCATCTGCATACACCAATAATTTTGCTGGTGCTACTTCTACCGTACTCTATAATCTTGACTTTAACACAGATAGATTATATAAACAAGATCCGCCTAATGACGGCACGCTGGTTGAAGTTGGATCACTTGGAGTAAACATAGAAGCGGTGAGCGGATTTGATATCGGGAGTACTTCAGGTATGGCTTATGCCGCTCTGAAAGTAGGCAACGACTCGGCTATCTACTCCATTAATCTTACCTCCGGAATGGCAACTAAATTAACAGACTTACCGGTTTCTGTTCGGGCTTTTGCCCTTGGAACAGGATTCTAGGTGTTTCAGGAACAAGTAAATCGGGTTAATCTAACCCCTTTGAAATAAGAGGAGGCCAAATGGTCTCCTTTTTTATGGTTTGTGAAGAAGAATACTTTGTAGCACCTGAAGAGCTCCGGCATGTCTTTGGGCATGTTCGGCGGCATGAAAGAGAAGTCCTATAACCGTAGAAGGTAACTTCTTGCGGCCCACAGTCCTAAAGTCTGTAAGAATATCGGAATCAATCGTTTTAAAGTAATTTAGTGCCTGAAAGGTTTGCTCTTCAAAAGCTTTTATCAGAAGCTCTTTGGTCTCTCTCCCGGGGATAGTTTCTAACCTGAGATATTCAAACTGTTCATCTGATAGAGGTAAGCCTTTGGAGTAAGTGACCATGCGATCTAAAACACCGGTCATGTGTTTCAAATGAAAAGCGACCGAGGCCCTGCCAAAGGGTTTGTCATGAAGTTTTTCATCCGGAAATTTTTCCAGATAGAGGCGGATTTCTTCGTTCGTTTGCAATAAAGAGTGAGCCACGGGCTGCAGCAAAGGGGTAATTTCTGGCAGTGGACCGCGTAACCAAACCTCGGGTAAATTATTCATAGGTCCTGTTTTTCCATTTAACTTTTCCCGGAAGAAAGTAATTGAGTTGTATAAGAAGCCAGGCAACCGGCAAATAGACCCAAAAGACGGGAACATACCAAAGGTAACCTTTCAATTTTAATTTGATTTGCCAGAAAAAGGTCAAAAACCAAAGCATAACAAAAGATGCACCGGCCAGAATACAGGTAGTTTTTGTAGACCAAAGACTTACAAGAATTAATATAGGAATCCACAGAGTCTGTATCAAACCAGGTATTACCAGCATGGATTTACTTTGAAATCCACCGGTAAGCCATCGTTTACGCTGTTCAAAGAAATTATCAGGAGGAACGGTCCATGCCAGAACATTCGGGTCAAACGCCTGCCTGAATTCAAATCCTTTTTTCAAAATAGCTTCATACAGTGCGTAATCCTCTACAATAGAAAAGGTAATTTGAGCATAACCCCCGGTAGACCAGTAGGCCGTTCGTCTTACGGCCATGTTATTTCCCATTCCGGTTCCCCGCAGCCCAAATTTTGAAAAGATATAAAGCAGGAATAAGACAGTGAGCCATTCCATACTTTGCATAGAGGCTTTCAGTCCTGAAGGCTTCATTCCCGTAACACCTACCACCACCCCTATCTTATCAGTGGAAAATTGACTTAACATGGCCCTGATCCAGTTTTCTGGCAGTTCGATATCGGCATCTGTGAAAAAATAATATTCCCCCTTTGCCTCTCCGGCCAGTCTGGCAAGCACTCTTGGCTTTCCTTTAAGTTCCGATTCCCGGTCTTGCTTGTTCAGATGAATCAACCTTACATAATCACGCTCTTCAGCAAATGCCTGAAGAAGATCTGCAGTGTCGTCCTCTGATGCATCATTTCCTAACAGTACCTCCAGAGATTCAGGCGGATAATCAAGTCGCCTGATCGATTCCAAAATAACCGGAATATTTTTTTCCTCGTTTCGGAAGGGAATGAGTATGCTGACTTTCGGAAAATTCATATTCCTTGGACCCCGTTGAAGGAAAGTTCTATTTGACGTTGTAATTTAACTACAAAATTTTTTTAAAAGAGCCCAACCATCTGTTTCTGAAATCCGTCGTAATTAAAATCCCTTTCAAACCATCATTCTTTGAGCCGGTTAGAGAATATTATCAGGCAAGCACAGTGTGGAGACAATCAGGCCTTCAGGTATCTCTTTGATTCCTATGGTACGGTAGTCTATGCCGTGTGCCTAAGGTATATGAGAAACAGCGAAGAGGCAAAGGATTTAATGCAGGAGGTTTTTATCAAGCTCTATTTCCGGCTTTCAGAGTTTCGATTTGAAGGGTCATTCGAAGGATGGTTAAAGAAGCTCACGGTTAATCTCGCTATTGACGAAATCAGAAAATCCAAAAACTGGAACAAATTACAAACTACAACTGAACGCAGTTCAGCGAATGATGAGATTGTTTCAGAGGAAATTTACAGCGACCTGGCGGTTCAGGATCTGCTAAAGCTGGTTATTGAGTTACCACCAGTTTACCGGCTGATATTTAATTTATATGCTATAGAAGGGTATAAACATCATGAAATAGCCTCAATGCTGGGAATTTCGGAAGGTACCAGTAAGTCGAATTTACATGATGCCAGAAAACTTTTACAAAAGCGGTTAAACAGAATAATGAATGGATAAACTTTACCCTGACAATGAAAAAGCTGAATAACCCCGATGAGGCCTTTCAAAAAGCTTTTGAGGGATTCAAACCTGAGTTGCCGGTGACCTCTTGGTCAGCTATTCAAGAGGGAATTTACAAGGTGAAAATAGAAAATGCTGTATCGCTTCAGAACCGGTACCGAAGCATTGCTATGCTCCTTGCGGCCCTCCTTTTACTGGCTTCACTTGGTTTTGTCTATCAATTTTCGAAAGATAAGCTCAGCGATCGGTATGCCTTAACGGGAAATGAGCAATCGAAAGATAATGGCTTGATTGATACCGTATATGTAAATCAACAAATTGTGGTTCATGATACAATTTACCTCAAAAAATACCTGCCGCTTAACCGAAAAGATATTGACCCTGAAATACTTCTGGCAAATAAGCCACTCCGAGATTATCTGCTCAGCATCCTAAGTAAAGAACCAATTGATTTTTTACCGCATGAAACAACGGAACATGAACCGACCTATGCCTATGCCTCACCAGATTCTCTGGAATCACTCCCCATTTCTTATTTGACTACCACAATACCAGTTTCTTCTATTAACTCCCTGCAGCAATCAAAGGGGCGAAAAATGAATTCACTTCAAGAACGAATTCCTTTCTCGGAGAGAGTATTTTATCAGGTACTGGCCGGAGGAACCACGGGAAAACTGATCGATTTTAATCAAAGAGAATCATTTGGTCAGAATAATGGTAATGAACTGGGCCTATTTGCCGGAGTACAGTTGTCAGACAGGCTTTGGATCAGAACGGGTGTGAAACTGGAGCTTCAGGAATATTCTTTAATTCCAGATGGGCGAGTAAGACTATATCCTGAAAGAATAAGTGATGTTTATCAGTTTGTTTACAGATCTCCTCTTGGTAACCTCATTATCCCGAATGAGTCTTTGAGCTCGCCCGTTACGCAAAGCAGCTCCATTGAGATTGAGTCTCACAATAATAATCACAGCAAACAACTTTTCATTCCACTTCATCTTAACTATGATATCCTTCAAAAGGATGTAAAGTTTTTGGGATATTATCGCCCGCTGGAGATCTATGCGGGACTCGGAGCCTCCTTCCAGAAACCGCTGCAGAGTACTGTTAGTCTGGAAGTTTATCAGAATGACGCCAGTGAATTCGATTTAACATTAAAGAAGTTTTCAAGCGTCAGTAACCTACTAGTTGGCGGCCAGATGCAAATAGGAGGAAAACTGGAAGTTTACCCGGGTTGGAAATTAATGTCTGAGTTTAGTGCACACCGAAACCTGACCTATTACGTGAATAATGAGTATTTCAGAAGCTTTAACAGAGGTCTAGCTTTTTCGGGAGGTTTGGAAATAAAATTAAAATAGAAACGTACCCAACCCTCTTTAGATGCGTTTCGTCTGACATAAAAAGACGAAAACATGATAAACAAGGAAAACATCTCCAGACTACAATTTTTGAAAGGCCTGGGTTTAGGTGGCTCTGCCCTAATGGCAATTTACCTTTCTGCCTGCGTGAATGAAACGGTTAATCCCGCAACCAACGGCACCAATACCATTGATCTCAATGATGCAGCAAACGCCGCACTTCTTCAATCAGGGGGATATGTGCTGTTTGGCAATATCATAGTTGCAAATATTGGAAACGGAAAATTCGCCGCGGTTACCCGAATTTGTAGTCATGAAGGACAGAAAAAAGTAATCTACAAAAACGGAGAATTCTACTGCCCATCGCACGGTGCAAGGTACGGCACAAATGGCCAGGGCTTAAATTCGACAGGAAACAGAGGGCTAACAACCTATACCGTAGTGCAGAACGGAAACATTCTAACGATTTCATGAGGTCAAGAAATATGATACAAAGAATGAAATGCAATCCTTTTCTTCTGGCCATTCTCACAGGTATGTCCTTTACCAGTTTAAGGGCTCAGGAAAATAATGATTTATTGGGAGAACTGAATGAAATGGTTCCGGACAAACCACAACCAGTAACGGCTACTTTCAAGTCCACCCGGATTATTAATGGGCATTCTATTGAAACAGTGAGTCGTAATCATCTGGATTTCAGAATTTCTCACCGTTTTGGAACATTAAACAGTGGTTTCAATAACCTTTGGGGACTTGATGAATCGAGAATTCGAATAGGACTTGAATATGGAATCACCAATGATTTGATGATAGGTGCTGGTAGAAGCAGTTATTTGAAAGAATACGATTATTTCCTGAAATACCGGGTACTTCATCAAAAGACGGGATCAAATCTTAATCCAGTCAGTATTACGATTCTGGCCTCTGCTTCAACCAATACAATGGATACCTCACCGGACATGAAATTTTTCAATAATCTGGAAAGACAGAGTTACGTAGGTCAACTGATGATAGCCCGTAAGTTTGGCGAGAGACTTTCGCTGGAGCTTAATCCTACACTTGTGCACAGAAACAAAACAGAAACACCCACAGATGCGAACACGCTTTATGCAATGGGTATGGGAGGACGAGTAAAACTTTCAAAAAGAACGACGTTCAACGCCGAATACTATTACCTGGCCAATGACCTGCTGGGAAATCAGTTCCGAAGAGACCCTGTTTTCAGGCATAATTTATCTATGGGTTTTGACATTGAAACCGGCGGACACGTTTTTCAGCTGCATATATCCAATTCCCGCGGAATGATTGAAAAGCAGTTTGTAGGTGGAACCACAGATCAATGGCTGAACGGAGGTCTGTTTTATGGATTCAACATTTCGCGAATCTTCAGCTTTGAAAAAAAAGCATCTGAAAAAATCAATTAACTCACCGTCAACTCTGAATACAGAATGAAAAACAATATAATATCTATCTGTCTGCTGGGATTAGTAACCTTTTCAGGCAATTTAAAGGCACAGAAATGGGTCTGCAAAAACGGGAATACCTCCTTTTTTTCTGAGACGCCCCTCGAAAATATCTCTGCTATCAACAAGAATGTCGCATCGATTATTGATCAGTCAACTGGCTCAATCGCCGTAAAAATGAAAATGACTGAATTTGTATTCCCGAATAAACTCATGCAGGAACATTTCAATGAAAACTACGTGGAAAGCGAAAAATATCCGGATGGTGTTTTCAGTGGCAAAGTGGAAGGTACGTATGACTTGAAAAAGCCAGGGAAGTACCCGATCAAGGGCAATGGTACCCTAACCTTACATGGTGTAAAAAGGGAGGTCAGTATTCCCGGAACGCTGGAAGTTCAAAATAACGAAATCATTTTGAAATGTGAATTTACGGTTCGGCCAGACGATTACAAGATTGATATTCCTTCTCTGGTACTCACAAAAATTGCAGAGGAAATCAGCGTAAAATCTATGCTCAGTTATTCATTGCCTCAGAAATAGATATGAAAAAGGTTATTGCTACAATTGGTTTTTCCTGTCTTCTTATTTCATGTCTATATGAAAAAGGCGGGGTTGTTAATCCGGAAGTATCCAATTCAACAGACACGGGCGAATATTCACCCGACGGAACCACGACTACTCCCAGTGAAAGCGGGTTGTGCGATCTGTTTACTTCCGGGTATGCAGGTGCGGTAAATTCACAGGGAGAAATTTGTTTTGACACGCAAATATTACCGATACTCGTCAGCAATTGCACAGGAAGCGGTTGCCATGACAGCCGGTCAAAAAAAGATGGTTATGAGTTGGTTTCTTATGAAACTATAACGAGGAAAGGGATAAGTCCGGGCAAACCAGGAAGCAGTAAAATCTATAAGGTATTATTGGATTCAGGCGAAGACCGAATGCCACCAGCACCCAGATCACCACTTAGCAACTCTCAGATTAAACTTATAAGTGACTGGATTTCGCAAGGTGCCAAAAACACTCTCTGTCGTACAAATGATTCATCAGCGGTCAATTTACCCGATTCCATCCAGATTAGCTATTTGACTCACATAAAGCCTATTATGGAGTTTTATTGTACCGGATGTCATAGTGGTGGTCAGGCTTCTGGAAACATTACACTTGATAGCTACATCTCCGTTTCAAAGCAGGCGAAAAATGGCAAACTGTATGGGAGTGTCGCTGCTTTGCCGGGATTTGTGGCCATGCCTGTAGGTTCATCGCTAAGCAGTTGTCAGATAGCAGCCATAAGAAAATGGACAGAACAGGGAGCTTTGAACAATTAATTTTGATTCTCTCTAAATAATCTTTCGCTAGAGGCTTTTTGATATTACCTGTGTACATTTGACTAATGAAATCGGTCACTGCACTATTTCTTGCCATCTTACTTTTTGCGGAAAGCTTATTCCCGAAGGCAATTGCATTGTCTGAATCTGCCAAATTCTTTCAGCTGGTTAGTCATTTTCTGGAGCACGTTCAGGAGTTTAAAGACGATATTTCCTTTTCGCAGTATCTTTGGATGCACTATAATCCTGAATCGGACCACGAAGATGCCAGCCATCACCACGAAAAATTGCCGAATTTTCACTCTCAAACTGTGTTCTTTGGTATTTGCTCCGCGGTATTTCGGCTATGGGTAAAAGAATCAAACGGAATCGAATTATTGGGCAAGCTTCCTCTGCCCATTTATGAAAACAAATATCATTTTCTGTTTTCAAGTGACCTGCTGAACCCGCCTCAGTAAATCATCATTCGTATTCACTTAAAGTTGCCGTTCGCATTCTGTAGACGGCCCATTGATGATTTATTATTCCTTCGTTTATGTTTGAAAAAATTATTGCTTTTAGCATTAAAAATAAGGCTATTGTAGGATTTGCAATGCTTATTCTACTCATATGGGGTGGCTTTTCTCTAAGCAAATTACCCATTGATGCCATACCTGATGTCACGAACAACCAGGTGGTCATTCTAACTCAGACACCCGCACTCGCCACAGAAGAGGTAGAACGCTATATCACTACTCCCCTCGAGCTGAAAATGACGAACCTTCAGGGAGTTCTCGAGATCCGTTCTACCTCTAGACAGGGTTTATCTGTCATAACTGTTGTTTTTAACGAAGACATTGGGATTTACCTGGCCAGGCAAATGGTAGCCGAGCAGATAAAAAGTGCCGAAGCTGATATTCCTCCCAGTTTTGGGCAGCCAGAGCTTGCACCTATTACAACAGGTTTAGGTGAAATATATCAGTACACCCTGGTGCCCAAAAAGGGGGCTGAGAAAAAATACTCTCTCACAGACTTACGAACACTACAGGACTGGGTGGTTAAACGCCAGTTATCAGGTGTACCTGGAGTGATAGAAATAAGCAGCTTTGGAGGTTTCATAAAACAATATGAGATCAAGATATTACCAGAACGATTACAGGCCAATGGCATTGGAATAGATGAACTCTATACGGCCATTCAGCGAAACAATGGAAACATTGGTGGAAGTTATATAGAGAAGAATGACCAGGCCTATTTTATCCGTGGAGAAGGTGCCGCCAGAGACTTTCAGGATATAGAAAATATGGTGGTTTCCAGCAAGTCAGGTCTTCCTGTTTTGGTAAGAGATCTCGCAGAGGTAGGCGAAGGACACGCCATTCGCTATGGTGCAATGACCAGAAACGGCGAGTCAGAAGCTGTGGGTGGCATTGTTCTGATGCTAAAAGGGGCAGACTCGGAAAAGACCATCAAAGGCGTTAAAGAGAGAATAACACAAATTCAGGAGTCGCTGCCTTCAGATATCGAAATTTCCGCATTTATTGATCGTACTAAGCTTATTGACAAATCAATAAGCACGGTTGAAAAAAACCTCATTGAAGGCGGACTCATCGTAATTTTCGTGCTGGTGCTGCTCATGGGGAGTATTCGGGCGGGTCTTCTGGTGGCTTCAGTTATACCCTTTACCATGCTTATTACCTTCGGAATCATGGAAAGTGTGGGTCTTTCTGCCAATCTGATGAGCCTGGGTGCACTTGATTTCGGCCTATTGGTTGACTGCTCTGTGATCGTGGTAGAAGCGGTCTTATTTAAACTTCATCACGACAAAAGGTTTAAGGTTCCTTTGGTAGAGTCAAAAGTAATGGATAACCTGGTAGAAGGTTCAGCAAAAGCTGTACTTTCTTCTGCGGTTTTCGGGGGCTTTATCATACTCATTGTTTATCTTCCCATTCTCTCCCTTCAGGGTGTGGAAGGCAAGATGTTCAGGCCAATGGCTCTTACCGTAAGTATCGCCATTTCTATCGCAGTTCTTTTGTCGCTCACGTATATCCCCGCTTCGTCTGCCGTGCTTCTGAGAAAAGAAGGCAACAAGCACTTCGCCTTATCTGATAAAATTGTCAACAGCCTATATGGCATATATAATCCTCTTTTTGAAAAAGCCATTGTTTTCAAAAAAACAGTCCTTGGGATTGCCTTGGGCATGTTTATCATAGCCTTGTTTATTTTTTCAAGTTTGGGTGGAGAATTTATTCCAACCCTTGACGAGGGTGACCTGGCCGTTGATTTTCAGACTTCCCCCGGGTCTTCTCTAAGCACTACCATTGATGCCACACTGGAGGCTCAAAAGGCCCTCATGAAACATTTTCCTGAAATTCAGCAGGTAGTGGGCCGGATCGGAGCCTCCGAAGTACCAACAGATCCGATGCCACCCGAAATGTCTGACCTGATGATCAACCTGAAAGATTACAGCGAATGGACCTCTGCCTCAAGCCGGGAAGAGCTCGTGGAAAAAATGAGTGAGGTTCTGGCCAATGAGGTACCCGGAACAAGCGTGGAATTTACACAGCCCATTCAGATGCGTTTCAATGAAATGATCGCGGGAGCACGTTCCGAAATTGTGGTAAAAATCTTTGGAGAAGACTTGAATACCCTGGCTGATATGGCGGGCAGGTCATCTTCTGCAATTCAGCATCTGCAAGGCATTGCAAGTATTAAAGTGGAACGCGTGGCTGGCCTGCCACAAATTTATGTTGAGTATGACAGACAGAAACTTGCCCTGTATGGCGTAGAGATAGAAACGCTCAATGACCTTCTCAATACGGCATTTTCGGGAAAAGAATCGGGATTAGTTTTCGAAAATGAGAAACGTTTTGATGTGGTTCTAAGGCTCGATGAAAAGTATCGGAAAGATATTGAAAACGTAAAGCAACTCCCCGTAAAACTTCCATCGGGTCAGTTTCTGCCACTGGCAGCTCTGGCCAGTATTGAATATCGCACGGGTCCGGCACAGATATCCAGAGAGGGTACCAAACGAAGAATCAATATCGGAATCTCTGTTCTTAATCGGGACGTGGAATCGCTCGTTGACGAAATACAGAATACCTTGAGCAGCCAGGTAAAACTTCCAGTTGGTTATTATTTTGAATATGGCGGGGCCTTTGAAAACCTGCAGAAAGCGAAGCAGCGGCTTAGTATCGCTGTACCCGTGGCACTTTTACTCATCTTTGGGCTGTTATACTTTACCTTCCATTCAGTGAAGCAATCGCTGATGATTTTCACGGCTATCCCGCTTTCGGCCATAGGCGGAATCTTAGCCTTGTGGATACGCGGAATGCCTTTTAGTATTTCTGCCGGTGTAGGTTTCATCGCCTTGTTTGGTGTGGCAGTTTTAAATGGTATTGTACTTATTGGCTACCTGAATGAACTGGAAAAAACCACCTCTCTCTCTTTGACAGAACGGGTGAAAGAAGGTGTCAAAGTTCGTTTCAGGCCCGTAATCATGACCGCCCTGGTAGCCTCTCTGGGCTTTCTGCCCATGGCCATGTCAACTTCTGCAGGAGCGGAAGTACAAAAGCCACTGGCTACCGTAGTTATTGGTGGACTTATCTCCGCCACACTACTTACGTTGATTGTGTTGCCCGTCCTGTATGTACTGTTTGGTAAAAGAGCAGGATTGAAAATTGGAAAGCAAACCATAACTGTACTGGCTATTCTTCTGTTTTTCTTTCAAAATGCAGAAGCTCAGTCATTGCCTGAATTACTTCAAAAGGCAGATACCAGCAATCTAGATCTTCGACTGGCAGATCTGCGAATTAGTCTGGCTCAACAGAAAATCTCCACCGGGAAGGCCGTCTCTCCTACTTCATTTCAATTGCAATACGGAAACATACAAAACGTAGGAGACCTGGATTACAACTTCGGGATCCAGCAGAGTGTTGTAAATCCGGCGAAGAACAGAGCGAGTATGTCGGTGCTGGAATCGCAGGCTGCCGTTACCACCACAGAAAAGAAACTGACCCAAGCGGCTGTTTTCAGACAGATAAGGCAGTTGTATTATGAATTGTATTTCTATCAATTGGTCAATGACAATCTGAATCGGAATACTGAGGCGTATCAGCAGCTTTTCAGGTATGCTCAAGCCAGAGTGAATGCTGGAGAAGCCAGCAGCGTGGAAACGAGTTTTGCCATGAACCAACTGGCCTCCATGGAAACCAAAAGGAGTCAGAATTCAGGACAAATTTCAAGAGTTGAAACAGAACTATCTACCCTTGTACAGCCAGATGTAAAGCTTCGACCAGATTTCACTGAGGTTCGAATCAAACCTCTTCAAGTGGAATCAGAGAATCCGGAATTACAGGTTCTGGAGGCTTTAAAGCAGGCGGCCGCAAGAGACACCGAGAGGCAGATGGCCGAGCGAAAACCTGATTTCAACCTGGATTTCTACAATCAAAGCATGTTGGGTTCTGTGCGACAATTCTATCTGGGAGGCGGAATAACCATTCCCCTATTTAACAAAACGCTGAAAGCCAGAGAGCAAAACCTGAGGCTCAATGAATTGTATCTGCAGCAGCAGACCAAAACAAGGGAAACTCAAATTCTGGGTTCGCTGGAAGCTCTCTCTAAAAACGAACAGGCAATGCTTCTGAATATCAGAGACTATGAAGACCGCCTGATTCCTACTGCTGGAGAACTTACGGAAAAAATCCTGCTTCAATACAAGGCCGGAGAAGCCAGCTACCTGGAATATCAACAGGCTCTGCTTCAAAGGTATAGTTTACAGGATGAGCTGGCGAGGCTTAAATTTTCTTTCTTTCTAAACCAAACCGAGATGTTCTGGCTTTCGGGTCAATAATATTCAAAACCAATGAAAAATCTTCTTTTTATACTTCTTTTGTTCGCTTCGCTGATGGCGTGTACATCTGACGAAGCAGAAATAACTTCAGCTACCTCAGATGAGCCGCAGACTGCCTCCCAAAGCTTTCTTTTAACCAGTGAACAGTTTAACAACCTGAATCTTGAGCTGGGAACTACGGAGGAACAAAGCATCTCTGAGGCCATTAGAGCCACAGGAATGGTGGATGTACCCCCGGAAAATATTGCCCAGGTGAGTGCGGCAATTCCGGGAAGAATCACCCGGATCACCCATAATGTGCTTCCCGGCAAATATGTGGCTAAAGGTACTCCACTGGCATCTGCTGTAAGTATGGAGCTGGTTCAAATGGAGCAGGATTATCTTCAGGCCTACTTAAAAAATGAGGTACTAAGCAAAGAACTGGATCGGCAGAGGGAGTTATTGAAAAACGAAGCAGGAATTGAGAAAAAAGTGCAGGAGGCAGAGAATCAATGGAAACTGAACAAGGCCCTGATAGCAGGTTTCGAAGCGAAACTTCGCATTGCAAATATTAATCTGACCAAACTTCGCGGTGGTGAAATTTCTGAGGTATTGACCGTTCCTGCACCCATATCTGGTTTTATAAAAACCGTTAATGTTCATACAGGAAGCAGTTTTGCTGAGAACGACGTTCTTTTTGAAATCATCAGCAAAGAGCATTTGCATGTGGAACTGAAGGTCTTTGAGAAAGACGCCCCTTATCTCAAAGAAGGCCAGAAAGTGAATTTCAACGACCCCGCCTTTGGAGGAAATGCCACGGGTTCGGTGTTTCTGGTGGCTAAGAATTTTGACGAAGTCAGCAAAACGATTAACGTGCATGTTCACCTCGACAAGGAATCTGACGAAGCCAAAGTTATACCCGGTCAATTTCTGACCGGAGAAATTCAGGTGGATGAACGAATGGTACGTGTCTTGCCCGAATCTGCCCTCATCAGGGAATCTGAAGGCAACTTTGTGTTAATTGAAAAAACAAAAGACGCAAAAGGTGTAGAAATAGAGAAAGTACGGGTGGAAACCGGCGTTACTCAGCACGGTAAGGTAGAAATCAAAGGTCCGGCACTAACCAACAAAATAATCGTCAAAGGCGGGCAACGAATTGCAGGAATGACCCTCTCAGAAGAAGAGGAATAAGCCTTGAGCCCTTTATGAGACATCTGCTTAAAATTACTTGAAGAAATGAGCATGAAAGTTTACCAGAAATAACTCTTTCACAGAACGTGTAAGACCCGTATAAAGCCATCTGAGATAATCCGCGTCAACGGAAT
Organism: uncultured Cytophagaceae bacterium; assembly: GCA_966250325.1. Classification (GTDB taxonomy): domain Bacteria; phylum Bacteroidota; class Bacteroidia; order Cytophagales; family Spirosomataceae; genus Jiulongibacter. Next base: position 36,890 of record CBINGY010000031.1, on the reverse strand, counting down.
TATCCGGAATAAAACCCTGGTCAAGAAACACAGCATCCCATTGCCCTCCCTGAGACTTATGACAGGTGAGGGCATACGCGTATTTGACCTGCAAGGCATTGAGGTAAGGATCTGCCGCTAGTAATTCAGCTCGTTCTTTCTTTGTTTTCACCCAGTAGTAATCTCTCAGGACAGATTCGTAAAGTGCCTTATTCTCTTCCTGAGTAAGGCTTGGAGCATGAGAATTGAGCGTATTTAAAGTGATTAGACAATCAAATTCGGGATCATTCGGATAGTCGATAAGTTTCATGCTCACATGCTGAAAACGGAGACCATGCATTTCCTCCTCCTTGCCAATGTGCGTCACCTCAGCAAATTCCCCGTTGGCAATAAATCCGGCTTCAGAGCTTTCATCCAGAATGGTGTAATTGTTCTTTACAACCATGAGCATATCACCGGTCTCTAACTCGTTTTCCAGATAATGGATGCGGTTTCTGATGTACTGATTATACATCACAGCCGCCTTATTGCTTCGGGTAATTACCGTGGTGTTTTCCTGACCGTACTTGTCATAGGCATACCTGAGGCCATCCTCGAGCCGTTCGCCACTCATTCGGTAGATGTCTTTATAAGGCTTTGTTTCAAATCGGAGATCTGGCTTTTCATTGGGGAGCTCTTCTCTGATTCGAGTGGCATTGAATAATATCCCCGAATCCTGTTTCTGGCGGGTGACTTCGGTAAGCGTGTGAGCCATTACATCCGAAAAGTATTGGTTTGCCAGATGCTCGGCGTTAAGTGCAGGGCTATACTCCATTCCTATGGGTGGCAACTGGGCCTCATCACCAATGAGAATCAATTTATTCTCTTCCCCCTGAAAAACAAAACGGATTAAATCACTTAACAAACTGTTTTTGCCAAATTCACGTCGATCACCGATCATGGAGGCTTCATCTACAATAAAAACAGTTCCTTCGTGCAGGTTAGCCTGTAATTCAAAGACGAAATTCCCGCTATACTTATCCTCTACCTGTTTGTAAATCTTGCGATGTATAGTCTGTGCTTTTCGTTTGCTGTAATTGGCCATAACTTTAGCTGCCCGCCCCGTAGGAGCAAGCAAAACCGACTTAAAGCCGAACTTAGGAAGAGTTTTAATCAAAGCACTTACAAAGGTCGTTTTTCCTGTACCGGCATAACCTTTCAAAATAAAAACGGGCCTCTCGGGCTTGTCGTCTTCCAGAAAGGTATCCATCAAAGCAAATAACCTGCTTTGACCGGGAGTAGGCTCATGTTTGAATTTCTGAAGTAGAAGTTGAGAAGGACGCAGGATTTCCTCGGCCATTGGATATTCACTTTAAAAATGCACTAATTTTGATCCAAAGTAAGCAGAAAAAGAAGTATGTTGAATAGTCTTCGGGATCAAATCCACGAGGTGTACGGGAACAAAATACGAGTCCGTGCCTGTGGCTGCCTGATTCGCGAAGGAAAGATCCTTCTTTTAAATCATCAGGGAATCGGAGATGCCGGATATTTCTGGAACGTTCCAGGAGGCGGGCCAGAAAAAGGCGAGTCGCTTCAGCAGGCCATAGAACGTGAATTTATGGAAGAAACAGGTCTGGAAGTACGGACAGAAAAATTTCTTTGCCTGCAGGAGTACATTAATCCACCCTTGCATGCAATAGAATTGTATTTTCGCGTAGCTTTTATCAAAGGAGAGGTCAGACTGGGCTCAGACCCCGAGAATGTACCGCTCTTACATAAAATAGGTTGGTTTGATGAATCTGATTTCGCAAATCTGCCAGTGCATACAAAGCCAAACTTTTTGACAGCCTACTTCCATCTTGATTGAAGAAACAAGACATATCAGCCCCGACTTTGAAGTCACCGACGAACGCTTTGATATCGCCGGGATTTCTGAAAGTGTCCTCATTATTGAAACGGCTCCTTATTTCCTGAGAATTGCCGTAAAGGATGGTTCACAGATTTACCGCGTATTGGAGAATTATCCAATCGTGAAAAAGTGGCCGGATGAGAGCTGGCTGAAAGATCTTTTTGAAAATCATCGGCTGCTCTCTGCACGCTTCTGGAAACAGGTAAAATGGCTGGTTCACAGTGAATCCAAAACACGGATTCCCGCTAAGATTGATCCGAAAAGGGCCAGAGAAGTTCTTAAGGTTTTAACCGCTCATTTTCAGGAAAATGATGAGGTAATCATTCAGGATGACCTGGTTTTCGCTATTAACGGTGTTCTTTACCAGTGGATTTCCGGTTTTTACCCCGACTCTGACCTGACTATCTTTCCGGTAGATTTATTTTTCCCCGAGAAAATGCAAGGCCAAGCCATGCTGTTTTTCTACCTGAACGGATACGGATACTTCGAGAAGCACAGCAGTTATTTCTCCAGTCATATCGAAAACATTTACCCTTTGCTGAACAAAGACAAAAGAACCCTTGTTTTGGGTGAAGTGACCAAATATGACCGGGTGTACAGGTCTATGGAGCTTGAATTTCCGGTGACCCTTGGAAGCGGATCTATCGACAACAAATTGACCCAGTATTTTTCTGAGACTCCCCTGCACCGATATTTTTGTATACTTAACCAATGAACAGAAAAGAAAAAATAGTGGCGTGGTTGAAAAAGCTGGGGTGGGCCGGTTTTTTCTTTTTTCTTATCAAAGGACTCACCTTGTATGTGTTACTGCCCTATCTGGTCACCCGAGGTTTAATTAACTGTGAATCATAAACCGGAGCGATGGCAGCCATAAAATTTGATTACAGAAGCCAGATTCCCCTCCTGCCGGGAGAGCCCGGTATTTATAAGTATTTTGACGACAAGGGAACCATCATTTATGTAGGAAAAGCCAAAAACCTGAAAAACCGGATCAGCAGCTACTTTTACAATTTTGACCGGGCAGACCGTAAAACAAGGAGGCTTGTGATGAGTATTCATAAGCTTGAATACACAGTGGTACACTCAGAGTACGATGCCCTACTACTCGAAAACAACATGATTAAGGAGCTTCAGCCGAAGTTCAATATCCTGCTGAAAGACGATAAAACCTATCCGTACATCTGTGTTACTGACGAGCGATTTCCCAGACTGATCAAAACCCGGAAAATAGAGGATAGAGAACGTGGCAAAATGTATGGCCCGTATGTGAATGTGAAAGCCATGTATGCTCTACTGGATATGTTTACCCAACTCTACACGATCAGAACCTGCAAGTATGTGCTCTCAGAAGAAAATGTGGCAGCCGGGAAATTTAAAATATGTCTCGAATACCATATTGGTAATTGTTTGGGGCCCTGCGAAAATCTTCAGAGAGAAGAAGATTATCAAAAGGAAATAGACCAGGTTCATCATATCCTAAAAGGGAATATCGCCCCGGCAAAGAGCTATTTTCAGGAAAAAATGCACGAAGCCGCATCTCAAATGGCGTTTGAAAAAGCACATGAGTTCAAGCAAAAACTTGAATTCCTGCAAAATTATCAATCGAAGGCCACGGTGGTAAACCCCTCCATTACCGATGCAGATGTTTTTGGAATTCAGTCGGATGCCGATGCTGCTTACGTCTGTTACCTCAAAATCAGTAACGGAACCATTATTCAGACCCAGACCTTTGAGGTAAAGAAAAAACTGGATGAGCCCGATGAAGAGATTCTGGAAAAAGTAATGTTTGAGATCAGGCAGCAATACGAAAGCCAGGCCAAAGAAATCTTTTCAAATATTGAGCTGGATACAGATCTTAAGGCTACGGTAACCGTTCCAAAAATCGGTGATAAACGGAAGTTGATAGAGATGGCTTTACGAAACGTCATGTTCTTTAGGCATGAAAAAGCCGAGCGGGAGGCCATAGAAAAAAGTGGAGCTACCAACAAGCGGGATCGGGTTCTTATCAAACTGAAGCAAGATCTTCAACTCAAAGAATTGCCGAGACACATCGAATGTTTTGACAATTCAAACATACAGGGAACTAACCCGGTGAGTGCCATGGTGCTTTTCAGAAACGGGCAACCCAGCAAAAAAGAATACAGGCACTTTATACCGCGAACGGTGGAAGGTCCAGATGATTTCGCCACCATGCGTGAGATTGTTTATCGGCGGTACAAAAGATTACTGGAAGATAAAGAAGATTTGCCAGATCTGATCATCATTGACGGTGGCAAAGGCCAGCTCTCGGCTTCCGTGGAAGCACTCAGAGAACTTGATTTATATGGCAAAATTCCAATCATAGGAATAGCCAAGAGGCTGGAAGAAATCTATTTCCCGGGCGATACACTCCCGCTGTATATTGATAAGAAGTCGGAGTCACTCAAGCTCATCCAAAGGGCTCGAGATGAGGCTCACCGCTTCGGAATCACTCACCATAGAAACCGCCGGAGCAAAGGGTTCCTTATTTCAAGTCTGGAAGGCATCCCGGGCATTGGAAAACCCACTGCCACCAAGGTTCTGAAACACTTCAAAACCATACAGAATATCAGGAATGCCTCACAGGAAGAACTGATCGGGATTTTGGGCAAAGACAAAGCCAGAAGAATCAGGGAGTTTCTGGACGAATCAGAATAAGTATTCAACGCTGTTTAGATCTGAACAATCCTTTTAATAATAGAAAACAGGCTCTTATTACTGCTTTCTATTTATCTTTGTAGCTAAGATAATAACTAACAGAGACAATTATGAAAGAGAAGGAAGTCACGGGATCTGCGGTAGCAACACCCTTCCAGCAAACGTATTTTCATGGCACCAAAGCACAGCTGGTGCCCGGCGATTTGATTAAAACCGGCTTCAACTCTAATTTTGGAGAAAGAAAACAAGCGGGATACATTTTCTTAACCGCCACGCTCGATGCCGCTATCTGGGGTGCTGAACTGGCTGCCGGGGATGGAAAAGGCCGTATTTATCTGGTAGAACCCACCGGACCTATTGAAGACGATCCGGATCTCACCAACATGAAATTCCCCGGAAATCCATCCAAATCTTACCGTTCTGCTCATCCCTTTCGCGTTATTGCTGAGGTGGTTAACTGGCAGAGACATGCCCCGGAGCAATTACGGGCCATGAAGGATGGAATTGAAAAATTAAAACAGCAGGGTGTAAAATCGTTGAGTGAGGAAACGGATGATCAGAAGTCTTTTTGACACTTTCTTTTGCACCGCAATGGCTAACTTTCTATCTTTAGGCAGTATTCAACCCCATCTGGAATGACAAAATTAGTGCGACTTCTGTTTCTTTTCATTTTCTTCTTTTCTGTAACTGCCAATGCTCAGAAAATAAAGGTATTGATCATGGATGGTCAAAGCAATCACGGTATCTGGCCCAAAACTACAGCCATGATGAAGGACTATCTGGAGAAAACCAGTTTATTTTCGGTAGATATAGCCCGTACAAAATACGTTTGGCTGGGACCGCACAGCCAGATGAATCCCGAACAGCTGATGGAAAATTATCAGAAGTACAAATTAGAAGATAAAGAATATGAGGTTGTACCAAAATCGAAGATGGATTCAAGCTTTAGTCCGGACTTCTCAAATTACCAGGTGGTTATCTCTAACTTTGGATGGCTTGCGGCAGAGCTTCCGGAACAAACTAAAAGAAATCTCGAGAAATTCGTGGCTAACGGCGGCGGATTTATAGTAACCCATGCGGCCAATAATTCCTGGGAAAAATGGGTAGAATTCAACGAAATGATAGGTTTGGGCGGCTGGGGAGGCCGGAATGAAAAAAGCGGGCCTTATGTGTATTACAATGAAGCGGGTGAGCTCATTCGCGACCCTTCAGAAGGCCCCGGCGGAAGTCATGGAGCTCAGCAGGAGGCATTGGTTATCACCAGAGCACCCAAACATCCCATCATGAAGGGCCTTCCGGAATCATGGATGCACACCACTGATGAAATTTACGACAGACTCCGTGGCCCGGCCAATAACATGACCATTTTGGCAACTACATTTTCAGGTATTAAGGAGAACAGTCCGCCCTGGGCAGCGTCAGTTCCTGGCACAAACAGGCATGAACCCATGTTTGTTACCGTCAACTATAAGAAAGGACGGGTGTTGAATATTTCGTATGGTCATTCTGATGTGTCCTTTGAATGTGTAGGCCTGAAAACCATTCTTGAAAGGGGTACGGAGTGGGCAGCCACGGGAAGAGTTACTCAGAAAGTGCCGTCAAATTTCCCTACGAAAGAAAAAATCAGCCGTGTAGAGTGGCAAAAAAGCACGAAGTAAGAAAGCTGAAAGCTCAAATTTCAGGAGATTCGGCTGTTTAAACAGAAAATTTGTGCCATGCAGAAAATCAAAATAGCTACCGCCCAGTTTGAAAATCTTAGCGGGGATAAAGACGGAAATCTGCGGATTATTTCAGAACTCAGCCGACAAGCCTCTGAAAAAGGTGCAGAAGTGATCGCCTTTCATGAGTGCTCCATTCACGGATATACATTCGCCAGAAATCTGACCAAAGAACAACTTCTGCAATTGGCAGAGCGGATTCCGGAGGGCGAAACTATTGAGAAACTCCGGAAAATAGCCGAACTACATGATATCTACATTTTAGCTGGCCTCTTTGAAAAAGACGAAAACAATAACATATACAAAGCTCAGGTTTGTGTGAACAAAAACGGACTTGTAGCTAAGTTTCGAAAGTTACATCCCTTCATCAATCTACATATACTTCCGGGAAACGAGTACTGCATTTTTGAAATTAAAGGCTGGAAATGCGGTATATTAATCTGTTATGACAATAATATTTTTGAGAATGTGCGTGCTACAAAATTGTTAGGTGCAGATATAATTTTCATGCCTCATGTGACCATGTGTACACCTTCAACCCGGCCGGGAGCGGGATTTGTGGATCCTGCACTCTGGTATAACCGGGAAAATGACCCCACTTCACTCAGACTGGAATTTGAAGGAATGAAAGGTAGGGCATGGCTTATGAAGTGGCTGGCTTCCAGAGCCTATGACAATAGCATCTACGCCATTTTTTCAAACCCCGTAGGAATGGATGACGATCAGCTAAAAAACGGTTGTTCCATGATTATTGATCCGTTTGGCGATGTGGTGGCAGAATGTACCTCCATGGGAAATGAAATAGCCATTGCTACGCTAAATCCAGAATCGATAAAGCTGGCCGGGGGATCCAGATACCTGGCTGCACGAAGACCAGAGCTCTACCGTTCCATCTTGGGAATGGAACATCAACCGGAGCAAAAAGTGGTCTGGATGAATCAAAAGGAATGAGGTAGATGGATCCACGCTAGCGGGATAGAAAAATGAGCTCTTCGTTAGTTCAAATCACCACTTATTTAGGAAAAATTTTGTGCAGTCAAATAACTGCGTATATATTTGCAGTCAAATAGCTGCATGAATGGAATTACGACGCGATGTTTTTCAAGCCATAGCCGATCCTACCCGCAGGGCCATAATTACCCTGGTGGCATTACAGGCCATGACTCCCGGAGCCATTGCCGGGCAGTTTGACTCGTCTCGTCAGACTATTTCCAAACATATTCAGATATTGACTGAATGCGAGATTCTATCTCAGGAGCAACGCGGGCGGGAAATCTATTATCACCTGAACGGAGAGAAAATAAAGGAAATCGCTGAATTCATTGAACCTTTCAGAAAGCTGTGGGATGACCGCTTTAATTTATTGGAGCAGATTATGAAACAAACTACCTGATGGAATTAAAAACTAAGATAGCTGCTGAAACCGGAAAACAGGAACTGCGAATAGTTCGGCAGTTTGACCTTCCTGTTCATTTACTTTTCAGGGCCTATACCGAACCAGATCTGCTGGCACAGTGGATGGGAACCCAGGTAATTCAACTGGAAAACAGAAATCAGGGTGCCTGGCGGTTTGTTACCACCGATCCTATGGGAAATAAACACGGATTTAGCGGTGTCATCCATGAGTTCACTCCTGAAAAAAGAATCATACGTACCTTTCAAATGGAAAATACGGCTTTTGAAGCACAATTGGAGTTTCTGGAATTTGAAGGTATAACGAAGGATACGAGTGAGTTAAACATACATATCCTATTTAAAAGTGTTGAAATGCGTGATATGCTTCTTCAAATGCCATTTGCACAGGGACTCAATTTTGCCCATAACCGACTGGAAAAGATACAATTCATATAAAATACTTAAAACTAAACAACTATGAACCTACTTCTGTGGTCTTTACAGGGAATTCTGGCCGTACATACAGCCATAGGTGCCATTTGGAAATTATCTAATTCTTCTGAATCTGTTGGCTCTTTAAGTGCTATACCCCAGGGTATCTGGACAGGCCTGAGCGTCATTGAAATTATTTGCAGTGTCTGTTTAGTCATTCCCCTTTTCAACCGCAAACTTGGTTTTCTGGCACCCTATGCCGCAGTGGTTATTGTGTTGGAAATGTTACTTTTTTGCGGAATCCATCTAGCCTCCGGTGCTTCCTCCTATACCGAAATTATCTATTGGCTGGTGGTTGCTTTTATAAGCGGATTTCTTGCTTATGGGAGATTGCAATTAAAACCAATTCAGTAAATTGTTGTAAAGAAGATTCCAATGAAAAACCCGAAGGTTGAATTCTACTTTGAAAAAGCCGACAAGTGGCGTGAGGAATTCCTTAAACTCAGAGAAATCATACTCCAAACTGGATTAGTAGAAGAGCTTAAATGGGGGGTGCCCTGCTATACTTTGAATAAAGCCAATGTGGTACTTATTCATGGTTTCAAGGAGTATTGTGCTCTTCTTTTCCACAAAGGAGCTTTGCTGGCAGATCCTGCACAAATTCTTATTCAGCAAACAGAGCATGTTCAGGCGGCCAGACAAATAAGATTCACAAGCCTGTTGCAGATCAATGAGCGGGAAAACACCCTTAAAACCTATCTGGAGGCAGCCATCGAAATCGAGAAGTCCGGAAAAAAGGTTCCTATGAAAAAAACCTCAGAGTATGCAGTACCTGAGGAATTTCAAAAATGCCTGGATGAAATGGATGACCTGAGAAAAGCCTTTGAAAAGCTTACTCCCGGTAGGCAGAGAGGTTATTTATACCATTTTTCACAACCTAAGCTTGCCAAAACCAGAGAAGCGAGAATTGAAACAGCCATTCCAAAAATACTAAACGGAAAGGGAATAGATGACTGAGTTAAATCCCAAAGTAGACTATTATTTGAGCGAGGGTTGCGGAAGATGTCCCCTGGGAGGCACCCCCGAATGCAAAGTTCATAACTGGACTCGTGAACTTTCCTATCTCCGGAGGCTGGTACTGGAAAGCGGCCTTAAAGAAGAAGTAAAGTGGGGAGTTCCCTGCTATACCTTTCAGGGAGCCAATGTAGCCATAGTTTCTGCATTGAAAGATTACGCCGTTCTCAGTTTTTTTAAAGGAGCTCTACTCAAAAACTCTGCGGAGATTCTTGAAAAACCGGGAGAAAATACGCAGTCTGATCGAATCATTCGGTTTACCGATAGTGAGCGTATTAAACGTCTGGAACCTCAGATTAAAGCATTACTCTTTGAAGCTATTGAAGTAGAAAAAGCAGGACTGAAATTTAATTATTCCAGAAATCCTGAGCCTGTACCAGCAGAATTAGAGGCAAAACTGGCGGCAGATGAGACCTATCGCATAGCCTGGGAAAAGCTTACTCCGGGTAAAAAACGCAGCTATATCCTACATTTCAATCAGGCAAAACAGCTGGAAACCCGTATTTCCCGAATAGAAAAATGTCGTGATAAGGTATTGGCAGGTAAAGGTTTCAACGACCGCTAGAAACTTTATTTTTTCTTCAGAACAGGCATAAGAACACCTGGATTTCCATCAATGGGGCTCATGATTTTCAAACCCAACAAATGAGCTACCAGTGGATAAACATGTACATTTTCGATGGGTGAAATCTCATAATTCTGCTTAATATCCGGACCTTCCATATAGAATATAGCTCCCATATTCTCATTTCTGTAAGGGTCATACCCATGAGTGCCACCTGGTTTTTCCATCACCTCATTTTCCTTCTCAGAATAAATTAGGGTGTACGGCGAATCGGTGATTAAAACCAGATCACCAATCCGCTCGTTGGATGAGTGATGGAGGTAAGTGGGCACTTCATTACGACGATATACCTGTAAATTTTCTCTCCCAAGCAGCTTTTCATACAATGAATCGGTTTCCGCTTCACTTTTCGTATAAATCATGGCAACAGGCCCGCTGTAAAACTGACTTTTCTCTATGTTTATGTAGTCATGCAGGTTAATAAACTGAGAGACCTTATCCATCCCGTGATCTGAAGTGACAATAAGGTATGCAGGTAAGCCCAGTTTTTTCAGGCCTTCTCTCAGGTCTCCTATTTGCTTGTCGACGTATAATACGGCTTCTTCATTTTCTTTGGAATCGGGGCCAAAATTGTGACCCTGGGTATCAACCAGGGAAAAATACAGGGTTATCATGTGTGGTCTCACATCTTCCGGCATCTGCAGCCACTCCAGCACCCGCCGTATGTTATACTCATACGGGGTAGTTTTCATGTAATTGTAATAATATTTGGGATGCATCCCGTTAATATCGGCTTCTGAACCCACCCAGAAAAAGGAGGCCGCACACATTCCCTGCATCTGTGCCAGATTCCAGATCGGTATGCCTCCGTACCACTCTCCCACTTCTACAGCTTCTCGTTTTCCTATGCTGTACGACTCTTTTCTGGATTTGTCATAAAAGGAATTAGATACAATACCATGATTATCAGGAAATAAACCGGTAACGAGCGTATAATGATTTGGGAAAGTCTTGGAAGGAAAAGATGGGATCAGATAACGGGCTGAACTGCCGTTTTTCTTCAGGTCAAGGATATTTGGCGTTTGAAACTTCTCGGCATAATCGTATCTGAAACCGTCAATCGAAACCATAATTACATACGGTTTATTCATTGAAGCGGCACTATTCACTAATTTATTGGAGACAATTTCCTTTTGGATAACCTCTTCGTAGGTGGGAGTTTGTGCAAAAATAGCTCCAGGTAACACCAGGAAAAGCAAGAAAGAGAACGGTTTCATCAGGATGAAGTGAGTTTATTTCCCCAAAATTAACTTAACTTTCTCTTCGATCCCACCGGGGAAACTTTTCGTAAAGGAATTTGATCCATTAAGTCATGTGATTTCCATGTCTGCTAAAGAATACAAAGACCGATTTTCTCGTAACACGGAACTTTATCTGAGGTTCAGACCAAACTACCCCGAAGATCTCATTGAATTTGTGGTTTCCATATGCGGTAAAAAGAATGTTGCCTGGGACTGCGGTACAGGAAACGGGCAGGTGGCTGTACAGTTGGCCAGGTATTTTTCTCAGGTTTATGCCACTGACAGCAGTGAAACTCAACTGGCTCAGGCACCACTCAGATCAAATATTCAATACAGCCAAACTTTCGCAGAGCATACAGACTTTCCCGATTTTAGTTTCGATCTGATTACGGTAGCTCAGGCCATCCATTGGTTTGATCACAAAAAATTTAATTCAGAAGCAAAACGGCTATTGAAACCAGATGGTATTCTGGCTATCTGGGGTTATGCTTTGTTAAGGATAAACCCGGAGATTGACGAAATAATCGACCATTTCTACACCCAAATCATTGGTCCATTCTGGGATGAGGAGAGAAAACATATCGATAAATTTTATCAATCTATTCCCCTGCCCTTTCAGGAAATCCCCGTCAAACGTGCATTTTCTATGCAATTCGACTGGACACTCAGTCATCTTGAAGGTTATCTGAACACCTGGTCTGCTGTGAAAAATTACCGTAAATTTTACGGAGACAAAAACCCGGTAGATTTACTCATTGAGAAGATTAAGGAACACTGGCAGGAAGAACAAAAGCAGGTTACCTTTCCGATCTTCCTGAGAATGCAACATAAAATCAACTAACAGGACTCAAGAAATATGAATGGTTATCTCACAAGTGTAAAGAAAGAATTTGCCTCCTTTAAAAGTCTGGGGGATCGCAGCTTTGAGCAGCTCTCTGATGAACATATATTCTGGCAAGCCAATGAGAACTCCAACAGTATCGCTACCATCGTAAAACACCTTTCCGGAAATATGCTTTCGCGATGGACCGATTTCCTCCGAACCGATGGAGAAAAAAGCTGGAGAAAACGAGATTCAGAATTTGAAAATGATCTGGAAACCAGAGAAGATATGCTTGAACTCTGGGAAACAGGATGGAATTGCCTTTTCAATACACTCAACTCACTTTCTGACAACGACTTAGAAAAGACGATTCGCATCAGGAATGAAGAACATTCGGTGATAGAAGCGATCAATCGGCAACTGGCTCACTATCCGTATCATGTGGGTCAGATTGTATTTCTGGCTAAAATGCTGAAACCCGGCGAATGGACTTCACTCTCTATACCCAAAGGGGGATCAGATCATTTTAATTCTATTAAATTTGGACATAAGAAATCTTAGATTGCTTTAAACCCAAATCCTTAAAAGACCGATCATGAAAAACATTTTTGAGAAAGAAGTTACAGACGAGCTTATTGCCAGAATCAACCAACTAAGCCCCCAAAGTCAGGCCCACTGGGGAAAAATGTCTGTTTCACAGATGCTGGCCCACTGCTGTGTTTCCTATGAAATGGCCCTGGAAAACATACATCCCAAACCTAACTTTCTCATGAGGCTTATGCTGAAGGCATTTGTAAAACAGGCCGTGGTAGGCCCTAAACCTTACGCAAAAAACACGAGAACGGCTCCGGCGTTTCTGATAACCGATGAGCGGGATTTCGAAAAAGAAAAGAATCGGCTGATCACCTATCTGAAAAAGACGCAGGAATTAGGAGAAAGCTATTTTGACGGCAAAGAATCTCTGTCATTCGGCAAATTGACCAAACAGGAATGGAGCATCATGTTCTACAAACACCTGGATCATCATTTGACTCAGTTTGGGGCATAAAAAAAGCTCAGCCCTTTGCAGGCTGAGCTTTTTATAAGGTATTCTTAGTTCTACTCATTCATAAAGAATCAAAACTCCCTATGCTCCGCTTCTTCAAACAAACGCTCTTTGGAGAACGTTTTGAAATATTCGTAAGTACGTTTCAGTCCCTCTGAACGGTCAATTTTAGGCTCCCATCCCAGAATTTCTCTCGCCCGGGTAATATCTGGTTTACGCTGTTTCGGATCGTCCTTTGGCAGATCCTTGTAAATCACCTTCTGATCGGTTCCTGTCAGCTTTATAATTTCTTCGGCAAAATCTTTAATCGTAATTTCATTCGGATTACCCACGTTTACCGGGTGAGCATAATCAGAATGCAACAACCGGTAGATTCCTTCCACGAGATCATCTACATAACAGAAGGAACGTGTCTGGCTTCCATCACCGAAAATAGTGAGATCTTCGCCACGTAAAGCCTGGCCTATGAATGCAGGCAGTACACGGCCATCATTCAAACGCATTCTGGGCCCATACGTATTAAAAATGCGGACAATACGCGTTTCAAGTCCGTGATAGGTATGGTACGCCATGGTCATAGCCTCCTGAAAACGCTTGGCCTCATCATACACGCCACGCGGCCCTACCGGATTTACATGACCCCAGTAATCTTCATTCTGAGGATGCACCAGTGGATCACCATAGACCTCTGAGGTAGAGGCAATAAGAACCCGGGCGTTTTTCACACGTGCCAGACCCAGGCAATTATGAATTCCGAGCGATCCTACTTTCAGAGTCTGAATGGGTATTTTCAGATAGTCGATCGGGCTGGCTGGTGAGGCAAAATGAAGGATATAATCGAGCTGGCCTGGCACATGAATAAACTTGCTCACATCATGGTGGTAAAATTCGAAATTCTCGAGTTTAAATAAATGCTCGATATTCCGAAGGTCACCGGTAATGAGATTGTCCATCGCAATCACATGATACCCTTCTTTGATAAAGCGATCACAAAGATGGGAGCCCAGAAAACCGGCTCCCCCTGTTATAAGAATTCTTTTCATTCGTCTTTAGAAATGTTAAGCGTTCACAACTTTTCGGCCAATAGAGTAATAGGTATAACCTAGTTTTTCCATGTCTAAAAGTTCGTAAAGGTTTCTGCCGTCAAATATCACCTTATTTTTCAAAGCGGCATTCATTCGGTCAAAATCAGGAGTACGGAACTCCGGCCACTCAGTCATAATCATGAGGGCATCGGCACCTTCCAGAGCTTCGTACATGTTTTTGGCGTATTTCACCTTGCGGCCTATCTCACCTTTCACATTTTCCATGGCCTCCGGATCAAACACCACAAGTTTAGCTCCCGCTCTACGCAACGATTTAATATTATACAGAGCCGGTGCCTCCCTGATATCATCGGTATGAGGTTTAAAAGCGAGACCCCAGATGGCGATGGTTTTTCCTTTCAGATCCTGGTCGAAATAATCCTTCACCACCGGAAGCATCTTAGTTTTTTGCTTTTCATTCACCGACATCACCGATTTCAGAATCTTGAAATCGTAATCATACTCGCTGGCCGTTTTTCCAAGAGCCTGTACGTCCTTAGGGAAACAACTGCCGCCGTATCCAATTCCCGGGAAAAGGAAACGCTTACCGATACGGCTGTCTGTACCAATTCCTTTACGTACCATGTCTACATCTGCTCCGGCTCTTTCGCAGAGATTGGCAATTTCATTCATGAAAGTAATTTTCATGGCCAGGAAGCTGTTTGCGGCATATTTGGTCATCTCAGCAGAACGCTCATCCATAAAAATGATCGGGTTTCCCTGACGTACCAGAGGAGCATACAAACGACTCATGGTCTCTTTGGCTCGTTCAGAATTTGTGCCGATAACCACCCGGTCTGGTTTCATGAAATCATCTACAGCAACGCCTTCACGAAGAAACTCAGGATTTGACACCACATCAAAATCAACTTTGGCGTTGGCTGCAATAGCCGCAGTAACTTTCTCGGCAGTACCTACCGGCACTGTACTCTTATCTACAATCACCGCGTATGATTTCATGATTTTGCCTAAATCATTGGCCACACCAAGTATGTATTTAAGATCAGCAGAGCCATCTTCTCCCGGAGGCGTGGGAAGAGCAAGAAAAATCACCTCTGCCCCTTCAATTCCTTCAGCAAGGTCTGTGGTAAATTTAAGTCGTCCTTCTTTTGTGTTTCGATCGAAAAGGATATCAAGGCCTGGTTCATAAATGGTCATTTTGCCTTTTCTCAGGCTTTCTACTTTTTTGGGATTGTTATCCACGCAGGTCACATAATTCCCGGTTTCAGAGAAGCAGGTTCCGGTCACCAGACCTACATAACCTGTACCTACTACAGCAATTTTCATATTCTTAGATTTAATTTAATTCCTAGATTGGTTACAAAAGTAATTATTGAGTTCAACTGCCGGATATTTTTGACAGAAAAGTTTACATCAGCAGACCACATTGTTAGACTTATCTGGTAAAACTCTTGAAAAAGTAATACAAATTAAGTGCCAATTGTTGACTTTGACATTTCACAGAATTTCATTTTTTTTAGAAGGATTCAAAAAGCGAGTCAAAGCAAGCTTGTACTTTTCCAATTTAAGAGAATGCCATATTCAAGAAATATATATATGAATAAAAAACCAAAATGTACCAAATAGCTTTTTCACGGTAAAAAGAAATTGAGCAAAATTGACTGCTATCTGCCGGCTGGAAACGAAAAAAATAGTTCTGAACCTTTCCCCTAAATTTGATCTAACTGAGATTTTATACGAAATATTCAAGCTTAGATTTTGGCTGAAAGATCATAATGGGGTAATTTCACCGCTCTTATCGAGACATATTTAGTGATAACCTATTAACCAAAGAAGACGTTGAATAGAAGAGATGCTTTGAATCGCGTTGCAATCCTGATGGGGGGAGCCTTGTCTGCTCCTACTCTGGTTGCTCTATTAGAAGGTTGTAAGTCAGCCGACAAAACTTCAGTGCCCTTCTCATTTACCGATGAGTATCGGGAAATAGTGGCACAGTTTGCCGAAATAATTATTCCGGCTACGGATACTCCGGGAGCCAAAGAAGCCGGAGTGGGTCCTTTCATTGAAACCATGCTGAAAGACTGCTATTCTGAAGCCCAGGGTGCCCACTTCATGAAAGGACTGGAGGCCGTGGTAGCCAAATCTAAGGAATTGGGAGGTTCATTTACCGAACTGGATGCGGCTAAACAAGTAGAAGTAGTGAAGGCTATGGAAGCTGATGCCAAAACGGAAGAAGAGAACAAGAAAAAAGAAGTTCAGATTGATTCGGAAACCGGAAAGGAAAAGCAAGGTTCTGCTGCAGAAGAGCCCGTAACTCCGTTCTTTACCTTAATGAAAGAGCTCACTCTTTTTGGATACTTCAGCTCAGAAATAGGTGCAACTCAGGAGCTGGACTACGTGCCTGTTCCGGGCAAGTACGAAGGATGTATTCCTTTGAAGGAGGGTCAGAAAGCTTACGCCCTCGGCTAAAATCAAACTTAACCTGAAAAGACTAACTGAAAAATGAACATACAAGGAAAAGCAAAGGAACAAAATACCTTTGACGCGATAGTGGTTGGTTCCGGAGTTTCCGGTGGCTGGGCTGCGAAAGAACTCACCGAAAAGGGTTTAAAAGTGCTGATGCTGGAGAGGGGGTATCACGTGGAGCACGTTTCCGGCTACACTGAAATGATGAAAGAGAGCTGGGATTATCCGCACAGGGGGCGTATTGATAAAAAATCTGCGGAAGAATATTGGGCGGTTATCCGTACCGGATATGCGGCCAACGAGGAAAACCGTTCACTGTTTGTCAAAGACACCGAACATCCGTATAAAGAGAAGCGTCGATTTGATTGGATTCGCGGATACCATACAGGCGGTCGCTCACTCATGTGGGGTCGTCAGTCGTACCGTTGGAATGAACGCGATTTCACTGCAAACCAGGAAGAGGGTGTAGGTACAGACTGGCCCATAAGATACAAAGATGTAGCTCCCTGGTACGATTATGTGGAGCGTTTCGCCGGTATTAGCGGTCAACGTGAAGGCTGGGATGTACTTCCCGATGGTCAGTTTCAGCCACCTATGGAACTTAACTGTGTAGAACGGGCCTTCCGCGAGAGCGTTGAAAAGGGTTTCCCGGGCCGTCATGTAACCGTGGGCCGGGTAGCTCACCTTACACAACCTACCGAAGAGCAAACCGCTTTGGGTCGTGGCTCATGTCAGTACAGAAATAAATGTATCAGAGGGTGTCCTTATGGAGCCTATTTCAGTACGCAGTCTGCCACTTTACCTGCTGCGATGAAAACGAACAATCTTACTTTGGTGAACGATAAAATTGTTTTCCAGGTAATTTATGATGATCAGGCCGGAAAGGCTGTTGGTGTAAAGGCGATTGACCAGAACACGAAAGAAGAGATTGAGTATTTTGCAAAAATCATCTTTCTGAATGCCTCAGCTTTGAATTCAGCCTGGATCATGATGCAATCCAAGTCTTCACGCCATCCAAATGGTCTGGGTAATGAATCTGATCAATTGGGTAGAAACATCATGGATCACCACCTGGCTTCAGGAGGCGGTGCCACAGTAGAGGGTTATCTGGATCAGTATTATTTCGGAAACCGTCCGAATGGAATCTATATTCCCCGTTTTACGAACTGGGGCAATGACAAGCGGGAATTCCTTAGAGGATTCGGTTATCAGGGCTCGGCTCGCCGTGCACGAGGTGTAGATGCCGGAACCACCTTTGGAGCCGAATTTAAGGCGGCATCTTCACTTCCGGGAGAATGGTCGATCGGAATCGGTGGATTTGGAGAAACCCTGCCAGATCCTAATAACCGTATGACTCTTACCAATGAAAAGGATCAATGGGGTTTGCCTGTGATTGAATTTGATGCAGCCTGGGGTGAAAACGAGCAGAAAATGCGGGTAGCCATGCGTGATGAGGCCGTGGCAATGCTTGAAGCCGCAGGATTTAAGAATGTATATGGCTATAAAGACGAGGAGAAAGCACCAGGTATAGGTATTCACGAAATGGGTACTGCCCGGATGGGTACCGATGCTAAAAATTCAGTTCTGAATAAATGGAATCAGGTATGGGGTGCCGAAAACGTTTTTGTGACAGATGGAGCTTCTTTTGCTTCCTCTTCCTGCGTTAACCCATCCCTCACCTACATGGCCCTTACTGCCAGAGCGGCAGATTATGCAGTACAGGAGCTCAAAAAGGGAAACCTTTAAGATGCGGGTGTGATGAATTTATCTGGAAGCGGTTAGATGATTATCTGGCCGCTTCTTTTTTTAAACAAACCTATTGAAGATGTATTTGCAAGGAAAAGGAAAAGAAGCTAACACCTTTGATGCTTTGGTGGTGGGTTCGGGTATTTCGGGCGGCTGGGCTGCCAAAGAACTAACTCAAAAAGGTCTGAAAGTTCTCCTCATTGAGCGGGGACGAAAAATCGAACACGTAACCGATTATGAAAATGCCCTGAAAAACCCATGGGACTTCCCGCACAGGGGCAGACTTTCAAATCAAGACAAGAAGGATTATTGGGCAGGTAGCAGGGCTGGTTTTGCCAATGCCGAAGATGTACTCCCTCACTTTGTTAAAGACAGCGAACATCATTACGAAGAAAAAAGACGATTCGACTGGGTGAGAGGGTATCAGACGGGTGGCCGTTCCCTTACATGGGGAAAACAAAGCTACCGCTGGAATGAAAAAGACTTTACAGCTAATCTGGATGACGGCCATGGAATAGACTGGCCCATACGATATGCCGATCTTGCTCCCTGGTATGATTATGTGGAGCGTTTTGCCGGAATCAGCGGAAGTCTTGAAGGGCTTGATGTACTTCCTGATGGAATTTTTCAGCCAGCCATGCAATTAAATTGTGTTGAAAAAGACATCAAAGCGTCCATTGAGAAAAATTTTCCTGGCCGGAAAATGATTATTGGTCGTGCGGCCCACCTCACGGCTCCCACAGAGGAGCAGCTGGCATTAGGCAGAGCTACCTGTCAATACAGAAACATGTGTAAAAGAGGTTGTCCTTATGGAGCCTATTTTAGCTCCCAATCTGCCACTTTACCAGCCGCAAAGGCCACGGGCAACCTTACGATTGTTAATAATAAAGTGGTTTTCAGCACCATCTTTGACCCAAAATCTGAAAAAGTAATTGGAGTAAAAACATTGGATGATACCACGGGAGAAGAAACTGACTATTTCGGCAAAATCATCTTTCTGAATGCTTCCGCGATGAATACAGCCTGGATCATGCTGCAATCTGTTTCAGGAAAACACCCAAACGGACTCGGAAATGAAAGCGATCAACTGGGAAGAAATATTATGGATCACCACCTGAATGCGTATGCTAAGGGTGACGTGGAAGGATATGAAGATCAATACTACTTCGGCAGACGACCCAATGGAATATACATTCCCCGTTTTGCCAATTTTGGCCAGGATAAAAGAACCGACTTTGTGCGGGGATTTGGTTATCAGGGCAGTGCCTCCCGCTCTAAAGGATATGCTTCAGGTGATAGTTTAGGTGTAGGTTTGAAAGCGTCTATGTCAAAACCAGGCCCATGGTCTTTCTCTATGCGGGGTTTTGGTGAAACGCTGCCCGATCCGAATAACCGGATAACGCTGAGTTCAAAAAAGGACAAATGGGGCTTACCCTTTATTGAATTTGACGCTGCCTGGGGGACCAATGAACTAAATATGCGTAAAGCGATTATTGAAGAAGCAGTAGCTATGCTGGAAACAGCCGGACTGAAAAACGTAAAAGGAATTGACGAAACTGACAAAGCCCCCGGTGTTGGAATACATGAAATGGGAACTGCACGAATGGGCCATAATTCTAAAACCTCTGTTTTGAACAAATGGAATCAGGTTTGGGGAGCAGAAAATGTTTTTGTCACAGACGGAGCCTGCATGACTTCTTCTTCCTGTGTAAATCCTTCATTAACTTACATGGCCATTACGGCACGTGCAGCTGCTTACGCCGTTGACGAACTTAAGAAAGGTAACCTATGAATCAGGAACAAATAAAATACGATGCCATTGTAGTGGGCTCAGGCGTATCCGGCGGCTGGGCTGCGAAAGAATTATGCGAGAAAGGTCTGAAAGTGCTCATGCTGGAGCGTGGACGGAATATCGAGCATGTGAAAGACTATAAAACGGCCATGATGAATCCCTGGGATTTCCCTCACCGAAATCTCATGATTCCGCTGGAAGACTGGAAAGATTACCCTGTGCACAAACGTACCGGCTTCACGATCTCAGAAGCCTCACGGGATATGTTTGTAAAAGACACCGACTACCCGTATCTGGAAGAAAAGCGTTTCGACTGGATCAGAAGCTATCAGCTGGGAGGAAAATCTATTACCTGGGGTAGAGTTACCCTGCGAATGAGTGATCTGGATTTTGAGGCGAATGCGAAAGAAGGAATAGCCATTGACTGGCCCATTCGATACAAAGACATTGAACCCTGGTATAATTACGTAGAGAAGTTTGTTGGGATATCAGGAAGTTATGAAAATCTGCCTTATTTACCGGATAGCATTTTTCAGAAGCCTTTTGACCTCACCTGTGTGGAACAACACATGCGGGGAAAGCTAAATGATAAATATGGTGACAGATACGTGATTCCGCCCAGACAAGCCCACCTTACAGAGCCAACGGAGGAACAGCTGGCTCTTGGCAGAGCAAAATGCCAGGCCAGAGATATGTGCTGGCGGGGTTGCCCGTATGGAGCCTATTTCAGCACACAGGCGGCCACCTTACCGGCTGCACGACGCACCAATAACCTCACGGTGCGAACGAATTCTATCGTACACGAAGTCATTTTTGACGATACCAAAAACAAAGCGGTTGGTGTACGGGTGATTGACCAGCTTACCAAAGAACATCATGAGTTTTTTGCTCCTATCATCTTTCTGAACGCCTCTGCGATGGCTTCCACCTTCATTTTGATGAATTCAAAATCAAAAAGATTTCCGGAAGGGCTTGGTAATGACAGCGGGCAATTGGGACATAATCTCATGGATCATCATTTCGGAGCTGGAGCCTATGGTGAGTTTGAAGGTTTTGAAGATCAGTATTATTACGGTCGCCGTCCAAACGGTTTCTATATTCCCCGTTACAGAAATGTTGGTTCAGATAAACGGGATTATCTTCGCGGATTTGGTTACGAAGGAGGCAGCGGGAGGCCACGGGGTGTAGAATCAGAGGCATCTTTTGGGGCTGATTTAAAAGAAGCGATGACCAAACCGGGACCATGGAATGCCAGCCTCACGGCCTTTGCCGAGACTCTCCCCTATTTTGAGAATAAAACCTGGATAGATCACAGTCAGACAGATCCATGGGGCCTTCCATTAATGAACTTCTCTGCAGAAATAAAGGAGAATGAACTGAAAATGAGAAAGGATATGATCAATGACGCGGCTGAGATGCTGGAAGCTGCCGGTGCCAAAAACATTGAAACCTATAATAATGAGAAGGGTTTTGGCCGCTGTATCCACGAGATGGGTACCGCCAGAATGGGGCTTGATCCTAAAAGCGCGGTTTTGAATAAATACAATCAAGTGTGGGGGGCAGAGAATGTTTTTGTGACTGATGGTGCATGCATGACGTCGTCATCCTGTGTAAATCCCTCTCTGACCTACATGGCATTGACTGCCAGGGCGGTAGATTTTGCGGTGGGTGAATTGAAGAAGGGGAATTTGTAGAAATCTATTAAATTCGAAAAATTCGTTGGGTTAAAACCCAGACGGAGTGCTAATTTTCTTGCCCGAGGTGTCAAACTCGCATTGGAAAAAGCGGAAGCCATTAGATTTTGGCGTTTTTTTTCGAAGGGACGCCAGTGCAGAGGGGCAAAAGGTGTAACTAAAGAATAAACCTTCGTTCAAGCTAATAGTGCTACATCCCAAAATCCTCATTTGCCATTCCTCTGTTTGATCTACTCAAATGCATCTCCTCAGAGGGTGTATGAAAGTTAATTGCCCACTCTTCTGTATATTTAACCACACCTATTGAACCTTTTCGCATGAAAAACGATCGCAGAGATTTTATAAAGAAATCAACCCTTGCCACCGCAGCCATTTCGGTTGGTATTGACCGGGCTTTTGCTTTTGAGCCCTCAGCAAAAAAGAATGCAATCCCCAAATGGAAAGGCTTCAATTTCCTCGATTTTTTTAATCCGGATCCCGCTCAGGCCAGGCCGCAATCACCTGAAGATTATTTTAAATGGATGCAGGACTGGGGTTTTGATTTTGTGCGTATTCCTATGGCCTATCCGGCTTACCTGAAATTTGACCGAAGCCGGAATATCCAAATTGATGAAATCAGAAATATCGATGAAGCTGCGGTAGAACGTATAGAAAAGCTTGTGGAAATAGCTCAAAAATACGGCCATCACGTAAGTCTGAACCTGCACCGGGCACCTGGATACTGCATAAATGCCGGTTTTCATGAACCCTATAACCTCTGGACAGACGCTCAGGCTCTGGACGATTTTTGTTACCACTGGAATTTCTGGGCGAAGCGTTTCAAAAGTCATAGTTCAAAAAAACTCAGTTTTGACCTGCTCAATGAACCCAGCTGGCGGGATGACATGAACGATCAGTTTGGTGCCAAAACCGAGCTGCCGGGAGATGTTTACAAAAAAGTGGTAGAGGCAGGCAAAAATGCCATTCATGAAGTCAATCCCAAACGCTTAATTGTAGCAGATGGCAATCAGGTTGGAACGAAAGTTACTCCGGAACTCATTGACCTGCAGGTAGGTCAAAGTTGCCGCGGATATGCCCCCGGGATTATTTCGCATTATGCCGCACCATGGGTTTTCAAAGACACCTCAAACCTTCCTGAAGTAAAATGGCCGGGACAGGTGGGTGAACAGTATCTGAGCAGAGCCATGCTCGAAGAAATTTACAAACCCTGGATAGAACTCAAAAACAAGGGAATAGGCGTACACTGTGGAGAATGCGGATGTTTCAATAAGACCCCTCACGACGTATTTCTGGCCTGGTTTGGCGATGTTATTGACATTCTCACATCAAATGACATTGGTTTTGCCTTGTGGGAATTCAGCGGATCTTTTGGCATACTTAACAGCGGGAGGCAAGACGTGGCCTACGAATACTGGTATGGCCATAAGCTGGATCGAAAACTGTTGACTTTAATTCAGAAGGCCTGAATACATTTTCAAATCTCTTTCTGAACCAATCCCTTTTATGAAATATACACTCCTTTCGCTGATTATTCTGACGGCTCTTCCTTCTATGGGGCAGTTGCAGGCTCCAAAAGATTTACGTACCGAATATCTAAAGGAAATTCCCCTGATAGACATTCCAAAACCAAGATTGGGATGGATTAACGAAGCCCTGAATGAAGAACGTGGTCAGACTCAGACCGCCTGGGAGATTCGGGTGTCTGATTCAAAGGAGTCTTTGGAAGCAGGAAATTTATGGCAAAGCGGAAAGATCAATTCCATTGAAAATCAACGGATTGAATACGCCGGAAAACCACTGAAGTCACGTCAGCAATGCTGGTGGCAGGTTCGTACCTGGGATAAAAATGGAAAGGTTTCAGCATGGTCTGAGCCCGCCACCTGGAGAATGGGAATTCTCGATAGCAGGGCTTGGAAAGCACAATGGATAGGTTCACCCTGGCAGGGAGAAGAGGCCATTCCAAAGCCGCCGGGCGGACCCGACAACCGGACAGAAATTCTGCCCCCTCCTGCCCCCTACCTTCGTAAGACATTTGAAGTAAAAAAGCCCTTGAAAAACGCTGTTGTGTTTACGACGGGCCTTGGCTATTTCGAGTTTTATGCCAATGGTAATCCGGTGAGCGAAGATAAACTCGTGCCCAATCAGACCAACTATGGAAAGCGTCCCGAATTACCGAAAGCATACATTAGTGTACCCGATGAATTTGCCGCTTATAAAGTTATGTATCTGGCGTATGACATCACCGGGCATCTGAAACAAGGTAAAAATGCAATTGGAGCACTTTTGGGTAATGGCTTTTACAATGATCCCAAATTCTGGACGGCCTCCTATGGTTCACCAAGGTTTATTGCACAATTACACCTTACTTACGAAGATGGAACCGAGGAAGTGGTCATAAGTGATACCAGCTGGAAAGCTGAAAAATCTCCAATACTTGTCGACCTGGTTTACGATGGAGAAATCTACGATGCCCGAAAGGAAATCAAAGATTGGTGCAAAGCAGATTTTGATGATGCTGATTGGCAACATGTGGTGCTTCGAGAGGCTCCATTTGGAGATTTACGTGCTCACACCGCAGAAACAGATCGGGTTACTAAAACCTACCGACCGGTGGCTATTGAAAAATTGGGTGAAGGGCATTTCAAGGTCTCTTTTCCGGAAGAAATTTCGGGCTGGGTAAGGTTTAATAAGGTCAGAGGTCCAGCAGGCCAGAAAGTTCATCTTACCTTCAATGCCAATTTATATTCCGGCGAAAACACCTATTATTTTGCCGGAAAGGGTGAGGAAAACTACGCACCGCGATTCAACTGGTTCGTATTCAGCGGTGTAGAAATTACAGGATGGCCGGGAGAACTCACGGCAGATATGATCACCGCCGAGGCAGTGAATACCGCTACCGAAGAGAATGCCGTTTTTGAGACTTCCAATGAACTCTTTAATCAGATTAATCACATCTGGAAACGCTCTCAAATGGACAATATGCATGGTGGAATTGCCTCTGACTGCCCGCACCGGGAACGCTCAGGATACACCGGTGATGCCCAGGTAGCCTGCCCTACGGTGATGCATAATTTTGATGCACGTGCATTTTATCAAAAATGGGTAGCGGATATGCGGGAGGCTCAGCTTCCAGAAACCGGTTACATCCCGAACGGGGCACCCTGGCAACCAGGCTGTGGCGGCGGAGTGGCCTGGGGAGCGGCCATCTGTATTATTCCCTGGGAGTTTTATCTGCAATATGGAGCCAAGGATATGCTCAGCGATAATTATGAGGCGATGAAAGGTTACATCCGATATATGCAAACTTGGGTGGACAAAGATGGAGTCATGTTTAGTCAGCGAACAGGACATGATGGCAAGCCTCTGAAATGGTGGAATCTGGGCGACTGGGCGGGAGTTTGCGAAGATTGTCTGCCAGATGATGCACTGGTACACACCTTTTATTACTGGTACTCCCTGGATATTACTGCTAAAGTAGCTGCTGTCCTGGGTGATAAGGCCGAATCGGATCGTTTGGCTAAACTGGCTGAAGAAACACGAAAAGCCTTTCATAACCGGTTCTTTGACAACTCAAATAATAGCTACGGAAACTATGGTTCCAATGTATTTGCTCTGAAAATGGGTGTACCTCAAAGCGTCTATGAGAACGTTATTGAAACCTTTCAAAAAGAAATTTCAGGGAATGGCGGGCATTTGAACACGGGAATTTTCGGAACCCGGTTTTTCTTTGAAGTGCTTGCAGAAAACGGATTAAATAATCTTGCCTACGAAGCCATGAATAAACGAACTGAACCATCCTTTGGCCAATGGCTGGAGCTTGGAAGTACCACCACCCGGGAACACTGGAGCGAAAAAGGAAGTTATAATCACCCGATGTTTGGTGGTGGTTTGGTATGGCTTTACCAGCATCTGGCGGGCATGAAATACGATGAGAAGGAGCCTGGGTACAGGTATATCGTTTTTCAACCGAAACCCACTGGCGAAATGGATAATGTTAATTATGAAACCTATACACCTCAAGGAAAAGCCGGGATTCATTGGAAAAGACTGGAGAATGGCAACATAAAAGTACACATACAGATCCCTGTTGGATGCAAAGGAACCTTCATATCACCAAGTGCTGATTTCAAAACTATCCGACTGGATGGAAAAAAAATTCGTTCTGATAAATTGAAATTAATTGGAAGTGGGAAACACGAAATCTTTTTAGAGTTCTGAAAGTTCCAAAAACAGACAGTTGAACCTTCTACCTAAATTCTCTATTGAATTATGAAACAAAAACTTACGTTAACGTCTTTTCTTCTTCTTTTCGGCTTTACGGGAATGGCTCAGGAAAAGGGGCTAATCAAAATCTCTGTGATGTATCCCCACTCAGATGGAAAGACTTTCAACATGGATTACTATGAAACCAAACACATGCCTATGGTTGCGGGGTATCTCGGAGAAAATCTGGTCAAATATACCATTGAGAAAGGTCTGGCAAGCGGTTTGCCAAATACGGCATTGCCATATATGGCTATTGGTACATTTTATGTCAAAAGTCTGAGTGATTATCAGGCAGCTATAGCACCAAACAGAGATGCAATTCGGGCAGATTTTGCTAATTATACAAATGTTGCCCCGGTAATTTTAATCAGTGAAGTAGTTCGGTAAATTCTCAAATGCATGTCCTGAACGAACGGATCCGACTATCCGAAGATCAGGTCTGACTATTCTCTTTGTAAATGTTGTAGAATCTATCAAACGATCTCAACCCGCTCCCCTGTCCTGGCCGCTTTGTAAACAGCATCTATCACTTTCAAATCTTTCAAACCTTCCAGGCCGCTGATATGATCGGGTAATGGAATATTGTTTAAAAAATAAGGAGCTATACTATCCATTTGTACCTGTTGCTGATTGATCTCCGGAAAATTCATGGGTCCGTCACTTGATTTTCCTACAAATGGCCCGTAACTGATTGCCGGACTCAACTCAAAATGACCATTCTCAGCTGCGGCCATCAGGTAATCGGAGTAAGAAGTATAACTGGTGCTGCAGTCGGCAATAGCCCCATTTGGAAATTCCATTTGCCAATAAATGGATTCTTCCACCTCGGTAAAAACATCATTATGTGTTACTTTACCAAAGCGTGCCGTAATAGCCACAGGCTCCATACCTGTCACATATCTGGCTCCCTGAATACAATAAACGCCGAGATTTGTAAGTGGCCCGCCACCTGAGAGCTTCTTTACTACATGCCAGTCGCCCGGTCCTGCCCCCACCGTATTGTAAGAAAGTGCCGCAGAAATATGCTTAACTTCCCCAAATACCTTTTGCTGCCCCATCCGCATCATTTCTTGGTTATACGGCTCAAAATGCAGACGGTAACCTACTGCCAACTGCACGCTTGCTTTCCTGCATTCATCAATCATTTCTTCGCATTCAGCGGCACTGATAGCCATGGGTTTCTCCACAATTACATGCTTGCCCGCACGTGCAGCCCGAATCACATATTCTTTGTGCATGGCATTGGGCAAAACCACATAAACTACGTCAATATCCTTATTATGAGCTATCTGGTCAAAGGTTTCGTAGCTGTAAACATTCTTCTCGGGAATGTTGTATTTCTTTCTCCAGACCGGAATCTTTTCGGGAGAGCCTGTAACTATGCCTGCCACTTCACACAGCTTGGAAACAACGATGCCTTCTGCCATATAACCGGCATACCTGCCAAGCCCTACCAGAGCCACCCGAAGTTTTTTCTCCCCGGCGAAAGCCACAGAATTTATGAAGGGGACTGATAAAGCTGCCACACCGGCCATTTTAATAAAGCTTCTTCTATTTTCCATAATCTGTTTCGACTAGATTCTTCAAAAATAGAAAATGATCCAGGTGCCAGGTTGAAAATGTGATGAGTGGAAGGGCGTAAAAACAAAAGGGCTGTCCAATTCATATGAACAACCCTTTTGATATCAATTTCAAATAATTCTTGAGGCAAGAAGATAAATCTGGAACAGAATTGGTCACCATTCAAGTCTGACTCTTCGAGTCTGACTGAATTAGACCAGCATTCTGTATGGCTCTTCCAGCAGTTCTTTAAGGGTAACCAAAAATGCAGCTCCTGTGGCACCGTCCACTACACGGTGGTCACAAGTGAGGGTCACCTTCATGATATTGGTAGCGTAAAACTCGCCATTTTTTACGGCTACAGTTTCTTTGATTCCACCAACAGATAGAATACAAGATTCATTCTTCGGGTTATTAATGATGGAAGTGAACTGCTCAATACCAAACATTCCCAGGTTACTTACTGTAAATGTATTTCCTTCCCAGTCGGCCGGTTGAAGTTTGCCACTTTTGGCTTTTCCTCCAAGATCTTTGGTGGTAGCTGCCAGCACAGAAAGAGGAAGCGTATCTGCAAAGCGAATCACCGGAACCACCAGACCTTCAGGAATGGCCACAGCCATACCAATATGCACATGTTGATTTCTGCGGATATGATCTCCTCTCCAGGAGGAGTTTACGGCCGGATGCTTTCTGAGGGCCACTCCGCAAGCTTTCACAACAAGATCATTGAAAGAAATCTTAACCGGTGAAGTTTCGTTCATGGCTGTGCGTGCCTTTATGGCATTATCCATGTTTATTTCCATGGTAAGCTGGAAGTCAACAGCCGTAGATTGAGATTCTGCCAGACTTCGGGCAATAGCCTTACGCATCTGCGTAAGAGGCAGCTCTTCAAAGCTTTCTGTACCAGCCGCAACAGGAGCAGAAGAGACACCAGCAGACACCGGTGCTGCCGCCGGCACATAGTTATCTACATCCGATTTAATGATGCGTCCACCTTCACCAGAGCCCGGCACTTTGGCGATATCAATTCCTTTTTCTTCCGCAATACGTTTTGCGAGGGGCGAGGCCAATACACGTCCGTTTGATGAACCCGCAGTAGCAAGTGAACCCACTGGTTTAGATTCTTCTTTGGTAGTTGCAGGCGACTCCGATTTTGGAGATTCGGCCTTTGGTGACTCTGCTTTGGTGGCAGAACTACTTCCTGCCGCTTCTGCTTTTAATAAAGCTTCAAAATCTGCCCCTTTTTCGCCAATCACTGCGATTACCGAATTAACCGGCACAGCCTCCCCTTCTTTGGCACCAATATAGAGCAATGTTCCTTCATCATATGCCTCAAATTCCATGGTGGCTTTATCTGTCTCAATTTCCGCCAGCAGATCTCCTGATTTTACGGTATCACCTACTTTTTTAAGCCAGGCATGAATAACACCTTCTGTCATGGTATCACTCAAAAGTGGCATTTTCACCACGGCAGCCTTTATATTTGACGTATCTACCGCAGGTGCTGATGGTGCTGCAGCACTTTCTTCTTTCTTCTCTTCAGCAGTTGGTGCAGCAGCCTCGGGCTTGCCTCCATCCAGTAATGCTTTGTAATCTTCCCCTTCTTTCCCAATAACCGCAATGATTGAATCCACCGGCACAGCCTGACCTTTCTCTACGCCAATGTAAAGCAGGGTGCCTTCGTAGTAAGACTCCATATCCATGGTAGCCTTATCAGTTTCTACTTCAGCAAGTATATCACCTGAACTAATCTTGTCACCAACCTTCACATTCCATGCAGCAATTACCCCTTCTTCCATGGTATCGCTCATTTTGGGCATTCTGATTACCTCTGCCATAATTCTATTTTCAGATTTCTTAGGTTTCTAAAACAGGTTTCAAAATTAAGGGTTGCGACCTAAAACGGGCAGCCCCCAAGCAAAAAACCTTAATTTATTTTCAAAACGGCCATGAAAGCCTCCTGAGGAACTTCCACTGAGCCGATTTGACGCATACGTTTCTTTCCCTTTTTTTGCTTTTCAAGGAGCTTTCTTTTCCGGGAAATATCCCCACCATAACATTTGGCAGTCACATCTTTACGTAAAGCACGTACCGTTTCCCTGGCAATTACTTTTGCCCCAATTGCCGCTTGAATAGCGATTTCAAACTGTTGCCGGGGAAGTAATTCCTTGAGCTTTTCACACAATTTTTTACCCCACTCATAGGCTTTATCGCGGTGCACGATAGCCGACAAGGCATCTACAGGTTCACTGTTCAACAAAATGTCCAGTTTTACCAGATTAGACTCCCGATAGCCGGAGAGTGAATAATCCAGTGAGGCGTATCCGCGTGAAATAGATTTCAGCTTATCAAAAAAGTCAAAAACTACTTCGGCAAGCGGAATATCAAAGGTCAATTCTACTCTGCTAGATGTAAGATACACCTGATTTTTGATTACTCCCCTTTTGTCCATACAAAGGGTAATAATTGGACCGACATACTCTGCCGCGGTAATAATCTGAGCATTAATGAAAGGTTCCTCCAGATAATCAATGAGGTTGGGATCAGGCATTTCTGAGGGTGCTGATACCGCAATTCTCTCCCCACGTTTGTTATTTACATAAAACTTCACGGAGGGCACAGTAGTAATTACGGTCATGTCAAACTCCCGTTCCAGCCTTTCCTGTACAATCTCCATATGAAGCATCCCCAGGAAACCGCAACGAAAACCAAAACCTAGAGCGGCAGAAGTTTCAGGTTCCCAAACAAGCGAGGCATCATTCAGCTGGAGCTTTTCCATGCATTCCCGAAGCTCCTCAAACTCCGTTGTATCCACCGGATATATTCCGGCAAAAACCATGGGTTTTACTTCCTCAAAACCTTTGATCATACCAGGTGCCGGGCGGGAAGTGTGCGTAATGGTATCACCCACTTTCACCTCCTTAGCGACTTTAATCCCGGAAATAAGATATCCTACGTCTCCGCAATGAATGACGTCTTTAGGTTGTTTTTTCAGCTTAAGACTACCAATTTCATCGGCCTCGTATTCTTTGCCCGTAGCCATAAATTTGACTTTATCGCCTTTCCGAATCGACCCGTTTTTCACCCTGAAAATAACTTCAATTCCGCGGTAAGAGTTAAAAACTGAATCAAAAATAAGGCCTTGAAGTTCGCCGTCCGGATCTCCCTTTGGTGCTGGAATACGGTGAACAATCGCCTCCAGAATTTCAGTTATACCAATTCCTTCTTTGGCAGAGGCCAGAACGATGTCATCCGGGTCAATACCTATCAGATCAACGACCTGGTCTTTCACTTCCTCAATCATGGCACCGGGTAAATCGATCTTATTGATAACCGGAATAATTTCCAGGTTATGCTCCAAAGCCAGAAAAAGATTGCTGATAGTCTGAGCTTCAATCCCTTGAGCTGCGTCAACAATCAGCAAGGCCCCCTCACAGGCGGCTATGGAGCGTGATACTTCATAGCTAAAGTCTACGTGCCCCGGAGTATCTATGAGATTCAATGTATATTTCTCTCCGTTGAACACATAATCCATTTGGATGGCATGGCTCTTAATGGTGATTCCCCGTTCTCTTTCCAGATCCATATCATCCAGTAACTGAGCCTGCATATCGCGTTCAGTTACTGTTCCTGTAAATTCAAGGAGTCGATCTGCCAGTGTACTTTTACCGTGATCTATGTGTGCAATGATGCAGAAATTTCGAATATTTTTCACGCAGAAAAAACCGGGGTTTTATTAAATCCGGCTGCAAAAATACCACAAAAGGAGTGAAAAGCAGAAGCCCTACCAAAATCTTTGATAAGCAACATGAACACCGTAGTTATCGTAGATGAGATTTCCCTAATCAATTCCTATGTTCACTTTTATAAAAGCGTTTGTATTTCTTGTGGGCACGATTGTCTGAAAACTCAGAGATAGTTGATTTACAGGGGGCCTCGGGGTAAATAAGGCCCCAAAATTTCGGGAATAGGAAGCTCTTGCCTGAATATCGATGTTATTCAGAAGAAGATGTAAACCTGTATATCCGGCAATTATCCGGTTGTTGTTATAAAAAATGGCGTTAGGATAAGACTGATTGATGGCTCTTATTTTTTCCTGAGGAACCAGAAATGGTGTTCCTATGGTGTATCCGTTATACGCCCACCCATCCAGATATTGCATATGATTAAAGTAGTAATTTTCCTCCCCATAATGCCTGTCTGGCAGACCCAGAAGCCGGGCAAGTCCCGAGCGGTAACTACTTTGATTAGTAGTTCGGAGATATTCTACCACCAGTTTTCTGAAAATAGAATGTTGTTTTCTGGAACTCAGAGCGAAACCATAGAGTCCATCATCTGTATTGGTGAGGCTGGAAAAGGTTTGACCGCTCTCAAAAATGGTTTGTTTGTAAACCAACAGATTCAGAAGGCCCAAGTTCAGGTCTCCTCCGATATCAATTTGCCCCAGATGATTTCCAAATCGATTGGTCAGTTCAAATTCTCCATAAGGTATTTCACCCTCTTTAGCGGTAAACGGAAAAACTACCTGCCCATAGGTATGCCAATCCTCCGGAAACTTTCCGTTTGTAAACCTCTCTTTAAAAAGTGAATCCGTTTCATAAAGAGGCGTGCCTCCCCATTGTGCGTGGTGAAGAATTCCTCCGTATAATCTGAGTTTGGTTTTTTCCGTACCAATTCGACCGTACAAAGACTTCTGATGAAGGTAATAATTTTTTACGGCTACCTGTCTGCCAAACCAACCGTGGGAGTAATGTCCTTTGAAGGCCAGCCAACGAACAAAAAGCCTGGTGTACTCAGGAATTGCCAACCGTACCTCGGGTATGGGTAATGAATTTCCAGACCACGTAATAGAGCCGCTGCTCAGTGTAGTATCTCCAAGCCCCATCATCCCTCTTACCCTGCCACCGGTTAACTCCAGTTTACCTAATCTAAACCTGAGAAAGGCTTCAGGTAACTTGACCTCTGCTTTTTCACCTACCACAGTTACCAGATCTGCACAGTAACTCACCTGAAAGAAGCGACCCGAGGTGTCTTTCGCAGATTCCAGCATTTGCCGGAAATAGATGGAATTGCCGTGCTCTGGAAATGCCCCGAAGTTATTGCTCCGCTGCCAGAAAGGAATATTCCCTTTCATATTCGCAAAACCACCGGCCTCCATGCCATAATGAAATCTACGACTCACCCTTTCCTGTTCACTCTGAGCCATAGCATTCCCAGTCCCTTTCAGGGAAAGAAGAATCACAAGGGCAATTCGTAATACTTTCATTTTCTGCTACTTGACTTCTTACGTTGCAAAAAGCAAGCCACGAACGGGTCAATCCCATAAATTCAGAAACCTTCAAAAGGTTGTATAAAGATCAGAAAGAAGCCATTTTCATCAAAATGGCAGTAAGATACCCGGCATACGTACCAACCGCATAACCGAGTACCGACAAGATTACACCCACCGAGATTAAGGCCGGATGATAGGCGGCTGCCACTACAGACGCTGAGGCAGCTCCTCCTATGTTGGCCTGTGACCCTACTGCCACAAAGAAATATGGAACTTTTAATAATTTTCCGGCAATGATTAAAAAGACAGCGTGAATCAGTATCCAGATAACTCCGACGAGAAACAACCATGGATTGTTGCTTATAGCTGTAAGGTCCATTTGCATACCAATAGAAGCGATAAGAATATACAAAAAGACAGAGGCAATTTTTGATGCCCCGGCATGTTCCACTTCCCGGACAGACGTCTGAGATAAAACGATTCCGATGAACGTTACAATTACTACCACCCAGAAGAAACCAGAGGTAAGGCTAAAACTTGCTAGTTCGGGATAATTATCTGAGAGAAAAGGAGTAATAACATCAGACAAAGCGTAGGCCACCGCTGTGCCGCCAAATCCGACTGCCAGAATTTTGAGGTAATCTTCAAATGTGGTCAAACGGGCCCTCTCCACAGACTCCCGTGCCAGTTTCTCCTTAATTTCTTCAATAATGTCTGCATTACCTCCAAAATAACGGTTCATGATTCCGCGGTTTGCCACTCCCAGGAGTAACAGAGCCAGCCAGGCCTCGGCTACCAGAATATCTACCGCTACGGTCTGTGAAAAAAGTGAATCTGAAGGCTGAAATATCTCTTTTAAGGCCGTCTGATTGGCTCCACCTCCAATCCAACTTCCTGCAATGGTGGCCAAACCACGCCAGGTCTCCTCATTAAACGCAGTTGGATGAATGGCTTTAACCACCAGAACGGCTATTGGACCTCCAAAAACTACACCGGCAGTACCGGCAAAAAAGACCAGCAAGGCCTTTATTCCTAGTTTACGAAGCATGTGTAAATCCAGACTCAACGTGAACAACAAAAGGCAAACGGGTAACAGATATCTGGAAATAACGTCATAAAGGGCCGATTTTTCTGCAGATATGATACCCAGGGTATTCAAAACTCCAGGCAGAAAATAGCATAGCAATATGGGAGGAAAGAAACGAAAAAACTTTTGCCAGAATTTACCTCCCACTCTTTCCATGAAAAAAATGAGATAAAGCAACAGAAAAAGAATACCCAGAACTACAACATCATTGGTGATCAAGGCCAGTAGGTTTTAGATTTTAAATGTATCAAAAAAAAACACACAGCCCCAAACGGGACTGCGTGTCGCAATTACACTTCATCAACAAACTAAAAACCAAATAATATCTTTAGCTGAACAAAAATAGAAAGAAAAAAGATAACATAGCAATATTTTGTGTTCAAATAACACTTATTATAGACAACGAACCTCTTAATTCATTGACTGTGAGTAGGATTTTTAGTTGATTCCGGAGAATCTAGACTTACTTCTTCGCTGTACTACGTATGTTGGCCTCCAATATTTTCTTTTCCGAAAGTTCGGATGGACTGTTAAACAGTAAATCTTCTCCAGAACCTGTTTTAGGAAACGCCATTACCTCCCGTATACTGCTTTTCTTTTCCAGAATCATCATCAGACGGTCAATTCCCCAGGCGATACCTCCGTGCGGAGGAGCCCCAAACTGAAAGGCTTCATACATGTGGCCCACACTCTTCTTCATCTCCTCTTTATCATATCCCATGTTGCGGTAAGTGGCCTCCAGAATCTCTGATTTATGGGCACGAATTGACCCACCGCCTATTTCGTAACCATTTAGCACCATATCGTATTGCTGTGCAATGATAGACCCCACATCTTCGCCTTTCAGGTGTTTTTCCAGGTCATTAATAGCCGGCATGGAAAACGGATTGTGCGTAAAAGTCCAGTTTCCTTCGTCGGTTTTTTCAAAGAATGGGAAATCGATGATCCAGGCCGGGTGCAATTCTTTAGGTTTGATAAGGTGAAGCAGCTGAGCCAGCTCCTGACGAACCGCGTCAAGGGCCTTATTGGCCGTTTTGTAATCTGCCGCACTGAAGAATACAATATCTCCTACTCCCGCTTTGGTTTCCGCAATAATACGGGCACAGATGTCTTCACCAAGGAATTTGATAATGGGCGACTGCAGCTCATCCTCATTCACAATGATATACGCCAGACCACCCAATCCGTGCTCCTGAGCCGTTGCCGTAAGTTTTTCAATCTGCCCTTTGGACAAGCGGGTTTTCTGCAATCCTGCTTCTACTTTGATACATTTAACGATACCTCCGTCCTCAATGGGCTTCGCAAAAACCTGAAACTCCGTCTCCTTTACAATGTGAGTAATATCCTGCATTTCAAGCCCATAACGTAGATCGGGGCGGTCGCAGCCATATTTCTCCATTGCCTCATAATACGTCAGCACTTTGAAAGGGAACAATTTCCACTTATCACCGTAAATCTTTTGGACTACTTCATTAAAGAGACGTGTATTGATGTCAATAACATCCTGCATGCTCACAAATGACATTTCAATATCCAGCTGAGTAAACTCAGGTTGCCGGTCGCCGCGTGAGTCTTCATCCCGGAAACAGCGGGCAATTTGAAAATATCGCTCAAAACCACCCACCATGAGCATTTGCTTGAACTGCTGAGGAGCCTGCGGAAGCGTGTAAAATTTACCGGGAAATTTCCGGCTCGGAACAATAAACTCGCGGGCACCTTCATCTGTACCTGCTGTTAAAACGGGAGTTTCCACTTCAATAAACCGCTCCTGATCCAGCACATCCCGGATGAGCTTAATTACCCGGTGACGATTTACGATGGCCTGACGGTTTTCCGAACTTCGGTGGTCGAGAAATTTATAGGCAAATCGGATATTTTCAGCCGTTTTCTGGGCTCTCTTTATTTCAAAAGGAAGTGTTTTACTTGCATTCAAAACCGCCACGTCCTGAGCATCAAGCTCCAGCTTTCCGGTACGAATACCTGCATTAAAGTCTTCCTCTGATCGTTGAATTATTTTGCCTTGCACCATAATCACAGATTCTGGTTTAAGCTTGGCCAGATCGTCCAGATTGGTGAAATTGGTACGATCCATTCGTATCTGAAGTACCTCGTACGAGTTATCCCGCAGATCGACAAAAACCAGGTCGCCATGATCCCGAACAGAGGCCACCCATCCTGCTACCTTTACCGAGCTACCCATCAGAGTTTCATTCACCTGCGAATTCAGATGTGTACGGTACTCGTCTTTGACAATTATTTCTGTGAAACGAACCTCTTCTTCCTCGGTCTTTCTCCCACCTCTTTCTGTCTTATTTTGCTCTGATATAATTCTTGATTCCGGCGAAGGATTCAGTTGCTCCAAAATGTGCTCCCGCACCACTTTTCCCGAGGCACCCTGCCCTATTTCTTTAATTACTTTACCAACAAGAATTCCGGCTTTGCCCTCATTCCCGTTTCGTATTTCATTAGCAATGGCTTCATTTTCAGAAATAATTCGGGAAATAGTCGCATTCAACGCTTCACTTGAAATAGTATGTGCCGCGAAATACGACGGATAGTCAAAAGCGGTATCAGTTAGAAACTCCTTAATGGCATTTTGAAGGAGCGTTGTGGTAATTTTTTCCTTTTTTAAAGCCAGAAACATGGCAGCAAGAACATCCGGCTGATCCACCAACTGATAATCCTCTGGCTTCAGGTTATTAAGTAAAGTTTTGGCAACAAATAAGGTATCTTCCATCTGCTCATTCAGGGCGATAAACAGGGAAGATCTGACCGAATCAGAAGTAAAAAATTTGGCATCCTGCGGACGAACCCCACCCCCAATCATTTTACTCTCTATGGAAAAAGGAAGGAGGTTTTCATCAATGATTATTTCATCAATTTCCTTGCTGATATTCACGAAAGGGATATCCGGTTCAATGGCATACCGGTAATCTGCAGCAAACTCTTTTTTCCTCATGGTTTTGGTTTGCTTCAGAGCCTCATCAAATAGCACAGTGGTTTGATCTGGCCTGAAATCACCGTGTTCCTCAAAATAAGCAAACTGCTTGCTCAATTCTTCGGTC
>CBINGY010000030.1:0-55284 GCA_966250325.1 uncultured Cytophagaceae bacterium | reverse complement strand
ATGATTGAATAATTGGATTAATTCAGGATTACTCCACAAAACAAGTCTTCAATCAACTGCCAAAAGGTGATATAGGTTACACGAGTCTTATTTGTTAATTAAGATTGACGGAGATGCAGATATGAAAGCCAGTAAACGAAAAAAGGCGGGCTCACGGCCCGCCCTTTGCAAGTTATTTGTCAATTACCGCCTTGATCATAACCGGCTGATGATCGGATGGTTATCTTTGATGCAAAGCATCTGTGAGTACTCCATATTTCAATACGCGAATGTTGGAACTGGTAAAGATGTAGTCGATCCGATTCTCCATCGGAGCATCAAACTTGAAGCTGTTGAAGGTGCCTTCCGGGCCGTAGGGTGGCTGCTCGCTAACCTTATAGCTATCATTCAGGTTTTTGGAAATCAGCTGAATCTGCTCCGTATCCGGCGTTGAATTAAAGTCGCCAGTTAGAAAAACAGTCGCCTTTTCACCGGCAATTTCTTTGATTTTTTTCACCATCAGATGTCCTGATTGGCGGCGGGCTTCTACGCCCTGATGGTCAAAGTGCACATTGAAAACAAAGAAGTTCTTTTTGGTGGTTTTGTCTTTGAACTGTGCCCATGAGCAAATGCGGTTACAGCAGGTGGCATCCCAGCCTTTTCCCGGTACATCAGGAGTTTCGCTTAGCCAGAAATCACCCGATTTCAGAATCTGGAACCGGTCTTTTTTGTAGAAAATTGAAGAGTGCTCGCCGCCGCTTTTGCCGTCGTCACGTCCTTTACCTGTGGCGGCAAATTCATTCATTTCCAGCAGGTCGTCCATCTGACCTCTGAACCCTTCCTGTATTCCGAAAATATCCCACTCATGAAAACGCACGAGGCCTTTCACCATCTCTTTTCGGTTTGGCCAGGCGTTGACGCCATCACTCGGCGTGTTCATCCGGATATTATAGCTGGCAATTACCAGCTCCTGAGAAAAAGAGGAAAAACTGAGAAGTAACAAAAGAAGAAGTATGTTCTTACGCATATTCGTTTGTAGGTTGAGGTGTACAATGATAGAATCAAATATAGCCTTTCCTGAAGATATGATGCCCAGCTTGCGATAAAAGCGTTCTTTTTCTTGCCGAAGTTCTACTATTCGATGTTTCCCCGTTTTCTGGCTATACCTGATGCAATACTGCTTATAATCAGAATCTGCAAGGCGTGAAAAAGCATGAGTGGCAGTAAAACCAACCCCGCGGACAAACCCGGTGGGAAAATGATTTTGGAGAATACCGTGCCATGAACCAGAGACTTCTTTGTGCCGCAGAACTTCGCAGTAATTTCGTCAGCCGTATCAAAATCAAGGCGTTTTGCCAGGAAACCCGTAAGGAAGTACATCAGAAGGAAAAGGACAGTGACCAGGATGGTCAGGAGTAGGAGGTCCACCATACTGACAGAACTGAAGACCCCCTGATAAAACAACTGAGCAAAACTTTTGTATATGATCAGCAGAATAACCGATTTGTCAAATACGGTAAGCCAGCGATTATTTCTGCGTACCATTTCCCCTAAATAAGGTTGTAATACAAGACCCGCTATAACCGGAGCCAGGATTTGCAACAGCAGGTCAAGGTAGATGCTGCTGAGGTCAAAACTTGCTGCACTACGCTCAAGAAATGGAGCCATCCAGAGTGGTGTAATTACAATCCCGATTAAACCAGAAATGCTGGCGTTAAAAATGGCTGCCGGGAGATTACCGCCGGCCACTGAAACCATAACTACCGACGAAGATACGGTGGAAGGCAAGGCCGCCATGAAAAGAAATGCCAGAAAGAGCATTTCCGATCTGTCATCACGCACCAGCGGGTATCCGGCAAGAACAATTAATGGGAAGAGAAGAAAAACAGAACTTTGTACCAGCAGGTGTAATTTCCAGTTTTTCAGGCCGGCTTTAATTTTCTGCGGACTAAGTTTAAGGCCGTAAAAGAAAAAAATCAGAGTAACACCGGTGGTTGCAATTGACTCCAGAGGTAACCGGCCTTCAGCCGCCTCAGGAAAAAGATAGGCCAGAAGGGTAACTCCAAAAATGGCGGCAGTAAAAGGGTCAATTCTGATTTTCATTTGTTCCTGCCCCAATATGGGATAACGTAAATTTGTCAGGCTCAAATCTCTGTCTATTTTTCATTTTTCTTTGAATTCAATTCCTTTAACTTTACAAAGTTTGGTAAACCTTCGGGGTTTACTGCAATTCAACCCTACGAATATCATGAAACCAATCGTTCAGATTTCTCTGGACCTTACCTCTATCGATGAGGCTCTGGAAACGGCGGCTCTTGCTCTCCGGGCAGGGGTTGACTGGCTGGAAGCCGGCACGCCTCTCATCCTCGCCGAAGGCCTTCACGGCGTTCGTAAACTTCGTGAAGTATTTCCGGATGTCCCGATCGTTGCCGATCTCAAAACGATGGATGGGGGCTATCTGGAAGCTGAAATGATGGCCAAAGCCGGTGCCACGCATGTGGTGGTGATGGCCCGGGCACATGCTGAAACGATCAAAGTGGTAGTTCAGGCAGGCAAAGATTATGGCATTAAAGTGATGGGCGATAACCTGGGCTGCCCGGATATGGTAGAAGGGGCCAAACTTCTGGAAGATCTGGGCTGCGATTACGTCATTCATCACATTGGTTACGACGAACGCCGGGGAATTGCTGCTGCCGGCAAACGGATGCCTAGTCCTCTGGATCAGCTCAGAGAAGTGGTACAAGCTGTGAATGTGCCAGTTCAGGCAGTTGGAGGACTTTCGTTGGAGCAGGCTATTCAATGCCCGGTCTATGGTGCTCCGCTGGTGGTGCTAGGGGCTCCGCTAACCATTGATGCGGATGCCTTCAAAACGGCTTCGGGAAATCTGGAAGAATCACTGCGGCTTATTTGTGAGAAGATTCATGGGTACGAGGATGTTTAAAAGCAGTCAAACATACAGCAGATGCAGAACTCAACCGAAAACCGGTCAGACTTCACAGAAGTAAGACCTGAACCAAAGATAAATTCTAAATAACCTGAGCCTTGCCAGAATGTAGAGAGAGAAACCTGGGTAATTTTCAGGTCTGACTCTTTGAGTCTGACCTAATAGGAAATATCCCTTGTCCATACCGAATTAAATCAGGACTCTGGCCTGGGAAAAACTAACATAAAGAACTATGAAATCTCTGGCAGTAGTCAATTACGCGGAAAATAAAGGAAGTGTAGAACTTCGGGAAGTGCCAAAACCTGACATAGGTGACGATGATGTGCTCCTGGAAGTAGCCAATGTAGGCGTCTGCGGCAGTGATCTTCACCAATGGACCTCAGACCATAGCTGGCCGGTGAATTATCCGGTGGTACTTGGGCATGAGTTTGGCGGGCACATTGCTGAACTCGGCAAAAATGTCAAAAACTGGAAAGAAGGCGACCGTGTGGTAAGCGAAACGGCTGCCGTGATAAACCCGCAAAGTGCCATGAGCCGCCAGGGATTTTACAATCTGGATACCGAACGAAAAGGTTTCGGTTATGGCGTAGATGGTGCCATGACCCGCTTCGTGAAAGTGCCAGCCCGACTGTTGCATACCGTACCTCATGCCCTTTCTTTTGAGCAGGCTTGTCTTACGGAACCGTGTTCGGTTGCCTATAATGCCGTTGTCATGAACAGTAGAGTCAAACCGGGCGATCGTGTGCTGGTGATCGGACCCGGCACCATAGGAACCCTTAGTGCGGTAATGGCAAGTCTTTGCGGAGCAGAAGTTGCCGTTTTGGGCTTACCTAAAGATGCCGCCCGATTGGAAATTGCACATCAATACGGTTTTGAAACCATCGTAGGTGACCCTTCAGAATGGGCATTTAAATCGGATGGTCTGGGAGCAGATGTGGTAGTAGATGCCGCCGGGGTGAGTGAAACCCTCAAAATTGCTTTGGAAATGGTGAGGCCCAAAGGCCAAATAGCCAAAGTAGGCTGGGGGCCCACACCTTTTAATTTTTCTCTGGATCCGCTGGTTCAGAAGAATGTGACGCTGCAAGGTAGTTTTAGCCATAACTGGCCTGTCTGGGAAAAAGTCCTGGGGCTCATGAGCAGCGGCAAACTGGATGTAAAACCCATTATCGGCGGTGTATGGAAAACCTCAGAATGGCATGAAGCTTTTGAGAAAATGCACTCGGGGGAGATTATCAAAAGTGTGCTAAAGCCGGATTAAGATGAGACTCAAAAACAAAGTCATACTCATCACGGGAAGCTACACCGGCATTGGTAAAGCCATCGCCCAAAGTTGTGTCAAAGAAGGGGCAAAGGTGATTCTGAACGGACTGGATGATGCGGTCGGGAGGCAACTTTTCGCTGAACTAGGCTCTGAAAACTCAGTCATGCTTACGGATGATATTACCGGGTCAGAAGCTGCCGAAAACCTGGTTAATTTGGCTGTAAATACCTTCGGAAAACTGGATGCGGTAGTCAATAATGCCGCCATGATCGCTTCTTCGAATATTGAGAATACATCATCTGATTTTTTTCATGAAGTGTTGGGAGTTAATGTGGTGGCTCCTTTGAATTTGATTCAGAAGGCATTGGGTCAATTGACTCAAAATAAGGGCTGTGTACTCAATATAGGCTCAATAAACGCCTGGGGCGGCGAACCCGATCTGCTGGCATACAGTATTTCAAAAGGTGCTTTAATGACCTTGACTAGAAACCTGGGTGACAGCCTTTTCCGGGATTACGGGGTTCGTGTGAATCAGATAAATCCTGGCTGGGTTTTGACAGAAAAAGAGAAACTCATCAAGAAGAATCAGGGCATGAAGCCCGATTGGTACCGTGATATTCCGGCCATTTTTGCTCCCGCAAACCGCATTTTTGAACCCGTAGAAATCGCCGCTGCTGCCATTTTTCTGCTTTCAGATGAATGCGGCCCGGTAAGCTCGCAAGTAATGGATTTGGAACAATTTCCGATGATAGGCCGAAACCTGCCAAAAACTTGGGAAGGGTCACATAAATAATTGTACGGTTGCCAACTGGTGGCTTCGGCAGGCTCAGCCACCGGTTGGAAGGAATTGTACAAATTGAAATTGATCAATCTTCTGGGCTTGTTTAGAGTTATATAAAAACGAAAAGCCGCTGCTGGCTGAGCCAGTCGAAGCCAGCAGCGAATAACAGAAAGAATTCATGCCCAAACTCGCCGTATTCCCCAAAGCCTACATGCAAGCCCTCTGTAAGGATGGCACCATGAAAGTTTCTGAATGGATAGAACTGGCCTGTACCCTGCCCGTGGACGGCATCGAATGGTACGCCGGTTTTCTGGAAATGGGGGAGGAGGCCAACTGGCCGCTTTTCAGAAAGCAGGTGGAGGATCAGGGAAAAACTATTCCGATGATGTGCTGTTCGCCTGATTTTACGATTCCTGATGAAACCTTACACCGGCACGAAATTGAAAAGCAGAAAAACTGGATACGCATGACTCATGTGTTGGGTGGGAAGTTTTGCCGCGTGTTATCTGGCCAGCGGCGTCCTGAACTGAGTATTGAGGAAGGAATTGCTCTCGCAGCCAAAGGAATAGAAGCCTGTCTGCCTCTGGCTGCCGAATTAGGAATCACCCTGATCATTGAAAATCATTACAAAGACGACTTCTGGGCATATCCTGAATTTGCCCAGAAAATGGAGGTGTTTTGTCAATTGGTTGACCGCATTCAACACCCAAACTTTGGTGTCAATTACGATCCCAGCAATACCTTTCTGGCAGGAGAAGATCCGCTGGAATTGCTTTATCGGGTTTCTGATCGTGTGGTTACCATGCATGCCAGCGACCGTTTTTTGCTTTCAGGTACTATTGAAGATTTAAGAAAGGAGGAAAGCGGGGTGGAAGGCTACGCTAAACGCCTGAGTCACGGTGAAATTGGCAAAGGGCTTAATGACTACGATGCCATTTTCAAGGAACTGAAACGAGTGGGTTTTGACGGCTGGATCAGCATTGAAGATGGCGTGGATGGCTTTGACCAGCTGCAGAGAAGTGTAGATTTTGTCCGAAGTAAAATGCTCGAATATTGGACCTAAACCGGAATTTG
Organism: uncultured Cytophagaceae bacterium; assembly: GCA_966250325.1. Taxonomy (GTDB): domain Bacteria; phylum Bacteroidota; class Bacteroidia; order Cytophagales; family Spirosomataceae; genus Jiulongibacter. The sequence goes on along the minus strand of CBINGY010000030.1, from coordinate 49,245 downwards.
AATCTGAAAACTACTTCCTGCATTTTCATTGGAACGTATGTCCATATTTCCACCCAACTCAGCGATTCTGGTTTCAATATTACGTAATCCATGACCATTTCCATTTTGAGGATTGAATCCTGTCCCGTCGTCTTCAATAATCAAATTTACCTCAGTTCTATCTCCTGATAATTTGATTAAGGCAGTGTGTGCTTTGGCGTGACGGATAATGTTATTACAGAGTTCAAGAATTATGGCATATAAATTAACTTCCAGTCGCTCCGGCAGTTTTTCCGGAATCTGATAGTCGAGCGTAAATGCGGTTTTTTCTGCCAGATTCAGTTTTTCTGTTAAGCGTATCAGAGCTTTCTCCAGACCTTCTGCTTCCAGCTCTTTCGGCGAGAGATTGTGTGAAATAAGTCGTACCTCCTGATAAGCATCTGAGGTCATAGATTTAATATTGGAGTAGAGTCGTTTCTCTCTGTCTGTAAGAGATTTTGGATCCAGTGCTTCCAGATTCATATTGATTGCCGATAATACAGAACCAAGATTATCATGGAGATCAGAAGCCAGTCTTTTTCGTTCAAACTTTTGTCCTCTTGACATAGCTTCTTTGATATCATCAAGAGCCTTTTGAAGCTCGGAGGTTCGTTCTTCTACCTTCTTTTCCAGGCCTTTGTTCAGAAATTCTATTTCTGCTTTCTGAGTTTCAATAAGTTGGTTCTTTTTGTTAAGAGAGCGGTTACTTGTATAGAAAACACCTCCGATTAGAGAAAGAGCCAACAGGCCTCCGATTAATATGAACTGCTGCAATCTCTTGTTCTCAAGATTGGCATTGAGATTTTCTATTTCCAGATTCTTTTTTTCGGCATCATATTTCAGCTCAAGTGTTTCAGTCTGGTCACGTACCTCCTGAATACTTAGCGAATCTTTGGCCATTGCCACCAATTTCATGTTTTCGAGGGCTTCTTTGTAATTACCTGTTCTTTCATATACTTCGGTAAGGTTTACGGCCAGAGCTTTGTAGGGTCCCCATATTTTATGTTCGTAGGCAATCTTCTTTCCCTGCTCACCGTATCGGATAGCTTTGCCGTAATTGCCAAGCTGAACATGATACAGACACAAATTCACGTATTCTCCGATAAATTCACCGGGTAATGAATTTGCAACAAAAAAAGGCAGGGTCTTTTCTCCTATTTCAGCGGCTTCTTTGACATGTCCTGCTCCTGAGAGATTGATAGCGTAATTGCTTAGAATGAAATTGGTGGTGTATTCATCGTTTACCTTTTCAGCAATTTTCAAAGCCCTTTTGAAGTATGGAAAACCAAGGGAATCAACTCCCTGTGTGTGGTAGGTATTTCCTATGGTCATGAGGCAAAAAGCGACATACCTGTCCATTTTGAGGTGTTCAAAAAGTACGACGGTTTTATTGAGCCATTCCCGACATTTTTCGGGCTGATTGGTACGCAGATAGGCAAAGGCGATTTCTTTGGAGGCCTGAGCCATGTACATCGTGTCTTTGACACTTTCGGCCAGTTTGAGAGCTTTAAAGGCATATTCGGCCGACTTTTTAAAATTGGTCATATCGCTGTAAGCCTCTGCAGCCAACTGACAGGCTCGGGCCTGGAGCCGGGGAAGTGCAGCCTTTTCTGCGATTTTTACTGCCTTTTCAGCATAAACCCTCGAGCTGTCGTATTTTCCATTTTCAGAAAATGTCTGGCTTATTCTTACGAGAGTTGAAGCCCTCAAACTGTCCGAAATCTTCGTATTCAGGGTAGATTTTAGTGAATCAATAGCGGGGGGCTGAGCAATAGAGAGTCTCGAAATAAGTAGAAATAGCAACAGTATAAAACGCATACATCTTTTTTATTCAAAGAATAGATTTTATTCTGAAATACCCTTGCCCGTAAAATAAAACATTCTGAACTGTTTTTAATTTTTGTCACCATTTATGGTGATACTTAATTCACCTTTATGGAGGATTGCCACGGCTCAATTCCCCCGATTTATTTGTATGAAAAAAGAAGTGAAGCCAATAAGAGTATTTATTACCGATGACCACCTGCTTATTCTGGAAGGTTTGCAGGCTATTCTGGAGTCGCTACAAGGTATTGAGGTGATTGGCGTTTCTCAAAGTGCCGCCGGAACGCTACGGGAATTGGAGGTGGTACAGCCTGATCTTCTCATTTCTGATTTTCACATGCCGGGGATGAACGGGCAGGAACTATTGCGGGAAGTGAAAAAAAACTGGCCTGATATTAAGGTGCTCATTCTCAGTATGCACGAAGAGATTTCCGAGATTGTAGATTTGATAAAGGACAAGGCGGATGGCTATATTTTAAAGAATTCGGGCAAGGAAGAATTCATCGTGGCCATTCAGAAAGTAATGGCAGGGGAGAAGTATTTTTCATCGTCTATTGTTCACCGGCTTATCAAAGACCTCAATAACCCACTTCTGGACACACGGGCACTTTCTACCCAGGAATTGAAGATAGCCAAGCTGCTGGCTAACGGAAAATCCGGTCCTGAAATAGCGGAAGAACTCTTTATTTCGATCAATACCGTTAGTACACATCGTAAGCGAATTTATGGCAAACTGAACATTAGTAGTCTCCAGGAACTGATACGCCTGGGAGCCCAAAAAGGATGGTTGTCCTCCTAGTCTGTCACCTTTTCAGGTGACAATAAAATCACATCTGTAGTGTATTGAATGCCTTTGATTATGCCTGCAACTTTGTCGAAGCATAATCAACCAAAGTCATGAAATTCCAATTTGAAAAAGTACGGGCCATACAAAAGGCTGAAGTCAATAAGGAGGATGTCATCTGCATTGAGGCCGATGTCAATTATTCCATCATTTACCTGAAAGGTGGAAAAAAGATTCACCTGGCCAAGACTCTGAAGCAATGCCATAAAATGCTTGAAGGTGATGATTTTATAAGGCCGAGCCGATCCTATCTGATCAATTTATATTACTTAAAAAAAATGACAGATACCGAGATCACTCTAAAAAATGGCTTCAAAATGCCAGTTTCCCGAAGGAAGAGGAAACTATTGGAACCTATCTATGGGGCCAAGTCAAATGCTCTTTTGAAAAAGATCTCTTTTCTGGTTGGCCTGCTGTTAATCACACTTGGTTCTTTTGCTCAAAGTGTGACTATTGAGCCTAATACACTTCGACTGCCTGTTGTTAATGACCTGAACAGCATTACCTCGCCTAATACGGGCATGATGGTTTATAAATCAAATGAATCATCGGTATATGTATATACCGGAGCTCAGTGGGTGAAGGTTGATCAGTCCGCGGGACTTCCGGTTCCCTTTAATCACTCAGAGGATTATAACGGAGCTCTTATGCATATTCATAATTCGAACGATCAGGGAAACGCAACGGGCTTACAGGTAGGAATTAATCATTCTGGCAGGGCCTTGGTAGCACAAGTAACTTCACAAGGCGAGGGTGGCACGGCTATTTTTGTTGATAATGCAGATACCACTTTTGCCGGTGTGGGGGTGTCCGCACTTGTTGGTAAACATGCCACCGCCCTATATGGTTATTCGCCTGCGGGTAAGGCGGTATCGGGAAACTCGCCGAATGGTACAGCGGGAAGATTCGTTTCTCAAAATTATATCAGCATTGATGCCTCGTCTACAAACGGAGTGGCGGCTTCATTGAGTAGTACCAATGACTATGCTCTGAAAACCATCGGTAAATTGCGGTTTTCAGGTGAAGGTATGTCTCCTCAGGCTGGCTTCGTGCTCACTGCCAAAGATGGCAGCGGTGATGCTGAATGGGCTCCTCTTATCCCAAATTATTTGAATGGTACTATGAGCCAAAGCCTGTTTTCAGTTTCTAATGATCAGATAGGCAGTTTGGATGCAAATGCCCTGAAAGGTAGTGTTTCTGACTTAGGTACTGCTGTTTCCGGAACCGCTTCGGCAATTGGTCCTACCAATCATAACTATGGTGTTTTGGGCATAAATGCAAGCGAAAATAGCTACGGTTATGGTGTGAAGGGGGCACATTACGGAACAGGTTCTGGTGTGTATGGGGAGTCGGCTGAAGGAATCGGAGTTTTTGCCAAAAGTGACTTAAACACGGCCTTACTGGCAAATACGGTTAGCGGTGATGCTGTGGTAGCCAGTTCTACGCATGGCATGGCCCTGGCTGCCAGCTCTCAAGAAGATAACGCCATCTATGCGTATTCCTTAAACGGTAATTCAATAGAGACTGTTTCTTCTGTTGGTATTGGATTGATAACCCAAAGTATAGACAGCACGGCATTAGTAGCTACGAGCACAAATGGGATAGCGGCAATTTTACAATCCCCGGTAATGGCTTTAAAGACAAGTGGTAATGTGGAGTTTGGCGGTGCTCAAATGCAGCCGGCAACGGGAAAGGTACTAAAAGCGATCAACAACACGGGGCAGGCTATGTGGCAAAACCTTTTTCCTGTTTCTACTTCACAAACCTCAGTACTACCCATTCTGGAGCTTCAGAATACCCATTCAAACTCAGATCAAACTCGTACGATTTTGGCCAAAAATGTGGATGAAGGTGTAGCTATGGAAGGCGTGGCTGAAAAGTTGAGTCCAACCACCACTACGGTTGGTGTTCTTGGCGTAAATAAATCTACCGGTCAGGGAGGCTATGGCGTGCGTGGTACGCATAATGGCTCTGGTGTGGGTGTATATGGATCTGCCGCAGCTGCTGGTACGGGTATTCAGGGAGTAGCCAATAATGCCTCTGGTACGGCTGGCTTTTTTAGTTCACAAAATGGATATGCTCTGAAATTGAATGGGAAAGTGGCCATATCTGGAGGTAATACCGCTCCCGATGCGGGTAAAGTGCTTATGGCTTCAAATAGCAGCGGAGATGCCACTTGGCAAGCCATAAAGCAAAATCCACAGATTGGCTTTAAAGCGGCAATGGCGTCGCAAACAGTTTTAAGTGGCGGCTTGGCTTTTCTGAATATCCTGACACCTGACTTTGAAGATGGGGGCGGTGTAAGTACGATAATTGATCAGTATACAGTTCCTGAATCAGGGGTATATCAGGTAAATATCAGCCTGGCCTGGGATCAATCAGCGGTGGGAGAAACGGTTCTCCAAGTCAGGAAAAACGCTACGGTCGCCTACGAAGCAGTTTTTAATCCGCAGTTGAAATTTCAGACAAACGAACTGACTCAGGTGCTGAAACTGCTGGCTGGCGATTACATTGAATTTGGCGTGTACCAGTTCTCAGGAAGCTCGAAAACGATCACACAGTCGACGTCAAAAAATCATGTCAGTGTGGTTAAACTTTATTGATCAATCTAAATTTATCTCAATGAGAACTCTCAAATTGACATTGCTATTCCTCGCTTTTTCTTTGGTTAGTATGGCACAGTACGCACCTGAGATAAATGCCAATAATATTCGCCTTCCTAGATTTGAAAACCAAGCAGAAATAGAAAACAAGGTGCAACCCGCCGAAGGTATGCTAGTATATAATAAAGAGACTAAAAGTAATTGGGTATTTGATGGTGTGAAATGGAGAAATACTGTTATCGAGAACACCAATATGGGTTTTCCGAGGATGTCTAATGATGAAATTTATCAAAATCAGGGCTGGAACGAAGGCGACTGGGTGTATGACACTACGTTTAAAGCCTTAAGAATCAGGGTAAATGAAAGATGGTTTAGTATGAATTCTGAGGATTCCATATCACTTGGGACCATTTTTTTCGATGGGAATGTTTCAATCAGTGCAATCAAAGGTCATTACTTTTCAAACACATTTACAGTTGCAGGCACTTTTCGTGATTCATTAACTCTGGATGGACATAAGATATACGCTGACGGTGGAACAGATATCTTTTTAGCGAATTATAACAATCACGGTAAATTGCTATGGCTGAGGCGAGCAGGAGGAACAGGATTTGATTATGCATCAAAAGTTGAATACGACGCAGCAGGTAACATATTGGTAATCGGTAATTTTGAGTCAACCTGCAATTTCAATACCCCATCTTCAAATGCTAGTGCTATTTCTTCTTTTGGACAGAAGGATGCATTTATTGCCAAATTTAGTATACATGGAGACTTATTATGGGTCAGACGAGGTGGCGGAAGTTTGAATGATGAATCGGTAGATCTTTCTATCTCTTATACGGGAGAAATTTTTGTAACTGGAAATTTTCGGGGAACCGCTGTTTTTAGCCACACTAATTCGAATGTTCTCCTGAATTCAAAGGGTGAATCAGATATTTTTCTTATTAAATATTCTTCCTCAGGAGCGATTCTTTGGGCCAGAACAGCTGGTGGAGTTGAAGATGATATGGTAACATCTATAAGTCGCTTTGATCACATTTATGGCTTCCACATTGCAGGAAGATTTAAGGGTACCTGCGAATTTACTTCACCAACTAGTCCTTTAAGTTCGACATTAACTTCTGCCGGTGGCTTTGATAATTTTGTCTGTAAATATACGTCTGAAGGGGAATTGGGAGGCTTTTTAAAAAGAGTTGGAGGATCTAATGATGAATTTGATGCGATTGTTGAATTCACAAATTCCGGAATCATATTGGGAGGAACTTTTTCAGGAACGATAGACTTTAACACACCAACTTCCACAGGTTCGAATACGATTGTTTCGGCCGGCTCTGTAGATATTTTTCTGCAATTTTATTCCAGTAACGGTACACCGGGTACAAGGTATCGAATTGGAGGTGTTTATGCTGATCTCATGAAAGACATAAACGCAAATGGTTTCGATACATATGTTACTGGAAATTTTAACGAAAAAATTAATTTTAATAATCCCAGCTCATATGAATCAAATATTTTAATCTCCGAGGGTTCAAATGATTTTTTTGTCGCAAAGTTTAACCAACAACAGAAGCTGATAAATCAGAAGAGCTTTGGTGGTGACTTTGATGATCAGGTCAACAATATCGATAACCTTGGTGATTTGTCTTTGGTTTCAGGGGTTTGGGGAGGTAATGCACTTCTCAAGCCAAGTTTAAATTTAAGAGCAGGAAGATTCATTTGGCTTACCAAATTTTAGATTATTTCAATTCTGTTAAGATTAATTGATAAATTTTATTTCATGAAATATTTATTACCACTTATTGTGCTTTTGTGTTTAAAGGCTCAAGCCCAAATCTTCACCCAATCGCCTAATAATGGCTCCATCACAATTACACCGAAGGGGGTTTTAGGCGGTGAAAGCCCTATCGGAATGGATCCCAGCAATGTTTCGTTGGGTTCTACTTCTTTATTCCAAAACACGGGATCATATAACATTGGCATAGGACACGAATCACTCTATGCGAATAGAAATAACCACCGATCTACAGCTATTGGTTATAGAGCCATGTATTTGGCAGATAACCGAATGGCAGGCAGGGAAACGTATAACACCGCCATTGGCTACCAGTCGCTTCACGGAGGTATAAATGCAGCGAATAATACCGGAAGATGGAATACTGCCGTGGGTTATGAAACCCTAAAAAATAACACCAGCGGAGGGGAAAATACGGCTTTAGGTAGCAGCAGCTTGTTTCAAAATACCACTGGTAGTAATAATGTCGCCATAGGGGCATCCAGCATGATTTCAAATACCGAAGGAACTTCAAATACGGCAGTAGGGTATGGATCCCTTTATGACAATATCGGTGGAGATGACAATACAGCTCTGGGCTTCTATACACTTCAGGACAATTTGGAGGGGAGTTTCAATGTAGCTATTGGAAAGGAAGCTTTAAAGTCCAATTTTGGGAATTATAATACCGCCTTGGGTTACAGAAGTTTATATTTCAATACATCAGCTAACGGAAATATGGGTCTGGGTTATCAGGCAGCTTACAATAATCGCCTCGGAAACAGAATTACTGCCATTGGCTATCTGGCACACCACCGTTCAAGAATTGAAACAAGCCAGGAAATGAACAATACGGCTATCGGGTACGAAGCAATGAGAGGTAGTCTTATTTCCATTACCACCGACATTAAGGGTAAAAACAATACGGCGATAGGCCATCAAAGTCTTCAAAACTATTCGAGCGGAGAAAAAAATACAGCTGTTGGAAGTATGGCTTTGCAAAATTCCACAACCGGAGAGCACAATACTGCCATTGGTTTTGAGGCCTTGAAAAGCAATACTGAAAGTTTTGCCAATACGGCCATTGGTGGCTTAGCTCTAAAGGCCAGTACCATGAGGTTTGGAAGTACTGCGGTGGGGTATGCGGCTATGGCGAATGTTAATTTCGGTGCCATATCTGAGGAATCGGGGAATACGGCTGTGGGTTTTCAATCAATGGCTGGCGGTGTACCTGTTTCAAATAATACCGGAAGATTTAATACGGCCGTAGGAGCAAGGTCTATGGAATCTGTAGCAAAGGGAAATGGAAACGTAGCCATGGGTCACTATGCATTGGGTTTAACCACAGATGGCGATTATAATGTGGCCCTTGGTTCAAGTGCCTTGTATTTCAATGAAACGGGTGATGAAAATACGGCAGTTGGTACAAGTGCTATGTTATTCGCCACGAAAGCCAGCAACAATATTGGTATTGGCTCTAATGCTCTTTACAACAATTGGGGCAAAAGCTACAACATAGCCATAGGAAATAAGGCGATGGAGCGTTTTGATAGTAACAGCAGCATTGGTAGTTCCTTTAATCTTGCTCTTGGGCATGAGGCCCTCCGCGGCTCCGCTACCCCTGCAAACAATATTGGCGTTTTTAACACCGCTCTCGGGCACAATGCCTTACAATCTATTACCACAGGTAATGATAATCTGGCTATTGGTAATACTTCACTACCCACTATTTCGAGTGGCGAAAAGAATATTGCTATCGGCAATTACAGCATGCTCAGTAGCACAGGCTCTATAGATGAAAATATAGTAATTGGATACAACAGCGGGAATGGGTTATCAGGAAACAATAATATCATTATCGGAACCGCTCATAGCCCGGGAGGCGTCTTTAGTAATAGAATTTATATGGGCAACGGCTCGATTACCCAAGCTCATGTTCAGGTTGCCTGGACCATCACCTCAGACCGCCGCTGGAAAGAAAATATACGACCAGTTTCCTTAGGACTTGACTTTGTCAATAAACTAAGACCGGTTGAATATCATAGAATCGGTGATGAAAACAGTGCCAAAGAAATGGGGCTTATTGCACAGGAATTGGAGGAGGTTTTGACCGAAGATCAGTTGCGAACCTTAAGCTTTTTATCTAAAGACCCTGAAGGGTATTATCATATCAGATACAATGATCTCATTGCTCCATTGATCAAAGCCATTCAGGAACAGCAAAATCTCATTATTGAGTTGAAAATTTCAGAAGAAGGAACAAAGAATGCGTTCTCAGCTTTGAATCAAAGGCTGGAAAAATTAGAACAAACCTATGCTCAAAAATAAATTTTGACTCAATCTTTTTTCAGCACTTCCAGCAGCTCCCCGATCATAAGAGCGGTGGCTCCCCAGATCCACTGGCCTTGTATCTCAAAGCCACTGGTTTGCATCTGCAGGTCTCTCACCTTGATTTTCCGGTGCGTAAGAATATCGGGTTTTTGAAGTTCTCTGAGCGGAATTTCATGAACCGCCGCCACCTCCCGGGCGTCGGGGAAAAAGTGCGGACGGTAATCCAGAATACCAACGATCGGCTTAACCCAGTAATTGGACGGAGGTATATATACTTCGGTGAGTGATCCTAAAATGGTAACATCGAGGGCTTTCAGGCCGATTTCCTCCTCGGCTTCCCGCAGAGCTGTGCGTTCATACGATTCGTCAAAGTCTTCCATTCTACCACCGGGAAAAGCCATTTGTCCTCCATGGGTGCCGTCATAAGGTGGTCTCAAAATTAAAGGTAGATAAGCCTCCTGCTGATAGGGGTAAAAGGCGATCAGCACCGCACTTTTACGGGTTTTCAGAAGGTCAGGTATCTGAGGCTGAGGAACATTGCCCCGTATCTTCTGATAGAATGAGCTATGCCCCGGCAGTGGCTGCTGCAGGTTGGTTTCAAGGGTTTCTATGAGACGGTCAAAGTTCAAGATAGTGGCAGTTTCAGGATTTGCTGATGGTTTTGCAATATAATAATGCCAGGGATTCTGCACAACGTTCACCGTCCATGGCTGCACTAACAATGCCTCCCGCATAGCCTGCACCCTCACCACATGGAAATAATCGGCGGGTACTCAGATGCTCCAGCGTTTCTTTATCGCGGGGAATTCTCACCGGCGAAGAGGTACGGCTCTCCAGGCCGATTAACTGACCTCCGGCACCGTCGTATCCACGCATCTTCCTGCCAAATTGTTTGATTCCGTCTTTAAGCGGTTCTGCAAGAAATGCGGGTAATACCTCATTCATGTCCATGGAAACAAGACCCGGCTGATACGATGTTTCGTTCAATACAGGGGAAACTCGTCCTTTCAGGAAATCGGGGATAAGCTGGGCCGGAGCGTATTGGGAGTTTGCTATTAGTGATTGGTGAATTTGAGAATTGGAGAATTGGGAAATCGCAGTTTTGCTGATTGCCGACTGCTGATTGCTGACTGCTAAAACCATTTTCTCCCAAACACTATGCTCCACCCATTTCTGCAACTCCAGGGCGGCCAGAGGTCCGTGCTCTTTAAATGGCTGCCAGTCTATCTCATTGACCGCCACCACTACACCGCTGTTGGCAAATTTGCTGTCTCTTCGGCTTGGCGACATACCATTAACCACAAGCTCTCCGGGAGCCGTACTGGCCGGAACAATGAACCCGCCCGGACACATGCAAAAGCTGAAAACTCCACGCTGAATTCCCCCAAAATAGGTTTGAGCCACCAGGGAATAAGCAGCCGCCGGAAGAATTCCGCGATCATCGGTATGATACTGGCAGCTATCTACAAAAAGCTGCCGGTGTTCAATACGAACTCCCATGGCAAAAGGCTTGGCTTCCAGAGCCACGCCTTTACGATAAAGCAATTCAAAAATATCCCGGGCACTGTGGCCGGTAGCCAAAATCACTCCGAGCCCGGTGTGGGCCTTGCCATCGGCAGTAATTGCCCCTCGTAATTCTTGATTTTCCAGAATCAGATCGGTAACCTTTGACTCGAAATAAATCTCTCCGCCAGCATTTAAAATGCTTTCTCTTAGTTCTTTAACTACCTCCGGGAGTTTATTGGTGCCAATATGAGGATGTGCATCTGTCAATATTTTCTCAGTAGCCCCATGAGCCACCAGAATCTCCATGATGCGGCGTACATCTCCCCGCTTTTTGGAGCGGGTATACAGCTTACCATCTGAATACGTGCCAGCTCCGCCCTCGCCAAAACAATAGTTGGAATCCGGATTTACAATATGCTCTTTGTTTATGGCGGCAAGGTCCCTCCGCCTTGCTCTTACGTCTTTACCGCGTTCCAGCACGATGGGCTTTATACCCAGTTCAATCAGCCGGAGAGCCGCGAACAAACCAGCGGGACCAGAGCCCACCACAATCGCCTGCTCTGAGTCCGAAACATCCGGGTAATTTTTGCTGAATTCAAAATCTGGTGGGATTTCCGTTGAAGCCAGTCTCAACAGCAGGTTTAATTTGACAGGCTTTTTGCGGGCGTCAATAGATTGCCGAACCACCCGATAGTGCGTCTCTTTTCCGAATTTCTGATGAATATAATCCGAGAGCCGGGTTTCATCCAGACCCACTTCGGGCGATACAGTAAGTGTAAGCTCTTTAATCATGAAAGGTTTTTATCCTTTAATGACACAAAGATAAGCCCGGAAAGGGAAATATATATCCTTCGGCTTACTCATTCAATTTTCCGTGCTTGGCTCTCCTTCTTCCGGCAGGACCTTCAAATGACTTATGGAAGGGTAACCACAACCTTCCCGACTGTTCTGCCCGTTTCCACGGCCAGGTGTGCTTTTCCAAGTTCTTCGAAGGGGAATTGTTTGGAAACATGGGCCTTCATTATGCCCCGCTCCAGCCAGTTGGCCAGGGTTTTCATATCTTCGCCGTTAGATTCCACCAGATGATAGTCCATTTCAAGTTTCTTTTTTTCGGCAAGCGATGCCATTTCAGGCGAAAGCTCACGGGCGGTGATAGAATAGAGTCGTCCGCCATTTTTGAGTAATGGGACAGAAAGATCGCCCACCGCTTTGTTTACCGTATTGAAGACAAAATCCAGATCAGAAAGTACTTGAGATAAATTTTCTTTCTGATAATCTATATGCCGGTCTGCTCCCAAAGAAAGCACAAAATCTTTGTTTGTAGCAGACGAAGTGGCATTGACAAAGGCCCCGAGATGCTTCGCAATTTGAATAGCGAAATGACCTACACCACCAGATCCGGCATGTATTAATACTTGTTCACCTGCCTTCACTCGTGCTTTTCTGAGTGTCTGCAAGGCAGTGAGAGCGGCCAATGTGCTCGCAGCCGCCTCCTGATGGCTGATGTTTGCAGGTTTTTTGGCCAGGTGAGAGGCCGGGGCGGCTACGTATTCGGCATAGGCACTTCCTATTCCAAGGAAATTGACCATCCCGAAAACCTCATCGCCTACCTGAAAACCAGCTACTTTAGAGCCTGTTTCTGTTATAACTCCGGAAATATCCCAGCCCAGAATAACTGGTCGGCGATCGCCAGCTACCCAGGTCAAGACGTTTTCATTGGCTCTGGCTTTGTAATCAACGGGATTAAAACTGATGGCTTTTACCTCGATCAGAACTTCATGTGTAGCCGGTACAGGCATGGACTGATTGAGTAACTGCAATTCCTCGATTCCACCAGCTTTTTCGGTGATGTATGCTTTCATAGTTTTTCTTTTTTGAGAGGACAAATGTGTGTAATTACCCCTACTTTTGTCAAGTATATACTTTTTTGTAATATACATACTAATTATATACTAATGTTGATTGTCAAATATTTAAAGATTGAAATAATTTCATTTTTATGAAAAAATCTGTGGAAGATGTGCCGGTATGTTCCCTGGATTATGCATTCAGAAGAATAGGCGGGAAGTATAAAGGAAGACTGATATGGTACATATATCGGGGAGGAAATAAGATGAGATATGGCGAACTCATGCGGGCTACGCAGAATATTACGTCAAAAATGCTGACACAAACGCTAAGGGAGTTGGAAGATGATGGGTTGATCAGCAGGTATGTGTATCGGGAAGTTCCACCTAAAGTAGAGTATTCGCTTACCGAAACCGGCATGGAGTTAATTCCGTTTATTCAGCATTTGTGTGTGTGGGGGGAGAGGCAGATGGCGAAGTTGGAGTTAAGCCAGACAGAAAACTGAAAATTGTTTCTTTTTTTGCGAATTGAAATGTCAATAGTGCTATGCAATCCAAATTAACTTTGAATATCAGGGGTAAAGAGTTAATTGCCAAGGTGAAAGAATTAGCTAAGTCACAGAATAAAAGTCCTTCTGTATTCGTAGAGAATGCACTTCGTGATCTTGTCAGAGAGCGGCGGGTAGTTCCATCAAAAAATGGAGGTAGTTCCGAAACTTCAAAATTAGTCGGGGTATTCAATAAGAATAGAGAAGTAGTTTCTGATCCCCAGTGGGAACTTTTGAAAGAGAAATACAAACTCTGAAGTCCTTAATTATTTATATATACCATATATGTATTCAAAGCTGCTCTGGAGGCGGAGTTTAAATACGCTTTCCACTTTCTTTGTGAAATTATAATCAATTGGATAGAGGTCGTAGGTATCCTTAATGAGACAGATAATAAGAACAGTCGACTCCCTGATTTTGATCCAATATGATTTTCGAAGGTCAATTTTAACACTTCTGCCGCTTATTAAGAACTTACCCTATCTATTTGGTAGATTAATAAGATTTCTGTTATCTTTGAATATCTTTGTGGCATGTCCTATTTCGGAAACATCAGGAGGGGTATCAAAACAGCAGCCAAAGGGCTGGGTCTCACGCTGAAACATTTGGCAGAGGCCCGTTTCTCCCGATCTGAAAAAAACATTACCGATGCCGATTACTTTGAATTCGACAAAGGACACGTCACCATTCAGTATCCTCATGAAACGATAAACGTTCCTGACAATGGTAGGTATCAGCTGGATTGTGAAATCGATGATTGCATCGTTTGTGACAAATGTGCGAAAATTTGTCCTGTAGACTGTATTGAAATTGAGGCGATTAAGTCGCCCGAACTCATTCGTTATACGTCAGACGGATCTCCCGTTCGTCTGCATGCGGCCAAATTTGATATCGACATGGCCAAATGCTGCTTCTGTGGCCTTTGCACCACCGTGTGTCCTACAGAATGTCTCACCATGAATAGTGAATATGATTATTCGGTGGTAGATGTCACCCAACTCAATTTTGCATTCTCCAACCTTTCGCCCGAGCAGGCACAAGAGAAAAAAGAGCTGTATGAGCAGTTTGTGGCTGAGAAAGAAGCAGCTAAACAGGTTTCTAAACCTCTGGAAGATTTGCCTAAACCTGCTGCCAGACCGGTATTCAGGCCAGCGATGAAGCCTCTTGAAAAAGGAGAATCGAAGCCACTGGATTCGGAGAAAACCGATCTTTCAAACTCGGAGGTTCCTGCGAAACCCAGACCTGTATTCAAGCCCGGCATTAAACCCAAAGTCTCTGAAGAGGAAAAAGTTCAAAGCCCGCAGGATTCAATTATTTCTGACCCGGCAAATCCTGCGAAACCCAGACCTGTATTCAAACCGGCGATGAAACCCAAAGCGGCTGAAGAAGATAAAAACGCTGAAACTCAGAGTTCCGGAAGTTCAGAAATAGAGAAGCCTCGTCCGGTTTTCCGGCCAGCTATGAAGCCAAAGGCTGCTGAGGAAGAAAAAATTGCTGAACCTGAGAATTCTGAGAGTTTAGAAGTGGAAAAGCCACGCCCGGTTTTCCGGCCTGGCATGAAGCCAAAGACGGCTGAGGAAGATAAGAAACCTGAACCTCAGAATGACGGAAGTTCAGAGGTAGAGAAACCTCGTCCGGTCTTCCGACCAGCCATGAAGCCCAAAGCTACGGGTGAAACCGAATCCATGGAGTCTTCTGTGTCGGAGAAACCTGAAGCTGCTGATCAAAAATCAAAGCCTGCATTTCGTCCTACTCTAAAACCAAAGAAAACGGATGAGTGAGTATTTGTCCCCTTATTTGGATACGCTGCAGTATTCCGTATTTTTTCTGTTCGCACTTTCGGCCATCAGTGGAGGTTTATACTTATTTTTCACAAAGAATATTTTATACGGAGCGTACGCCCTGTTGGTTTCTCTATTGAGTGTGGCGGGGCTGTTTCTGGTGGCGGGGGCAGAGTTTCCTGCGGTTTCCCAGATCATGATTTACATTGGCGGCGTGCTCGTTCTTGTAATTTTCGGCATTATGTTGTCTGCCCGGGGGAAAGGCCGGGAAGAAGCCCTTCGGGTAGAAAACGTGAATAATCTGGTCTCTTTGCTGCTGGCAAGCCTCCTTGCAGCATCTTTCGGATTGCTCTGCTGGCGATTGTTTCCCAATACCACAGAAATTCAATTTGAACCTCTGCAAATGGTACGTCAGATTGGATTTACGCTCATGACAGGGCAGGTGTTGATTCTGGAAATTGTAGGATTTCTTTTATTGCTCGTTCTTATCGGAGCTTCATATATTGCTAAGAAATGATTCCATCTATCTGGTTCCTGATTGTTACAGCCATTTTATTTGCGATTGGATTTGCCATTGCCATCACGAAAAAAAACCTGATCATGATGCTCATGGGGGTTGAATTAATGCTCAATGCCGTAAACGTGAACTTTGTAGCCTTTGCCCGGGAAACCGAGAATCCTGCAGAGGGCCAACTTTTCACGCTGTTCATCATGGTGATTGCAGCTGCCGAGGTAGCCGTGGCTTTGGCTATTATTCTGAAAATCAGGGAGCATTACGGTACCCTGAATCCGGATAAGATCGATGAATTAAAAAACTGATCTCATTTATTGGGAAAGAAAGACTTTTATTCTACTTTTGCAGTCCCAAATCGGCCTCGTAGCTCAACTGAATAGAGCACCTGATTACGGCTCAGGAGGTTTCAGGTTTGAATCCTGACGAGGTCACTAGCCCGCGATTGCGGGCTTTTTTTGTGCTCAACTCCAATTTTTTCTAAGCTTTTTTCCGGGGAAGTCCACATCCATTCTGTGGTAGCTTCTGAGTCAACCAGTACTCAAAAGGTACCGCATTAAAATGAATAATTCCTCTATATGTGACCAGAACAAATTAATGTCCTACCTAGGAGAATACAGGTCTTATTTATAAGTTTAGTTTCTAAACCCTTTGAAATGAAATTTCTGACAATTGTACTTCTTTATTTACAGGTTTTAGCCTTACATGCACAGAAACCCCCGCTTCGTTTAGCCGTAGTGAGTCTCACTCATACGCACGTTCACGGTGTTTTTCAAAGTGAGAAACGGGGTGAGTTTGAGATCGTGGGAATTGTGGAGCCAGATAAGGCTCTGGTAGAGAAGTATGCAGATCAGTATCACTTTTCTACAGAAAAGGTTTACAACACCATGGAGGAGATGATTGCTGCTGTTAAGCCTGAGGCAGTTTCTGCATTTGGAACGATCTATGATCACCTGGCCGTGGTAGAAACCTGTGCACCCCTAGGAATTCATGTGATGGTGGAAAAACCATTGGCAATAAGCCTGGATCATGCCCGAAAGATGGAAACGCTTGCTAAAAAACATCAAATCCAGCTTCTGACAAACTATGAAACCACCTGGTATCCAACGAATCATAAGGCCCGTGAATTACTTCAAAATGGCCAGGTGGGCGAAATTAGAAAGGTGGTGGTGCGTGATGGTCATAGAGGACCTGTCAAGCTCAATATCAGTCATGAATTTCTGGATTGGCTTATTGATCCCAAATTCAATGGAGGTGGTGCAATAACCGATTTTGGATGTTACGGGGTCAATCTCATGACCTGGCTCATGCATGGCGAGAAACCGCAGCAGGTTACAGCTGTGACCCAGCAATTGCAGCCAGAAAACCATCCCAAAACCGATGACGATGCTACCATCCTGCTGAGTTACAAAAATGCCAATGCGGTTATCCAACCTTCCTGGAACTGGCCGATTGGAAGAAAGGATATGGAGATTTACGGGCTCACTGGAGCTCTTTTTGCAGATAACCGTCATCAGTTGAGGCTCAGAATGGCAGAGGGGTACGATGGATTTAACGAAACCGTACATGATTTGCCTGAGTTGAAGCCACCCTTTGATGACCCTTTTGCCTTGTTTTCTGCCGTAATCCGCGGGGAAGTGAAGCTGGAGCCTTATGATTTGAGTTCCCTCGAGAATAATATGCTGGTTATGGAGATTCTGGATGCAGCCAGAAAAAGTGCAGAAACCGGTAAATCGATCAGGTTAAAGTAGGTTGGGAACAGATTTTTGATGAACAAGTTCATGGGATAGATAAAATCCTTCATTGTTCAATCAAAAACTGTTTACTATGAAAAAGTCTGGAATTTATTTAGTGATTCTACTGCTCGCCGCCTCCTGTGTGAGCAAAAAGAAATATGTGGATCTTCAAAACCGGTACAGCGATGCCGATCGAAGTCTCATGAAATGCAGCGATGATCTCCTTGCTGCCAAACAACAGATAAGTACCCTGGAGGGAAACCTCAGTAAATCTGCCAGTGAACTGGAGAATGTGCAGAAGTATCGCCAGGAGCAAATCGAAGATCTTAGAGGCCAAATCTCTGATCTTCAGCGTAACCGTGATCAGCAATTGACTCAGGTAGAGGATCTTACCGTTCTTTCCAGAGAGGCTAACCGCAACATTGAAAAGACGCTTGACCGAATGACAGAGAAAGATGAGTACATCAGACATCTGCTGGCAGCGAAAAGTAAGGTAGATTCGATGAACCTGGCTCTGGCGTTTAATCTGAAGAAAAGCATTGGCCTGGATATGGACGACAAAGACGTTGATATTAAAGTAGATAAAACTGTAGTGATGGTCAACATTTCGGATTCCTTACTCTTCAAGACGGGCAGTTATGCTCTGACCGATCGTGCGAATGAAGTGCTGGGTAAAATAGCTCAGGTCATTAAATCGCGACCCGAACTGGAGGTAATGGTAGAAGGTTACACAGACAGCCGCCCGATTAAAACGGGAGTATTGCAGGATAACTGGGATTTAAGTGTAAAAAGAGCCACATCTGTGGTAAGAATGTTGCAAAATGACTACAGTGTTGACCCCAACAGGCTTATTGCAGCAGGAAGAGGAGAGTTTAACCGACTGGTTCCTAATTCCTCTCCCCAGAATATGGCCAAGAATCGAAGAACACGTATTATACTCATGCCAAAACTGGATCAGTTTTATGATTTACTGAATCCGGATGAGACGGGTAAGTAAGAGAGACTTCTTTACCACAGAAGCCGGATCATCAAGGTCCGGCTTTTTTTCTGCCCATCATTTGAAGGTTAGACTTGCAATTTCCACGACACACTTTGTAAATTTGACTAGAACAGAACTACTCTACCTAAATGAATGCCATCTATCACGATTTTACCATTTCGGTACGTCCCGAAGAGGTCTTTAAAGCTTTAACAGAACCCCGTCAACTGGAGGCCTGGTGGCCCCAGACTTGCTCAGGAAAGCCCGGCTTGGGTGCTGAATATAATTTCTTCTTTGACGAGTTCAGTGATTGGTACGCCAAGATAAGCTTCTTTGAACTCAACAAATCAGTGCATTACAAAATGACCGAAGCTTCTGCCGACTGGGAGCACACTACCTTTGGGTTTGACCTGAAAAAGATGGAGAACGGTACCCATATTTCGTTTACGCACCGCAACTGGCCCGCGGTGAACGACGAGTTTAAAGAGATGTCTTTTAATTGGGCGATGCTTCTTTCCGGCCTGAAAAGCTTTTTGGAAAAAGGTGAAATCATACCATACGAAGACAGAATTTAAAACTCAAGTCGGAAAACCGAACCTTTGCCCAGTTCAGATTTTGCTGTGAGATCTCCGTCATGAGATTGCAGAATTTGTTTGGAAAGACTCAGACCAATGCCCTGACCGGTCTTTTTTGTGGTATAAAACGGGATAAAGATTTTCTCGAGAGCCTCAGGAACCATCCCTTTTCCATGGTCCTTAACAATGATAAAACGTTGGCCCTCTTTCTGATACGCACTTATTTCAATACTTCCTGCAGAGTTTTCGTCATATGCCTCTCTGGCATTTTTAACCAGATTAATAAGCACCATCTCTATCTGAGCAGTATCTATCTGAAGAGTAAAGTTGTGTTCTATGTGTATACTCACAGGCACACGCTCTCCATTGTCTTTTGCACTTAGAAGAGATTCTATCCGAAGAAGGAGCTCCTTGGCGGTGGTTTCTCGTTTCACCGGTTTAGGCAAGGTGGTGAAATCGCGGTAGGCATTTACGAAATTCATAATGCCCTGGCCACGGTTTTCAATGGTCTGAAGAGCCTGACTCAAATCTTCTACCGACTCCTCTATCCCCGTTTTCTTCCGGAGATCTTCATCGACAATACTTCGCATAGTACCCACCAGTGACACAATAGGGGCTATGCTGTTCATAATCTCATGCCTGAGCACACGCGTAAGATTTTGCCAGGAACTGAGCTCTTTCTGCTGAAGTTCAGACCGGATATTCTGAAGAGAAATAATTTTTACAGCTTTGCCTCTAAGACTTACTTTGGTTGCATTGATGGCCAGTTGCCGTCCATGTGAGGTCTCAAACATGGCTCTCTGTCCGGATTCCAGATTCTTCAACAAATCATAAAGCGGCTCTACCGGAGTGCCTTTCAGATCACTCAGAACCCGAAGGCGATATACATCAAGAAGGCGGATAGCTGCATTGTTTAAAATCTCCATATTTTCCTGTGAGTCATAGCAGATTATGCCGACATCGATATGTTGAACGAGCGTATTTAGGAACTGAATATTTGCTTCTTTCTCTGCCCGGGCGGCCTTAAATGCATCTATGACCAGATTCATCTGCGTATTTAGGTCAGCAAAGCTCTTTCCCATGGTGTTATCTGAACTGAACTTGACGGTGAAGTCAGAATACTGGATGGATTCGAAAAAAAGTGTGAGTTTTTTGTTTACAGAGGTCGCATAAGTATAGAGAGAAATGGCTGAAATGAGTGCCAGAACGAGCATTACTGCGGCGGCCATTAGATTACCACTGAAATAGAGATAAGGAACCGGCCCAATGACCAGTGCCAGAACCAATATTCGGAGGGCAATATGTAGCGAAAAGCGTTTCATTTAAATTTCCGGTTCGCCAGGCTCACCGGGCGGTCAAATAGGTAATTTTTTCTCTAATTCCGAATTTCCCGTCGGCTGAGCCTGTCGAAGCCAGAGGTTAACTGTATTTTAATTCCTGTATATGTTTCCCGCCCTTCCGGTTCGACAGGCTCACCGGTCGGTCAAATAGGTAATTTTTTCTCTAATTCCGAATTTCCCGTCGGCTGAGCCTGTCGAAGCCAGAGGTTAACTGTATTTTAATTCCTGTATATGTTTCCCGCCCTTCCGGTTCGACAGGCTCACCGGTCGGTCAAATAGGTAATTTTTTCTCTAATTCCGAATTTCCCGTCGGCTGAGCCTGCCGAAGCCGGAAGCTGAGTCTGCCGAAGCCGGAAGCTGAGCCTGCCGAAGCTAGATATCGTATTTCTCAATCCTTCGGTACAATGCCGCACGGCTAAGTCCCAGCTCTTTGGCGGCATCTGTGATGTTTCCATTGAACTGTTTCAGGGCTTTTACAATCATTTGCCGTTCCATATTTTCCAGATCGTAACTTTTCAGATCATTTGCGGTATTCACCACGGCTTTATTCTGGTTTCCAAAAACATCTTCGGGTTCCAGTTTAGTGCCCCTGCATAAAATTACGGCCCGTTCAATCGCGTGTTGAAGTTCCCGTACATTACCCGGCCACGGATTTCGCAACATTTCTTTTTTGAGTGCGGCACTCAGTGAGTCCAGCTGCCTGCTGTAGCGTTCGCTGTATAGTTTCAGGAAATATTCTCCGAGTAGAATGATGTCATTCCCACGCTCTCTCAATGGCGGCATTTCCAGGCTGATCGTATTAATCCGGTAGAGCAGATCCTGCCTGAAACCTCCTTTGGTGCTTTCCTCAAAAATTGGGGCATTTGTAGCCGAAATTAGGCGGATATCCACGGGGATGGGACGGTTCTGACCTATCCGAGTGATACTGCGGTTTTGGAGTGCAGTGAGTAGTTTACTTTGAACCGGGAGACTTAGATTACCAATTTCATCCAGAAAGAGCGTGCCTTTATGTGCTTCCTCAAATTTACCTTTCCGGTCTTCACGGGCATCTGTAAATGAGCCTTTTACATGGCCAAATAACTCAGATTCCACCAGGGTGTCAGGGATTGCGGCCAGATCTACCCGCACAAACTTTTCTTCTTTTCTGCCCGAGTGCTGATGAAGCGACTGGGCCATTAAGTCTTTTCCTGTTCCGTTTTCACCAAGAATTAGCACATTGGCGTCTGTTTTAGCTACACGAAGCATGGTTTCATTCACTGCCTGCATGGCATCCGACTCGCCCAGAAGCAAGCTTGTGCTTTCTTTCTTCTGTTCCTCCTTTTCTCCAAGTGCCGACTTCAGTGTTGACAAAAGCTTGTCATTATCCCAGGGTTTCAGCACAAAATCCTTCGCTCCCAGTTTTATGGCTTTTACGGCCATCTCCACATCTCCATACGCCGTAAATAGCACTACCCGGGATTTTGGTTTGAGATCCAGAATGCGGTCAAGCCATTGAAAACCCTCTCTGCCGGTATTGACATCCTGGGTGAAGTTCATATCCAGAAGAATCAGGTCAAAATCAAAGTTATTTAGCAGATATGGAATCTTTTCGGGATTCTTTTCAATCTCCACCTCGTCAAAATGACGTTTCAGGAAAAGACGTGCGGCACTTAATATATCAACGTCATCATCAATAATCAGTAATCTGGGCATTCTGGTGTTATCCTTTTAATTGTAAGATAGCTTTTTCTGTACAATATTATGGAATATGCACTATTTGTTCGATTGCAGCCAGGTTTGTCCGATAACGAACAGTGAAATCTTGACTGGTTTATCGTAAGTGTCTTATAGTAAGATGATTGAATTTTTTGGCACAGGCTTGGATTAACAGGAATCGGGTGCACAAACAAACAGTCACCGTTTCATCATGGATAAGAAGATTGAAAAGAAATTCTGGAATACAAAACGAGTTGCCTATATCTCGCTCGGTGTACTTCTGGTTACGTTTGTGGTCTATCAGCTGGCGTTTGCAGATAAACGAAGCAAGCTCAATGTAGAGTCAGATAAGATCACAATTTCTGAGGTAAAGGAGGGTATTTTCGATGAGTTTATTATTGTTCAGGGAGTAGTACAGCCGCTAAAAACCATTCAGCTGGATGCCATTGTGGGTGGTTATGTAACACAGAAACTCGTAGAAGGTGGCAATATGGTCAAAGAAGGTGACATCATTCTGAGGCTGGAGAATCAACAACTTAAACTTAATTTTCTCCAATCAGAAACGGAGGCAAGCCGACTGGTCAATGAACTTCAAAATACCCGTCAACGACTCAAAGTAGAGCGGTTTACACTTCAAAAGACATTGAGCGATCTCGATTTTCAGATAGCACAGGCCAAAGATGCCCTGGATCGCAACGAAAAACTTCGAAAAGATAACGTCGTTTCTGATATGGATTACCAGAAATCGAAACGGGATTGGGAGAAACTGGTGCGTCAGCGGGATATTGAGATAGAATCGCAAAAATACCAGCAGGAAAACGCCGAGATTCAGATAAAGCAACTGGAGGGAACTCTGGCCCGAACCGAGCAGAACGTGGAACTCTGGAGGCAAACTATTCAGAATCTGGTAGTAAAGGCTCCGGTTTCAGGGTTGCTGTCCTCAATAAATGTGGAGATTGGCTCCAATATCAATCAGGGACAAAACATTGGCCAGATCGATGACATGAATGGGTTTAAACTTCGGGCAGATATCGATGAACATTACATTTCCAGGGTATTTCCGGGTTTGAAATCTACCTTTGATTTTAGCGGGGAGACCTACAAAATGGAAATTACCAAAGTATATCCTGAGGTAATCAACGGGAGGTTTGCCGTAGATATGATATTCAGCGAAAAGACTCCTTCCGGAATTCGTCGCGGACAGTCATCACCGATTAAGGTCGAGCTTGGAGAATCACAGAAAGCCGTGTTGCTGCCTGTAGGAGGGTTTTTCTCAGATACTGGCGGAAACTGGGTCTATGTGGAAGAAGCCGGCACCCAAAGGGCAGTAAAAAGAAACATTACCCTGGGCCGAAGAAATCCTCAATATTACGAAGTACTGGATGGCCTTAAACCGGGGGATCGGGTGGTGACAAGCAGTTATGCCAATTTTGGGGATAAGGAGGTTTTGGAGTTGAAGTAGGGTTTAGGTAGCAGGGATTAGGTGGAAGGTATTAGGGATTAGGTTTTATGGGGTAGAGGAAAGGAGATAATAGGATAGGAAAAGAAGTGTTACACTGATGCCGAAAAGCATAAGTTTCTTTCCGCGATTACGTTTGTTGACTTTGTCCATAAACGAATTTAGCATTATCCTTACTTCTATAATTTCAGTATTTAAAGATTGAAATTCTTCGATTGAAATGTATTTAAGATCCCGTGAAAGTAATATCTGGTATTCCAATTCTGAAGCAGAACCCATCGCAATAGTCAAAAACCTGGCTAGGTCGCCATCCGAATTACGGCCACATCCTTCAGCGATATTGGAGGGTATAGAAACGGCAGATCTGCGAAGTTGAGAGCGTAATCCAAAGATTTCTTCTTTCGAAAAGTCGGCAGAAATCTGATAAATGTTCAATGCGATTGAATGACTTTTCTGCCAGATCTGTAAGGTATGGAAATCGATCATAAGTAGTTGTAAATTAGATTAGTTGAATTCCCGAATTTAAATAGAATTAATGAAAACAGTATAAATAGTGCAGAAGGGTAAAGAATACCAGGACCTTAGACTTAATAATGGAAACCAAGTGGAAAATGAGAGAAATGAGGACTAGTACCTAAGCCCTAATGCCTAAAACCTAAAACAATGATAAAAGTAACCAACCTGCAGAAAGTCTTTACCACCGATGAGGTGGAAACCACTGCCCTGAACGGCATTGATCTGGAAATAAAAGACGGTGAATTTGTGGCCATCATGGGGCCATCTGGCTGTGGAAAGTCCACTCTGCTGAATATCCTGGGCTTGCTGGATAACCCAAGCGAAGGAAGCTACGATTTCTACGGAACGGAGGTAGCGAATATGTCGGAGAGGCAGCGGGCACAGCACCGCAAAGGGAACATTGGCTTTGTGTTTCAAAGCTTCAATCTTATTGATGAACTCACGGTTTTTGAAAACGTGGAGCTGCCGCTTCTGTATCTCAAGACACCGGCTGCAGAGCGTAAGCAAAAGGTGGAAGCCGCTTTGGAAAGGATGAACATGATGCATCGCCGCAATCACTTTCCCCAGCAACTCAGTGGTGGGCAACAGCAGCGTGTGGCCATAGCCCGTGCCGTGGTAGCCCGTCCTAAGCTAATCCTGGCCGATGAACCGACCGGTAACCTGGACTCTGCGAACGGCGAAGATGTAATGAAATTATTGCAGGAGCTCAATAACGAAGGAACCACCATAGCCATGGTGACTCACTCTCCGTATGATGCGGGTTTTGCTCACCGAATCATTAATCTTTTTGATGGTAAGATTGTGACAGAGAACTTTCATGTTTAAGGTGCTGATTCCAACAACGATTATGAAAAGGTTAAAGAAAGTGGAAACCCGGAGGCCGGCTGGCAACCGGGTTTTTTGGTCTAGAGCACTACAGGTTTTAGCTGCATTATCTTTTTGATATAACCGGTGTAGTCTCACCATCTTATTGCAGGAAATATGTTTAGTCCCTGTGATTCGCACAAGCGACAAATGAGCATTAATCTTGATATTTTAACTTGTTCTATTTTCTGGGAGGCTTTGACTTAGTTCGAATTATTTTTATTAATTCTACCTCATAAAAAAGCGTGGAGTCACGCGGCGTATCTGCAGGGTAATCTTTAGGCTTAATCCACTTAGTGGGAATGACAAAGCTGTTTTTTTTACTCTCTCGCATATTTAGTAATGCATATTCCAGACCTTTGATGATTTGATTTTTTCCTAAACTAAGAGTTAAGGGTCCTTCTTGTGCTGTTCGTTCATAGACCAGAGTTCCACTTTGTAAAGTAACTTTTTCTAAAATGTTGACACTATCGTTTTCGCCGGGAAACCTCCCCTTTCCTTTTATGATGCTGTGCATTTTCAATTCTTTTTTAATTCCATGAGTCGTGTTTCGGCATGAAATCAACATTAAACTCAGTAAGACTAAGGCTGTAATCCGCATATTGTTTTGGGTCCAAACTAGCCAGGCAGAGTCTCTGAGTATGTAAAAGAAATGTAAAAAAGGTATGTAAAAATCTTAAATGGGGTATTTGTTTGACAATTGGGCTCATTAAGTAATTCTCAAAACTAAGTCATGCCCCCATTTTTTTATCACGAAATTACCCCGATGCCGGCTGGTCTTAGGGCCTCAGATTCAAAGTATTTACCAGTAGTTTGGTCACATCGGTGGTAAAAGCACCTGCAACGGGTTGCTATGTAAGTGAATGGAGGAATTACTCTTCTTATTTGTTGAAATTTAATGTGTTAAACCTTGTTGAGTCAATCAAATTGAGAATAATTGAATCTTTTACCTGAATATAAACGAGGTTTCCGTTATGGTACATGGTTGTTGTGTCTCCCGAGCTATCCATGGTTATTTGGTCTTCATTGCTCTTCAATTCATCTATGTCCTTATCCTCTCGTGAAATAAAGACTACAAACCCAAGAAAGCTCAGGCAGATAATAAGATTACTTACAATCACGCCTTTTAAGCTATCTGTTGGATGCCCGGTAAAATATTTCACCGTAGCTGCAATGAGCCATAAAAACCCTCCGATGAAAGTAAGAATAAATACCAGGTGATAAAGGGCTGGGCCGTGCATATATGTATGACTTACAGTAAAATAGCTGAGAGCTACTAATGCCATTCCAATGAGGTAATACAAAGCTACTTTTAGAATTCCTTTTTTCATGGCGATTTTATAACAACGTTTGTGATTTCGATAATTGAATAAGTAATATAAAGTCAACTCTGCGGCCTTGTGGGTTGTATTAGCTCACATAAAGTCGGTGTCAGGTGGACTGCCTTTGTTTTGAGTGGTTTACACTTACGGCACGAAAATATCAAAATTCTTCCGAAGGTCAAGCCGCTTAAACTGCTCATTGTGTATACGCTGAGAAGTCTGACCAAATAGTTTATCTGTCCTCTCGGCAAGGCTTATTGTTTAACGGTTCAGCTTTCTTCTGCCCGTAAATCCCCTTTTTTGTATCAAAACTTGCAGGATTTGGTTCTGGGTATTTTTGGGAATCCGCTTATCTTAGCGATAGATTTATTGCGTTTTGAAAACCTATTGACATGAAAAAGAATATTCTGCTTTTGCTGGCTGCTTTATGTATTTCCCTGGCTCATGGCCAAAGTCTGGAACCGGTAAAAATTGACAAAGAATGGCTGGCGAAAATGGAGTCGCTGGCACCGTCCAAAACCAAAATAGCTGCTCCAAAACGTAAATTGCTGGTGTTTTCGCAGCATACCGGTTTCTACCACTGGACCATCCCGCATAATGATGAAGTTTTGAAAATTCTGGCAAAAAAAACCGGAGCCTTTGATGTGACTATCGCTTACGATATTTCCGCTTTTGAGCCCGCAAACCTGAAGAAATACGATGCCGTGGTGTTCAATAACTGCAATCCATCAGGCCCGAAACGTGATCTTTTCTATGATCTTCTCAAGATGAGAACCAGCATGAATGAGGAAGAAATTGTGGCCAAAGCCAAGGCCTACGAGGAAGGCTTCCTGAATTACATCACCAAAGGAGGCGGTTTATTTATTATGCATGGTGCACTCACCGTTCAAAACAATTCCAAAGAATTTAGCCGTATGACGGGTGGCAGCTTTGATTACCACCCGAAACAGCAGGAAATTCAGTTGAAGGAAGTGGATAAAAATCACCCCTTGGTGGCGGCTTTTCATGGAGAGGGTTTTACACACATTGATGAGCCTTATTTCTTCAATAATGCCTACAGTGAGTACAATTTCAGGCCGCTGCTGTATATGGAAACGAGTAAACTGGAGGGTATGCGTGATCAGCCCCGTGATGAAATTAATTATCTGGCCTGGATCAAACGCTACGGAAAAGGACGTGTACTTTACAGTTCCATGTCGCACAATATCCAAAGCCTTGACCAGCCCGAACTCATGGAATTTTTTGTGGACGGCCTTCAGTACGTCACCGGTGACCTTAAGTGTGATGATAGTCCGATTGGGAGAAATTAAAGAGCTATTTCCCTTTAGAAGATGTGGCTTATCGGGAAGAGCAGGACTTATTTATTTGACAGGTATTCAAGAAAGGTCACTAGTGTCTGAAGCCACGAAGTAACGTTCAGAAGTCTTTTATTGGTGTGGAAGGGGTTACTGGTTCCGCTTAATTTAAATGTTAATCCGGGATAAATGAGTAGCTTGGATCGGCACAAAGTGTGGTCAAACTGCTATTTACACCTCTGTGAATAAAAGCATATGTTGATCGAGGGTATCAACCATCTTTTCGGATGATTTTCAGGATATCATTGTAAACTATTTCAGAAATTCCCCACATATTGCTGTCACTGGTATTTATAAATTGTACCACCACTGTATCAATATCTTTATGGTACCTGGCGATACTCTGATAACCGGGCAACAAGCCTGTATGTTCGTAAGGATAAACCGAGCTGTAAATCTCCTGCTCCCTTTCATTTAATAATTTCCCTGTTGCCAATGCTCTCAGAAAAATGCCCACCTCTTCTGCGGTACTCACCATTGAACCACCCGGAGCCACAAAATCAAGCAATTTGACATCACCGGTGTATTCCTGGCCTTTCAGGTAGCCGCTGACTACTTCATCGGGGCTTACATCACTGAAAAGACTAAATGTCTTCGTTAGTTTTAAAGGTTCAAGTAACTCTTCCCGGATGTACTCGTGGTGACTGTAGCCTAGTGTTTTATCCAGAATAAGGCCTAGTAATACATAATTTGTATTAGAATACTGATACTGGGAGTTAGGTTCAAAGTCAGACGGATCATCTAAAACGTATTCTAAAAGCTCATCTATCTCTGTTACAGACCGATCCCAAGGAAAGTCCTTGTCACGTATGTAATCCGGAATACCGCTTCGATGCTGAATGAGCATTCTGAGGGTTATCTCTTCGGCATTTTCTATTTGTTTACTCCGTGAGGGCAACATCTCAGAGAGGGTATCATCCAAAGCGAGACTGTCTTTGGCTACGAGTTTCGCCGTAGCTGCAGCAATATAAAGTTTGCTGATACTCGCGATTTTAAAAAGTGATTGGGGATTCATCGGCACTTTTTGCTCCTTATTTTGTAAACCCGCCGCAAAAAGTTCAGGCTGGCTTCCGCTTTTGTCAACAAAAACGATGATTCCGGTTGCTCCCCATTCAATGGCCTTGTCCAGTTGTTCGGGAATGGTGTTCTGGGCAGGGTTCAGCCAGGCAAACAGAAGACTCCAAGGTACAAATAACCAGGTACAAATGAGGGCAATTAAGGGCATAGCTATCCGAAGTGTTTTCTTTACAGGTGACATAAAAAAGGGTTCGGTGGTTTACAAAGGAACCAACATGCCTTTTCGGGCCCAAATAATTCGGGATAGGCGGGGCACAGACGGGCAGGGAGGTCCATAGGTTGGATAAACTTCCTTTCACCCGGAGGATACTTTATTCCGGATTAACTAATTTTTGAACATCAGTAACCTGTTCACTTTCAGGTAGATCAAAATGGATAAAACCATTGCGGTGAGCACCAAAGCAAGTACATTAAGGGTCTTTTGAGCAGTTAGCCGTCCAACAAGTTTTTCGAGAAGAAGGTAAATAAAAATTCCCAGTACTCCTCCAAAAGTATTGTTAATGAGATCAGTAATGTCAAAAGCTCCTATGGCCAGAGCAAACTGAGCGATTTCCAGGGAGAAACTTATTCCGAACGCAAGTGCTGCTTTTTTGAGAAAATTCCAATCTCTTAGCAGAATACCCAAATAGATTCCGAGGGGAATAAAAATGAGCACATTAAGCAGAATTTCTTTCAAATCCGGTTTCCCATTCACGATTAAGGGCTCCTGAAAGGGATAAGGTTGTAGGTTCGGGGGCCTTTTGCGTACGACCAGTCAATGCCCATTTTGAAAATAATAATCCAGATAAGGGCCATGAGGTAAATGGAAAGGAGAGCTGCTGAAAGGCGGTTTGCGTTCATACGGTTTTAGCTAATTCATAATTGACGAAAGTAAGGAAACGAAATCAGTACAGATTGGTCGCCTCGTCGTTTTTTATTCGGTTGTCCAGTTCTTCGTAGCTTATTTCTATTTGACTGTGATCTACCAAAACCTTTCCCAAAGAGGGGAGCGTTGGTTTTTCCTGTTCAGCCCAGAGTTTGGAGCGAATCATGCATTTGGCACAGTGCATAAAAGCTTCTTTGACGGTGACAATGATGGCAAAAGCTGGCTTTTTACCTTGACATTCAAGAAGTTCCAGAACATGGGCATCTCTTACAATTCTGGCCTCACCATTCACCCTCAGGGTTTCCCTGATGCCCGGAATCAGGAAAAGCAAACCCACCTTTGGGTAGCTCATAATGTTTGTAAACGTATCTGCTTTCCGGTTGCCGGGCCTATCGGGAATGGCCAGTGTTTTAGGATTCAATACTTTAACAAATCCCGCCGGATCACCCTTAGGAGATACATCCATATTTCCTGAGCCATCTGATGTGGCAATGGTGATAAAGGGCGATTTCTCAATAAACCTGAGACAGTTTTCATCGATATGATCAATCGTTTTGCGTTTTACCAGTTCTTCAGGATATCCGAGAATTTTGCGTAGTTCTTCTTCGCTGTCAATGATTTCATTAAAGGTTAGTTCCATGTTTCAATAGGTTACAGATTGCTGATGATCAGCAGATTGATTAATAAGTGTCAAAAATACAATTATTTTTAAATGCTGCAAGTAATACCGTCTTTTTGCAGAGGGACACATTCAGGATTGATTCATAGAATTGGGTAACAGGGGAATTTATTTCCCTGTTTTGATAGGATTCTACAAACTGTTGGTCATTTCATAACACATCAGGAAATGGTACATGATTTTAGAATTATCCTGAACAAGGAAGAATGAAATGCAAGAACATAATCATCGTACAATTATGAAAAAAAGTAAGCTGTTACCCGTAATGAGCATTATTCTGATGTTGGGTATACCATTCTCATCAGAGGCCAAAATGAAAGATACACCCAAAGCAAAGACAGAAGTACCCACTGAGGTACAGGTTATGCTGGATCGTCTGGAGGAAATCAAAGCCATGGACAAATCGGAGCTAAGCAGAAGTGAGAAAAAAGTACTGCGTGCCGAAGTGAAGGAGTTAAACGCAGAGATCAAAGAAGTAGGAGGGGGCATTTATCTTTCTGCCGGGGCCATCATCATCATTCTGTTGCTGATCATTCTTTTGTAAGATTGGTCAGTCAGAAGCTGGAATGTATTACACTCAGCCGTGAGGAGAAATTCTCACGGCTTTTTTGTAGGATCGGGGATGTTCCTTTTGCCCGTTAAAACCTTGGTCATCGGAATTCTGGTCGATTTCCCCCCCCAATTATTCCCCCAGTAGCATCCAGGCCACTCCGAATTTATCGCGTAACATCGCAAACCGTTTGGCGAAATCGGTTTCTTCCATTTCCATAAAGATTTCTCCGCCTTCCGAAAGGATTTCATATACCTGCTCGGCCTCTTCCACGGTGGGCAGGTTCAGAGTAAGATAGGCACTTCTCATGGGTTGGGCCCCGGGAATATCCGCACCTCTCACCCGCATACCCCCCAGTTCCAGAATAGCATGTAGCATGGGGTTTTCCCATTCTTCGGGAAAATGTGGAGGTACTTCATGATGCGGCATTTTCACGTGAATTTTTCCTCCGAGCTCATTTTCGTAAAATGTAAATGCTTCTTCACAGGTTCCCGGGAAATTGAGGTAAATGTCCAGTTTAACAGAATTACTCATGGTTAAAAGATTTCATTGATCTCTGTAAAAGTAGCAGTCCCGGAGCAGATTTAAACCACTTAAAAACGACAATCAGTAGGCCAATTGCGACAAAGGAAAATTTAATTATATTAGGTTAAAGTACTTATAGTCAATTAATAAAGGGTATTCTAAGCCCGATTTTCAAATCTTTTACTGCAAACACATATAACCAGGTGATAAAGAGCATCTGCAAAGGAACTCTGAACCAAAGGTAGGCAAGGCCCGGTCCACTCAGAGTTGCATTCTGGTAATTAATATGATGCATTGCTGCATAGATATTGGCCGGTAAGATGAGGATGAAAAATGCTATTAAGAGGCAGGCCACGAGTTTATAGGTCCGGGTTATCAGAAGACCCATTCCTCCGAGGATTTCAAGCATACCCGTGAAATAAACCAGGCCTCTTTTGCCGGGAATGAAATCCGGAATCATCTGAGCCATCCCATCGGTAAAGACAAAATGAGCACTAGCGGTAAAAAACAACATAATGGCCATGGCGACTCGTCCCGAAAGTGCCGGTTCATAACGTTTTCGAATGAATCTCAGTCCTATAAAAAGGATAGTGAATGAGGTGATTAAGACAAGTAGTGGTTTCATGTGGCATAATTTTAAAGTCCCTTTTTCATGATCCTATCTGCTATTTTAGGCGATATCCTATGGACAAACTTCAACAGCTTCGTCTTACCGATATAACTTTCTGTTTTGTCTTTTTTGAAATCTTTGATGAATTCTTCCACCAGTTTTTCTGCTGTAATTTTTGATTTTCCTCGGCCTTCAGTCATGGGGGTTTCTACCAGAGCCGGAATGAGCTCAAATACCCGGGTTTCAGTATTTTCCAATTGATATCGCAAGGTCTTGCTATGGCTGTGCATGGCTGCCTTAGTGGCACAGTATATCGAAGCCGACATTTTAGGGGCAATGAAAAGCCCGCTGCTCACGTTTACCACAGCCGATGGCCGGTTATTTCTTAAAGTGGGAAGCAGCAGAGCCGTCAATAGAATAGGTGCCGTGAGATTAGCAGCAATTTCATAGTTGATTTTGTACGTGAGCTCCGACTCATCCAGGAAGCTGTAATTGTATTGAACAGCCGCATTGTTGATTAAAATATTGAGAGACGAGTGTTTTTGCTCTATAAAGAGCACCAGTTCATTCAGGCTGTTTTTGTCGGTAAGATCCCCCGCAAAAGTTTGAATTTCGGGAAACTCCTTTTTAAGATTTTCCAGTTTGCTTTTATTTCTGCCAGTTACAATAACGGTGTTTTCTAATGCAAGGAATTTCTTAGCAAGGGCCAGGCCAATACCGGAAGTGCCGCCGGTGATCAAAAGGGTGTTTCCGCTTACGTTCATGGGTTTAGTTTTTTGTTAAAGTCCTGATAAAGATTTTCTTGACCCACAATGATGTCTTTGATTTCAAAGTACGGAGCACCATAAATTTTGGTATCCCTCAGTAGTTCAATCAGCAGCTTATAGTCGTCCAGCTCTGTAGTAGTGACAATCATGAAGTCTGACACAGAGGCATGAAAATACTCGCTATCATAGAAATTCACTTTTACTGTTCTGTTTACCCGTGTCAGAATGGGCGTCAATTCCTTTTCCACGAAACGGCTGCGTTCGTTTCTGGTAAGCGTGAGCCACTGCGGCGTGGCCTGCATTAAAATTAGAATAGTGTAGGGTGTTGGAGCTTGCATTGGCGTTTTCTGGTTTTGAGCCATGCCTTTTACCGACAGGGCAATAAGAAAAATGATGACTAGCGTTTTCATTTTGCGTTGATGTTTATCAATGCAAAATTGAGCCCGTGAGAAAACACAGGCATTAACCTAGGTTAAGAAATCAATTACCCGCCAGCTTTCTTCTGATGCGGCTCAATTGAATGGGAGTGATGCCCAGATAGGATGCTATGTGATATTGCGGAATTTCCTGTTCCAGCATCGGAAAATCCCGTTTAAAGATTTCGTAGCGTTTTTCAGCATGGAGCAAAACCAGTTCTATTTCCCGTTGTTCTTTCTGAACAAAAAACTGTTCGACCAGAACTCTGGCGGCCCGCTCAAGGTCTGGGCAAGTCTGGTAAAGTGATTGAATTTTGGCATAATTGGCTACCAGAAGGCGGCATTCAGTGAGAGCCTCCTGATTTATCTGATTTGGCTGGCCGGTAATCAGTGAGGCGTAGCCGCCTATAAGACAAGGGCTTATGAAGAAGTGCTTATTGTACTCTACGCCTTCCTCATTGCGGTAAAATGCCCGCATTATCCCGTTTTCCAGAAATCCAATTTGAGTAGCCGTTTCGCCTTCTTTGATAAAATACTGATGTTTTTTTAACTCCCTGGGCTCAAAAAGGGCGGCAAGTTTCTCCCAGCTCTCATCGTCGAGCGGGTTTAGACGGTAAAAAAAATCCTTTAAATCGGTCATTCGTTTCTTTTTGCCCCCATTAACCATTTAATACGAAAGTTAACCATAAGATAATCGTTCGAAAATGGTCAACTTCGATGTAAAAAGCTTACCCGGGTTCAAAAAAAAGAAAAATGTTTAATGATGGGGAGCGAGAAAAGACTACAGGAGTGATTCCGGCCACAAGCTCTTTTTGATCAAGAGGTTCTATTTCAGTTTTTTGTTAAGCCAGGATAATCCGACGTATTTTTTGGCCTACTTTTGACGGTATGTCGTCCAAAGCATCCAATCATTTCCGGGAGGTGAAATCTTTCCAAGAATTGGTGAATACATCCTTCACCGGAAATGTCAATGCGATGGCCTGGCTCCGGAATCTGGATGGTGATTTTGAAGAAATTGCTCTTAAAATCGTTCCTGACCAAGCCATAACTGTAATTACGGAAGCGAAATTGCAAGCTCTGGAGCTGAGTCCGGAAGGCCAAAAAGCCCGCGAAATTATTCTCAATGACCTGAAACTGTTAACTGATTACGGGGCAGATCCGGTGCTTAATCTTATTAAGAACTATGAAGAAGACGACTTCTTTTTTCCGACCGATGTCTATTCTTTTCATGTTGACCAGTCGCCCATAGCTACCGATACTTTTTTATGCACCTATTTCGGGGAGTCCAGCGAAATTCTTCCGAATGATCAGGCTATACAGAAGATTCTGATTCCTGAATTGTGGGAGAAATTACGTGATCTGTATGACGGGCCGGAAAAAGATTTTGCCCTCTTTCTGGAAGAAAATTACTTTGACCTGCACTATCAGGCACTTCCCGGAGCTATACCCAGAAGCCTTGGACCCGGACACCTTTGGCGACTGGCCACCGATAACCCGGAAAGCCAAGTACTGCCCTGCATTCACCGGGCTCCCAGAGAGGGTGGCGGATTGCGGTTGTTGTTGATCTGTTGATTGAAATGGGCTGCAAAACCATTTTTCATGCTCCCAGACAGACCTACCTGCTTCTGTTTAAAGAGAAGATTGGATTTCTTTTGACTCATGCTTTTAAGTTTCGAGCCGGAATATCACATATACCGATTTTGAGGGTCTTGCTTTTGCATTTAGCCAGCTGCCAAGTCTCAGTCGGTTGGAATGGAATCTTCAGGATTCTAAGTATTAATAATATCTGAGGAATACGGCCAAACTTTAACCGATAGATGTGGTAATACCTCGTCTAGAATAATGGAACAGATAAATGCTTAATTTGTCTCTGCTAATTTGCTCTTATTTCCCTTAAGCTTGAGCCGCTCAAAGTGTTATACGTTCCTTTTGAATTAATTGCGGGGAATATAGTTTGGTGCCGGAAGAATTAAAAAAAATCAGCCGGTTTTAAGGCCGACTGAAGGGCAAAGAGGGTTTCCGGTTATGGCCAAGCAATTATGTTGACCCACAGGTAATCAATCAGTTAGAATTAACTGTTCCAGATCTGCTCCATTGTTTTTAAGGAAAGCATAGCTTATTTTGTCTACTTTACAATTAACAAACTGCACCTTCTTAAACTTTCGGTTGTATTTAAAAAACGTATTACGAATGGTGGCATTTTGAAATTTTACACTGTGAAAGCCACAGTTTTCGAAATGACAGTTTTCTATAATTCCTTCAAAGTTTACCTGGCTTATTCCCATGTTTTTAAATACCGTTTGGTTCCAGGTCACCTCACTTACGTCATTTTTTTCGAAAAAGCCGTCAAGAAACTCAGCTCCGGAACAATTGGAACCTGAGAAGTTACAAAGACCGATATTACTTTTCGTGAATAAGGAGTCAATTAAGGAACATTCCGAGAATTTATTTTCTGACAGATTGGAATGTTGAATTTTGCTGTTCCGAAAATCTGAACCCGAAAAATCGCAGAGTTCGATGTTGTTTTTTGCCAGAGTCAGTCCCGAGAGATCTGAGCTTTTAAATATACAATTCCGAATGTTAGAAGCACTGAATTTCTCTTTGAGGTTTTTGAGTCCTGAAAAGTCGGCATCGACCCAATTACCATCTGACATATCCCAGTTCCAGTTGTGTACAGTTTTTCCTTTCACTTTAGCAGGCTGCGTGGGTACCGATTCTTCTTCCATCAGAGTTGAAGTAATTCCGGAAGAAAAACTGTCGGAAAAGTAGTTAAGGTCTACACCCAGAATTTCTGCGAGCCTGTTTAAAGTGGTGATATCGGGCAACGATTCACCTCTTTCCCATTTGCCCACAGCTTGTGGACTTATAGCTACTTTGAGAGCCAGTTCTGCCTGTGAAAGGTGATTGTTTTTTCTTGCTGCTGTTAGTTTTTCGCCAATTGCTTTTGAATTTAACATCTTGATTTTGAATTTTTTGATACCGCAAAGTTATTTCTGGCCCTGCACGGTAACCGCAAAATTGGAGCTACTCCTGGTTGTATTTACGCTACTATTTGTTGTTTTTAGCCCACTTTTCAGCATCCCAAAGCATATAATCGTTAAGAACCCTGACTTTGGTTCTTATTTCAGGGAGAGTTTACGCGTTAATCCCAATCATCTTTGCCCACGATGGCAACAAGCGGGAATCTTCCAGCCCTGCATTGCGATGGCCCGCCGTCTTCAGATATGCCGAGTTCCGGGAAAACGCAATGAATTTTTCAACAGACTCATGTTCTACAAGCAATACGGCATCCCATTTTTCGTCGGATGGACCAATGAGGAAATCCCGACTTTTGCCATAATACAAAACCCGACTGCCAGCTTCTTTTAAGAGCGGAAGCGTGCATTCCAGATAAAGCCGGTAAGCTTCTTCTCCAGATAGCTCTTTTTCAGGTTTCAGGTCTTCCAGGTTGGTGTAATCTGCCACTTTTCTGAATCGTAATAGATTCAGCATGGTTACCCGACCATTCTGGTGGTACATTTGGTAAAATAGCTTTCCTGCTTCCGGGGAAGCTTCCAAATAGCTTTTCATTAGGTAGTTTGTTTTGATGACAACTTAAGGAAATAAGAGGAATTTTTGAAATTATGATTTTTGCGGTCGGCAATCGGCAATCGGCATTCGGCTTTCAGCTAAAGCATACCTCCAACCCCAAACTTCCGTCTCCCGCTTCTCATCCTCCGTCTTCGGTCTTCCATCAAAACATCCGACATCAAACACCCGACACTCCTCACCTCCCCACCCTCCGAATCTCTTCCAGTTCATCGCGGCTTTTTCGATCAAAATTCCCGCCAAAAGTTCGTGAATAGCTGATGCGGAAAACCCGGTATTGAGCGGTTTCGTCCTGCCAGTCTGACACCGTTTGAATATCAAAAACCAGCGGGGTCATGGCACCAATAGCGGTGTGAACTTTCATGGTTTGAAGTACATCTGGCAGGGTAAGTGTAAAAATTCCTTTGTCGTCTTTGAGTTTTTTTGCCAGTCCCAGGTTTACTATTCCGAAACCATCGAGCCGGTTGCTGCCGTCAAAAGCAGGCAGGTTACGCCAGCCGCTGAGTTCCAGCTCCAGGCTATACGGTAAATGGAAATTGGAGCTGAAATTGAATCCCTGAAAAACATACGATTTGGCAGCTACATTCGGGGTGTACGAAATCTGATATTTCCGAAGGGATGTGGTGCTTGTCAACGAAAGTTTCCACCAATCAAATAGTTGAACAGGAGCCGAAAGGAACAGGCTGATGCTTTTCTGGTAATCCAGGTTTTGCGGAGAATTTATGCCGATAGTTCGCTCCGGATTTGATGTGATCTGATATCGCAGAATGGGGTGGAGGTCGTTCTGAAACGTGAGCCCGCTGCTGAGCCAGGGCGTATTGTATTCCAGCTTCAAGGCATTCGTGATCGTAGGTTTCAGCAGTGGATTCCCGGAGAATAAAAAGGTGGGATCGTTATAAGCCAGATTGGAAATGAGGTCGGTATAGAGTGGTCTGCTAATGCGGCGATTGTAGCCAAGGCTTATGGAGTATCCGTCTTTCAGGATTTTGTTCCACAAAACAGAAGGAAAAAAGCCGGAGATTGCAAAGGGTTCCGATTCGGTGTTGATGTTTCGTTGCCAGTATTCGTATCGAAGGCCTGCGTGTAAGGTTGAATTTTGTCCCGGTGAAAACTCAAACTGACTGTACAAAGCGACCACTTTTTCTTTGCCCAGAATGAGATTTTGCGAGCGGGGGTCTAGCTGCCAAACGCCATCTGTGATGCTTTCCACGCTGCTGTTGTTTTCATTCTTTGCCAGGCTCACTTTGCCTCCAAAAGTGCCCATGACCTGGGCATTAAATTGTCTTTCATAATCCACTTTGGCAATACCTACCCCGATATCAGATTTGCTTTTTCCGCTGTAACCCGATGTAAAAAGATCGGAAGGCGATTGCGTGGATTCATCGTTTCGGTCAAAATAATGAAGACTGATTTGTGAAGGATTGTCATTCAAGTATTTCAACAAACTCAGGTCCAGGTTCAATCTGTTCTTTTGTTGCCATGACTTTTCTATGAACAACGAGCCAATAAGATTGGATCTTTTGGTTGCTCCTTCAGACTGACCTCTCATGGCCAGATAACCCAAAGTTTCCATGTCCCAGGCAACGTTATTATCGGACAAGTTGCTGTTTTGTGCCATAGAAATCACCCAATCGGTGCCCATGCTAAAGGTGGCAATGGGCTGATAATCTGCTGCGAAATTGAGGTTATGCGTGTTTTGAAGCGTTCTGCCAAACGTCGAAAAATCGGCTGAACTTCTACCACCGAGCAGGTCGGGTTTATGTGAAGTGCCGAAACCGGCAAAACCGGAACGCCGGGAATCCCTGAGATAGCCATAAGAGCCGGTGACCTGTAGCTTTTCCCATGCCCGCTGATAGCTCACAGAAGCGGCCGCCTTTTCGCCGAATCCGTGCCCTCCAGCGAGGTTTAGTCCCAGTCGACTTTTCTGACTGAGCGGCTGATTCATGACGATATTAATAAGGCCTGCTCCGCCCTCGGCATCGTACCGGGAAGAAGGGGAGGTGATGAGCTCAATTTGCTCAATCTGATCGGCCAAAGTGTTTTCCAGTAAGGCAGTAATTTCAGCAGGACTCATCATCACCCGTCTGCCATTGATCAGTACCGAAACGCCGTTTTGACCGTTCAGGCTAAAGCCTCCGTTTTGTTTGTCGGTAATCACCCCCGGCAGCCGCTCCAGCACCTGCAGGGCGTTACTTCCTTTGGTGAGCAGGCTGTTCTGAACGTTCACCACTTTGCCAAAGGGCGTCTGCTGCATCAGGTCTTTTTGAGCAGAAACCACCACTTCATTCAGCAAACCGGTTTCATTTTGAAGGACGATATCGCCTAAGTTTCTGGCATTTTGAGAAGAAATCTGTATCCGAACTTCTGTCGACTGATATTCGATGCTGCTGATTCTCAGGAAGTAATCGCCATTGGAGACATCGGGAATCTGAAAAGCACCCTGTTCATCGGTACTTGTGCCGCGTACAAAGAGACTGTCGGGTAGCTGATGTACCAGAACGTTGGCAAAAGGAACCGGCTCTTTCGTACCATCTATAATTCGACCCTGAATTTGAGCCCATGCGGGCGGGCTGAGCACATAAAGCAGAAGGAGGTGAAAGGATTTGCTCATTTCGTTTTTTGATCAAAGAAAGGGAAGCGTTATTTGTTGTTCAGAAAGTCTTGATTAACAGTCGGATATTCTTGATGAGTTCCCTATTTAAAGTACTTTTCCGTTAATCAATTTATTTGTACCGTTGGTCAATATTCCGGGTGGTACATCCATTCAGAGACTACTTTCGCAGCTGTTTAATGGAAAGAATGATTCAGTGGATTATAAAATACAAGCTTTACCACATTCCGTTTTGGGTGGTCTATCACCTGATGTGGCTGCTTATTAACACAGACGGATTAGAAAATTCATGGAATTATCTGTTTGGCGGGAAAGTGCCGATGAAGTTTCTGGGGTACATCCTTTTTCAGGCGGCCGGGGCTTATTTTAATCTCTATTATCTCATTCCCCGGTTTCTCTCCAAAGGGCGGTACGCCATTTATTTCTTTGGCGTAGTATCCACTATTCTACTGTGTACCGCCCTTATTACCGGCGGTTATTACCTGAATGCCTACTATTCGGAATACACGTTTCAGGATCTTTTTGGCCGGCCGCCTTCCGATTTCTTTTATATTTTCTCCCGTATGGCCCTGCCTTCCACTGCCGCCAGTATGACCCTGGCCATGAGCCTGAAACTCGCCAAAAACTGGCTTCAAACTGAGCGGGAGAAGCTGAACCTGCAAAAGGAAAACCTGGAAACAGAACTGAAGTATCTGAAGTCGCAGATCAACCCGCATTTTCTGTTCAATACCATCAATTCCATTTATGTGCTCATTCACAAAAATCCTGATCTGGCTACCGAGTCGCTGGCTTCTTTTTCCGATATGCTGCGGTATCAGTTGTACGAGTGCAATGACCCCTTCATTCCCCTGGGAAAGGAGCTGAATTTCATTGAAGATTTCATCAAACTGGAAAGCCTGAGGCTCTATGAAGACCAGACCGAGCTCTCCTTTGACCTGCCGCCGTCGACCGAACAGCACCTGCAAATCGCTCCGTTTGTTTTGTTGCCATTTGTGGAAAATGCGTTTAAACACGTTTCAAAAGGCAAAATGCAGGAGAATTTCATACGCATGAAGCTGGTGGTCTGTGAACAGTACGAAGTGCATCTGGAGATGGAAAACAGCAAAGGAAAAGCCACTGCGGGCGGTGGATCGGGAATTGGACTAAATAATGTCAAAAGGCGGTTGGAGCTTCTGTACCCCGAAAAGCATGAACTTCAGATTACGGAGGAAGAGGGTATATTTAAGGTGAAGTTAAAATTGGTGCTGCAACCACACCCCCCCGGCCCCCTCTCCGCTGGAGACGGGGAGCGTTTTCATAATGAAACGGCCCTGAAAGAATGAAACTTAAATGCGTCATAGTGGATGATGAACCGCTGGCTGGTGAAGGACTGGCCCGGCATCTGGCTGTGGTGGACTATTTGGAGCTGATCGGCATTGTGCAGAACCCGGTGGAGCTGGATCAGCTTATGGAAACGTCCAGCCCCGATCTTATTTTTCTGGACATCGAGATGCCGTTCATGACCGGTATGGATTTTCTGAATATGAAGGCCTCTCTGCCCATGGTGATTCTCACCACCGCATATCCCAATTACGCTCTGGAGGCCTTTCAGTTTGATGTGGTGGATTACCTGCTGAAACCCATTACCTTCAACCGTTTTTTCAAGGCCGTCAAAAAAGCCAGAGAACTCTATCTGCTAAAAAATCAGGTCAAAAGTGACAGCCTGACTCCTGCTGAACCCGACTATTTTTTCATCAAATGCGAAGGCAAATACGAGAAAATACGAACGGATGAGATACTTTATATCCAGTCCCTGCAAAACTACGTGATCATCTACACCGAAACCGGCAAATACATGACCCTGATGTCTCTCAAAACCCTGGAAGAAAACCTGAAACCTGAGCAATTTCTACGGGTTCACAAATCCTATATCGTAGCCATTTCCAAAGTGAAAAGCTTCGAGAATTCCGAGTTGGTCATTGGCGAGGAGGTGATCCCCATCAGTCGGGCGAATAAGGATTTGGTGACGGAAAAGCTGCTGGGCGAGCGGTTTTTGGGGAGGGGGTCAGGGTAGTTTAAGATATTGTTGTCGAAACCTTTAGTCGGTCTGCCGCAGGCTCTGTGAGAAGACCGTGGGACTTATTCCACAAAGTTGAAAAGAATTTGCGGAGCGGTGTGAGCGATTTTTGGGGAGAGGTTTAAGTTAGTTCTTGTTTCCGTTAACGCTTTCCGCTCTAAAGACCTTTGGGCTATGATACAAAACCAAATAGACTTTGTGGAGGGAAAGCCAGGCGAATACAGGCTTCTTCCTACGTAACGGTCTTAAATGACTCTGTGGGGAAGAGATTCGGTTAGGCGAACCTAAATCAGTGCTCTGTCTTACGAAACTTCTGAATGCAGTTCTGGCGGGATTACCTTCGGCTTTTTGGTAAATAAATGCACCCAGATCACCCGCGAAAGCCGGTAATTTAAGGGCGAAAGCAGGAGAATAGTTACCAGCTGTATAAGGAGTATGCGAAGGTCGAATGTTTCACTGAAAAAGAACTGAGCCACACCGAAGATTAAGAAAAGCTGGGCAACGGCCAGTCCGTAACTCATGTACATGGCACCGATGAAGAAGCCGGGTTCTTTCTCAAACTTTTCGCCGCAGTGGCTGCAGTTTTTTTGAGCCTCTTCAAAAGAGAAAAAGGAATTCCCCTTAAATACATCGCCCTGGCCACAGGTAGGGCATTTCTGTTTGAGTATTCCGGTTACGTTCATCTTCTGAAATTTTTCTCAAAGTTACGTCGACCGCGTGGCAGAATCCTGTTCTCTTTAACGCCAATTGTTGGATGAATCACGCTTTTTGTATCTTTGTAAAATGCAGAAATATCCGGTTTTAAATATCGAAACCTTTCATAAACCGGTCGGAGAAGATGAATTTTATGCCAATTTGTTTTCTCTTCATCTCAACTATCACCATGCTGCCATCACGGTGCCTCATAAGCATGATTTTTACCTGGTTGTACTTTTTACGCATGGCTACGGAAAGCATGAAGTAGACTTCACCACGTATGACATAAAACCGGGTTCACTTTTTTGTATGCAGCCCGGCCAAATGCATCACTGGGAGTTCAGTAGTCCGCCGGAAGGCTACCTATTTTTTCATTCCCGTGAGTTCTATGAATTTCCCGAGCCCGGTATACCGCTCCATGACTTTCCGATGTACACGTTTCAGCAATCTCCCTCTCTTCTGATAATTGAGCATGATGATGACCTTCAGAAAATCACGGATTTTTTCAAATCGATTTATGAAGAATATGGTGAAACCTTGCCCTACAAAAGGCATCGGCTTAGAAATCTGATTGAGCAGGTTTACATGGAACTGGCCAGAATTGTATTCAGGAATTATCCCATGGAGACTGCAGGGAAAAAGCAGCCACTTTCACGTCTGCAGCAGCTTGAAAAATTGATTGAAGAGCATCATACGCAACATAAAACGGCTTCTGACTATGCCGATATGCTGCATATCAGTGCCAAACATCTCAATAAACTTGTTCAAAACGCTCTGGGTAAAACCACCACAGATCTGATTCATGACCGGCTTTTACTGGAGGCCAAACGACTGCTGGTACGCAAGGAAATTCCGGTGCAGGAGATTGCAATGGAGCTGGGTTTTGAAGATACCGCTTATTTCTCCCGGCTCTTCAGGAAAAAGACCGGCTTAAGTCCCAGGGAGTTTGCGGATAAGTATTGAAGGAACTTGCTCAGGAACCTGAAGAATTCCTGACGCCTGCCTGTCGGATGACAGGGAGACTTTGCTAGATGGTAATTGCTTCCTTTTGACTCTTGTCTTTTGGTTTTGAGATGGGACAACAAATAAGCCGATTTTAAGGATTTTGTCTTTTTGGTTTTGGCCCCAGGTTTTCGGTAAATGAATTCTGAATAAATGACTATATAGTTGATTATTTGCTAAATATATTAGAAAATACAATTTTAAAGTTGCATACTTTGTTTATTTGGTACTAGTTTTGTCTTTTACTTCTACATGAGCACAGTTACCGAAATAGAATACTTCTTAAAGGACTTTAAGGAGAAGATGAAAATCTGGGATGTGTTGTTTCGTGATGATCGAGGTAAAAATGCTCAAACTTTGCTAGAATTGGAAATCAGACCGATCGACCGAAAGGTTACCCTCGAAGCATTAGAAGTTAAAGATTACAGCGAGGGGCCGCTTGAAGAAAAACTATATGATGGTGCTGATATGTGGGTGTTTGGGAAGATGGTGAAATCCAGAGAAATGTACATAAAAATCACAATGGGAGCACCGGGTAATTGTGTCATTTGTATTTCTTTTCATCTGGCGGAATATCCAATGAACTATCCTTTAAAATAGAAGAAAATGAAAAGTCCAATTACAGGTAAGGAAATGAAATTGACATGGGAAAAACGGTCCATGGATTTTAGAAAGGAAAAGTTTGAAGTTGTTTTTCAGTATTACCTCTGTGAGGATAGTGGTGAACAATTTACTAGCACCTCACTGGACGAAGTCAATACCAACCAGGTTTACAATCAATACCGGAACAAATATAACATTCCCTTTACAGATGAAATTGCGGGCATTCGAAGTAAGTATGGTTTGTCGGCAGCAAAAATGTCAGAGGTTTTGGGCTTTGGCACAAATGGTTATCGCCAATATGAGGCCGGAGATATGCCTAGTTTATCAAATGCAAAGTTGATCCAGGCCGTGGAGGATCCCGAAACCTTTATTGAGATGGTTGAAAGTTGTGCCACTTTGGATGAAAACTCGAAAAAGAAATGCCTGCAAAAGGCACGTCTTCTGGCCTATGAAAAAAACAGGAATTCTTTTAGGACCGATTTTTTAGCCTATGTATTCGGAAGCCATTTGCCTGATATTTATTCAGGATACAGAAGACCGAGCCTTGAAAAGCTTACAGAAATGGTTGTATATTTTGCCGAAAGACTAGCTCCTTTCAAAACCAAAATGAACAAGTTATTATTCTACGCTGATTTCTCGATGTTTAGACAGAGTGGTTTTTCGATAAGTGGAGTGCGTTATCGGGCCATAGAAATGGGGCCCGTTCCAACAAGGTTTCAAACCATTTTTGAATTTCTCCAAAGCGAAAATGAAATTAGTATTCAAACAACGGAATTTCCTCAGGGTTTTACCGGAGAACAATTCCTGACAAATAAAACCCGAACATTCAATGCAGCTTTGTTCTCAGAAGCCGAATTGAAAACTTTAGAAAAGATAGCAGTATCATTTCAGTCTATTAGCACCGGAGAAATTATTGACCTAAGCCATCGGGAAACGGCCTGGCAGAAAAATGAAAAAGAGCGGGGCCTCATTAGTTATGAGTATGCTTTTGAATTGAAGGGAGGGATTGGTTAATAGAAGGAATCAGCGGGAAAAAAACTTACAGAGTGGGTTTTGAAGATACAGCTTATTTTTCCCGGCTCTTCAGAAAAAAGACCGGCTTAAGTCCCAGGGAGTTTACAGAAAAGTACTGAGAGAGCTTGCTGGGGATTCGTTGATACCAGACATTTTGTGTTCATCTCCAGGAGTTAGTGCTGGTTTTGCGGATTATCTGTTCGAAGTGATTATTTGTTAAGATTGAGTAACCTGATCTTTACGGTTCAAAACAATTTTCGGAGCGAGGCAAGGCAATTCCAATATACGTTGTATTTATTCCCAATCTTCTAATTCTTTATCATAGGTTTCTCTTCTACCCTGGAGCAAATTAGCTTCTAACTCATAGTCGTCATTTAGTCTGGTGTAGTCAATTTGGGTAATAAGGTAGCGTTCTGCAAAATTTAGCCTTAAATTTTGTTTAATTGATTTTATATCAGCTGGATAAGCTTTATTGAGC
This sequence comes from uncultured Cytophagaceae bacterium, assembly GCA_966250325.1. Taxonomy (GTDB): domain Bacteria; phylum Bacteroidota; class Bacteroidia; order Cytophagales; family Spirosomataceae; genus Jiulongibacter. The sequence continues at coordinate 4,280 of CBINGY010000030.1, read as the reverse complement.
TTTTGAAACTCTTCAATTTTAATCGTTAATCTTTCAGCTAAGTCTAAAGTTAGCTTGTCGTAAACCATTGTTGCTCCTGAATATAAAACCATATTGCAGAATCCGAGCCAGGTTCCAATGCGTGCATATTTTTTTAGAACTGAATTCTCTGGTCTCTCGCGTGCAATACGAACGGAAACCAAGGTAACAGTCATAATTATTGCAAAAGCTGCAAAACTATACAGGCTTAAAAGTAAAACTAAGACGGATATGAAAACATAGGTAATCACCTTCTGGAAATCCCATGAAGTAAAATTAGCTTTATTGTATGTAAATGAGGTGATAAGTTTTAATCGCTCGTCTGAATTTTTTTTACAAAGAAAATTAATGAATTTAGTCAGTTCCCTTTCGTCAATATTTATTTGCCCTAAATTGAGGTTGAGATTTTGTGCTCCTACGAACTCATTAATTTTTGTAGCCCACTTGTAGGGTTTCTTCTTAAAAACGAAAGTGTCGTCAGTTACTAATGAGATAAACTTCTGACCGTAAATATCGAAATGATAGGCTTCTATTATTTGTTCCCATTTCACTTCGTCTTGTTTTGTTGTTCTGTCCCAAATACCTTTTTCTGAGATTATAATTTGCGGTCTTTTGTCGAATGCCTGAAAAAGTCCAAAAGGAAGGCCAAGTCCAAAAAAGCAAGTGACGATCCACGTCATAATGTATTCTGTGCTTCCATACGGACCGTCCAGTAGAGTCCATATTCCCAAGACCAGAAATGGCAAACTCAAACCAATAATTTTCAATCCTTTCGCTGTTGTTTTATAGAGTCTGATTTCTGCCATTTAAATTTCTCTGAAATTGCTACCGGTATTATACAATGCCTGAAACATCAAACCCTGCATAAAGCTCACTTCCTTTTTCTGAGATAAATCTAGGTAAAATCTTTGATTAGAGTGCTTTTGATGAATAATCAGGCTAAAGGAAATCTCTTATTTAAAGGTCAAGAATTTATTCCCATCAGCCGGGCCCATACCGATTTTGTGGCGAAGAAGCTTTAGGGGATCGCTTGCTGGGGAAAACAGGGTTCTGAAGAGGGAGTGAGAGTCGGCTGTGCTGTCTCAAACCCTTACCGGTCTGAAGACCGTGGGACCGTACCACAAAGTCGAAAAGACTTTGCGGAGCGGGGATCATTCCGTGAGAAGACCAGGTTAATGGTACGTTACAGTCAAAACCACTTTGCAGAGCGTGTTACATTCGGTTTTCCGTTTGCTTCAGCGAGGCAGTTTGATGTCCGATAAACCAACTTCCTGTTCGTTTCTGAACAACCGTAAAAATGAAAATCAGCGAAAAATGAACAGCCAGGTATTTTCCGGCCGATGGCATAGAATTTGACCAGTTGCGGGCAGACTTGATTTTTGACAGAAATGATGCGTTTATTAGTTGCCGTTTGTGTTACTTTTTTGACTTTGCCGGCCATGGCTCAGCTGGATGTAATGAATTATTCTAGCGTAAGGGATTCCATCATAGCACGCTTCAACAGAGATGATTTCAAAGGCATTTATGAGCTGGCAGATACCTCTTTCACCAAAAATATTTCAGAAAGCCGCCTGGTAAGCTACCTGAAAGCAAATCGGAACAGTGGAAACATCATCAAAATAATATCCCGGGAAGAAACCAGAGGGGGTATGTCTTTTCATCTGGCTTCCGAGGTGAGGGATTTGAATCTTTTTTTAAAAGTAACCCCAGAGCTGAAGTTCAGCAGTTTTGGCCTCTCCAATGCTCAAATCCCCTTGCTTGATACCGCTCCCGAAATACTTTCAGACAATCCTTTAAGTACTCCTTTCGATAAACGTATTGACAGCCTTGTTCTCCCATATTTTCGGAATCCTTTTGCCGCAGGGGTTTCCATAGGATTGATCATAAATGGAAGGAAACTCACCTATCATTACGGAGTAACAGACCGGGAAACCGGAACATTGCCGACCTCATCGACCGGCTATGAAATTGCCTCCATAACCAAAACCTTTACGGCCACCTTACTGGCCAAAGCCGTTCTCCTGGGCAAGGCATCTCTGGATGACGATATCCGGAAATTTTTGCCCGGTAGTTTTCCTGATCTTAGCTATAATCAGAAACCCACCACACTGCTACATTTAGCGAATCATACTTCCCGCCTGCCATCATTACCACCTACTCTGGCCGATCAACCGGGGGTAAACGTGCTGAATCCCGAAAATTCAATGGATTCAACGGCTTTTTATGAGGCCTTACGGATGTTTCGGCCAGATACCCTGCCAGGTTATACATTTGAATACTCCAATTGGGGAGCGGCACTTCTGGGGCATATTCTGGAAAATATATTTCAAAAATCGTATAGTCAACTTCTTCATGAATACATAAGTCAACCTTTGGATATGGACCATACGACGTATCAGAAGAAAGAAAAGGAGATGTCGGAAATGGCAACCCCGTACAGTGAAAATGGAAATGAAATTATCTATCAGACCGGGGGAATGTTTGGCCCGGCGGGAGATATTCACAGTGACCTGAACGACATGATGAAGTATCTGAAAGCTCAGATCGAAGAACACGATGCGGCCATACAAATGACGCATAAATTGACCCGAAATAATACAGGTCTGGGATGGGGCACAAGAGGTGCCGGACCTGCACGCGATATTCAGCATAATGGCAGCTCGGTTGGATTCAGATCTCACCTTTCGGCTTTTCCTGAGTTGGGATCGGGTTGCGTGATATTAGCCAACAGCAAAGCAGAACTGGGTGCATTAATTTCAGGATTACAAAACTTACTCAAAGACGATTCACTGTGAATGCTTTCGGTTTGATGGGTAAAACATTAAAGGTCATAAACCTTAGGACAGTGCCATAAAGTCGAAAAGACTTTGCGGAGCGGAGGTTTACAGACAAGTATTCACAGAGCTTTCTCAGGGAAAGTTAAATATTAAGAACCAAAGTTGGGCTTTATTCATCGAGCCCCGAACCACAGCACAGCAGAATTACCGCTGCTTATTGCTCCAATGTCCAGCCCCACTATTCGCAATTCCAATGTTAGGCGAAGGATTTTAAAGGAACTCAATTTTGTCACCTAATTTATTCCTTATATCAGTTGTATTTACAGTGTCTTCAATCGCAATTGCAAGGATATATTTTGGTCTTGACATTGCTACATAAATCAATGTTTGGTTATCTGTTAAATGCTCACCGGAGGGAATTATGTCAGCAATAGAAATTGAATGCCCGTTTTTATACAGAAATAATAGTACAGTATCCAAAGTCATTCCCTTTGCTTTATGAATTGTGGTTATAGGGAAATTCCATTTAGCCGATTTGTCAACAAAAAGATCTTTCATTAGTTTTTTGTGATAAGGACTATAAGTACCTTTTTTTAATTCTAAATCTAAAGGCTCTTTCAAATCGAATAAATCAGTTATTCTTTTAGCAGTTTGAATAGTCCATTCTGAAAGTGTCATGCTAAAATCAGCAAATTCATGTAGCAATAAATTTAGTTGGGAATTTACTTCATAGTTATTTTTAAGCTCCTGCACCATAACCTTTTTATCTTTAAAGGATAGTTGAGGATTAATGAGATTTACGATTCCCCAACGAAAGCTATCAATTCCTGATTTAATATTTCCTTTTTTAATATAGAAAATGGAATTGATAATTTTTTCAGCGATGGGATTCTTCCAGTATGTTTCCTCACCAGAATTACCGTTTAGCTTTTCGGATAATTCAACCCCTCTTGTAACCACATGATTTAATTTATAATCTTTGCAAAGGTTATTATACTTTTCTAATGCCTGAATTTCTTTACCTTCTTCAAATTGAATAATATAAATTGGGAATTCTTTTTCAAACTTTCTTTTTGCGACTATTTTTCCATCTGCAGGGTTACGTAATAAACTGTAAGTATCAATAATTATTTGTGTTGAACGCCAATTGTCACTTAAGTCTAACCCTTGCCATTGAGAATCTGAGTATTTGTCCATAAATACTTTAGGTTTGGCATTCCTCCAGGTATAAAGTGATTGATACGGGTCGCCAATTAGTTCAATGTTTTGTAATCCATTAGTAATTAGCAAATCAAAAATTGCATGTTGTATTTCTGATGTATCTTGAGCCTCATCTATAATGAATGAATTAAATCGATGACAGATAGCTTTGCTTATGTGAATGTATTTGGATAGAATAGCAAAAGCTAAAACAGTTGAGTCTGTATTTGGGGATAGTTCATTAAACTGTGTCTATTGTTATTTATATGTTTAATAAAGCAGCAG
>CBINGY010000029.1:0-55385 GCA_966250325.1 uncultured Cytophagaceae bacterium | reverse complement strand
AGAGTAATAAATAAACACACTGAACAGCACCGTGTAGAGTACAAAGACGGTGATGAGAAGATAAATGATTCTGTTATGAATTTTCATTGATTATACGGGCTAAGTCATTGAAAATTGAACCCTATGATGCGTTCAGGAAAGTATAGATCGTTCATTCTTGCTTTAATACGTAACCCATTCCTATCACGGTATGAATGAGCTTTTCATTGCCGTATTTATCGAGTTTATTCCGGAGATAATTCACATACACGTCCACTACATTGGTGCCAATATCAAAGTTTATACCCCACACCTCATCCAGAAGCTCGGTTCTCGACAAAACCTTTCTTGGATTCTTGAGAAACATAAGAAGAAGCCTGTACTCGGTTGAGGTTAGAGATATTTCTTTACCTCCACGCCTAAGTATCTTGGCATCATCATTCAGTTCCAGATCGGCGAAGTAAAATATATTTTCCGACTCCTGCGGAACAGAAGATACATATTCAGATCTACGCATCAGAGTACGAATTCTGGCCTTCAATTCGATAAGTTTAAAGGGTTTGGCCAAATAGTCATCAGCTCCGCTATCAAGACCGAGCACCACGTTTTCTGCACTGCCAAGAGCGGTTAGCATAAGCACAGGTAATTCCTTGAACCCTTCCTGCCTGATTTTTTTACAGACATCAAGCCCGTTCATTACCGGTAGTAATATATCCAGGAGCACCACATCCACCTGCTCGGCTTTGAGAACTTCAAATCCCTTGAGGCCGTCTGTAGCATGAGTAACCCGGTAGCCTTCTTCTTCCAGACCTGTGATGATAAATTCGGCAACATTCTGCTCGTCTTCGATCAGTAATATATGATGCATAGGTAAAATAGATGAACCAAGGTAAATGTATTCAAAATAAGGTTACATTAGAATTGAATTAGAATTAAGTCAAAGTTCTTCTAATCTGCCCCACTTTATTCTATCCACAGAGTTTGATGAATACTAGTTTTAGCAATGATCTACCTATGAGGAGTTCCTGTCTATTTTAGGCTGGAGAAATTAAGTGTTAATCCGACACTTCTGCTTACATTTACTAGACGCTCTGTGAAAACCTGTTGAAATATGTCGAAAAGAATTCTTTTTCTATGCCTTGTTATAGCTACAGCAGCAAACGCTCAGCTTCGGCTTCCCCGGCTCATTAGTGACGGTGCAGTACTTCAGCGAAATGAATCGTTAAAACTTTGGGGCTGGGCGGCTCCGTCAGAGAAGATTTCGGTGGAATTCAAAAGTAAAAAATATACGGCTGTAAGCAGCCCTGCGGGTGAATGGGAACTAACACTACCTCCTCAGCAGGCTGGCGGCCCGTTTCAGATGATTATTAAGGGTTCCAAAGAGCAGATAGTCCTCCATGATCTGTACTTGGGCGATGTCTGGTTTTGCTCGGGACAAAGTAACATGGTACATCAGTTGCAACACCACGATGTAACTTACGCAGAAGATATCAGAGAAGCCACCAATAGCCAGATAAGGCAGTTTTTGGTTCCAACTTTGACAGAGCTTCAAAAACCTCTGAACGATTATCCCGTGGGCAGCTCATGGAAAGTTTGTACGCCGGAAAACGTTCGTTATTTCTCCGCTGTCTCCTATTTCTTCGCATTGAAAATTTATGAAGACCAGCACGTACCTATCGGTATTATCAATGCAAGCGTGGGTGGCACACCCATTGAAGCCTGGACCAGTGAAAATGGACTCAGAAATTTTGACGACCTGTCTGAAACTATTGAAAAAAATAAAGATACCGCTTATGTGAACAGTTTCCGTAAGATAGCCAGGCCCATCACTCAATTGACAGACAGGGGACTTCTGGAAAACCCCAAATGGTTTGAGACAAACTATGAACCCGTCAATTGGAAAACTATACAGGTACCCGGGTATTGGGAAGATCAGGGAATAAAAGACCTGAACGGGGTGGTATGGTATCGCCGGGAAATTGACGTCCCTGAATCAATGGCCGGCAAAGAAGCGATGGTTTTTCTGGGTAGAATAGTAGATGCAGATGAACTTTATATCAATGGTGAGAAAATCGGAAATACAACTTACCAGTATCCTCAGAGAAGATATCGTGTTTCAGCAGGCGTTCTTAAGCCCGGTAAAAACCTGCTGGTAGTAAAAGTTACGAACCAATCGGGTAAAGGTGGATTTGTGCCTGATAAACCCTACTCTGTTTTCGCAGGAAAAGACACGATCGATCTCAAAGGCACCTGGCATTACCGCGTGGCCGATGTATTTGAACCACGCCAGCCTGCCGTTGGATTTTCTGCACAGAATCAACCAGCGGCACTTTTTAATGCCATGGCAGCTCCTGCCACCCATTATCAGATAAAAGGAATACTTTGGTATCAGGGAGAAAGCAATGCCGGCAGACCAGAAACCTATCTGGATTTACAAAAAGCCCAGATCGCCGATTGGCAGATGCAATGGAAACGACCTGACCTCCCCTTTTTATTTGTTCAGCTTCCAAACTTTATGGACGCCAACTATTTGCCTTCAGAAAGCAACTGGGCAGAACTTCGGCAGGCACAGCTGGAAGCCCTGGAAGTACCCGGCACAGCCATGGCCGTTGGCATTGACCTGGGAGAATGGAATGATATCCACCCCGACAACAAAAAGAGTGTGGGAGAGCGACTAGCCCTTGCTGCCAGAAAACTGGCTTATGGAGAAGATATCGTAGGATCCGGACCGCTATTTTCTTCCATGGAACGATCTGAAAATAAACTTATCCTGTCATTTGAAAGCATCGGTGGTGGTTTGTTAAGCAATGATGGTGAGCCCTTGCGGGAATTTGCCATAGCCGGATCGGATAAGAACTATGTGTGGGCACAAAGCCGGATTTCGGGCCATACCGTCGAATTATGGAGCGATAAGATAGAGATTCCTTTATTTGTGCGATATGCCTGGGCAGATAACCCGGATGTCAACTTTTACAACAAAGAAGGACTTCCGGCTTCGCCTTTTGAGGCAGAACTCACGTCTGAAACGGAGAAATACTGGATGGGCAAAAAAGCGGCCGTGGTGCTCACCTATGATGATGCCCTTGAAGTTCACCTGGACCATGTTATTCCCGAACTTGACAAACGAGGCTTAACCGGCAGTTTTTATCTGAGTGCGGTGTTCCCGGGAAGTAAGAACCGTCTGAGTGACTGGAAAAAAGCCGCCCTGAAGCATGAGTTGGGCAATCATACGCTTTACCACCCATGTGATGCCTCGAAAGCCGGAAGAAGCTGGGTGACTACAGAAAATGACCTGAGTAAATATACGACGGAACAGATCGTACGAGAAACGGAAATGACCAATGTGTTTCTGCAATCACTCGACGGAAAATCGGAGCGGACCTTTGCTTATACCTGCGGAGATACCGAAACAGGCGAAGGATCATTCAAAGAAGCCATTAAACCACAATTTGTGGCCATGAGGGGAACCCGTCAGCAACTCAATTATCCCGGTAAAATAAATCTTTCTGAGGTGGATTGTATGGTAATTGACAACAGCAATGCCGATAAGCTGATAGAGTGGGCTGAGCAGGCTAAAAAAGAAAACGCTCTGCTGGTAGTTCTCTTTCACGGAGTGGGAGGAGGTCATAGTATTAATACCGATCTGGACAAACACAACGCCTTTCTGGATTACCTGAAGATCAATAAAAAAGATATTTGGGTAACAACGATGATCGAGGCAGCCAAATACATTCCAAACCATTAATCTGATGAATATACAAAGAATCGTTTTAGCTTCTCTGACCTTAATTTTTTCCTACCAAAGCTCTCTTGCTCAGTTTGGAATGACTCCTGCTCAACGCGACAGTCTGAATAAACTTACCCGTGCCGATCATAAGCAGATGCTGAAACAACTGGGAATTACCCGGCTGAGACCCGGTGCCAACGGCAATGAAAATGCCCCGGATCACGCCAACTACGATGAGTCTCTTGCGAATCCTTGTCCTGATCTTCCTGAAGCTCTTATCTCCAAGAATGGTAAAAGGATTACCACAGCAGACAAATGGAATACTCTTCGCCGGCCAGAGCTAATTGAAGAATTTGAAAATGAGGTGTATGGTAAACTACCAAAGAATATACCAGCTGTAAAGTGGGTGGTAGATATAGAAGATCACGAGTTTGTAGGCCGTATACCTGTGCTGGCCAGAAAAGTTCGTGGAATCGTAGATAACAGCTTATATTCTGCGGTAAAGGTAGAGATTGATATGATGCTGGTATTACCAGAAAATGTAAAAGGACCTGTACCTGTTTTAATGATGTTTGGCCGCCCTCAGTTTCCATCACCCGCACAGCCTTCTGCAGATGACTACGAAACCTTGAACAAAGCTCTCAAAGAAATTATGGTCAAAGAAAAGCCGGAGTTACAGGCAGTATTTGACAGATACCCCGTTTATCAACCACTTTTCAGAGCTCCGGGGCCAAATTTCTTTGCTCCCACGCCCACAGGAGATTCACCGGGAACTGAGCAACTTCTGGCAGCCGGATGGGGCTACTGCACGATAGACCCGGCGAGCATTCAGGCAGATAACGGGGCAGGGCTCACCAAAGGAATTATCGGACTGGTAAATAAAGGAGAATACAGGAAACCCGACGACTGGGGTGCCTTGCGAGCCTGGGCCTGGGGGGCTGCCCGGGGACTTGATTTTCTGGAAACTATACCAGAAGTTGATGCGAAAAAGGTGGGTATTGAAGGGGTATCAAGGTATGGAAAGGCCGCTCTGGTTACTTTGGCTTTTGAGTCCAGATTTGCTATTGGCCTTATAGGTTCATCGGGAAAAGGAGGAGTGGTGCCGCATCGTCGTGATTTCGGGGAAAAGGTGGAGAATCTTAGTTCCTCTGGCGAATACCATTGGATGGCAGGCAATTACATCAAATATGCAGCAGAAGAATCTGTTTTTGGAAGGAAAACAGGATGTGACCTCCCGGTAGACTCCCATCAGCTTATTGCTTTGGCAGCCCCAAGACTATGTTTTGTTTCTTATGGAGTACCTGAAAAAGGTGACGCCAAATGGCTTGACCAGAAAGGAAGCTATGCCTCCACAGTTGCCGCGGGCGAGGTATACAAACTATTGGGAGTTAAAGATCTCGGGGTAAGTAATGATTACAAAACAGAAATAATGCCTCCGGTTGAAACCTCTTTACTGGATGGAAATCTGGCCTGGAGGCAACATACCGGTGGACATACCGATCAACCGAATTTTCAGTTTTTCATACCCTGGGCATCGCAAAAACTCGGATATATAAAATAAATACAGATACAATAAACCATTTGACAATAATGAGAAAACAACTCGTATTAGTGCTTGTATTCTGGGGCTTTGCAGCCTCTGTTGGTCTGGCTCAGAAGGCCACTCTTAAGGAAAAATTCAAGAAAGATTTTCTGATCGGAACGGCTTTAAGCAGGAGACAAATCCAGGAGGAAGATGCTGTTCAGGCTGCTTTGGTAAAAAAGGAGTTCAATGTTCTCACAGCCGAAAACGACATGAAATCAATGCTGATTCACCCCGAACCAGGCAAATACAATTGGGAAACCGCAGACAAGTTAATGGCCCTGGCCGATAAAAATGGGCAGAAGGTGCACGGGCATACCCTTATTTGGCACAGTCAGCTCTCACGTTTTTTCCGTGAGATGAAAGATCCTGATGAAATGAAAGCTGCCATGAAAGAACATATTGAAACGATCGCAGGGCGATATCGGGGGAAAATATATAGCTGGGACGTGGTCAATGAAGCGGTTGAAGATAATGGCTCTCTCAGAAAATCGGTATTCCTTAATACCCTTGGAGAAGACTATCTGGCTCTGGCATTCAAACTGGCAGCCGCTGCAGATCCGGAAGCAGATTTATATTACAATGATTACAGCATGACGATTCCGGCAAAACGCGAAGGCGTGATCCAGATGGTTAAAAATATTCAGGCATCCGGAGCGAAGATCGATGGAATAGGCATGCAGGGGCACTGGGCACTCGAGACCCCCACCATTGAGGAAATTGAGGAAAGCATTCTTGCTTATGCGGCACTGGGAGTAAAAGTGGCTATTACCGAACTGGATATTGACGTACTTCCACGCCCTCAGGGAGTAAGCGGTGCGGAGATTAGTCAGAATGCACAACTGAAAGCAGAACTGAACCCTTACACCGAAGGCCTTCCGGATGATATTCAGCAGAAACTGGCTCAACGGTACAAAGAAATTTTTGAACTCTTCTATAAACACCGTGACGTCATTGACCGGGTGACTTTCTGGGGAGTAAATGACGGTAACTCATGGAAAAACGGCTTTCCTGTTCGTGGAAGAACCAACTACCCCCTATTATTTGACCGGAATAATGAGAGAAAACCTGCCTATGACAGTATTTTAAGTATTAAGAAATAACCCAGCTATATAGCAATGAAGAAGTGGTCTGTGAGCTTTTGAAGTGCTACTACTTTATCAAAAATCTTAACTTTCATCTACAAAAAACCGGCTGCCAATGGCAGCCGGTTTTACACTTAATCGACCCTGTAAAGGGCTCATTCTAAACTATTGAACTGAAAAAAAACTGCTATTCTTTGTCCCAGAAAACCCGGGAAAGGAGATCGTCACCACCTATGGCCGTTGCCGCCGCCTGATAATGTTCTGCATTTGATGACATCTCGTAATTAGGATAACTTAACCTTCTCGGAAACCCTCCATTCAGGTTATCATTAAAGGTATTCGGTTTCAGGGCAGGAAACCCACTTCTCCTGAAATTGGCATATGCCTCTGTACCATTCCTCAGATTAACAATCCAGTACTGCGTATTAATCTGTTCTAACGCGTTTGCTGAGTTGAAGGCGACTCCTTCAGAAGAAAGATAGGAGGCTATAGCTGCATCACTTATTGGAGTAGTTTGCGGATATAGACTGTACGCTTGCATATCTGCGGTGATACCCTGCTCATAATATGCCTGGGCAGAGCCCGAAATCCAGCCGCGATGAGCCGCCTCGGCCAGAAGAAGGGAGGTTTGTGCATAGGTAACCCAAAAATCCGGAGCCAGAGGCGAGGCCACACTGTGTAGGTTCATCTGGGAATAATTAAGACCACCCGCACGCTGACCTCTGTAAGGCCCATTAGCCGCTCCAAGATCATTACTCAGAATCCCAATCGGTACGCCAAACTGATTAGAAAGTTCCGTATCCGGACTCGCATCTGCCAATGGCGAAGCCGGGTCGTCGTAGTTGGCCAGAATGTATTTCCCGCGTGGGTCATTGGTAGATTTAAGCTGATTCACAAAAGGCTCCGCGGCATAATAAAAATAGGAGAAATTACGAAGACCGTTATTCTCATTGTTCACAAAGAGGGTTCCGTCATATTTCACCATGGCATTATCTGCATTGGATGTCATTACACCTCCCGTGAATGCCTCTGATACGATACTTTTGGCCTTATCCGGGTTGATTTTGGAATACCGCATCCCCAACCTTAGTAGAAGGGAATTACCTAATTTCTTCCATTTGGCCACCTGATCGGCTGCATTGGAGGTTGGAATGCCCCCCTTACTTCCAAAAAACAGATCGGCCGCAACAAAATCTGCACCGGCATTCAATGAAGCCACGCCCGATTTGATTTCATTATACAAATCATCATAAATGGCGGCATCGTCATCGTATTTCGGATAAAAGATACCATCGCTCACGGCTTTTCCTGCTTCCAGATAAGGCACATCCCCATATTCGTCCACCAGACCCATGTACACCTGAGCCTTCCATATTCTGAGCATACTGAGTAGGTTCACCCTTTCTGTATCTGTACCCAGCAGGTTGATTGCCTGTGTAAGGTTTCTTATCGATTGAGGATACGACTGATTCCATTTCGGATTGTTTACGTCGTCAATATCTTCATTGAAATTAAACCCGAGGTTAGCCCCTGTATTGTAGGGAATCACAAATTGCTGCACAATGGTGTGCTCAGCAGCCCATGTACCCAGATGCGTTCGCTGGGCACCGGCAAAAAGCAGTGCCGGGTCAATCGAATTCACCGCATAGGGGTTGGTATTTATTTCCACAAAATCCTGGTCACATGACGTAGATAAAAGCAATGCCCCGGATATGATTATATAGTTTTTCAGATTTCTCATTGGCTTAGAACTTCACATTTAGACTTACATTATAATTACGGGTGGTGGGTAATGAAGAATTTTCATACCCCGCTCTGAAATCTCCGGAAGACTGAACGGCCTCCGGGTCAAGTCCGGGCAAATCTTTGTAAAGAATTGCGGCATTTCTGCATGCGGCACTTAAGGTCATTCCTTTCACAAATTTCATGAAAGAGACATCTTTCAGAGCATTGGTAAGGTTATAGGATAAGGAGACGTTTCTCAGCTTTACAAAATCGGATTTAAAGGTAAAGGGATCACCGATCTGAAGGTTTCTGTAATCTGCGTAAAATGCCTGGAGATTGGTTACTACCGTGGTGTTTGGTTCGCCATTTTCATATACTCCAGGGAAAAGAATACCGTTTTCTCCATCTCTCCTTCCTTCAAGCGACATGATAGAGTGCCCCTGACGTAGCAAATTCAGGTGAGTAGATGATAACACGGTTCCACCAAACTTGTAATCAATATGAATACCCAGTGTCAGATTCTTGTAATTGAACGTATTGGCCCATCCTCCGGTGTGTTTGGGAATGGAGCTTCCTACAGGTATAAAATCAGGAGACGCCCTTAAACGGCCATTATTCCCTACAATGATATCGCCGTTATCATTTCTGAGATAGGTTCGGGTATACAGCTGGTTCATGGGAAGACCCTTTGTATATCTCAGCTCACCCAGAAATTCGTTCCCTGTGCCATTGAAATAAATTAAGAGCAAACTCTCTACATCCCCTACATCCAGCACCTCGGTTTTGAGAAACGCGTTATTCCAGGAACTGGTCCATCTGAAATTACCTCTATCAATAGGAGTTACTTCAATCAAAGTCTCAAGCCCGGCGTTTTTGAGCGATCCCAAATTCTGTTTGGAATTGGAATAACCCGAGGTATTTGAGATGGTTACATCCAGAATCTGATCGGTGGTGATTTTTTCAAAGGCTCCAATATCAAGCAATAATTTATTCTTGAATAACCGCATTTCCAATCCGATCTCTTTTTCCCTGACAGTAAACGGCTGAAGGAAGGGATTAGGTGCAAAGTTTCCACTTACACCGGCCAGCGTTTGGCCGTTAAACTGATTCTGATTGATGTTGTAGGTCAAAACACCATCGTAGGGATTTACTCCGTTTGCACTACCTACTTCAGCCCAAGATCCTCTCAGTTTGGCATAAGAGAGCCAGTTGCGACTTCCCTCCAGTAATTCCGAGAAGATAAAACTTCCGGATACCGATGGGTAGAATTTGTAGTTCATGGCGGGGTTCAGTACCGAAAACCAATCCTGCCTTCCGGTAAAGTTTAGGAATACCATATTATTATACCCCAGCTCTGCCCATCCGTAGAGGGAGTTTATGCGGCTTTGTGAATAGCCGTAACCCTGTGTACGAACCGTACCGTTCGAAATTGAGTACAGATCTGGCACCACAAAATTGCTGGAGGTCTGGTTGGTTCGCTGCCAGGTAGTTCGCCAGGTATTACCTCCAAAATTGGCATCTACAGAGAATTTGCCAAACTCATCACCTCCTCCAATGAGGAAATCTGCATTGATATCACTTGTGTTGGTTTGCTGCAGATTGTAGTTACCCCGGTAAGTTCCGTCGGGTTGAAGCGGAGTGGGGCTTCCGGTTCCGTTCAGTGCGTTCCATTCTGTAAAATTACCAGAGTTATCATAGTTAAATCTTCCCTGAGCATAGAGCCAGTCTGTAATCTGATAGCGTAGAGTGGCTGTTCCGAGCAATCGGTTTCTGGCATCTTCGTAAAACTGCCCTTTCTGTAACTGGAAAAAAGGATTCACGATGGTTCCCGTAAACCCTGAATTCCTGTATTCTGTACCGGAAACCGGATCTACGGCACTTTCTTCGAAGGCTTCAAGTGGAGTAGAGATAGACATTCTGGTGAAAAAATTGACCGCACCTTCGCCCTGCGTACCAATTTGAGGCGGATTAATGTTATCTTCATCGGCATAGTTGATATTCACCATCATTGTAAGGTTTTTACTCAGATTGTGATTAAGGCCTAAATTGAAAATACGTTTAATGTATTCATTATTCGGCTGAATACCAGAGGCATCCGTATTGGAGAACGATGCTCTGAAACTCCCGTTTCCTGTACTTCCTGATACGGCCAGTGTATTTGTGAAATTTTTTCCGGTTTCCAGAAAGTCAAATAAACGGTTAGGGTTCGCAGAATAAGGACGCATTACTCCATCAAAATTGATGGTAGGCACTCCGTCAAGTCGCTCGCCAAAACCAAACTGACCATTTGACTGAGCCTCGCCCTGAGTAGAGGGCCTTTTACCACCCGTTCCTAAGCCATACTCTGTCTGAAGCAACTCATCCATAAAATTGAGAGCCTTCTGGGTAGAATAGCTGGCCGTGTACTCCAGACCCAATCCCTGGTTGGCTTTTCCAGACTTCGTAGTAATAATAATGGCCCCGTTAGCGGCTCTTGCTCCATAGATAGCAGCTGCTGTAGCACCTTTGAGTACGGTCATACTTTCAATATCATCCGGGTTAATGTTCTGAAGGTTATCTCCCCGGTCTCTTTGTTCACCGGCTCCGTTGGCACCTCTGGCCCCCTGATCTATCGGAAGTCCGTTAATCACAAACAATGGGGAATTACTGGCTCCGGCAAATGCAGCCTGTCCGCGGAGGCGTATCTGCATACTAGAACCCGCACCTGCTGCCGGTGGAGTGATATTCAGACCAGCTACCCGACCTTCCAATGATTCCATCACGTTGGTAGTACGATTGGTTACCATTTCTTCGGTTTTCACCGAAGTGGCGGAGTATCCAAGTTTACGGGATTCCTTTTTAATTCCGAGAGCAGTTACTACTACTTCCTCCAGACTCTGATTGTCCTCTTTCAGACTCACATTAATTACAGATTGATTGGTAACAGGCACCTCTGTACTGGAATACCCTACAAAGCTGAACACCAGGACGGCCTGTCCACCACCTGTGTTCAATGCATACTTACCACCCGAATCGGTAATGGTGCCGATAGTGGTTCCCTTTACAGCCACAGAAACTCCCGGAAGTGGGGAGCCATCAGATTCTGAGATGACTGTTCCGCTAATTTGTTGGGCAAACCCACCGAAAGCAATCAGTGAAAACGCCCATACTAGTAGAAGTCGATTCATACATTAATAGTTAAAAAGTTAAGGTTGAAATGTTTACACACTACCAAATTTTGTACGGTATGCATCAAAATACTTTCAATATTCTACGTGCAGAATATTATAAACAGCATTTTTTCTGAATAAATACCAGTTTATTATTAATTAAATACAATATAACAAATGGAATTAAATAGGTTAATTACCATTACACATTGGAATATTCATATTTTATAAGAGAGAAAAAAAATCCGGATTTTTTTGTGATATGTGTAAAAAAGAATGATCCCAGCCAGAGGTTGGGATCATTGCATTCATTTTAACCTACGAACTAATCTGCGTTCCGTATATCTTTTGGTTGAGGTCTTTTCCGACTTTTCAACTCATTTCAATCTTATTTTTTACGACCTAATCAACTGATTATAAATTTACAATCATTGAACCACTAAGGTGAATCTCACTGATCAGGACATTGTTTCCACCCCGCTACTCCAAGCCTGATAATAGATGGCTGCCATCTGGCAGCCATCATTATAGAACCAACCTATTGGCCATCTTCTAAACTGTTGAACTATCCAAACTATTCCTTTCAAATCAGAGATGGGATTTTCGAGATCATTACAAAGTACCCACAGAATTCTACAAAATACTTCCAATATTATGCGTGAAAGATTTTATACACCCATTGCGAGCAATCCAAATTTTTATACTCAATTAATAATCAAATTATTAAAATTCAGTGTTCCACTTAGACAACAGCAGAGGCGGTTAAAATTTTTAGCAATATTTAATTCTGTTTACATCATTAAATAAAGGACGTAAATTTCAGTGAAATAAAAGCGGAGCAAATCTATACAAATCTTCCCGCCACACCGGCCATGTATGCCCTCCAGGACTGGTGTAATAGGTATAGTTGATTCCCATTTCTTTAAATTTCGACATCATAATCTGACAATTGTTATGAGCTATATCCTCTTCACCACCCATAGCAATCCAGAATTCTTTGAGATTTGAGTTTATTTTATCCTTATTTTCAGCCATGAATTTGTATTGAGGGTCTGACAATTCAGTATTATTTGACCACCACCCAGAGCTAAAAACTCCCAGATAATTAAACAAATCCGTATTTCGTACTCCGGCGTGCAGCGTCTGTAAACCTCCCATTGACAAGCCTGCCAAAGCCCTGTTTTTGCTATCTGCCTCTACCCGGAAGTTTGATTCCACGAAAGGAATAATGGTATTCTTCAACTCACCCTCAAACTGATTCAATACATTTATATTGAACCCTCCAGGGCCACCAGGCCCGGCTGAATTACCATCAATCATAGCCACAATCATGGGTTTAGCCTCCCCTGCTGCAATTAAGTTGTCCAGAATAATATCGGTATTCCCCTGCGTAGCCCAGCCTCTCTCGTCTTCGCCGCCTCCATGAAGAATATAAAGTACCGGATACTTTTTATCGCTGCTGCTGTCATAACCGGGAGGCGTGTACACATACATTTTTTTCCAGCCACCGCGGGTAGCATATCTTTTCATTCGGATATCACCATGCGGCACGTTTTTTAGTGCGTAAAATGCATCTCCCTGAAAAGGTATCTCTATACCAGATGCCATTCTACCCATGCCGTAAAACGTTTCGCTGGCCGGATCTGCCACAGCTACGCCATCAATAAGTAACGAGTAATAGTGAAAACCCCCACTGATCGAGTCTGTCGTTACTGTCCAGAAACCCTCTGAGTCTTTCGTCATATCATATTTTTTGCCGAGGTCAATCTGTACTTTCTGGGCATCGGGTGCCTTTATTCTGAAAACAACCCGACTATCGGGAAGAATCTGCGGATAAGCAGCCCGCCTTACGTTGGTAGCTGCCGGCAATCCCAAAACACTGTATTTATTAAATAAAGACTGGTTTACAGGTTTAAAAAGTAACTGAGAGAACATGTACAGATCATTTTTCCATACTTTAAAATCGTGCCCGCCGGGCTCTACATAAAAGATATGGGGCACCTCCTTATTTCTGAGGTAGTCATGCGTACGCTTGCTAAAACTCATCAAACCATCTGCATCTCCGCACGAAATCCATAAAAGTTTCAGCATCTGTTTCGCCTTATCAGGATCCGGCACCATTTCTTCGGGCACGCGGGTATTTGGAGCGGAAGAGAAACCTCCTACCCAGGCAAACTTATCCAGATTTCCCATACCAAAATTAAGGGATTGACCTCCACCCATGGATAGTCCGGCAATAGCCCGTTGTTCTCTATCCGTATGAACCGGCATCTGTTTTTCGATAAAGGGGATAAGATCATTCAACAGGTCTTTTTCAAATGTAGCAAAGGCCTGTACTTTATCGGGAGCCATAATATTTCCACCAGCCCTGTCATCTTTCATGGCCCGGCCATTTGGCAAAACCACGATCATCGGTTCTAATTTCCCTTCAGCATAGAGGTTATCAAGAATGACCTGCGGCTGCCCGTGGGTAAACCATTCTTTTTCATCACCACCGATACCATGAAGTAAATAGAGAACCGGATATTTCTGTTTTTTTGAAAATCCCGTAGGCGTGTATACGAGAGTTCTACGTTTACCTCCCACTGTTTTGGAATCATACGTAAGGGTATCAATCTTACCGTGAGGAATTCCTTCCCTAAACGTATCAAATCCTTCCGGAGCATGCTTTACCAATACCTGAGACCAGGAAGAAATTGCTGTCAATACGAAAACAAAAGGTAAAAACAGGCGTATGGCTTTAAAAATTAGACGCATAAAATTTAGTTTTTAATTATCAATTATTCCGGTTCTTCTCATCCAGTCAAAAAGAGGTATTTCCCAACCTTTATGTCTGAAAATAAACCCATGATCCCCTTTGGGATAAATATGCATTTCCACATCAACTTTGGCTTTTCGCAAAGCTTCAAAATAGGCAATGCTGTTATCTACATCCACCGTGCGGTCATCGGCGGTGTGCGTGAGATAGGCCGGTGGTGTTTCAGCGGTCACCTGTAGTTCGTTTGACATCAAACGGATATCCTGTTCGGAAGGTGTTTTCCCCAGAAGATTATCTCTGGAACCTTTATGAGCCAGACCATCCGTCATACTGATAACCGGGTAAACCAGTACCTGAAAATCTGGCCTCAAAGAGGTACCGAGGGGATTTGCTACCACCGATGTGGTATAATGTGTAGCGGCCGTTGATGCCAGATGTCCGCCTGCAGAAAAACCCATTATGCCAATTTTATCCGATTTCAGACCCCATTTTGAGGCATTCTCTCTAACAAATTTAATCGCTTGCTGGGCATCCTGTAAAGGGCCGTTTTTCTTGTCATTCATGAGGTCATCTGAGGGAAGCCGATATTTCAGTACAAATGCCGTAAAACCCTGTTCGGTCATCAGTTTCGCGGTATTTACTCCTTCTCCATTGTAGACCACCACGCTGTATCCACCCCCGGGAACAATAATTACCGCCGCACCATTAGCTTTTTCAGCAGCCGGCAAAAACACCTGGAGCGTAGGGTTGGTAATTCCACGAATAACGCCTTTATCTGCTCCGGTTTCTTCTATTTGAAAAGGCTTACTTCCCGGAACGCCCCCCTCATACAAAGGAATAATTTCCTGGCCATACACCGACAAGCTCAAAACCGGAAGTAGGGCACATAAAAGCAGAAAAGCGTGTATCCTAAATTTCTCAAGACCTTTCATGTAGTTCATCCTTTAGTGATTTGCGATAGTTACGGGGAGAGTCTCCCATAATTTTTTTGAACGTATTTGAAAAATGCTGAGATGAGTAAAACCCGGTATCTAATGCGATACAGGTGATCGGTTCATCGGTATCTTTGAGTAAGCTGATAGCCCGGTTTAATCTCAGATAAATGAGATAATCGAATGGAGAATAACCCAAACGGGCCTTCATCCTGTTTGAAAGCTGAGTAACCCCCATTTGGGTGAGCCCGGCCATTTCTTTGACGGTCCAGTTATGCGAAAGATTTTCTTTCAGAGAACGGGTTAATTCATCAAAACACGACTCCTCCTCACAGGCAGTCTCCTCAAGCCGGGTAAATGTGCGATACGCACTTATAATCAATTCATTAATAAGTGCGGCGATACGAACCCTATAGCCTATCTCTGCATTCTTGAACTCTTCTTCAAGTCTCCTGAAAATGGTTTTAGTCTCCTCTCCGTTTTTGAGAAAAATCACTCCCTTTTTATTGAACTGTGACAGAATAATGGAGATTTCTGATCGCTCGGTATCCTCCTGCATGATATTCTGAAGGTCTTCGTCAAAATAATACTCGGGATTGAGCGAAATTTTGTAGAAATCCCCTTTCTCTATAGGTCTGAAATTTTTCTCCATCTCAACTCCGGGACAAACCAGAATCAGATCTTCAGGAGTTATGTGAAAGACTTCATCGTTAAATTTCCAATCAAACTGTCCCGATTGTACACTCATGATGCAATAGTTCTGCAGCGTGAGCTTTGAACTCAGAAATGAGTTGGCAAAAGGGATAACTTCCACACGTTTGAAGAGAGCAATCTTTCTGTTCAAAGATTTTTCCTCTGTAGCAAAGAACTGATAACTAAATGCTTTCATAATGCTTGCGGTTAAGGTTTGGGAAATCTGTCAATTCATTTTCAGGAGACTTTTGTTTTATTTGAAAAGAAGGGGAGCCATCTGATAAAGAGATCTCCTCCAGGTCTGAAACTCGTGTCCAGTATCAGGCGATACATAAGAGACTGCATTAAATCCAGCTTCTTTTAATGCCTTTACTGCATCAAGAATCCGCTCGGGTCTTTCTTTGCTTCCGCT
This sequence comes from uncultured Cytophagaceae bacterium, assembly GCA_966250325.1. GTDB lineage: Bacteria > Bacteroidota > Bacteroidia > Cytophagales > Spirosomataceae > Jiulongibacter. Next base: position 39,343 of record CBINGY010000029.1, on the reverse strand, counting down.
GCTGATAAAGATCATCTTTACCTGTGATTTATCCTTGATGTCTTCAGGTGCATAGATGCCACCGCTTAAAAGGCCGTAATAACCGAAAGTCTCCGGGCGATTGAGTGTAATCGATTTGGTTTCCATTCCTCCCATGGAAAGACCCGCCATAGCCCGGTTTTCTTTGTTGGCCAGAGTACGGAAGTGCTTATCAACATACGGTACAAGTTCATCCACAAGAACCGTCTGGAAAGGTTCAATTTTGAAATTCCGAAGACCACCAAATTTTACTTCATTGGTCATGCCATACGTCATTACGATAATGAAAGGCTTGATTTTACCTTCAGCAATCAGATTATCCATGATGAGATTGGCATGTCCCTGATTACTCCAGGCCGTTTCATCCTCACCCCAGCCATGCTGGAGATAAAGTACCGGATATTTGGTAGACGTATTGGCTTCATACCCGGGAGGAGTATACACAAAAGCCCGGCGGGAAGTGCTGGTACTTGGCGAAGGAAAGAGCACCTGCTGCACATGTCCATGAGGTACATTTTTCAAAGCATAAAAATCCTGATCGTGGGCCGGGATCTCAATTCCGCTTTCCCAGCGTACCGAGCCGTAATAGTTTTTCGCACCTGGATCGTTGAATTTTCCACCATCAATATTCACATTGTAATAGTGAAATCCCTCATCCATCGGGCCTTCTGTGGTTCCAATCCAATATCCGTCATCCTGCTTAACCAGTCTGGTTCCTCCTCTTCCTCCAAGGCCGAGACTCACCTTTACACTGTCTGCTGCAGGTGCGAAAATCTTAAACCGGGCATAGCGGTCAGAATTTACCTGAGGATATTCCTGACCAGGTTGATTAAGCACCGAAGGCACAAAATCTTCTTTAATTGTGGCCGACTGGGCAAAAGCAACACCGCTAATCAGTATGCCCGCCAACGCCAGTTTTACATGTTTCATAATTTCAATGGTTTAATAATTATTTAAATAGTTGTTGTAAACTCTTTGCCAGAAATAACTTACAGTTCATCCAGGTGTGCCCTCCGCTTACAATAATCGGCTCCACCTGAATTCCTTTCTGATCAAACATGGCCAGATTTCCCTTTACACTTTCATACAGAAAATCTTCAGTTCCCACGCTGATCGTAAACAATTTGAGCTGCTGATTAATTTTGCCTGCATCGGGTGACCAGTTGTCAAAATTTGCTTTAAACTCCGGTGTAGCCGTATACGGTGCATACGAACAGATATAGCCAAACTTATCAGTGTTTGTAAGGCCAATATTTAGTGTTTGGCCTCCGCCCACAGAAAATCCGGCCACGGCCCTTTTACTACTTTCTTGATAAACGGGATAATTCTCTTCGATGAAAGGTAGGATGTCATTAACCATCTCTTTCGTAAAATTTTCCATGGGTGAAGGCCGCACATTGCCGTAAGGCATCACAATAATCATGGGCTCCGCTTTTCCCTGAGCAATCAGATTATCTGAAATGAAATTTGCATTTCCTACTTTGGTCCAGGTTTCCTGCGTATCCGATCCTCCATGAATCAGGTACAAAACCGGATATTTCTTTGAATCAGCAGGATTGAAGCCGGGAGGTGTATATACCAGAAGCTCGCGGGTGCGTCCCAAAACAGCCGATTCATAATACTGATAGCTTATTTTACCATGAGGCACATTCTGTAAAGAGTGAATCAAAGGTTTGTCACCAGGCACATCCACAATACTTCTCTTAAACCGTTCATTAGCAAAAATCCGGGTATTGTTTGGGTCGGCTACCTGAACTCCGTCTTCAACAAAAAAGTACGGATAAATATCGGGCTCTATGGAAGGTACGGTGAAACTCCAGACGCCATCTTCTGCCTTATTCATTTTTTGAGGCTCCTTCAGGAATTCTCCATGCAAAAGAACTTCTTTGGCATTCGGGGCCACGTATCTGAAGGTAACACTGTGATCGGGGTGTATCTCCGGAGAAACAGGTCTCGGAGCTCTCTGCTGTGCCCTAATCACCAAGCTGGCAAACACGAATAACATGAGACAAATCTTCTTCATAGCTTGAGATCATTTAAAAAGTAGCGGCAGGGTTTCATTCATGTATTTCTTCACGTTCATCCAGGTATGCCCGCCGTCTGTTTCATAAGTTTTCAGACGTACTCCCTTGTTAATGAGATACGTATTAAACTCCGTGGTGCCTTTGTAAAGAAAATCATCTGTACCTATTCCAGACCAGAACAACTTAAAGTCTTTATTGGTCTTAGCGGGATCAGAAACAATATGTTTAAAATCCTTCTCTATTTCTGAAGGGCTCACATAGGATGCATAACTGCATACCCAGGCAAACTTATCCATGTTATTAAAAGCGGCCCGCAAGGTTTGTCCGCCACCACGTGAGAAGCCCCCAATGGCCCGGTTTTCGCGGTTGGCTAATACCCGGTAGTTTCTCTCCACGTAAGGAATAATATTTGAGATAAGATCTGTTTCAAATAATCTGAGGCGATTAACTGCATCGGGGCTATCTCGGTTCATCACGTCTTCCGGTTTTGATCCGCCCTTTTGCTCGGCAATTCTGGCCAAAGGGTTACCATAAGGCATCACAATAATCATCGGCTTTGCCTTTCCTTCAGCAATCATGTTATCCATGATAAAATTGGTTTTCCCTACTTTGAAGAAAGTCTCTTCGGTGTCGGTAGTGCCACTTATCAGATAATACACCGGATACTTTTCTTTCAATTCTTTGGAATATCCTGGTGGTGTGTAAACCATTAAATAACCTGTAGAACCCTCCAATGAAGGATAAAACTCATAGGAAACGGTTCCATGAGGTACATCCTTAATGGCATGCATAAGAGGTGTGTCTCCAGGAAAATCCACCAAACTAGCTTTGAAACGCTCATTAGGGAAAAAATTAACATTTGCCGGATCCATCACGGTAACCCCATCTACTTTGAAACTGTAGGGATAAATATCCGGGGTCACGGGCCCTACCGTAACACTCCAGACTCCCTGCTCATTCCTGGTCATGGGCACATTTGATGCTCCAAACTGACCGCCACCCAGTAAAACTTCTTTGGCATTAGGAGCCAGATAGCTGAAGGTCACCTTTTTATCGGCATGCACCACAGGTGATTGCACAAAGGGTCCGCGAGGAGGCTGTGCTACTCCAGGTAATCCCGGGAGAGTAAGAAAACAGAGCAAAAACAGATGCTTCATTTGCAGTTTCATTGTCATATCGGGTTGAAAATTTAGTTGAATAATTTTGGGGCAATGGTTGAAAGATAAAGCTTGCAGTTCATCCAGGTATGCCCGCCACCAGAAACGAATTTTTCATAATTAATCCCTTTCTGATCAAGTACTTCCCAGTATTTCTGATTCACTTTATATAGCATATCTTCGGTTCCTACTCCCATCCAGAAAAGCTTTAATTGCGTATTGGTAACCGTTGGATTTTTGAAGGCTCCGGCATTGTTTTGGTCAAATTCATTTTCGAGCATTCCGGGAGCAAACCCACATACATAGCTGAATTTATCCATGTGATTCAATCCGAAATAAAGGGAAGTTCCTCCCCCGCCAGAGAATCCGGCAATGGCCCGGCTATCCTTTTCATTTCTTGTCTGATAATTTTTCTCGACAAATGGCATCAGGTTTCCAAAGAAGTCCTTCTGGAATTCCTGAAGGTTATCCCAGTTTCTGAGACTGCCCGAATTCTTATCAATTACCGGCCAGGCACGCCCATAAGGCATCACGATGATCATAGGTTTGGCTTTGCCTTCAGCAATCAGATTATCCAGAATCACATGAGCCCGGCCAACCTTGGTCCAGGTTTCCTCGGTATCTGTGGTACCATGAAGCAGATAGAGCACCGGGTATTTTTCGTTTGCCTTCTCTGAATATCCGGGAGGCGTGTAAATCACCACTGGTCGTTCTCCAAGTTCGGGAGATGTGTAGTAATGATAATGAAGCGTGCCGTGAGGTACATTCTGTAGGGTGTGAACCAGAGGCTTGTCCGCTGGAATTTCCACGATACTGTTCTGAAAACCCTCGTTCGGAAATACAAATTGATTCTTCGGGTCAGAAACGCGGATTCCGTCAACCAGAAAAGAATACGGATACATATCCGGTGAAACAGGTGCAGTGGTAAGGGTCCATAGACCGCTTTCATCTTTTGTAAGAGGTAGCTTTTCTTTTGAAAACTGGGCATCAAGCACCACTGACTTAGCCCCGGGTGCTCTGAACTTAAACGTTACCGATCTGTCAGCATGTACCACCGGAGAGGAAAAAACAGGCATAGAACCAGGCTGTGCAAAAAGCCCCGAAACGGTCAAAAAAAGAACGAAAAAGGCATATACTCTATTCATTTGTAAAAAGGTTTTATTCATTTGCCCAGGATTTCCCTTCATCACTTCGCCGCCACTTGAAATACTCATTCAACACCTGCAGCGAGTTTTCGTCTGGTACCTCTCCCATCACTGGTTTCTGCCTGAAATGCATTACCGCGTGATTTTTTCGCGTAAACTTCTGCCATTCCGGCACTCCGGGCCCATTCGGGTTACCGAATTTAGCGAAGTTTGTCCAGTAGGTGATAATGGCGTCTGAAACCGCTTCATCGGTCTCTGTGGCCTGTTTACTTGAAGGATTGAGATGACCGAAAACAAAGGCAACATCCTGTCCGTGAGGAGATCCTGTGCCGTACAAAGGTGAATCTTTCGGATAGATCGGATGCTGATCAAAATAATAGTAATAAACAGCTGACTTTCCGGTTTCAGATTGCAGCCTGGCCCAACTCCAGGTATGCCAGCCAAACGCTGCATCCCGGGCCAGATCACGGGCACTTTTGGGAACCTGATCGGCATCTACGGGATAGGCCTTTATCAAAGGTTCTGCAAATTTTCCGTATCGTTTTTTGACACCATCCAGATAATCCTGCGGCGTCTTGGGCGGACTAAAGCTTAGACCTTCGTCAGAATTGTAGCCCACCAGAATAGGCGTATCGTTATAGTTCCCCTTTTCATAAAGGCTGTATTGATCCGCCGGAACCACATATCCATCAATAATGGGCCATCCGCCAGGCATACCAAAACCCATCGGAAGTTTAGAGACTTCCAGAACCCGCATTTTCTGTAAAGAAGATACACCGGCCTTCTGCATGTAGGCGGTTCCCAAAGCTTCGGCATCGCTCAAAAGTTTCATGTTTTCACCTGGGTAAGTGGTTACCCTTGGCGGACCGAAAGAACCTCCGCTTTGAGAAATTGCTCCGTGAAACAGTCCTTTGGCCAGTGGTGAAGCTGACAGCATACTCACGGCAATTCCACCGGCAGACTCCCCGAAGATGGTTACTTTGTTTGGGTCACCCCCGAAAGCCTCAATGTTATTCTTTACCCATTGAAGGCCTGCAATCATATCCTGCAGACCATAATTACCCGATGTTTTCTGACTTGTTTCTGCACTTAATTCAGGGTGTGCCAAAAAGCCCAGCTGCCCTACCCGATAAGCCACAGATACCAGTACCACCCCTTTCTTTGCGAGATTTTCGCCGGAATATCCGGGTTCTGAAGTTGACCCGAAGGCAAAGCCGCCTCCATATATCCAAACCAAAACAGGTAGTTTTTCTTTAGGAGATTCTGCCGGACTCCAGACATTCAGATAAAGGCAATCCTCACTTTTTCCCGAAGGCGGATTTCCTCCCTGCATAGGAGCCGGGGCAAACTGATCTGCCGCCCGAATCCCTTCCCAATCTGACGCCGGCTGTGGTGCCCGCCATCTATTTTGACCCACAGGCGGTGCCGCAAACGGAATCCCTCTGAACACCTGAAGCTTATCTTCATAGGTTCCGCGTAACTTTCCATTTGTTGTCAGTACATATTCCCATTGTTTCGCAGGAACTACTATTTTGGAACTTTGAGGAAGCACCTCCAGCATTTTTTCGGCATATCTCTTTCCAAACTCCCTGATACCTTCAGCAGAAAAGTGAAGTTTATCCGGCACGGCCTCCAGTCCCGCCGATGATACTACCGAGGCTCTCACCATGGTTTGCGGAAGCTTCGCAATAATCTGATTCATACTGGCACATTTGCCACCCTGATCTTCGCCAACCAACTCCCCGGCTAGAAGAGGAACAGAATTAGGAGTCATATTCAAATCTGCCAGAAGGTCATCGTAGATTTTTTTAACCTTGTGAGGCCACAATTCATCTCCTGTATTGGATTCTCCCTGATGGAGCAGAATCCCTTTGATGACCCCGTCTTTCTGAGCAATACGGGCCATATCAACCAGACGCTGATACGGGTTACCACCATAATCATTGGCCATTCTGATCATCCAGGGCTTCTCCGTAGCGGAAGAATCGAGATAGGATTTGTATTTCTGTTTATCAAAAATTTCAATTTTACTGCCTGCTACCGCCACATGAACCAGTCCGATGGTAATTCCGTCGGGTAATTTTTCCGTCATGGTTCTTCCGAAATAATCAGCAGGAGAAAGACGGGTATTACAGCGGCATAGAGGTGGCACGGCATCATACCATTTTCCGGTTTCTCTTCCCAGCTCGGGACAATCGACCGCAGAAAGTAATTTTAACCTGCCGTTTACTTCTTTATCCTGAGGAGAAATGGCTGCTGGCCCCTCCATATTTGACTGCCCAAAACACAGATAAATATGAAAATTGGGATCCTGTGCATAAAGGCCGGAAAAGCTTAAAAAGAAAAGAACAAGAACATGTATTTTTTTCATGGCATTAAAAAGGTCAATTCATCGTCAATCTGAAAAAAATCAAAGTCTGCAAAGCCACCAATCCGACCACCGGCATAATTGAAAAGTCCAAAGCGGTATCCCATAAAATGGGGTAAGGTGTAGGGCATTTTCATCTCGTTACCTGCCGCAGTCCAGTTTACTCCATCCAGACTGTAATAGAATCTGGCAGTATCTTTCATGTCTCTGAAATCACAATCTGCCTTAAGATAAACCCGGGAGGATGGCAGCAGTATACGGGTCTGCTCCTGAAGACCAGAAGCAGCGGTTTCCATAACCAGATAATGTTTGCCATCCAGTACCTTTATTCCTATCAGCCCATAATTTTTTTGAAGTAAGGCGAGACCTGCAAAATCACCCTCTTTCATTCCTGTTGCATCCAGAAGAGTGCTTCCCGAGCAAACCGGACCAATGGTACGCTGAGTGAGCGTATTACGGGCCATCACAAAACTGGTGTCTGTTCTTCCGGTTTTTAAACGCAGGTAACCTTTCCGCTTTCTGACAGACCAGAGGGAATTGTCAGGATTATGGTTCCACTGCCACACCAGAGGAAGATCTGCGTCTCTTTTCTTCCTGCTGAAATCATCAGACCTCACAAGATTTGGAATGAGACTTTTATTCAGAGGCAAATCAAGTTCCATGGGTACTTTCCCTTCCTTCCCTAAAATAGGCCAGCCGTCTTCCCAGGTTACCGGAACCAGATAAGGGATACGGCCTACTCCACCGTTATCCCGAAACAAGTAGGCATACCAGCGGCCATCTGGCGTATCAATGAGCCCACCCTGAGCCACTCCGAGATCCTGTAAAGCTACTCTGCCTTCCCAGGGACCGGTAATTTGTCTGGCCCGATGAATTAACACTGTTCGCATACCCCCTCTTGGCCAGGTGATATTAAATAGATAATAGAAGCCATTCACTTTGAATAGCTGAGAACCCTCGGCACCCAGCATAATGTTGTCTCCGGCGGGAGCACTGGCATTTTCGATCAGTACCTTTTCCTCTACATCAGGATTTACACCCGAGAGATCGGGCTTGAGTTCCAGAATTTTGAGCTTCCCTGCACCATAAATCATATACACTTTGCCGTCATTGTCAAAGAAAATAGTATGATCGTGGTAGGCTGGCGAAAAGGTGTTTTCTTTCCAGGGACCTGTAATTTTATTGGAGGTAAAAATATGGGTCTTCCCGGAAGTGGCCGCGAAGGTGCTTACCATAAACTCCCCCTTATGATACCGAATGCAACTAGCCCATGAACCTCTGCCATAGGTACTTTTACCATTTTCCAGGTTCATGGCATCATTGCTTACAAGCGTATCATAGCAATAGCTCTCCAGTTTCCAGTTCGTGAGATCTTTGGAGCTCATTACCGGCACTCCGGGACTCATATGCATGGTGGTACTGCTCATGAAATACGTATCCCCTACCCTTATCATCGACATATCAGGCACATCGGCATAAATCAACGGATTATGAGCCTGATTCTGTGCTCTTGCCTGTATGGCCAAGGTGCTGATTAGAAGTAGTACCGAAATTAATCTACTCATTTGAGTTTATCTGTAAACAGGATCGTCTCCCTTGTATCTTAAATAACCGAAAGAAGCCTTGTTGGTGCTTTCTTTACCGGAAGAGGTAGCGTACAAACCGTACAAACAACCCGTAAATCCTCCGGCAGTTTTTGTAGAGAGAAAACGGGCATCCAGATGGTCTTTGAGCAGTTTAAACTCCCCTCCATTTTCAGCATAACTAAAATTGTAATAATCTCCTTTTGATTCTATCTGAAGCTTAACTTTTCCGTTTCCTACGGGCACGCTGGTAAGTAGCTCCATCTTTTTTTCTCTGGGAATGCTTTTGTACAGCTGAATTTCATTTTGCCCGTCTTTCACCGATTTACTCAGATAGTAGAAGTGATCTTCATCCTGAAAAATGATCAGACCTACATGCTCGTTTTCAGCTTTTGGAGTGAAGTCGAGTTCGGTTTCTGCAAGGCTGAAAAGATGCTGCTGTCTCTTTCCGATAAAAGCCGGATGTTCCCTCTCCATCACCGTGGTACTTTTCAGGCTTAGCGTGAGGCCGCTCTTCTTCGAAAGGGCATACCAGGAGGGGTCATGCGTACGCATAAAAAGCAACTCCGGAGAAAGCTCTTTTCTGAACTTCAGGGTATACTCGAAATTTCCGTTTTGAGGCAAGGTATTCTTTTGTTTCACCTCTTTATAATCTGCCTTATAGAAGAACCCAATCTCCTTTTCACCGTGCTCTGCCATTGGCCAGCCATCGGCCGTCCAGGTTACAGGCACCACAAAAACCTCCCGACCGGTGTTGTAATAATCTCCTTCATAAGGCCTCACCGCCAGAAAAACCATGTAGTCTTTGCCATCCGGGCCCACAATGATCTGAGCATGACCAGCAGAGGTGATCGGATTTTTTCTGTCGGCAGGAAGTTCCCGCTGAGTAAGAATCGGATTGCCTTCATATGGGACATAGGGCCCCCAGATATCTTTGCTACGTAGTATCACTTCAGAGTGATTCACCGATGTACCGCCTTCTGCCGCATACAGAAAATACCATCCATTACGCTTCAGAATATGAGGACCCTCAATCCATACCGGCTTTTTAGAAAGGTCAACTCCTCCATTAACCAGTTGTTTTTCTTCTCCGGTTACTTTAAGGTTTTTATAATCAAATTCGTACATCCGGATGGTGCGATGACCCGAATAAAGCGGCTTGCGGTCAGGAGCATCGCTGTTATAAATGATGTACGCCTTATCGGTTTCCTCGTCGAAATAAATGGAAGGATCTATACCTCTTACCTGCGGAATTTTTACCGGATCACTCCAGGGACCTGCCGGATTGGTGGCCGTAACCACAAAATTACCGTCGTGGTCAATATCGGTACAGGTGACATAAAATACTCCTTTGTAATAACTTATCCCGGGTGCGAACAATCCACGCGTGATACGCTCACCCATAAAATCCATTTGTGAAGGCCGTTCAATGGCATTCCCGATCTGCTTCCAGTTTTTGAGATCCCGGCTATGTAAGATGGGTAAGCCCGGAAAATACGAGAATGTTGAATTGACCAGATAATAATCCGCACCTACCTGAACAATGCTGGGATCGGGATAAAAACCTTTTACAGTAGGGTTTACGAGAGTTATCTGAGCTCGCAGACTAGTAGCCGTTGTTAATAATACTATGCCAATTAGATATTTGAGTTTCATGCTTGCAAGGTTCGGATATTCAGTTCAATTTTAGTTTGTTACAAATTCATAGACTCTTCCTTTTTGAGTAGGTAGATCAAAAAGTTGAGTTGGTTTCAGCTCAAGTAAGCCGAGATCAGATTGCGGAGAAATCAAAGGCTTAGCCGTTTCTTCAATCGCAAAAAAGGGATTGGGATTTTCTCCTTCAGCCACGCGTAATCCGGTGGCTTGTATGGTTTGAGGAACCCGAAGCCTCAGATTACCTCCAAGATTTGACTTTATGGCCAGTTTGGTGATTTTTCCGGCTTTCCATTCCATTTCCACTATTTCAAAACCTCCTCTGGTTTTCAAACCGGTAATTTTGCCGTAAGCTGAAAGGGCATCAGGTAAGGCCGGCAGAAGATGAACGGACCCGTCTGAACTCTGCATCAACATTTCTGTAATTCCCGAGGTGCATCCAAAGTTTCCGTCAATCTGAAATGGTGGATGGGCATCAAACAGATTTTTGTAGGTGCCTCCTCCATCCGGATTTACACCCAGCGGAGTAAGCTGATTCCGGATCAACTGGTAAGCATGGTTTCCATCCTGCATTTTGGCCCACCAGTTTACTTTCCATCCCATGCTCCAGCCGGTGGAAACATCGCCACGCTGAAGAAGCGTATTTTTGGATGCCGCAAATAACTCCGGTGTGCGGTAGGGAGAAATCTGATTGGAAGGATACAGGCCGTATAAATGGGAAATATGCCGGTGGTTATCGGTGGGGCTATCCACGTCATCTAGCCATTCCTGCAATTGATTATATTTTCCCACCTGCATAGGAGGTAATTTATTCCTCAACGCCTTTAGCTTTTCAGCAAACGCCTTATCGGTATTTAATACAGCAGAAGCCCTGATAACCGTGCTGAAAACGTCAAACACCAGCTGATTATCCATAGTAGATCCGGCAGATATAGAGGCCTCCTGGTGCTCTTTGGGAGCGTTTTCCGGAGAATTTCCCGGAGCCACTACCAGCCACTTGTACTGGGGATGTTCCACCAGAAAATCCACATAAAACCGGGCAGCACCTTTCAATGCAGGATAGACCTTTTTCAGAAAATCTTCGTCACCGGTGTATAAATACCTCTCCCATAAATGCTGACTGAGCCAACCTCCACCGCCATTCCAGATTCCCCAGAAGGCACCGTCAATGGCTCCGTTTATACGCCAGATATCCGTGTTGTGATGGGCCATCCACCCTCCGGCACCATACATCGTTCTGGCCGTTTCTTTTCCCGTTTCGGCCAGGTCCAGTATCATTTGAAGTAGTGGCTCATGCATTTCAGACAGATTTGTCTTTTCGGCAGGCCAATAATTCATTTCAGTATTAATGTTTATAGTATACTTACTGTCCCAGGCAGGCTTCATCCGATGATTCCATATTCCCTGCAGGTTTGAAGCCTGACCACCGGGCTGAGAAGACGAAATGAGCAGATATCTTCCAAACTGGTAATACAAGGTCACGAAAGAAGGATCATTGGCATCTCTGAAGTTCTCCAAACGCGTATCCGTAGGTAGCGATTCAGACGATGAGCTTCCCAGATTAAGGGAAACACGATCAAAGTACTTTTTGTATACGGCTATATGTTCTTTTTTAAGTGAGTCAAAAGATTTCTTTGAGGCAGCATGGAGGTAGGTCAATGCCCGTTCATTTTCATCCCCACTTAAGTCGTTATACGAATTAAAATTACTGGCGATAGAGACAAAAAGTACCGCCGAATTTGCCCCGGAGACCGCTATTCCCGATGAGTCTTCTGTGAATTTGCCTCCTTCAGTTTGTATCCGTAATACGGATTTAAACTCAACTTTCCCCTCCACACCTTCATGATCACTGGTTACCCCCCAGAGAGCGAGCTCGCTATTATTGTTCTTTTTTACTTCGAATCTCCGGTGTGGTGTTGTAAAACCGGCCGTGAAGCTAAGTGCACCAGCCCTGTCTGCAGAGAGGGAAATAACCAGCACGCGGTCTGCAAAAGAGGTAAATGCTTCGCGGGTATAAGTAACTCCGTTTACCTTATAACGGGTTTTGGAAATGGCAGTAGAAATGTCCAGTTCACGACGATATTCACTGTAAGCCTCATGCCCTTTAAATTCCAGTTCAAGGTTTCCCACAGGCTGAAACATTTGTCCATGAGACTTCTTCGTAATGATTTTTTCATTAGCGAGTTTTTCAGCCGCTTTATATTCACCCGAAAAAATTAATCTGCGAACCTCTGGAAGGGCTTCAAGAGCTTCCGGGTTATCGTTGCGGTTGGGTCCCCCACTCCAAATGGTATGCTCATTTAGTTGAAAAATTTCCCGGGATACATTCCCGTACACCATGGCACCCTGCCGGCCGTTTCCAATAGGCAGAGCATTTGTCCATGTTTCGCCTGCCGGTTCATTGTACCAGAGTTTCAGCTCCTGGGAAAAAGACTGAAATGATAAAACCAGGCAGACGATTAACAGGACTTTCTTCATGGAATAGGGTTGAATTTGAAAATGGTTGTTAGAATGCGATTCCTCATTTTAACAATTCTGCGAAAAATTACGAAATTTTCGAGAATGTGTCAAATTAACACAAATGAATTTTCATCTGCAACGAATCATTCGGTCAATTTTTCAAATTGTCGATGAATAAGGAATTTGGATAGGTAAATAACCCAAGACTTTGTACCTCTCTTGATTTAAAACTGCTGATTTTTGCAGATTGATTTCAGATGAGTCATAAATCCCTCAAGGAACCAGAATCGTCAATTAGCACCTTTTTCATTTACGGGTAAGATTCACAACTACGGGGATTGATAACGCACTAAGCCTTTCAATAAAATCTACCTCCAACACATCCGATCCTCGTCTGTCCGATCCAAATGATCATTTCTAATAAGCCATTCAGAAAAGGTAGCACAAGAATCTATCAACTTATATCGGTATTTCACGCTCTTCACACCGGCTTTGGGACAAAAAAAATTCCGGGCTATCCAAAGACAGGAGTTTTTCTCGTTTTTTGTACGTCAATGTGAGTTTATGTCAAAATAGATTCAACACCGTTCTAACTAACCCTGACTCACACCTGAACGAAATAACTATGAAGACTTTTTTGAGGAAAATAGGCCCTGGTTTACTGGTAGCAGCAGCCGGAATCGGGGCAGGCGATATGATCATAAGCATACAGACTGGCCTGGAGTTCCGGTGGGTTTATCCCCTTGTGGTGCTTCTTGCATGTATCCTTAAATATACCATTACCGAGGGGATAGCCAGACACAAACTGGCTTCAGGCAAAACCCTCATTCAACGCTGGAACCTTATCATGCCGCCCTGGGCAAGGATACTTTTCATGGTCTTCTTTATGATCTGGTCGTATATGGTAGGTGCAGCATTAATCTCCACCACCGGGCTGGCGGCATCAGCCATACTTCCAGCGGTGAACCCTTCGTGGTGGGCAGCCATAAGTAGTCTTTTTGCTTTTGCCTTAGTATATGGCGGTAAGTATGACTTTATTGAAAAACTAACCACCGCACTTATCCTTATTATGTTTGGTGTTTTGGTTCCGGCGGCCATTTATTACGCTTTTTCCGGGAATAGCGAAGTGATAAAAACTTCAGAATACCAGCCATTTACTCTGATCATGTCCATGCTAGGCGGCGTAGGAGGCAGTGTCACCATGCTCAGCTACAGCTACTGGGCAGAAGAAAAAGCATGGACACAGGAAGAGGGAATTAATCAAAGCCGGACAGACCTTCAGCTATCCTACACGATCACCGCAATCTTTATACTTAGCCTGATGCTCATAACTTATAAGATGGACAAAACCGGTGATTTGAAAAGTGGTACCGATCTTATTTTCGGGTTGGCTGCAGCCTTTGAAAAGCTTTACGGAGCTGCCGGTAGTCTTTTATTGAAAATTTGTTTCTGGGGTGTGGCCTTTTCTTCCCTCCTGGCGGTTTGGAGTGGCGTTCCTTATTTATTTGAAGATTTTCTAAACGGAATGAAAAGTAAATCCACCGAAATTATTCCCACAAACACCTCAAAACCTTACCGCCTGTTTCTTGCTTTCCTCACTATCGCCCCGTTGGGTACTGCTGTTGTGCAAAATGCGGTAAAGACCGTAATCAATTACACTCTGATTTCGTCCGTATTTGTTTTGGGAATATCGGCTTCGCTGCTTTGGATGAACAGCCGCAAAGAATGGATGGGAAAATGGGTCAATCATACACTCACCCGGGTTATACTCATGCTGAGTCTGCTCGTTTTTGGTGTTCTTTTTGTCTGGCAAATTGTATCCTGAATAATACCACGGAACAGCTAGATTTGTAAAATTTTTCGTCCGGAATGTTACTCCGAAATACGCTCCAATTTTTCCAATACCGCTCTGTGGCTTCGGTCGGAATTCTTTTCACTACATCCAGCCTTATGCTTGGGGTTTGGGCCGCGGCCCTTCCTTTTATCAAAGAAAGGCTTCAATTAAATGATGCGGAACTCGGATTAATATTGCTTCTGGCACCAGCAGGTTCACTTACCGGAGTAGCCTTTTCAACTCGTATTTTTGGTTCCATTAAAGTAGGCCGATGGATGGGTGCGGGGAACATCGCCCAGAGCTTTCTTTTTTGTGTAGAAGTGATTGCCCCGAATATCTGGATTTTTGGCATCGCCCTGTTTTTCAGAGGAACGCTGGGTTTTCTCAATGGGGTGGCCGTAAATACGGTAATTCCACGTCTGGAAAAAGAGTATAACAGAAGATTTCTGAGTACATGTCATGGCATTTACAGCGTAGGAGGAGCCATAGGTGCGGCTTTCGCGGCCCTCTTCTTTTCCTTGAAAATTAACAATACCACTCAGGTAGTTTTGATGTCGGGTCTTTTGACCGTAATGGTGCTTTCCCAACGCAAAGAACATCTTAAACACGATTATTTTATTCACTCCGGGTCGGGTTACAAACTTCCAAACAAAAGCATTCTGGGTCTGTCATTCATCTGTCTGGTGATGTTTATGGCAGAAGGTTCAGTAGTTGACTGGAGTTCCATCTATTTGCAACGGGATCTGATGGCACCGCTTTCATTGATAAGCATCGGCTATGGGGGTTTTTCTGTAGCCATGACTTTGGGCCGACTGAACGGAGACACTTATATTCCACGGTTTGGTGATAAGCGAATAATTATTGGTGGCACTCTTACAGCTGCTTTGGGATTTTTACTTGTGGGTCTGAGCCCATTCACCTGGCTGGCAATTACCGGCTTTATCCTGGTGGGCATTGGCTGTTGCTGGATTGTCCCTGTTTTATTTGGTGCTGCTGGTCGTATCCCAGATGTAAGTGCCGTACAGGGTTTCAGTATGATTACCTCGGGAGGTCTAATTGGTTTTGTTGCTGGTCCGTCTGTTATAGGATTTATTTCAGAGCAATGGAATCTATCCGTCGGATTCCTTTTTGTGGTGATAATGTTATTACTGGCCAGTTTTGCCGGTTGGAGAAATCGATTTTTATAAAAAAGACCCGCCCAATCGCAGGTCTTTCGTAGGAATCATAAATTGTTGCAGCGACTAAGCCTACCGATTCAGGTGACTGAGCCTGCCGATTCAGGTGACTGAGCCTGCCGAAGTCACACCCGCTTCGAAATATTATCATACATCTGAGTCAAAGTGGTCTTCAGATCGTATTTCCAGTCCCAGCCGGGATAATGCTCCTTAAATTTACTCAGATCTGAAATGTACCAGATATGATCGCCGATCCGATTATCATCAGACAGGCTGTAATTCATTTTATTCCCGGTGATTTCTTCACACAGAGCGATACCTTCGGTCATAGAGCAGTTCGAAAAACGTCCACCGCCGGCGTTGTAAACCTCGGCCACCCGTGGTGCCTGATAAAAATGCCAGAACATATTTACCAGATCCCAGCTGTGGATATTATCACGCACCTGCTTGCCTTTGTACCCAAAAATGGTGTAGTGATTTCCTGTTATTGCACACTTCATCAGATAAGCCAGAAAACCATGAAGCTGGGCTCCGGAGTGATTTGGCCCTGTAAGACAACCTCCGCGGAAAACCCCTGTTTTCATTCCGAAATAGCGACCGTATTCCTGAACAAGAACATCGGCTGCCACTTTTGAAGCACCAAAAAGACTATGCTTGGTATGGTCGATACTCATTTGCTCATCAATGCCATTTTTGAAATACGCATGATCCTCAGCGATTTCCCAACGGGTTTCTTTCTCTACCAGCGGTAGAAAGTTTGGATTATCTCCATAAACCTTGTTGGTAGAAGTGAAGATGAAGACCGCCTCCGGGCAATGTTGTCTGGTCATTTCCAGCATAACCAACGTACCGTTTGCATTCACGGTGAAGTCCATAAAAGGCTCACGGGCCGCCCAGTCATGGCTCGGCTGAGCAGCGGTATGAATCACCAGCTTAATGTCCTTACCGTATTCTGCGAAAATCTTTCCGATTTCTTCCTCAGATCGGATATCGGCCTGGTAATGCCTGTAATTGGAAAATTGATCCTCTATGCGTTTTTTATTCCATTCGGTAGACGCTTCAGAGCCAAAGAAATAGGACCGGAGATTGTTGTCAATGCCGATGATCAGATCAAATTTATCGGCCATAAAAGAAACAGATTCACTGCCAATAAGACCGGCAGAGCCTGTTACAATAGCTACATTCATAGTGTAGTGTTGGTTTGTTTGAAGCAGATATAATCCGTCTGCCAAAAATCACGATTGGTAATTATTTACCGTATAATTTTTCGTAGATCGCAGCAGGTCTTGCGGCATCTTCCGGAGAAGCTTCATATTGCTGAGCTCTCTGACGGGCAGGTGCATCTGGTCCGTCGCCATAAATACGTTCATTGCCCTCATGCACATCATCCTGGTCAATTCTGTTGTTTTTCTGGTAGTCGCATGAGCTGAGTGCCACCACTCCGGCCATCAGGAATAAAAAACCTAATTTTTTCATTCGTATTCGTCTAATGATAAATTTGCACAAATTTAAGTTTGAGGGCCTAAACAGCCAAGACATATTGGATATAATCTTTTTGGGGCCAGGTGTTAGGGAGTTTGTTTTCGGGGGATTTATTTTATTTCAACATTTATGAGATACGACGTCGTAGTAATTGGTGGGGGTATTGTAGGTCTGGCCACTGCATTGAAAATCATGGAGCAGAGGCCGCAGACCCGTCTGCTTTTGCTGGAAAAGGAATCCGGACCCGCGAATCATCAGACTGGAAATAACAGCGGAGTGATCCACTCTGGCTTGTATTACAAACCGGGTAGCCTGAAAGCTACCAACTGCATTAACGGTTATCACATGCTCATCGATTTCTGCGAGAAAGAAGGCATTGCGTATGAGCTTTGTGGGAAAATAGTGGTGGCTACGCGTCCTGAGCAGGTGCCTATGCTGGAGACTCTTTACCAAAGGGGAACAGAAAACGGCCTGAAAAACCTGAAATATCTGGGTGTTGAAGAAATGCGTGAGATAGAACCCCATGTAGCCGGAATAAAAGGAATTAAGGTACCCCAAACCGGAATTATCGACTATAAAAAGGTAAGCGAGAAATACGCAGAAAAGATTCAGGAGAAAGGCGGGGAGATCAGATACAATGAAAGGGTCTATTCGGTTTCAGAATTAGGCGGTATTTCTACCGTGGTGAGCTCAAAGGGAAGTTACGAAACCACACTGGTGGTAAACTGCGGCGGATTGTATTCTGACAAGGTGGCTCAAATGACGCAACAGGAGAAAATTGACCTGAAAATCATCCCGTTTAGAGGCGAATACTATGAGATAAAACCCGAAAAACAATATCTCGTAAAACACCTCATCTATCCGGTACCAGATCCCAACTTCCCTTTTCTGGGAGTGCATTTCACCCGCATGGTGAACGGCGGCGTGGAAGCAGGGCCTAATGCAGTACTGGCGTTCCGAAGAGAAGGATACAAAAAAACAGACTTCAAATTTTCTGAGTTTAAGGAAACTTTGCTTTGGCCGGGCTTTCAGAAAGTGGCCGGTAAATACTGGAGAACAGGGCTGGGCGAATATTACCGATCATTTTCCAAAGCAGCATTTACGAAAGCACTTCAGGAGCTCATTCCTGAAATAAGAGAGGAAGACCTGATTCCCGGAGGAGCTGGGGTACGTGCCCAGGCCTGCGATTACAGCGGAGGACTACTGGACGATTTCGCTATCATTGAAAACAAACAGGCGATCAATGTGTGTAATGCACCTTCACCGGCAGCTACCAGCTCATTATCGATTGGACAGACGGTGAGTGAGATGGTTTTGAAACGGATTTGACTTAGTAGAAATACAACTCCGTATTAAGTACAAGGTCTACTAAACGTGAATCTGACAATTCCATATTAATCCCGAATTTTACTCGTAATCCCTTGCTAAACATATTTGAAACTACAGGTATTACTTCAATTTCTTCAGCTTCGATTACGGTTACATGCTTATTCCTTGCATCTGATGAGATATTATAGCTCCCACCGTTTCCCCAATCTTCATAAAGATTAATTACATTAGGATAGACAGCCGCCCAATTCTTTTTTGAAAGAAAATAGTCCTCCAAATTAGCCCTCACAAAGTCAAACCTTTCCTGCTGACTATCACTTTGGCCTGTTTCTCCAAAGAACAAATGAATCTTCAGATTATAATTATCAGAAGTAGGAAACGAACAAAAATAAAACATCCTTTTCCCCGCATCACTTACATCATTAAATAGAAACGGCACGGCCGCACTTTTGAAACGTTGATTCCCTACAGAACCACTTAATGAGTCATTCACAGGTAGTAACGGGCCTGAATAATTGAAATTCACAAAATCTCTATTTTCAGTTCTTATAAGTCCTACGGACTGTGTAGTCTTTTCCTTCCAAACCACATATGAAATAATATTGGACCTCATTTTCGGCATAAATACCTCCAGCTTTTTTAACGAACTGGTAAATCTTCCGTTATCAATATTCCACAGAATTTGCACTTCATCATCACCAGTTTCCAATGCCAAATGAAGCCTTCCGTCATTATCCAGTTCCTGGTTAATCCTGTATTCAGGCAAGTTAAAAATAGTCTCTATCGTAATATTAATTTCCCGTGTTTTTGGTCGCCTTTTATCATTAGAAAAAACTTTCACGCCGATTGTAAAGGACCCATTTTCAGTATATTTCTTTTGGATTCGCGTCATCGCCTTCCCCTCAAAGGAACCCGTTTTTATCTCTCCGTCCCCAAAATCCACTTCATAATATTTTTCCGAATCAACTCCGGTGGTTAATTCAACTGATACGTTCCCCTGCTCTCCCTGACTTATGTCAAACAAGAAATTGATATCTTTCATTGGCTCCTTTTCCTTTCTGCAAGAAGTCAGTACCAGAGAATATAGAAGAATAATTTTAATTGTGTTATTCATCGTGTGCTATTTTTATAGATTAAAATAACTAAAGGAAGAAGATATTTTTACCGATACATAACGGACCCTAACATTTGATGGCATAAAGGCTCCGGCCTGCAATTATTCTAGAGGTTTGCCTTTCGATTTTGCCCAATTTGAAAAAACAGGAAATAAAAGTATACAATGCTCTATCATCGGCAGCTACCAGTTCATTAATAATAGACCAAACGGTGAGTGAGATGGTTTTGAAACGGATTTAGACCAAGATCTGAGCTTAAATTCTGATCTCAATAGGCGTAAAACCTCATCTTGAACATCAGATCTACAGGTGCAGCATCTGTGAATTCTGCTTTCAGATGCAAAGTGGCGTCCAGGGCTTTGGGATACATTTCAGGAACTACCTGAACCACTTCCACCTCTTCCAGATCCTTCACCTGTAATGATTTAGATTTCACCGTATTCTGAAAATCAAGAACCCCTTTTCCACCCGGGCTTTCCATTGAAAGCCCGAGATAGCTCTTGCTATTCCAATCTGTCAAATTGATATCTCCACTCTCGAGAACGCCCTTAATCATTTCATATCGCTCTTCACCAGAAAAACCTTCATCAAACTTGGATTGCAGGAGTCGCAGCACTAATCCTTCTTCCGTTTTGAACTCATAGATGGGCATTCCTAAAGGTGCTCCATCACAGCATGAGCCATTATAGCGAACTTCACTTTGACCTTCATATTCCACTAGTTCACCGAATAATTGGCCTTTGAGCCAATCCTTTTGTTGCGGGACGCCATTACCGGCACTGCTAATATCCAAATATTCCGATTTATCGAAAGTTCTTACCTCTCCTTTAGCGTTACTAACCCGAAACGTAACATTATACCAAATGGAATGCTCGCCTGCACTTGGCAATTTGAGAATAAAATCCTTATTTAAAGACTGATACCGCGAATTGTCGATTGACCATTTAATCTCCAGCCTCGGATCTTCGGTAATCATCTGAAGCCTGTATTCCCAGTCAGAGATTTTTTGATTTTTGATCTGAAAGTCCGGAAATTCCAAGGCATCGTTAATGGATACCGATTCCGATTTTTGAAAGACTACCCTTTTACTTTTGCTATCCGAAAGCTCTAATTGGATATCATACAATCCATCCTTTTCAAAAACATGGGCAAAATAATTACCATTTGAATCCTCCAAAACTCCGGATAATACCGGCTCCTCATCGATTTCAACCTTGTAATCATATCCCGCCGCTGCTTTGAGGTAAATCCTCACTTCGCCAAATCCTTCATCACTCACCCAAAAGCCAACTGTTGCCGGGTCAAGTGGAATAGTCTCCTCTTTAACACAGGATAAAGTGGCAAAAATAAGAAGTAGGTAAGTCGGATATGCTTTCATTTTATGGACAATAATTGATGAATTTAGCAATTCTCACCGAGAATATTGCCCTCTTGTACAGTAAAAGATCAATCGATGTGTAAATTGCCTCGCAAACAAAACCAATACTCTACTTAATTGGTAGAGTATTAAAAATACATTTTCTTTGCGGCGGTAAAAATACCCGGATGCAGGCAGACCAACTCATATTTGTTACGTTATCGCTCTACCTGGCGGCATTTATGCTCTTTGTTTCTGTACGGCAAAAGCTTGGCACCGTCTGGGTTAATACATTAAGTATCACGGCAAATGCTCTCGGTCTTGGGATAGCAATATATCTGTGCAGATCGTATCAGGCAAACGCTAATTTTCGGTTTGAATGGGTTTCACTGGGTGAACATACCTTTTACCTCAGTATTCTACTGAACAAGCTGAGCCTCATTATGCTTCTGCTTGTTCAGTTCATTGCGTTGCTGGTCCAGCTTTTTTCCACGAAATACATGCAGGGAGAGAAACGCTACACCTTATACTACGCGTTTCTCAATTTTTTCATTTTTTCCATGCTGGGCCTGGTGTTATCGGGCAATCTGCTTTTTATGTTTGTTTTTTGGGAGTTGGTGGGCTTCAGTTCCTATTTGCTAATCGGTTTTTGGTTTGAAAAATCAGCGGCAAACAAAGCCTCTCTGAAAGCCTTTCTTATGAATAGAATCGGTGATGCAGGATTCTTACTAGGAATAGGACTTTTGTTTTTCCAATTGGGTACACTTGAATTTACTCAGCTTCAGCAGGCCATTCAGAATCCTCAGGGTACCTTACTCACCTGGACTGGTCTGGCACTTTTTTGTGGTTGCATAGGCAAGTCGGCTCAGTTTCCGCTTCAAACCTGGCTACCAGATGCCATGGAAGGACCAACCCCCGTTTCAGCACTCATCCATGCCGCTACGATGGTGGCCGCCGGAATTTATTTGCTGGCTTCCATTCATTTTGTATTCACACCCACAGCGGGAATAATCATCAGTTTTGTTGGAGCATTCACAGCAATTCTGGCGGCTTATTCGGCCCTCTTTCAAGTTGATATCAAAAAGGTGCTTGCCTACTCTACCGTATCTCAACTTGGCCTTATGGTCATGAGTATGGGTGCAGGGGCCGTACATGCCGCTTTGTTCCATTTGTTTACCCACGCATTCTTTAAGGCAGGCTTATTTCTTATCGCCGGGGCAGTCATTCATCATCTGCATCACGTGCAGGACATGCGGAAAATGGGTGGCCTGCTAAAAGAAAAACCCTGGCTTGCCATTGCTTATGTGATTTGCGGAGCGGCTTTGGCGGGTATTCCGTTGACCTCCGGATTTCTGTCAAAAGATGCTCTGCTTATCTCCACCTGGAACTGGGCACTTGCTCAACCTTCTGCAGGGGTGATGATCATACCGGTTATGGCATTGGCGGCATCTGTGATAACGGCTGCCTATGTGGTAAGGCAGTTCTACCTGGTTTTTCTTGGAGGAGAGGGACGGCTTGTCATTCCGAAACCCGATTTTCTGGAACTTGTCATAGTACCACTGGTGATTGGTTCTCTTTGGATGGTGCATGCCTCAAATCCGTTCAGTTTTGAAAACAGTTATTTTGCTAAATGGTTTGAGATACCACATCAGGCCAACCATTGGCTCGGATATGCTTTATTGGCTGCCTCAGTGGTGGTTGCTGTATGGATTTACTTCAGACTAAAATCCGGAAATACATCCTCCAGGCCGCAGACTTTTGCTCAGAAACTCGGCTACTACCACTATTGCCTTGATGAATTTTACGCACGAAAAGTGGCTGTCTTCTTCGTAGGAACCAACACCAAACATCCTGAAGATGAATTGAATGAAGAAGACAAATACGAAAGTGGAATGGCTGTATTGTTCAACCAACTGGATGAAAAGCTCATTGACGGTACAGTAAAGTCAATTGGTGATTCTCAACGAAATTTGTCTGAAGTTATATACTGGCTGGACCGCACTCTGGTAGATGGTTTTACCTTATTTCTACAAAAAACTACCCTTTTTCTGGGAAAAACCGGAGCATTTCTGGACGGCAGTTTTGTTGATAAAATTATTAATGGCATTTCATTTTACGCCACGGCCATTGGCTTACGGCTGAGAAGCATTCAGGGCGGGAGAATCCAGTCCTATATGATGGTTCTTTTGCTTTTTCTTTTGGCAATATTTCTAATTTTAAACCTGCTTTAAGCAGTCTATGATAAATTATGTACTCTCATCACTGATCTTTTTACCGCTTCTGGCGACCCTGATCGTGCTGTTCCTTCCTGCCAAACTCGAGAATCTCTCCAAATGGATTGCTTTGACGGTTACGCTACTCACTCTTTCTGTTTCGCTTATCGTATTTAACGGTTTCGATTCTTCTGTTTCTGGCTATCAGTTTACAGAACATAGTCCCTGGTTTAGTCTGAACCTGGGAAACTTTGGTAGGTTTAATGTTCAGTACATCCTTGGTGTAGATGGCATTAACCTTCCCATGGTACTTTTGGCTGGCATCGTCTTGCTGGCCGGAGTTATTTCTACCTGGAATATTACGGCCAGGCCTAAGGCGTTTTATTCATTCTATTTGCTTCTTACCACCTCTGTGTTTGGCTGTTTTCTGGCACTTGACTTTTTCTTGTTCTTCCTGTTTTTCGAATTTATGCTATTGCCGATGTATTTCCTGATCGGAATCTGGGGAGGAGAACGCAGGGAGTACGCTGCCATGAAATTTATCATTTACACCCTGGTCGGGTCCGTATTTATTCTGATTGTGATGCTGGCGATGGGCCTTTCTGTTCAGGAACTTACCAATGAAAGCACCAGAATATTCAGTTTTGATTTCCGGTTACTTGCCAATCCTGAAAATTATATATCGGGTGCGGTTATGGATACCAGCCAGCCATCCATGTGGCTGGGATGGCCCGCTCGAATGGTGCTGTTTATTCTGCTGCTGATCGGTTTTGGAATTAAACTCCCGGTGGTTCCTGTACATACCTGGCTTCCGGATGCCCACGTGGAAGCACCAACGTCTATTTCGGTGGTTTTGGCAGGTATACTCCTAAAAGTAGGTGGCTACGGATTCATTCGGATAGGCGTAGGCTTTTTCCCGGAAGAAGCCCTTCAAATGGCCGACTGGATTGCTGGTCTGGGAGTTCTTTCAATCCTGTATGGTGCATTTAATGCGATTGCTCAGGATGATCTCAAAAAACTCATTGCCTATTCTTCGGTATCGCATATGGGTTTTGTTTTTCTGGGTATCGCAGCCATGAATGACGAGGGAATTAACGGGGCCCTGTTTCAGATGTTCAGTCACGGTCTACTGTCATCTATGTTGTTTCTGATTGTCGGAGTTATTTATGACCGCACCCATAACCGTCTTATACATAATTACCGCGGACTTGCAGGAAAAATGCCTCTGTTTACCGGAGCGGTGATTATTGCTTTCTTCGGTTCACTGGGATTACCAGGTATATCTGGTTTTATCGGTGAATTCTTCTCTCTTCTGGGGGCTTTCAGTTCAGAAAATTTATCAAAGTGGTATCCCTCACTGGCCGTTTTGGGCATCATTCTATCTGCTGTATATCTGCTTTGGGCATTACAGCGTATGTTTTTTGGAAACTTCTGGGTAAACCGGGAGCTCGGGGAAGAAATGCACGATTTAACGCTTAGAGAAAGCGTATTACTCTACAGTCTGGGAATCTTAGCGATCGTTTTCGGGGTATGGCCGGCAATTTTATTTACGGTAAGTAATCAAGGCGTGACAGATTTTCTCCAGGCACTTCCCTTCTGATATGCAGGAACATTTAGATCATATTCTTTCCGGAAGTGTTGCTCTCAGAAGTGAGGGTATTCTGGCTTTATGGATTTTTCTGATTACCGTATCCGTTGCGTTTTCAAAAAAGTCGGAATCTTCCAGAAATCTGATAGGCTGGCTGAGTATTATTGGTGTGCTATTTACTGGAGTTTCGACATGTTTGGCCGACAATTTCAGAGAAACCTTATTCTTCGGTTTAATTCATATTGATCCGCTGAGTCAATACAGTGAGCTGATCATACTTCTTTCGGCCCTTATCATTCTTATCCATACAAAACTCCTTAAATATGACTTTGAGGGAGAAGCCTATCTTCTTCTGTTCGGTATTCTTTTAGGCTTATTTCTGTTGGTGAAATCCAGCCATTTTCTAAGCTTTTTCATTGCATTGGAATTCGTGTCTTTGTGCTCTTATATGCTGGTGGCCTTCAGAAAAAAATCTGAAAATCTGGAAGCCGGGATAAAATACCTGCTTTTCGGTGCTACCTCTACGGCGATTATGCTTTACGGGATTTCGCTTGTATACGGACTTACAGGTAAACTGGATTTTGAATCAGTTTTCCCTATTATAAGTAGTCAACACATTCCGTCGGTTTATGTTGAAACCGTATTGGCCCTGGTGTTGGCTGGTCCTTTGTTTAAACTCAGTGCGGCTCCTTTTCATATCTGGGCACCAGATGTCTATGAGGCCACCCCTACTCCATTGATTTCATTTCTGGCCATTGCCCCTAAAATTGGTGGTATAGTGGCCGTATATCGCATCCTTACAGCCTTCCCGGGAGATCACTCCATGCTTTTGGGCTCGGTTATCCTGCTATCTGTGCTTATCGGAAATTTCGCGGCACTCACGCAGAAAGACAGCAAGCGTATGATGGGGTATTCCGGGATCGCACAGGCAGGCTTTATGCTTATTGGCTTACTGGGACTTACACATACCGGCATTCAGGCTTCTGTATTTTACGTAACTATATACATTTTTATCTCTGCCGGAACATTTTTCCTGCTGGATATGATATCCCGTCAAACCTCTTCTTATAGCTTTGAAAGTATGGCCGGTTTAAGTCAGCGTTACGTTTTCTTTGGAATTATAGGACTAGTTTTTATGATTGCCCTCACCGGTCTACCTCCTACCTCGGGCTTCACAGCAAAATTTCTGGTATTTAGCACGCTTTGGGAGCAATACGTCAACGGTGGACAGCCTATTCTTATCTGGGTCCTGGTCTTCGGACTTTTGAATACGGCAGTATCTATTTACTACTACTTTCGTATTCCTTATTTTATGTTTGTCAAAAAAGAGACCGCCGGCCGTTCTTATGACGGGAAGTTACCGTTGATTCAGATGGTCTTTTTAATATCTCTGGCCTTCTGTGTGCTTGCTCTCTTCTTTTCACCGGGAATTATTCTCGATCGCCTGATCTTCTAAAGAAGGCTTCTTTTTAGCTATATACTTAAAAAAAGAGGCATTTGCCGGAGCAAGAACCTGTTCCAAAGGCCAGTCATTTTCCAGCGAGGCTTCAGGCATAGTTCGAACCTGATCGTATGGTAGCGGATGATGACCGAAAGTAAATCCATTGAAACGAACCGACTGATAAATCCATGCAATAGAATCAAAACTGCAAATCAGAATAAAAACTGTAATGAGCCAGAAACGGATTCCTGCCTTTATGGAAGGGATTGCCTGCAAAACAAAAACCCACAATAAAAACAAGGAAGGCAACGAAACCCGCTGTACCCAGTCGTTGTATTTGCCAAGACGATACAAGGGAATACTGCAGAGAACGGCTGTTAAAATAAAAAAGATCGTCTTTTGATGAGCCCCCCAGTTTTTCCTTTCACAGAGGTACGCCATGATTATCCAGAGACCCACCTCAAATAAAATAAACCAGCCGATCTGAAAAAGGTCTTTCATCAAAGGTTTAATTCCCTCAAAGGGCAGAAAAGCCAAACCCTTCTGAAGATCACCCACTCCCACACTATTTACAAACCATACGAGCAGCAGAAAGGCTGGAAGAAGTAGCCAATTTCCCACTCTTAAATAAGGTTTGAGACCCTCCTTGAAAAGCTGAAACAGAAAATATGGGAAAATTCCAACCAAAATAAAGGGCGACCAAAAAACCGCTGTAAAGAGATAAAGGGGTGAATTACTCAATTGTTTTCTCTCCAGCAGATCATAAAAGAAAAGTCCGGAGAGCATCCAGGATGTTATAGCATGCGGGGCAGCCCAGAAAAGCAGGTTTGTGTTGCCATGATAGAGTAAAAACTTTTGAGAATCGAGTGAATTAGACCAGTACAACATCAGCCATTCACCGTCAAAAAGCTTTTTGATTCCTAAAGAAAACCCATTCTGAAAAAGATGCCCTGCCAGATCAAGCCCACCGATACAAACAAAAAACAAAAGAGCAAGCAAGGCGTTTTTACGACTTAACAGGGTAAACCATAACATAGCAAGCAGAACTCCAAGACTGCTGTAAACAAAAAGAACAACCGTAGAAAGCGAATAGCCAAATATTCCACCTATCAGAGGAGCAATGAGGTAATAGGCGATGTAGGAAGCGAGGTAATACGTTTTCCCATTGACCAAATAGCTTACGGGCATTTCCTGGTCAATGACATCCCGGGCAATGGAATAGGTTTTATGGTGGTCATGAAGTACGAGGCCAAACCCGCCAACACCCGAAAAGGACACCCACCAGAAGCAGAGAAAAGTAAGCAAAAGAAACTGCCAGGCAGGCAACTCCAGCTGACGTTCATCTGCTTTGACTTCCTTGTAATAGAGCCATTGCGAAATCAATAGCAGCAGAATAACCGGAATAGCAATCACCGGTTTAACCCACGTAAAAAAGAACAAGTAAACCGGT
The DNA here is from genome assembly GCA_966250325.1 of uncultured Cytophagaceae bacterium. Lineage (GTDB taxonomy): Bacteria > Bacteroidota > Bacteroidia > Cytophagales > Spirosomataceae > Jiulongibacter. The sequence goes on along the minus strand of CBINGY010000029.1, from coordinate 11,951 downwards.
ATGATCAGAAACCAGACACTAAACGTTTTCAGCCATGTAATCTGAATCTTCATTTGGTTGATTTCTGTGCCAGATAGGTATAAAAGAAAGAATCTTCGGGGGCCACAAACTGTGTAATGGGGTATCCAACACAAATTTCAGGCAAAGTGAGCACTTCCGGCTCGCTGGGTGGGTCAAACTTAATACGGTAACCCATTTCATTTACGGAACCCAGAAAACCAATGCTAAAGGCCTGACCTCCGAGAATGAAAAGCAAGAGCATCATCCAGTGTTTCCATCCTTGAGATTGCACAAAGGCCTTATAAGCATAAACGGCGAGGATAATCAGCGAACCCATTGACACACGCGTGCACCAGTCATTCCAAAGTCCAAATCGATACAAAGGGATGAGAGAGAGGGCCAGCACGGTAAAATAAAAAAGCTGTTTGTGTGCTGCAGGCCAGTTTCTCCGCATCACGAGATACACAGGAAACGCCCAGATGACGACTTCGAAAACCAGGAAATAGAGATAAATCCCCACCTGATCTAACCTTGAGAACCCCCTTTCGCTCAGATCTGTAATGATAAAATGCTTGACCAGTTCCTCCGATTCAATAGCCAGCAAAAATGTACCCGTAAAGAAAAAGATTACCGGGGCGATAAAGAGATTGGTCACATTCCAGATTCCACTAAACTTCTTCTGAATAAGCACAAAAGCAAACGGAAAAAACAAACTAACCAAAACCATAGGTGACCACATGGCCAATAGTGACAAAAAGAAGGGCGTATGCTTCAGATCACCTTCCACGTAAGCATCGTTTAACAGGATGCCAATTCCAAGAATGGCCGGAATAAAGTGCTGCGGAGTCCAGTAAAGCATATCCGTTACAGACATAAAATTCAGAGGAATCACTTCCCAGCTATTGAGCCAGAATACATACCCATGATTGACAATCTTGTTCAGATATTCACCGAAAAAATCCTCCTGATATCTGGCAAGCATTGAAAAAGTGGCGATACCTCCAAAAACAATCATGAGAACACTAAACTTCATAAACTTACCGCCTGCGAAACGATAAAGCCAGAAAAAGCCGAGAATGACTCCCAGCAAGGTATAAAAATAAAGAAAGAGCTGCGTGTACTTGTACCCCAGAAAACCTACCAGGGTAGGTCCGGGCAGATAATAGGCCAGATAATGGCTCAAAAACATTCTTTCGCCCTCTACCTCGTATTCCAGTGGCCAGGGGCGTTTCGTTAATTCCTCCAGCAGGGTATTGCTTTTGAAGAGGTCTGAAACCTGATAGCCCATTCCTCCGGCACCAGAAAACGATACCCAGAGAAAAATCAGAAGCAGGCCAATAACCCAATCTTTTTTCTCAGCCTTTTGATAAACTCCAAAATCAAGGTTTCGGGCATAATTGTAAAGACCCCAAACAAGTATAATTACCAGCGGGATACCAAACATCAGTTTTACCCAGCCCAGAAAGAATGGAATTAAGGAAAAAGAAGCGTAAACAATGCTGAGCAATTTGACCCAGGCCACGGGAATTCGCATACCGTTGATAATTTGCTGCGAATATACGGATTATGCTCTTTACAGAGAGAGTCGCTTGCTTACCTCAAGGATATAATCACTGAGTTGATCCCTGATATCCTCTCTGAATATGTGTGGCTTGCCGGCATAAAAACGATCTATCTGATCCGGAACGATACCCATATTCAAAGGTAATATCCGGAGGATATATTTTATCAGGACCATGAGTATCTGGGGAATGGCTATGGTTTTGGTGTTTCTCTGTGAAATTTTATTCACAAGAATTACCGCCTCTTTATACGTAAAGCCTTCCGGCCCGTTCAGAATCTGAACTTTCCCGGAAACATAGCTGTCAAAAAGCTCTTTCCGTATTACATGGGCTGTATCTCTGAGACTCAACGGATACATTTTTTCATTTCCTGCAGGATAGATGACCCGGTCTTTGGTAAGCACATCGGTAATCAGATTTTCTATTCCTTCATTTTTCAGACCACCGAAAATTTCAGCCGGTTTATAGATTACCCACTGTACAGGTAAAGTTTTGAGATACTTTTCGGCCAGCAGCTTTGTTTCTCCGTAACCTCCCGCTCCCGGCACTGCGGCCCTTGAGCTCACATAGGTGATCCGCGGTACTCCAGCCTCCACGGCCAGATCAAAAAGTCGTTGACTATCCAGAAAATTAGTCTGGTAATAGTCCCGGTAATACCGGGTATGGGTAATCGCCGCTGCATGAATCAGCAGGTCAAAACCCCGTAGATGTTCAGAAGTCAACGATCGTAAATCGCCTTGCAGCCATTTGATAGTTTCGGTATCTGTGAACAGATTTTGCCTTGTAAGGCCGGTTATTTCAAATTCGGGACCAAGACCACGGACAACCTCCTGCATAAAGCCAGAACTAAGACCCGTCACGAAAATCCGTTTGACCCCTGTCATTTTCTGTTAAATCTGTACTCAAAGAGATTTTTTAGGAACTCAACGATGGCGGCAGGCTTCACAAAGGATTGTCTTCCCTGAAGTTTTTCAAAAACTACCGGTAATTCATAAAAAGGAATACCGAGCTTACCAATATTGATCATGATTTCGGCGTCAATAAACCAGTCATCAGACTTCAGATTGAGCTGATCATAGCAGGCTTTGGTCAATATTTTCGGTTTGGAGTTGACATCTCTTGATTTAATTCCCGGAAACAGAACCGCAAATAAGACATTATAAATAGCAGAAATAGTTCTTCGATAAAATCCGTCGCCACGGGTTTCGCGGTAGGTTTTTACCAAACCATAGGTACTTCCTCTGATAACCTGAAAACATTTCGCAATACTTTCAATCGGGAACTGACCGTCGCCATCAATTACGCAGAGATAGGTTCCTCTGGCATGATCAAGGCCTTTTCGCATATCCCAACCCATCATACCTTCTTTAGGTTTGCATATTCCACGATACACAGAGTCTTCCTTTTCGAGCTGTTCAATGTAGTCTCGTGTGCGATCGTCTGAATTTTCAAAATAGTTACCTACCAGAACAATCTCGTAGCTGTCAGTAAGAGTTTTGATCAGCTCCCTGGTTCTTCTGGCAAATTCCAGAATAGAGGCTTCAGAGCGGTAGCATAAAATCACTACAGAGAGTTCAGGAGAATGGTTTTGCGACATAATCGATTGTCAGGCTTAAGGCTTTTGAGCCCTTAATTGTGAGCCCAAAATTAAGGCATAATCTGAGAACACAGACACAAAACCATCAGGTATTTACCATCTGCTCATTCTGAGAAATTTTTATTGGTCAATGTTCCCGAAAGCTTTGTATACTGGCTGCCTTTACTGACCTTTGCACTTTAAAAATCACAGGAACTTTCAGGTTACCTTATTTGGTTTTTTTGCTATGAGTGACGCTATCAAACATGAATGTGGCATTGCCCTCATTCGACTCCGCAAGCCACTCGATTATTACATCGAGAAATACGGCTCCCCGCTCTACCCTGTCAATAAGATGTACATTTTGATGGAGAAACAGTCTAACCGTGGCCAGGATGGTGCCGGTGTGGCGAATGTCAAACTGGATGTATCTGCCGGTAACCGGTATATTTCCAGATACAGATCCATCGAAAACCGTCCTATTGTTGACCTCTTCGGTAAAATCAACGAGAAATACCGGGAGGTTCTGAAAACAAATCCTGACAAAATGAAAAACGCCGCCTGGCTTCAGGAGAATGTGGCGTTTACGGGTGAAGTATGGCTGGGGCACCTGCGGTATGGAACACATGGCAAAAATGAAATCGAAAATTGCCACCCGATGCTTAGGCAAAGTAACTGGCGTAGCCGCAATCTGGTTTGTGCAGGAAATTTCAACATGACCAATGCCGACGAACTTTTCAGAAAGCTGGTCACTCTTGGGCAGCATCCCAAAGACATGGGAGATACCGTTACGGTAATGGAAAAGATCGGGCATTTTCTTGACGAAGAAAACCAGCGTGTTTTTGAGCGGTTCAAAGGAATCTATGATAACCCGGCACTTTCGGATATCATAGAAGATAATATGGATCTGCAGCGGGTGCTTCACCGGGCTTGCAGAGACTTTGACGGAGGCTACGCTCTTGCCGGAATTACCGGATATGGTTCTGCTTTCGTAGTGAGAGACCCGGCGGGAATTCGTCCGGCTTATTACTGGGCAGATGATGAGGTGGTAGTAGTAACCTCAGAGAGGCCACCGATGAAAGCGGCATTCGGAGCCAAATTTGAAGATATTAAAGAAATTCAGCCGGGCAACGCCGTGATCATTGACAAATACGGCGAGTTTGGCGAATTCAATATTGTACCTCCTACCGAACGTAAAGCCTGCAGTTTTGAGCGGATTTATTTTTCTCGCGGTGCAGATGATGAAATATACCAGGAAAGAAAAACACTGGGTAAACTCTTGGTTCCACAGATTCTTGAGGAAATTGATCACGACCTGGAGAATACCATATTTTCATACATTCCAAATACCGCTGAAGCCTCCTTCTATGGTCTCATGGAAGGAATGGAGGAGCATCTCACCACCTGGCGAAAGGAACAACTACTGAAGCCGGGAGTTTCTGAAGAGCGTATCGAGAAAATTCTGAGGTTCAGGCCGCGATACGAAAAACTGGTATCTAAAGATGTTAAGCTGCGAACTTTCATCACCAATGATAATGACCGGGGTGAGATGGTAAGTCATGTGTATGAGATGACTCAGGGCGTGGTAAGAAAAGGAAAAGATACGATCGTGGTTATCGATGATTCCATTGTAAGAGGAACCACGCTGGAGAAATCAATACTCAAGTTACTGGACAAACTGGGGCCGAAAAAGATTGTAATTGTGTCTTCTGCTCCACAGATCCGCTATCCGGATTGTTACGGGATTGACATGTCAAAGATCAGGGAGTTTGTAGCTTTTCGTGCCATGCTGGCCTTGCTTAAAGAAAAGGGACTGGAATACCTCAAAGAAGAGGTTCTGGATGAGGCCATGAGGCATTTTAGCAACAACAAGGCCCACAAGGAAAATTTTGTAAAAAGGCTGTTTGAGGTTTTTGACTATCATGAAGTTTCTGCTAAAATCGCGGAAATTATCAAGCCCTCAGATTTACAGGCAGAGCTGGCCGTGGTGTATCAAACAGTGGAAAATCTAAACAAGGCTTGTCCAAAGAATCTGGGTGACTGGTATTTTACAGGAAATTACCCCACAAAAGGGGGTAATAAGGTGGTGAATAAAGCTTACATCAATTTCATGGAAGGCAAAGAGGTAAGAGCTTACTAAGAGACGCTTACCTGACTTTTCCGGGTTGATGGAATACTGTAAATATTTGCAGTGAGTTCCTTCATACCTATCATTTTAAGGTAATCATGAATAGTAAGTACCTTCTCCTCCTTCTCTTTTTCTGATGTTTTCTTAGTGTTCATGAGTGATAATTAAATTTAGTATTTTTTATACGGATTCAAATTAGGTCAAAACTTCATTACGTAACATGAAATTTCATTCCTGTTTATTTTACGTACTAAGGTACAAAAGATTGTTCCCTATTCTTCTGATTCTCCTCATGGCAGACCTTGAGATTGCTCAGGCCCAGGAAATGACTCCGGAAGTACGCTCACTGATAACACGCTGTGAAAAGGCTATGGGTGGAAGAGCAGCTTATGATCGCCTCAGACATATTACCTGGAATTTCTTTGGGAACCGTACCCTCACGTGGGATAAACATACCGGAGACGTGCGAATAGACATGCGTACAGAAAAAAGCATCTACCTTATTAACATTAATACACGGAAAGGTCGAATCTACAAAAACGGAAAAGAGTATACGCAACCCGATTCGGTTGCCAGATATCTGAAAGATGCCTATGAAATCTGGGTCAATGATTCCTATTGGCTGGTTATGCCCTGGAAACTGCGAGATCCTGGTCTGGAATATATTTACTCAGGACCAATGACCTCCTTGCAGGGGTATGAGTGTGATGTCATTCAGCTAACTTTCAAAAACACCGGCGTAACCCCTGAAAATAAATACCTCATCTATTTTGATAAGAAAACCGGCCTGATTTGCCAGTGGGACTTTTACAAAACCCGGCAGGCTGCAGCTCCATTATTTAGTTCATTCTGGACAAATTATCGGGAATTCGCAGGCGTGCAGATTTCCGGGGATCGCGGAGAACGTGATCTTACCGATATCCACGTATTCAGCAAGCTACCCGAATCAGTATATAAAGAATTCAAAAGACCCTTCTATTTAGGCCGACATGATGACATTTAAAACCGGTGTTTTGCTGGTCAATCTGGGAACCCCTGACAGTCCCGAAACTCCGGATGTTCGCAAATATCTCAGACAATTTCTGATGGATGGCCGGGTAATTGACTACCCGTTCATACCCAGGTGGATGCTGGTAAATCTTATTATTGCTCCTTTCAGAGCTCCCAAATCGGCCAAAATATACAAGGAACTCTGGACCGAAGCAGGCTCCCCTCTAAAGGTATTTGGCATTGATAACGAAAAAGACCTTCAGAAAGCCCTTGGGAATGAATATGTGGTAAAACTTGCTATGAGATATCAAAGTCCTTCGATAGCAAAAGGTCTTGAGGAACTTAAATCGGCAGGCATTTCAAAACTGATAGTTATTCCTTTTTTCCCGCAGTATGCCTCAGCCACTACAGGCTCGGTTTATGAAGAAGTTAATCGTATTCTGAATACCTGGCAAACTATCCCTGAGGTAAGGCTGGTTAATAATTTTTACGCTCACCCCCGCTTTATTGATGGCTTTGTAAACAATGCCTTACCCCTTATAAATTCCGGTGAATATGAGCACTTCGTTTTCTCTTACCACGGTATACCTGCAAGACAAATAAGAAAAGGCGATCACACGGGTAACACGTGTCAGCTAGGCACCTGTTGCAACTCCATCTCCTCCGAGAATCAGTTCTGCTACAGAGCCCAGTGCTTTGAAACCACTCGATTGCTGGTCAAAAAACTTGGTTTAAAAGAAGGCACTTATACAACAAGTTTCCAAAGCAGGCTTGGAAGAGAAGAGTGGATTAAGCCCTATACAGAGGATCTGGTAAAAGAGCTGGCCAACAAAGGAGTCAGAAAAGTACTTGCCTTTTCACCGGCTTTTGTAGCCGATTGTCTCGAAACAACGATAGAAGTGGGCGAAGAATACAAAGAGCTCTTTGAGGAAAACGGAGGGCAGGTCTGGCATCTCGTTCCCAGCCTTAATAACTCTGAAAACTGGGTGATGTTATTGCGGGATCTGGTAATAAATTAGTACGCCGACCGAAAAAACTGTAGTCTAAGGCCTTTGTCAAGTTTGTAATCGTACTTGATGATTTTTAAAGAATCACCTTCATCGATTACCCATTTGGGAGCATCGGCCGTGCCTTCGGCTTTACCATATTTCAGTGTAAAATAATGATTCAGACCCTCGAGCACCTCTTCACTTTTGGCCTCGGAGCTTAAAAAAAGATCCACTGTCACATCATTAATGAAGCCGTCCCTTTCCGCAGTATAATACACATCAATTAGCTCCTTATCATTGGGCTCGTAGGTATAGGAACGCTCCGTTTCCGAAGTTTCCAGTATCTCCATGGTTTCAGTAGATTCCACTTTAGACAACGGATCTCCCAGATTAATTCCCCGGATAGTTGCCTGCGAATCTCCAAGAATTGAATTTATGAACGCATTAGTTTCTGCAGAGATCGTCTGAGAGGTTTCATCGGTCTGCTGAGTTTCAGAAGCCTCGTTTTCAGAGGAGTCTGGAGAGCAGGCAAACAGTACCAGAATTAAGGGTAAAAAACGGTGGTTCATGTCAAAGGTTGCTTCATTCGCGAAAAACTCCGAAATATAACTTTCCCAGACCGAATTGATTAACACTATAATTTATTTTAACAGAAGTGTCATAAAAAGTCACGATATCCAGCCCCAATCCGCCACCCACTAACAGGCGGTTTGATAGTGTACTGTTGCTTAATTCGGGATAATAATTTCTTATGGCTCCCAAATCAAAAAAAGCCGTGAGATATCCTCCGATCGGTAAAGTATTAAACTGTTTTATTCTTAGAAAAGAATCCAGGTTGAATGTTCTGTTGAGCAATTGATACTTCACATCTGCCTGCCCGACCATATAATGTTGGCCATCAATTACATTAAGCTCATATCCCCTTATGAAGTTATTTCTGAAACCCAAACCCATTACAAACGGATAAAGCTGTTTACCTGGTAACGAGGCCTGCATTTTTATTCCTAAACTGCTGTAGAATTTTCCTCCAATCGGAAAAAAAGATTGCATTGACAGATTAAGTCTGGCATGATTCCTCAAATTTTTATCAAATGTGTGAAAAAACTTGAGGCCAGCGGTCAATAGCTTTCCATCCAATGGGTACTGTCGGTTGTCTCGCTTATCAAACTTATAATCGTAGCTAAATGTGGCGAAATTGAGAGAGGTATTGCCTTCTCCAAAATAATTTGGATTAAGCAGAGGTATGGTATCTGCTACCGAGCTGTTTGTGAATCCCAGATACAACGTATTAAAATGATACAAGGCATTTCTTAAATTATACTCCAGAAAAGCCCCTCTTCTTGAGAATGACCTTGACTCAGATTCCAGAAAATCAAGGCGATCGCTCCAGGTACGAAAGGCAAAACTCTTTTGCTCCGAATAGAAAACTCCTCCACGTATTCCCATTCGCTGTCTACGGTCAATATATGGACGGCCATAGGTAAGCTCCAGATACGGGATAAATCCACCATAAATTTTCGCTTTCAGAAAATCAGAATTCCCTGAAAGATTGGAATGCGATAACTGAATCCCGTAAATAAGTCGGCTCAGATCTCTGTTTCGTGTATACCACCATTCATTAAAACTACGGTCGGCAAGGTTAAGGATAGGCAAGGGTAGCAGATAAAGTCTTTCCTTTACTTCAATTACCACGGCGGCTTCGTTTCCCACCACATCATAGTCTGCCGCCACATGGATAAAGAGCTGTGTATTGAAAATATTTCTTCGGCTTCTTTCTACCTCTGCCTCCAGACGTGCCAAAGGAAGTCGACTTCCTGTCTCAAAAGTTAGCTCGCGTCTGATGATAGATTCCCGTGTTCTGTTATTTCCTGTAATGAGTATCTGACTCACATAAAGCGAGTCTGAAGAGCCCGACCGTAAACTTGTCACATCAGAAGAATCCTGAGTGAAAGTCATTAAGTTTAGAATAAACAGGAGTATCGTCATTCAGTGTTTGACATACGGGAACTGCAAAGAAAAAGCTTATTTTCTAAACCGGTAAACCTCCCGTATTATTATAGTATGGTCTTTACCGAATCCATTTCTACCAGATCGCAGTCAATTCGTACATCTCTCACTTCGGTGTCTTTGGCCTTAATGAGATCAAAAAGGATATTGGCAGCTCTTTTCCCGATTTCTGCCGGAGAATGAAAGAAATGGGTAATATTTGGATACACCAGATAGGGCAAAGTCCCGTCAGAAATGCATATCACCGAAATTTCATCCGGTATTTTGTAACCATACCTGTTCAGAAAATAATAGGTACGCATCGCAATCTCATCAGACATGAGATAAAGGGCCGTGGTTCCAGGGTTACTTTGCAAGGCATTCTTTAGTTTTTCATCTAGTTCAGATACATTTTCCAGAACCACAGATTCGCCGGAAAGGTTATCCTCAGAAAGTTTTAAGGCATCCTCAAAACCTTTGAGACGCGTCTGGGTTATTGTAAGATTCAAACTTCCAAAAATGCCGAGAATATGACGGTGACCTTTCCCTTGAAGATATTGAACAGCCCGTTCGCTGATCTGCTCTCCTTTAATACTTACATGACTTATCCGTTGATTGGGCCAGACCCGGTCAAGCAATACCACAGGAACGCCGTCAGAAGACAATTCGGCCAGATCTTTCCGGTGATCAAAACCAGTGCCAATAGATAGAAGAATACCATCCACAGAAATCTGATTGCAATAGGCGATAATGTCAAGCTCTTTCTCGTAGGAATCATCCGATTGAAAAACCAGAAGAGAGTAATTATTCTCGTTTACCACTTCAGAAATTGCTTTCATGAGCGTAGGTATAAAGAACATGTTATACTCGGGTAAAATAAGGGCTACCAATCCCGAACTTTTCGTTCTGAGATACCGGGCTCTTAAATTTGGGCTGTACTGATACAAGTCGCTGGCTTCCCTAACTTTACGCTTTGTGGATTCACTAATATCCGGGTGATCTGCCAATGCTCTGGAAACTGTAGAAACTGACATATTCAGAATCTTTGCCAGCTCCTTGAGCGTGATCTTTTTCATAGAGAGTACTTGGGTTCAATGAGGTTGCTGTAAAGAAGCTAAAAATCTTTTGAAGCTAAATAAATAAGATTGATTTTTCAAAAACTTATGCACAGAAAACGATTGCACAACCGATTGCAAAGTAACCTGATACCATATATAACTTTCTAATGATTAAGTTTGACTTAGTAAAGTTCAGCAAGCCTCTGCTTCTGAATTTTCCAAGACGAAAATGGTTTAATAAATTTTAATCTGTGGGCACTGGGAGCCCACAGATTTTTTTTAGAGATCAATTAAGTACCTCATTCTTCTAAAAACCACCCTATTAAAAACGAGATAATCAGACCTCTAACTTACCCTTTCATGAACAAACCCAAGCTATCATTCTGGCAGATCATTAATATGAATTTCGGTTTTTTTGGCCTGCAATACAGTTTTGGTCTGCAACAGGCCAATATGAGCCCGATTTATTCATACCTCGGAGCCGATGAAAGTAACTTACCTTTGCTCTGGCTGGCTGGGCCCATGACAGGTCTGATCGTACAACCCATTATAGGAGCCTTATCTGACAAAACCATCACCAAATGGGGCCGCAGAACGCCCTATTTCCTTATCGGAGCTATTTTGTGCAGTATCTGTTTGTTTCTGATGCCCTACAGCAGTACTGTGTGGATGGCAGCCAGTATTCTTTGGATTCTTGATGCAGCCAATAACATCACTCAGGAGCCTTACCGGGCCTTTGTGAGTGATAAACTGGATGAAACCCAGCATTCCATCGGCTTTTTGAGTCAAAGTGCATTTACCGGATTAGGACAAACTCTTTCCTACTTAACTCCCACCCTGCTCATATTTTTTGGAGTAAGTCAAATGGCAAAAAACGAAAACGGAATTCCGATCACCACAATCATAGCGTTTATAATCGGCTCGGTGGTTTCTATCGGCTCTATACTCTGGACCCTAAAAACTACCCATGAGATCCCCCTTTCAGAAAAAGAGAAAGAAGAAATAAGAAAACTTCCAAACGGTTTGGGAGCCACACTGAAAGAAATCGCACAAGCCATTAGGGAAATGCCATCCACCATGAAAAGTATGTTACCAATGATGCTATTCAGTTGGTATGCCATGTTTGTTTACTGGCAATACATCGCCTTGTGCCTTTCAAAATCACTTTTCCAGACGCAGGATCCCGCCAGTGATGGTTATCGCAGTGCAGAGTTGCTCACCGGTCAGGTGGGTGCCTTTTATAATTTCATTGCTTTTTTCTCGGCCTTTCTTCTGGCAAAATTGGCGGTAAAATTCGGCCCGAAATGGGTGCATCAGATCTGTCTGGCCCTTGCAGGCGGCGGTTTGTTATGCATACCTGAGCTCCGGGAGTCGTGGCAGGTTTTTGTAGCTATTGCAGGTATGGGCTTTTCCTGGGCCAGTATGATGGGGAATCCGTACATCATGCTTGCTGGAAGTATTCCGCGGGAACGTACCGGTGTTTACATGGGAATTTTTAATATGTTTATCGTTATTCCCATGCTGATTGAAACTTTTACCATACCTATGTACTATAAAACCTGGCTGGACGGAAACCCTCAGAATGCGATCAGATTGGCAGGTACACTCCTTATTCTGGCGGCAATTTCAGTTTTTCTGATTCCCTACAAAAAACCTGAAGGG
>CBINGY010000028.1:0-55506 GCA_966250325.1 uncultured Cytophagaceae bacterium | reverse complement strand
TTGACGTTTCCTGTAGTTCTTGGCTTACCAATTTGTTATTTTTTCCTGGGATATGACTTCAATGCCAGTTTCTTAACTGCAAGTATGTTTGCAACACATACATTGGTTGCCTATCCGTTGGTTAGTAAATTTGGAGTTTCAAAAAATCCTGCAGTTGCTATCACGGTGGGTGGTACAATCCTCACAGACACCGCAGTTCTGATTATTTTAGCCGTTATAATGGCTGGCCAGCAAGGAGGTTTAACGAATGAATTCTGGATTCGATTAGCCGTTTCACTGGGGATTTTCTCAATAATCATGTTCTCTATCATACCGGTTATAGCCAAATGGTTTTTCAGGAAATTAGAAAGTGAGAAGCACTCTCATTATATTTTTGTACTCTCTGTAGTATTCTTCTCGGCCTTTCTTGCAGAGATGGCAGGCGTTGAGCCAATTATCGGTGCTTTCGTTGCAGGTCTCTCCTTAAATAAGCTGATTCCTCATTCATCGGCCCTTATGAATAGAATTGAGTTTATTGGAAACTCTCTATTTATTCCATTCTTTCTAATAAGTGTTGGAATGTTGGTAGATATCAGTGTTATTCTAAATGGAACCACAGCAATCGTTGTAGCATTGACGCTTTCGGTTGTAGCACTAAGTGGCAAATGGCTCGCAGCATTCTTTACTCAATTAGTTTTCAGATATTCAAAAACTCAAAGAAAGCTAATTTTTGGTTTGAGTAGTGCTCATGCGGCTGCTACTTTAGCTATTATACTTGTAGGTTATAAGGCAAATATCATCGATGATAATATTCTGAATGGAACAATTATCTTAATTTTGATTACTTGCATTGTGGCCTCTTTTGCCACTGAAAAAGCGGCGAAAACTCTTGTACTTGAGGAGGACAATAACATTGAAAATTCGAATTCCACAAGTCTTTCTAAAGAAAAGCAGGAACAAATACTGCTACCGATAGGACAGATTTCAAGTCTAGAAAAGTTATTAGAATTTGCAATATTTATCAAAGACAAAAAGTCACCCAAACCCGTTTCAATTTTATCAGTAGTATCCAATAATGAGGAAGCGGAACTAAATGTTCTTAAAACCAGAAACAAACTTGAAGAGTATGTGAAACAAGCCTCTGCAAGTGAGGTCTTAGCCAATGTAATTACTACGATTGATCATAATCCTGCCAGTGGGATCGTAAGGATTTCAAAAGAGACAATGACTGATATGATTATACTGGGCTGGCCTCAAAGGTCGGGTTTCTTTGATAAATTATTTGGAGAAAAACTGGATAGTATTTTGGCCAATACAGACAAAACTACTTTTGTGTGCCACTTCGAAAAGCCATTAGCATTACATAAAAGAATTTTAATATTTGCTCCACCATTGACAGAACATGAAGATGGATTTGAGCTTTGGTTGGGAAAAATGGTACGATTAGCCCATGAACTAAGTGTATCCATTGATCTTTACTGTAATATGAATACAGCTAAGGCCTCTAAAGAGTTAAATTCTTCTTTTCGAAATAGCAACTCTGGTAGTATAAATATCCAAAATTTTGATGAGTGGGATGACATTCTCATAATGGCTCGAGAAATTCAAAAAGATGATCTGATTGTTTTGGTTTCCGCAAAAAAAGGTTCAACCTCCTATTACAGTAATCTGGAAAATCTACCTTCAAAACTTGAGAAATATTTCCCGAACAATAGCAGATTTGTAATCTATCCTCAGCAAAATTCTTTCATTACAGATGGCAATTTAGAAGATATTTCTAACGAGGCTTTGAATAGGGGCATTGAAACTGTTCAAAAGCTTGGTAAAGAAATAGGGAACATCTTTAAAAGAAAACCTGAGTAATTTATTCCTCGGGCATGCTCCAGGGTTTTCGGTAATCAGGCCTGAGTAATTTATCTGCTTCGGATATCTTTGTACTTTGGCTGGCTTTATCCCAGAGTATTTTTTTGTTTGTGCGATACGCCAGATTACCTAAATGAGCAATCAACGCGGCATTTCTTCCCATTTCAATGGTGCAATTCGGATCTTTTCTCGATTTAATACACTGCAGAAAGTTTCGGGTATGCTCATCAAGACCACTTACATTACTTCTCTTTTCAGGGATAGGACTTACCAGATATTCCCCATTCTCAATCTGCGGAATCACTTTCCACTTTTCACGATTAATAGCCAGAATACCTTTTTCACCTATGAAGGCCACGCCAGGCAGCCCTTGCTCTTCGAAATAGGGAGACGTTCCCATGGCCATAAAATGCTCCCAGACAAAACTGAAATCACCAAAATCGTACACCGTGGTGAGCGTGTCTGGAGTCTCGGCGGCATCATTCGGGAAGGCCAGCTTTCCACCTACTGCCATGACAGAAACAGGATCAGAAACGTTCATCCCGGCCAAAACCATGTCCAGCATGTGTACGCCCCAGTCGGTCATCAGTCCACCTGCATAGTCCCAGAAATACCGGAAAGAACCATGAAACCTGTTTTTATTAAAGGGACGAAGTGGAGCGGGCCCCAGCCAGCGATCATAATCCACTCCCTCCGGAGTAACCGAATCTGGGACTGGATCAAACCCACGTCCGTAGTTTACATCCGCCCAGGCTTTGACTTGCCGAATTTTGCCAAGATGTCCGGACTTCAGATAATTCAGGGCAGATATCCAATGAGGATCACTTCGTTGCCATTGACCTACCTGCACAATCCGTTGATGTTTTCGGGCAAGCTTAACCATAAGATTCGCCTCATGAATACTATTTGCGATTGGCTTCTCAACGTAAACATCCTTTCCGGCCTTTACAGCATCTGCCATCTGCAAACAATGCCAATGGTCGGGAGTACCAATAAAAACTGCCTGTAAATCTTTTAAAGCGAGCATTTCTTCATGCTTATAAAATAACTGGGGCATTTTGCCGGATTTATTGGCAAGCTCCTTCGCCCTTTTCTCCAGTAATTTACGGTCTACATCACAAAGAGCGATGCACTCCGTTCCTGCATTTTTCAGAAAAGAATTAAGGTCAGCCCAGCCCATGCTATTCACACCGATAAGTCCGACTTTTATCGTACTTTCATCAGAATTAACTCTGGAAAATGCAGGAAAGGCAGAAGCAACGGATGCTCCACCCAATGTTTTGATAAATGATCTTCGGTTTGTCATGGCTGATTGTTGATTTTTTCTATTAAAAGTTTAGCTATCAGTTCATTTCCTTTATCAGAAGGGTGCAGACCGTCATAGGTCATATGAATAGCCTCGGTAGGGTAAGGATACTCATCGGTATCGGCATTAAATGGTATTTTTGTATATTCAGGATATCCAAACTCTTCATATTTCCCGCTTTCAGGGTTTTTGAGGTATTTGAAGTTTACCAGTTTATCAAGGCTCAGTTCTGGTCTGTTATAAAGATCGACAACCTCTTTTTTTTCATAGTGGGCTATTTCTGAAATAAGATTAACAATTTCACTCAACTCCTGGCCATTTTTTGCCATATAACTCCCATGTGCCTGATTTTTGAATCCATCCAGATAAACGAAATCAGCCCTTTGCATGGGTGTAATAAAGATGATATCGGCCTTAGGATTTTTCGATTTAAGGTGATCTGTAATGATACGCATAGCACCCGCTACGGTTGACACTCCAGTATTGTTTATATAATCAGTCAGTTTTCCTGCCTTATGGCCGGCCCACCAATCATTGGTCCCCAGGAAAATGGTATATAATTCTGCCGACTGAATATTCAACTCGTTGATTTTTTGAGCTATCCGTACGGCGGTCCAGCCGTTATAACCATGATTTATATACTTCAGATCCGGAAGTTTTTCACAAACTCTCGTCATATATCCTTTCCGAACTCTGTAGTAGGTCTCCTTCGGATGATCGTTTAAGTAGGTAATACTATCACCAAGAGCCACCCAGGTTTTTGATGAAGATGATATCGATGTAAAAGAGAAAAGGCAAAGTGCCCAGAATAGCCATCGTAGTTTCATAGGATAGGGTTGAAAATATAAACCTACTAAATCCCTTTAAGAATTTCGAAAGACGTTAGCAAAAAACAGAACTGACTACAGTGCTAAGAATGTTTCTTTATTATTGTAAAAATTTCACTTATGCCGTTTAAGCTAACTTCTAATTTCCAGCCGACCGGAGATCAGCCTCAGGCCATCGAAAAATTAGTGGACGGAATACAAAACGGAGAACAAAATCAGGTACTCCTGGGGGTGACTGGTTCAGGAAAAACCTTCACCGTGGCGAATGTGATTCAACAGGTACAAAGACCTGTACTCATTTTGAGTCACAATAAGACTCTGGCTGCTCAATTATACGGTGAGTTCAAACAGTTTTTCCCTGAAAACGCTGTGGAATACTTCATTTCATATTACGATTACTATCAGCCCGAGGCCTTTATTGCCAGTACCAATACCTACATCGAAAAGGATCTTCAAATTAACCAGGAGATAGATAAGCTACGCCTTTCTGCGGTTTCGTCGCTTATGTCGGGTCGGAGGGATGTAGTGGTGGTAGCCTCAGTATCTTGTATATACGGTGCAGGAAATCCCGATGAATTCAGAAAAGCCGTAGTTAGAGCCACAAAGGGTGAACGGGTAAGCAGGAATAAATTCCTGTACAGTCTGGTGGAAATACTTTATTCCAGAACAGAAATTGAGTTTTCCAGAGGTACTTTCAGGGTCAAAGGTGATACGGTGGATATTTACCCCGGCTATGCGGATTACGCCTTTCGGGTGATTTTCTGGGGAGACGAAATTGAAGAAATTCAGCGAATAGAACCCCATAGTGGGAAAAAACTGGAAGCCATAAGTGAACTGGTGGTTTGGCCGGCAAACTTATTTATTACTGGAAAAGATGTTATGAATCAGTGTATTACAGAGATTCAGGACGATCTGGTAAAACAGATTAAATACTTTGAAAACGAAGGAAGATCTGCTGAGGCTGAACGTATTCAGGAGCGTACGGAGTTTGATCTCGAAATGATGAGAGAACTGGGATATTGCAGTGGTATAGAAAACTATTCACGTTATTTTGACCGCAGACAGCCCGGTCAACGACCGTTTTGTCTGCTGGACTACTTCCCGGATGATTTCCTCCTTATTGTGGATGAAAGCCATGTGACCATGCCGCAGATTCGAGCCATGTATGGAGGAGACCGGTCCAGAAAAGTGGCTTTGGTAGAATATGGATTCCGTTTGCCTTCAGCTATGGATAACCGACCCCTTACTTTTCCGGAATTTGAGCAATTGGCCGGCCAAACCATTTATGTTTCTGCTACTCCTGCCGATTACGAGATTTCGAAATCGGAAGGTGTAATCGTTGAGCAGATTATTCGGCCAACAGGCTTGCTTGATCCTGAAATAGACGTACGACCAAGTCTTAATCAGATTGATGACCTTTTGGATGAGATCGATAGCCGGATTAAGAAAAATGAACGGGTGCTGGTCACTACTCTCACTAAGAGAATGGCCGAAGAGCTGAGTAAATATCTGGACAGAGTTGGCATCAAAGGCCGTTATATTCACTCGGAGGTCAAGGCCCTCGACAGGGTAGAGATTTTAAGGCAGCTCAGACTCGGAGAATTTGATGTCCTGGTAGGAGTTAACCTGCTTCGGGAAGGGTTAGATCTACCGGAAGTTTCTCTTGTAGCAATTATGGATGCCGATAAAGAAGGATTTCTTCGTGATATTCGATCACTTATTCAAACAATCGGAAGAGCTGCACGTAACTCCAATGGAAAAGTGATCATGTATGCCGATAAAATGACCGGCTCCATGCGACAGGCGATAGATGAGACTTTGCGGAGAAGAGCTATCCAGATGGAGTACAATGCGGATCATGGAATTACTCCTACGACAATTCTGAAAAGTAAGGAAGCTATTCTGGAGCAAACCAAAGTAGCTGATTCAAAAGCTACTTCGCGTTCCTACTATGTAGAACCGCAGAAGTTGAGTATTGCGGCAGACCCGGTTACCAGCTTCATGTCAGCAGATCAACTCAAAAAACTGCTGGTTGAAACCAAACAGAAAATGGAAGAAGCGGCAATGGAACTTGATTTTCTTCAAGCTGCCAGATATCGGGATGAAATGAAAGAAATTCAGGATAGAATAGAAGCTGAAACGTTTTAAGCCCTATAAGCAAAAAAAAGGTGCCCGTTTGGAGCACCTTTTTTAGTTAGGCTAAAGCCTATGAGATTATTTTCCAGCCAAATCCGGGTTTAGCAAGTCATAGAATTGCTCAAGTTTCGGCATAAGGATGATTCTGGTTCTTCTGTTGGCGGCACGGCCTTCAGAGCTATCGTTAGAAGCAACAGTAGAGTATTCTCCACGACCGGCAGCAATCAGGTTATTAGGATTAACTCCAAAGTTTTCCTGAAGTACACGAACTACAGAAGTCGCTCTTTTTACACTGAGATCCCAGTTATCCTGAATACAATCTGTGTTGATTGGATTGTTATCTGTGTAACCTTCTACCATCACTTCAAGATCTGGTCTCGCCTGAATAATTTTGGCAATTTTGCCCAGAACGTCATTCGCTTTTGCAGTAATTCTGTAGCTGCCGCTTCTGTAGAGCATTTTATCTGACAGGTTGATCATTACGACTGTTTTGTCTACTTTGATTTCAACATCTTCGTCTTCAATATCCACATCCAACGAATTTGTAAGATTAACGGCAAGAGCAAGATTGATGGAATCAGCCTTATTCTTTGCAGCCTGAAGGAGATGAATGTATTTATCCTTTGCCTGCAGTTGAGATAGTGTTTTTTCGATATTGTCGTTTGCGGCTTTTGAAAGAACTGTAAGACCTTCAACCTGCTGGATTTGCTGATCTCTTGCTTTTTGCAAATCTGCTACCTGTCCTCTTAGGTCGGCTATTTGCTCTTCTCTAAGTTTAGCCGCGTTTGCAGAGTTTGCCCGCTCATTCACAAGGTCATTTTCTGCCTTTGTAAGGTCTTGTTTTGTTTTCAACAGATCATCGCTGCATTTTTCCAAAGAAGACTTTGACGATGCCAGTTGTGACTGCAAATCCACAAACTTCTTTTTACTAACACAAGATGTAAATGCAAGGGCCGCAACAAGAACCAGTGCAATATTCTTTGTAATTTTCATAGTTAGAATTATGTTATAATTGGTTTCTAATCGTTAATAACCGGGGCAAATCTACTAAAAAGTGATCTCAATATGCAAGCAATTGAGTTTTCTTACTCATGATTAATGGTATTTAATAGACCATGTATGACTCAAATTAAGGCGTAAGTTAAAATAGTACAACTTCGCGACAAAAACCGACAAGTGACATTGTTCCTTTCATATCATATACGTCTGCTTATTGTAACTGGTTTTCCTATTGGAGATTCTCACAGAAATCAACTATCTTTTTAGTTAGTTTTAAGAACAGTGCATCTTTGGTTAGAAAGAATACTATACATTGGTATTATATGGGGGCCACTACCGCAATCATTGCAAGTAGATAACATGACACAACACAAAACCATCATTCAATCAATAATTCAGATGCAGGTTGCATCGCAGGGGTAAAAATTGTTACCTTAGAATAATTGGAATGCTTCTTGCGTTCTTCACAAGGATAGTCAAACCATAATTATGATTAAACGGACAATTGCTTTCTTATTTATCCTATTAACGATACTGAACTCTAGCCGGGCCCAGGAAACCATACATTGGATGACTCTGGAAGAGGCATTCAATGCCACTCAAAAGGTTCCCAAAAAGGTGCTGATTGATGTGTATACCGATTGGTGTGGCTGGTGCAAGGTTATGGATAAAAAAACATTCACGCACCCGGAGGTAATCAAATATGTGAATGCGAATTATTACGCAGTGAAACTGAACGCCGAGAGTAAGAAAGATATCAAAATCGGAACAGTGACGTATTCCTACAATGAATCAAATAGGGCGAATGATGTCGCGGTTGCACTTCTTCAAGGTAAAATGAGTTATCCGAGCATCGTCTATCTGGATGAGCAGTTTAACATGATTCAACCCATTCCTGGCTTCCAGGAAGCTCGTCAATTTCATGAAATAATCACCTTTATTGGTGGTGACTTCCATAAAAAAGAATCTTTTGACCTGTATAAGAATAATACCTATAAAAAGCTGTTTAACAGTTCAGTAGTATCCCTGTAATTTATTGTTGCGAGATAAAATTCACCGCATAAGCGATAACCACTGAAACCGTCATCCCCAGTACAAGTTTACCGAAATCGTTCCGGATGATTGGAAAGAGGGTTTTTACTTTACGATGTTTGGATAAGGTCGTAATTGCCAGTTCTCTTCCTGAGAGCAATCCGATAAAGACCCAGGTGGTAGACATTGGAATGGAATTCCATTCTTTAAAAACCACAAGAATGACTGCATAAACAAAATCAATGATAGTAGCTGACCTAACGTATTTCGTATTTGTCTTATTGAGCACTATTTTCTGAATTTTTCCGCCTCCTTCTCTGAATATGAAAAATATGGTGCCTGTGAAAAACAGAAGTATCAGAAGTAACATTTGCCAGGAAATCTGACGTGGAAGAAATACGGAGATATTAGCCACATCATGAGTGAGCCAACTCCACCACAAAAAACCGGTGGAAACCCATTGCAATCTCCTCCAGATTTTCTTGTTCTTGTCACGAATACTTTTTTTCTCATCCAGAACTCTGGAAATTGCAATCCAGAAAATATAGGCCGTTACTGCAGCGACTGCATACCCTACCACCGACTTAATGAGCATAGATTCTATAACCACCGAAGATGCGAACGTGGCCAGTATAAGAAATGAGGTGGAAACAGGAATACCCCATCTGGTGAGCAATATCAGAATAACGGGAGCTATGCCATGATACCACTTTATTTCTATGTACGGAATCTCTTCGAGTCTGCCGTAAGAGATGTCGCCACCGTATGCATACCAACTATACCCAACCGTAAGCACCAGACCAAATGACGCAAAAAGAGCCAGATAATACCAGGAAATGTTCTGATTGGATGACATCCACGTTCCCAATGTTTGAATGGAGTCATTGGCGATAACTGAATACGAGGCAAAAAGAAAGAATAAAATGGATAAGAGTTGTTCCATATGCTGGTTATCAATGAACAAACCACCGGGTTATGAGAAATAATGCTGCAGAAAGCAGAATAGAAACTGGCAGCGTCAGTACCCAGGTTAAGGCTATATTCTTGATTGTTTTTGTTTGCAAGTTTTTAACACCTTTTGAAGCGACCATCGTACCGGCAATACCCGAGCTGAGTGTATGCGTAGTACTAACGGGTAAACCGAATCCGCTGGCAAGCCCAACCGTAGTAGCTGCCACTAATTCCGCGGAGGCTCCCTGGGCATAGGTAAGGTGTGTTTTCCCAATCTTTTCCCCGACCGTCACCACAATACGTTTCCAACCGATCATGGTTCCAAAACCAAGGGATAAAGAAATCATAAGCTTGATCCAATCAGGGGCGTAATCAATGAGTGATCGGATATTTTTTTCATCAGAAATTACCAGATCCTTAATCTCTGATTTCTGTTTGTCACTCAAAGTAACTCCGGCGTCTTTCATAAGAGCTTTAAGTTCTGTGCTAAGCATCATCACCTTCTTTCTTATTTCCAGTTTATTCTCCTTGGTAACTTCCTTTACTCCCTGCAGGTATATCAGACCTTGCTGCACATCACCCATTATTTTCTGGTCTTCCAGAGAAAGCTTATTTACATCAATTTCTGCTACAAGCTCAGAGAGACGATTAATATTTCCCCGCTGCGACTCGTAATCGACACGTTCATTCACTGCGAAATAAGCTGGTAATAATCCAATTAATATCAGCATAATTAAGCCGATTCCCTTTTGCCCGTCATTGTTTCCGTGGGCAAAACTTACGAGTCCGCAGGTGGCTATTAATAAAAAACGTATCCAGGAAGGTGGTTCTTTATTGGTTTTAGGTTCGGCAAAAATCTCCTTACGCACCTCTTTGCTCGTGAGTACGCGTAATAACCACATTAAAAAAATGGCAAGAGTAAATCCTATTACAGGGGCTATAAGAAGTCCCGAGAAAACGGATTTCACTTTGTCCCAGTTCACTGCCGCTATTCCCTGATGATTTTCAGGAAGTAACGCATAACCGAGTCCGACTCCCAGAATGGCCCCGACTAAGGTATGAGAACTGGAAGACGGTATTCCAAAATACCAGGTGCCCAAATTCCATACTATGGCAGTAATAAGGATGGAAAACACCATGGCAAGTCCTTCATAGGTACCGTTATTAATCAATAACTCCACCGGAAGAAGGTTAATAATACTTACACCTACGCCAATTCCACCAACCATGACGCCCAGAAAATTGAGTATGCCGGAATAAATTACCGCCACAGTGGGTTTCAGGCTTTTTGTATAAATGACGGTTGCAACAGCATTGGCTGTATCGTGAAATCCATTAATAAACTCAAAAAAACAGGCGGCTAATAGGGCGAGTGCCAGAAGGATAAAAAGGCCGGTACCGAGATCAAACATCTTGTAATAAGTAGTTTCTGTATAAAGGAGTACAATCCGTGGTTAATAGAATACCTGAAATTACACCTGTTTCTTAAAAACCATGCAAAAATAACAGAAAACCGGCTGGTACTTTTTGTACTGCCGGTTTCCACTTGCGGTTTATTTTCGCGAAATCTCTTATCAGCTTATGATCTGAGAGTTATATGCCGTTTTCTAATATTAAGAAATTGTTAAATTATATTCTATCTCCATTATTGCCAGAACTTTACAACAGGATTGACCCCGTCATTTCTGAAGGAATAGAAACTCCCATCATAGAAAGAATAGTGGGTGCCACGTCACCGAGCTTGCCGTTTTGTGGCTGACCATGATACGAAGGATCTACCACAATAAATGGAACCAGATTCAGGGAGTGGGCCGTGTTGACTGACTTGTCATCATTGATCATGTAATCGGCATTCCCGTGATCTGCAATAACAATAGATGCGTAGCCATTGGCCAATCCGGTCTCTACCACATCTTTTAGGCATTCATCTACGGTTTCAACGGCTTTTATTACAGCCTCAAAATCTCCGGTATGACCTACCATATCCGGATTGGCAAAATTTAGACAGACAAAGTCCACATCTCCTTTCTTGAGTTCCGGCAAGATTCCATCACGAATATCACGAGCTGACATCTCGGGCTTCAGGTCATAGGTAGCTACATCTTTTGGAGAAGGGCATAAGATGCGACTTTCGCCTATAAATTCCTTTTCCCGCCCCCCGCTGAAAAAGAAAGTTACGTGCGGATATTTCTCAGTTTCAGCAATCCGAATCTGCTTCTTTCCTGCAAATTCTAAAACTTCGCCTAAAGTGTTGACCAGATTATCTTTCTCATAAATTACCTCTACATTTTTAAACGTAGCATCATAATTTGTCATGGTGATGTATTTCAGGTTCAGCGGATGCATGTTCTGCTCGTGAAATGCTTCCTGGGTAAGCACCTGAGTTATTTCCCGGCCACGATCCGTCCTGAAATTGAAACATACGACCACATCACCTTCTTCTATAATAGCCACCGGTTTGTCATGCTCTGTAACTACAATAGGCTTCATAAACTCATCGGTAATTCCAGCGTCATACGATTCCTGAATAACGGTAAGAAGTCCTCCATTGGAAACCTGATGATCTCCAACACCATGAACCATTACATCATAGGCAAGTTTTACCCGTTCCCAGCGTTTGTCCCGGTCCATCGCGTAATAACGCCCTATCACGGAGGCTATTTTTCCTCCCGTATTGGCCAGATGAAGCTGTAAATCACCGATAAAGGCCTTCCCAGATTTAGGATCACAATCCCGGCCATCAAGAAATGCATGAACAAATACATCTCTACAGCCGGCTTCGGCAGCAATACTACAGAGACCTTTAAGGTGATCAATATGAGAATGAACGCCACCATCAGAAACCAGGCCAATGAAATGAACCTTTTTACCCGTATTCCTTGCAAACTCCAGAGCTTTGACCAGCACAGGTTCTTTTGCAAGCTTCCCTTCCTCAATCTCCACATTGATTTTTTCAAGCTGCTGATAAACCACGCGGCCGGCACCCAGATTCATATGACCTACTTCTGAGTTACCCATTTGGCCATTGGGGAGTCCGACTGCCCGGCCACAGGCTTCCAGGGTGCTGTTTGGGTAGGTTGCCATCAGATGTCTAAAATAAGGCACATTCGCGGCTTCTATGGCAGATCTCCATTCTTCGCCTTTCTTTGGAATTCCCCAGCCATCGAGTATAATTAATTGTACTTTTTTGTTCACTTCGCTTGTAATTTATTCGTTATCTGATTTCTGCTTTGTATAAAAGCGTACTGCAATTTTCTTTTCGTATTATTTTTTTTGCCAAATTGTTTAACCCCTGCGATTCTACTTTCCTTATTTGTCTGGCATCTTCATTACAAAGCTCAGGATCACCGTAATTTGCAGCAAAAGCGAGGTTCATAGCCCTGCTTAACAAATCAACCTCTGAAAACTCAAGTGTTGATTCTGCCTGATTTTTGACTTTGGCAAGCTCCTCCTCGGAGACTCCCTTGTCCAGAAGTTCATGAAGTACTTCTTCAATAGAATTTTCAGCATCACGGAGTGTCTGCCCTTTATTCAGATTTCCGTGAATTACCAAAAGACCCGGATCAAGCGATGAGGTCACATAGGAACCAATGTTATTAAAAATCTCTTTATCTTTTACCAGGGATTGATAAAGACGAGACGATTTACTCCGTCCAAGCACATCACTCAGTAAGTCTACCTCTCTGAAACCGTTTTCGTACCGACCAGGCATGTGATACACCTTATAAATGGCATCAAGAGGTACTTTTGAACTTGTCTCCAGTATTTTTTCTTTCTGCTGTTCCGGCTCGACAGGAAGTTTATCTTTTCTATTTCCTCCTGGTTCTATGTCACCAAACCACTTTTTACTCAGCTCTTTCACCTGATTACAAGTAACATTGCCAGCTACCACCAAAACGGCGTTATCAGGTCGGTAATAACGAAAAAAGAAACTCCTGACATCGTCCATCGTGGCATTCTCAATATGGCTTATTTCTTTGCCAATGGTGGCCCATTTGTAGGGATGAACTGAATATGCCAAAGGTCTCAGTTTGAGCCAGACATCTCCATAAGGCTGATTAAGATATCTTTGCTTAAATTCTTCAATAACTACTTTACGTTGAACCTCCAGTACTTTTGGATCAAAGGAAAGACTGAGCATACGGTCAGACTCCAGCCAAAAGGCCGTTTCAAGATTAACCGCAGGAAGAGTAATGTAGTAATTTGTAATATCCGAGGAGGTAAAGGCATTATTTTCACCTCCTACGATCTGAAGGGGTTCATCGTAACTCTCAATATGCTTACTTCCTCCAAACATCAGGTGCTCAAAAAGATGTGCAAAACCCGTTTTGTTTTCCTCTTCATCTCTGGAGCCCACATTATAGACTATGTTTACCGCAGCCATAGGTGTGGTTTTATCCTCATGAACAAACACCCGGAGGCCGTTGTCAAGCGTAAAGCTTTCGTAATGAATCATAAATTGTTAATCGCTTTGCAAAAGTACAAATACCTGTGCAGCTTTGTAAGAGGTGCTCTCTTTTTTGGAGGCACAGAATTTGTACTCCAAACATAAAAACAAACATTACGACAATGAGAACATGGCTACGATATGCACCAGGTATTTTTCTTCCCGTTTTGATTTCATGTACCGAATCTGACATAAACCCAAAAGAAAAGACGGAAGGCGAGTGGACGTTGCAGGAGATTTCCTATAAAATGCAGTATGAAGGTGAAGATGCGGAGGAAGGTTCTGTAGATTACAGCTCTTTTCAGTATGCGTTTTCATTAAACGCCGATGGTACGTTTACCAGTACTATTTCTGATGAGGTTTTAGATAGTGAAGGACTTTTGCCCGGAAGTACAGGAACCTATAAAATAGAAGATGGAAAACTCACCTTCACGTTTGAGGAAGATGGTTATCAACTCACTACCAGTTATTATGTGACGGTATCAGGAGATGTGATGACACTGAAAATGGACAGGGCTCTTTATCTGGAGGTTGTTGAGACCCAATTTAAGGCCTCAGAAGAAATATTCGCTTTTCTGGGTATAACACTGGAAGAACTAATGGCGGAAGTGAAGGCTGCCGTAAAAATAATTGATATAGAAGTTAAGCTTAATCGTGCAGGATAATAGAAAAATGTACCTTTGAAGGTCAATTTTTCTGATTATGCAGATTAAAATAGGTCATGGATATGACGTTCACCAGTTAGCAGAAGGCTACAAATTAACTCTGGGAGGTATTGAAATTCCACATGAAGTAGGCTCCATGGGACATTCTGACGCAGATGTGCTTCTCCACGCCATCTGTGATGCCATGCTTGGGGCTCTGTCTTTGGGAGACATAGGGATGCATTTTAAAAATACAGATCTTCGTTGGAAAGGTGCTGACAGTAAGCTGTTTCTTCGGGAAGTGAACCGAATGATTAATGAAAAGGGCTGGTACGTAGGTAACATTGATTCTACACTCATTTTGCAGGAACCCAAAATTGGCAAGTACGTAGCTCAGATGAAGTCCGTAATTTCGGATGTTCTCCATATTGAAATTGACTGTGTCAGTATAAAAGCGACTACCGCAGAAACTATGGGTTTCGTAGGTAGAAAAGAGGGTTTAGAAGCCCATGCTGTTTGTTTACTTTATCGGAAATAGCGATTGGAAACGCCATTTGGTCTAAAAAAACGTTGCATCAAGCAATAGTTCTGTTAAAATGCCAACTCTTATAAAAATCAAACCCCTTACCTTATGATGAGATTTAGTTTTCTTTTTTTTCTGGCATGTGTTAATGGAATTTCCTATGGCCAACAAATTGCCATCGGTGACAATAACGGAGAGGTAAGCTTTGAAGAATACGAGCCAAACTCCACACTGGTGGTTCCAAATGCCGGTGAGGTGACCCGGGCAAAATATCCGTTCATTGATGTGCATAATCATCAGTTTGGGATGGATACCCGTGAAAAGCTTACCGAGTTAGTAGTTAAAATGGATTCGCTCAACATGGGAGTGATGATTAATTTGAGTGGTAGAGGATGGACCCGAAATCTGGAAGAGTCAAACCGAATTCTTGAGGGTTATGTCAAAACCGTGAATGATAATTATCCCAACCGATTCATCATTTTTACCAATATTGATTTCAACGGAATCTCTGAGCCGGGATGGACAGAACAAGCAGTAAAAATTCTTGAAGATGATGTGAAAATACGTGGTGCCAAAGGTTTAAAAATATACAAAAGCCTGGGATTTAATGTCAAAAACGCGGACGGTACATTGGTAGCCGTGGATGACAAGAGGATTGATCCCCTCTGGAAAAAAGCAGGGGAATTGGGTATCCCGGTACTTATTCATACGGCAGACCCTGCACCTTTTTGGGACCCGCTCACCAAATATAACGAAAGATGGCTGGAACTGAAAACACATCCGGGAAGAAAAAGAGACGCTGGAAAAGGAGACTTTAGCTGGGAAGAACTTATTGAGCAGCAACACAATATCTTCAGAAGAAATCCCGGGACTACTTTTATTGCGGCTCATATGGGTTGGTATCCAAATAACCTCCCTAAACTGGATAGCCTGATGACTGCATTACCGAATATTTATGTCGAAATCGGAGCTGTGATTGCAGAATTGGGTCGCCAACCTAGAACATCCAATGCGTTTTTTACTAAATGGCAGGACCGCGTTTTGTTTGGAAAAGACAGCTGGCAGCCACAGGAATACGGAACCTATTTCAGGGTGCTGGAAACAAGCGATGAATACTTCAAATACCATAAAAAATACCATGCATTCTGGCCCATGTACGGTATGGGACTCTCTGATGATGTTCTAAAGAAGCTCTATTACAAGAATGCCTTGAAAATCATCCCGGATATCGATAGGTCGCTGTTTCCCGATTGAAGAAACAGACCTTTGGATGATAAATCCGAAGGTTTTTTTATGTCCGAAGAATTATTACGTGTAGTTTTGACATTTAATTAAGGGGTTCATAAAACGAATCCCTGAAGACAAAACCCTTATAGTATCCCAAATATGTATCTTTTAGGCTTAGACATTGGAACCTCATCGATAAAAGCTTCTGTGGTAGATGCCTCCACCCGTAAAGTGGTGGCATCTGCCCAATACCCTGATAAAGAAGCGGCCATTTCCTCCCCAAAGGCAGGTTGGGCAGAGCAGAATCCTGAAATGTGGTGGGAATACACCAAAAAAGCGATTACCCGGGTAAGAAGCACTGAAAAGTTTAACATCAAGGAAATTAAAGCCATTGGAATTTCCTATCAGATGCATGGCCTTGTAATGGTAGATAAGGATTTGAACGTAATTAGGCCGTCGATTATCTGGTGCGACAGCCGTGCGGTGGAAACCGGAGAAAAAGCGTATCGGCAAATAGGGGAGGAGCGGGCATTAAGCCGTCTTCTGAATTCTCCCGGAAACTTTACGGCTTCAAAATTGGCCTGGGTGAAATCAAATGAACCAGAGTTATTTGATCAATGCTACAAGATTATGCTTCCCGGAGATTTCATTGCTATGAAACTTACCGGAGAAATAACAACATCGAACTCAGGTCTTTCAGAAGGTATTTTCTGGGATTTCTGTGACAACCGTGTTTCTGAGGATGTGATGAAAACCAACGGTTTTGGGATGAATCTTATCCCTGAAATAAGGCCTGTTTTCTCTAATCATGGAGAAATAACCAAAGAGATAATGGGAGAACTCGGGCTCCCCGTCGGTATCCCGGTAAGTTATAAAGCCGGAGATCAGCCAAATAATGCTCTTTCATTAAACGTTCTGAACCCGGGCGAAATCGCCGCTACTGCGGGAACATCAGGAGTGGTTTATGCCGTAAGTGATCAGGTCTCCTACGATCCCAAATCAAGAATTAATTCGTTTGCCCATGTCAATCATCAGCTTGATAACCAAACACGTATCGGGATATTGCTTTGTATCAATGGAACGGGAATTCTCAATAGCTGGGTAAAGCATCAGATTGCCAAAGGAATCGACTACCCGGAGATGAACAAAAAGGCAGCAGAAGTGCCTGCTGGATCCCAGGGTCTCTCCATTTTACCATTTGGAAATGGTGCGGAACGAATGCTCGAAAACCGACTTATAGGAGCCCAATTTGTAAATATGGACCTTAATAAGCATTCGGACGCACATATTTATCGGGCAGCACAGGAAGGAATAGCCTTCTCGTTGAAATATGGTTTTGATATGATGCAGGCCAACGGCGTAGAACCAAAAGTAATTCGGGCAGGCAAAGCCAATATGTTTCTTTCAGATGTATTCTCTCAAACGCTGGTAAACGTGACCCAAACCCCGGTAGAACTTTACGATACCGATGGAGCTAAAGGTGCGGCACTGGGTGGTGGTTTCGGTGCAAGGCTTTTCAGTTCGCTTTCTGAAACCATGGAAGGGCTGACTTTACTCAAAACCATTGAACCTGAAACAGATGACGCAGTTATGGAGGCATATAATACCTGGAACAACGCATTAATGCGGAATTTGCATTAATTCATTGATGCAGTATTGTAAGAACCTGTCTATCTAATTTAAATGAAAGGCAGGTTCTTTCTACAAACCAAAGCCCATGTCTGTATTGGTATAAGTTACCCAAATCCTGAAATCCCGGTTTAAAAATTGACAGCCTGCAACGGCTGCAAAGTTAAAATCAATGGTAGATCCATAAACTCTGTAGGCATATTCATGGTTATTAAACCTGTCACCTGGCCCGTACCAGGCCGTGGACCCACTGCTCCTTACCAGAACACTTACAGCAATTATACGATCCTCATGAATGCCTAAAGAGAATGCATCGGTATTATTGCTATCACACGCTCCAAGTCTTCCATATTGTTCAACTAGCTTTGTTTTATAGGGCCGTGATAACTCTCCCGTCTGTGTGAATCCCCGATTATCCAGTTCCGATTCCGGGCTGGTGGTTCTTATTCCCACCCGGCCATTTCCACTGATAGTCAAAATATTACCGAATCCGCTATGAAAAAAATTGAGTTTATCATCAGTTGCTTCCTCCGCATTCCCAAATCCGGCAATATCCCAATATCTTCCCAAAGGCTGCAGAATCGTATTTCCATCTTTCCCATCAAGGAGTGTCACTATGCGTGAATTTCTGAAACGAAGCCTTGCAAAACCGGAAGATCCATTTTGATCAAGTAAAAGTTGAGGCCCTTGTCCATCTCCTTCATTATGACCCGAGGAGGTGGCACGCACGTGGAGTTTGGCATGGGTAGGGAATTTCAGCGTATTACCCTGATAAAATGCTGTGTTTACACCAATATTCCCGTAGGGCGGAGCAATTACCAGATTCTCCTGATTGTAGTAGCCGAAAACGGCTGGTTTATTGGAATCTGTTCCGAAAAATGACGGATAGCCACTGTTTGACGGTAGAATAACAACCTGTGCTATAGCACTTTGACAATAAGTAAGTAAGAAGCCCAGTAAAATTCTGCCTGTATTCATTTTCCCGTTTTTGACTCAAATGAAGTAGCTTGCAAACTCTTTTAAATAAGATTTTAAAAATTTTTATTAAACGTTTTGAAGGGTTTTTCGCCAAAATCCGCAAGATTTGAACCCGAAGGAACGATTTGATTCAAATAGACCGTTGTAATTCAAAACAATCAATTCATGGCAGAAATAAAGTTAAAAGGAAATCCGATTCACACTTCGGGTTACTTACCAGAAAATGGTACTCAAGCAGCTGATTTTGAGCTTGTAAGAACTAACCTTTCAAATGCTTCGCTGGCAGACTACTCTGGTTCAAGGGTAGTTTTGAACATTTTTCCGAGTATTGATACAGGTACATGTGCAGCTTCGGTTCGCCAGTTTAATAAACTTGCGGCCGATTTGCCCAACACCAAGGTGCTTTGTATTTCCAGAGATCTTCCTTTTGCTCAGGCTAGATTTTGCGGTGCCGAAGGCATAAGCAATGTGGAAACACTCTCTGATTTCAGAACGGGGAAATTTGGTCAGGATTACGGCTTACAAATCGTTGACGGCCCTTTAACCGGACTTCACAGCCGCTCAGTGGTGGTTTTGAATGAAGATGGACAAGTCATTTACACCCAGCAAGTGGAAGAAACCACTGAAGAACCCGACTATGACGCTGTATTAAGTGTAATTAAAGGATAAATGAACAATAAAGAACTCTTACAAAAGATTCAGGAAAATCCCAAAAGTGTCTCATTTTCAGATTGCCTTGAGGTTATTGATTCTACCTATAGCTTCAAACCAACGGCTTTTAGAAATGGTGATACGTATAATGAGGCAGGACAAAACAATGGTTCTTGTAAGATTTTCTCTTTTGCCAAAAAGCATGGGCTTACCGAGGAACAGACTCTGAACTGTTTTGGTACATACTACCGCAATGACGTCTTAAATAATCCCGATGGTACGGATCATCAGAATATCCGTAATTTTATGAAATACGGGTGGAAAGGAATTGAGTTTGAGGGAGACGCTCTTTCCTGATCTCAGTTTGTAATTTTTTCAATAAAAACCTCGGTATTCTTAAATGCCGGGGTTTTACTTTGAGGGTCCAGATCTGCATTCACTAATGCATTTGTTTCAGGATAATACCCTAAAACACATCCTCTGGCGATATCAAAACCAATTATTTCGTAACCTGAAAGCTCTCCACTTGAACTTCTCACGTGCACTTTATCGCCCTGTTTGAGACCTCTGGCCTTTATATCCTGCTCATTCATCAGAATTACCTCCCGGTGAGGAACACCACGCCATGCATCGTCTTCGTCGTAAACAATGGAATTGAACTGACCTTCACTACGAACCGACATTAGTTTCAGTGAACCCTGTGTACTCGCTTTATCTGGTAAGGTGTGTCTTGCAAAAGTTACTTTACCTGAAGCCGTTGGAAATACCGGTTTGTGAAAAGTACGCCCACTTATCTGAAATTCTTCCCTGGTGAATCCTATATCTTCCAGCTTTTCGAAACCAGGCAAAATTCGTGAAAGGGCCTTTCGGATATCGTTATGGTTACGGAAAACTGAAAAATCTAATACACTGGCAGAAATAATCGTTGAAGCAAGTTCACAGATAATTTCTGATTCTGAACGGGCATTGGGAACCCGGAATATACCCCCATCGCTAAGCCTTACGTAGTTAAACATAGACTCCTGTGTGGTGCTTTGTTTTTCTTCATCACGAGCCAGCACAGGTAATAAAACTACTTCATCATCAACACCATAAAGGTGTCCTTCATTCAGTGTGGTATTAAGAAATACTTTAAATGGTATATTGGATAATGCCCGTTCAACAGCCTTCAAATCCGGATTACTGGCATAAAGATTTCCACCCAAAATAAAGGCCAGATCTACGTTACCCATTCCAGCCTGCTTGATACATTCCATGGTATCCCATCCGGGTGTTCGTGGTAGCTCCACGCTTAACTCGTTCTCTATCGCGTTAAAAACAGACTCTTTCAGTTTTGGAGTCACTCCCACAGAACCTACCCCCTGAACATTGGAATGACCACGCAAGGGAAGCAAACCGCAACCCGGCTTGCCGATCATGCCTCTTAGTAGAGCAAGGTTTATAATACACTCCACATTTTCTACTCCATGCGTATGATGGGTAATTCCCATGGCCCAGCTAAAAATCACATTTCTGGCTTCGCCATACATTCGGGCTATTTGATCAATTTGCTCATGATTCACGCCGGACAGCCTCTCAATATCACTCCATTTTAAATTATTTACGAAATTTTCATAGGAATCCAACCCCTCTGTACAACTTAACAGAAACTCAGAATCCTGCAATTTAAGTTCAACTACCGATTTAGCAATTCCGGTAAGAAAAGCCATATCACCGCCAATAATGGGTTGTATATACTCACTGGCTATCTCTGTTCCTTTACTTAAAATGGATCGCCAGTCAGATGGTATGGAAAAGCGAAGAAGACCAGGTTCTTTTACTGGATTAATCACAATCACTTTGCCACCCCGGCGGCGACAATGCATGAGTTCTGTAAGAAATCTGGGATGATTGGAGGCAGGATTTGCACCAATAACAAAAATCAGATCGGCCTTTCTGATATCCTCAAGTTGAACAGTAGCGGTTCCCGTTCCCAACATTTTTCCCATACCCACTCCACTGGCCTGATGGCAGTAATACGAGCAGTTGTTTACGTTATTTGTTCCATAAATACGGGCGAAGAGGTGGAGAAGAAATGCGGCTTCATTGCTACTACGACCCGAACTGTAGAAAAAGCTTCTGGATGCAGATGCTGCTTGAAACCTGTCTGCAAGAATTGACATGACACGTTCCCATGAAACGGGGCTGTAATGGCTCTCGCCTTTCTTTTTATACAAAGGATCATTCAACCTTCCGAGTCTCTCAAGTTCTCTGGGTTTCAATTTCTTTAGATCATCGATGCTGTTACTGGACCAAAAAGTCGATGGAATGGGAGATTGTATGTCTGTAAGCTGAGCCTGAAGACTTTTTTTACAAATTTCCAGGGAATCGCCGGCTTCATTGACCATACCCCCTTTTTGACCGCCCATGCCATAGGCACAGGTTTTACAAGTGTTTTTCGATCTGATAGATTGAGTAAAGGCTTTTACTCCCACTTCATTTACAATGTGCATGGAGTAGAAGATTGATTTCCATCCGCCGATATAGGTTGATTTTTTCATGAATTCTTCAAGTGAAATAAAAGGTCGGACGGTCGGTGGCTTTGAGCTTCCCCCGAAAATCAATCCTTGTGTTAGTCTCTGTTAAATTTAAGTTTCAGAATATTTTTTCCCACCAGCCGTCCCATATCCTGTCCCTGTTCCAAAGCATCTCTGAAATGAATACCCCCATAGAGCCTCGAAATGCTCACTTCATCGGCTGCTTCCCAGAAAGAGGAAAATTTTCGCGGTTCGCCTACCCAAAACTTAGAATAATCGGTAAACGGAACCTGGTCTCCCAGACTCTCAGTCAAAACCGTAGCCATTGCCGCAGATTGAACAGAATGACCCGAAGGAAACTCCGGGAACGGAGGAGTGAGCAGCTTTGGTTTCCAGGCACTGTCAATGTAGCGGTTGATATACGCCACCGGTCGAATCAGGTTTTGCTTGTATTTGGAAATCCAGGACGCGATAAGGGCATCATTTACCGCCAGACCCAGTCTGCAGTAAAGCTCGGCAGCACGGGCCAGCGATACGGTGTCTTTCCTTAAAACCATCGTAAGGATAGCGAAAGAATGGCCGGGAGCCGTGTAGGTAAAACCGGAAGCATCATCCCAGAAATTGGCAATCAGGTATTTTTTGTTGCCGGGATTTACCGTTTTAGATTCTTCATAGACTTCCATGGCCATTTTGTAGAACGGGGAATTCGGGTATTTCGAAAATACAACCTTAGGTACAATGCCGAAATCGGTGGCATTCTCCTTCATAAACGTGCGATTTACTACCCAACCCGGATGCAAAGGACCTGTATTTTCCAGATCTGCTTCCCTATGAATTTCAAAACAGGCATCACACACTCTCAGGCGATATTCCATATCATAGCTACGAATATAGGATTGATGGCCTCCATCAGTTTTGGAGTATTCATAGATCATGGCTGCCAGATTAAGCCCGTAATTCTTTGATTTTTCGAAGATTCTGGAACCAACTCTTTCTTCAAATACTTGATTTACAGAATCTTTAAATTCCCAGACTTTTTCCATCCATACATAAGGAGCCGTTGCAAAAAGCTGGTCAACCATGTAAAAAACTGCGTTATTCAATGCGGTAGGAGCATCAAACTCCTGCGGGCCAAGGTTAAATTCTTCCGGTCGGTTATATTGCTGAATCTGTCCACTCAGTGACTGGTACCGATTATTGCGCGGCAAGATAGCTTCATAGGCGGCAAGATTGACGTACGCCATGGTGCGGGCTGCCACATTGGGTGTATAGCCATTGGTTTGCTCCAGAAGGTCAAATAGAATGACATGCCACTTGACCAAAAGATCTGAATTGGTCAGATCGTACTGCTTAGCTGGCAGGGCAAATTCAAATTCCACCAGATTGGTTTCATTTCTCGCTTGAAATTCATCAGCAGTAATCTGCTGACCAAGAGCGTTCAAACTAAGAAGAAGAAAGAAACATAAAGAATATTTGCTCACAATAGGGTTTTTATACAGCGTAAAAATAACGAATATTGAAAACTTATTGATCAATCAAAAATTATCCTGATGCCCTCAAAAAAGCTATTCCTTCTTGATGCCATGGCACTTATCTACCGGGCACACTTTGCCTTTATTAAGAATCCACGAATTACTACATCCGGTATGAACACATCGGCGGTTTTCGGATTTACCAATACCCTGCTGGAAGTTATCAAAAAGGAAAAACCCACTCACCTGGCCATAGCATTCGATACCAAAGCTCCAACATTCCGGCATGTGCAATTTCCTGAATACAAAGCGAACAGAGAGGAAATGCCGGAAGACATTGGAATTGCCATTCCTTTGGTAAAAAGACTGGCCAAAGCAATGAATATTCACCTTTATGAACTGGATGGCTATGAGGCTGATGACATAATTGGAACTGTGGCAAAAAGGGCAGCCAGAAATGGTTTTGAGGTCTATATGTACACTCCGGATAAAGATTACGGGCAATTAGTAGAAGAAAATATCTTTCTTTATAAACCGGCATTCTTAGGGAATGGGGTTGAAGTTCAGGGAGTTAAGGAGGTTTTGGAAAAGTGGGATATCGTACGGATAGAGCAGGTGGTGGATATGCTTGGTCTGATGGGAGATAAGGTGGATAATATTCCGGGAATTCCCGGAGTGGGAGAGAAAACGGCTTGCAAATTCCTTAAAGACTATGGCAGCGTGGAGGGACTAATTGAAAATGCCGATAAAATAACCGGTAAAATGGGCGAAAAAGTGCGTGAAGGTGCACAATTGGCCTTACTTTCTAAAGAACTTGCCACCATAAATATTGAGGTTCCGCTAGAGTTTAATGAAACAGAATTGCTCATTGAGGAGCCCAATAAACAGGAGTTATCGGCTTTTCTGGATGAACTGGAGTTCAGAACCCTCCGCAGAAGATTACTGCCCGATGCCGATGAAAGCTCAGATTCTGCACCGGCCTCTACGGCAGGCTCAAATACGGCCCCAACCAAAAGTACCGGAAAAAAGGCAACCGACAGCTCTCAGTTCAGCCTCTTTGGAGATACTGCTGCAGACTTGAATACTCCGGAAAAACCTTCTCAGAAACGGGACATTGACAGCAGAAGACATGATTACTTCTGCATGGATACGCCTGAACGCCGGACAGAGCTCATCAAATACCTGCTTCTTCAGGAGAAAATCTGCTTTGATACAGAAACTACCGATTTGGATGCCTTTGACGCGGAATTGGTTGGCCTATCGTTCGCGTATCGGGTAGGAGAGGCCTACTATGTGCCCATACCCGCAAACCGGACTGAAGCACAGAAAATTCTGGACGAATTCAAACCAGTATTTGAAAAAGAAGGTCTTCTGAAAATTGCTCAAAACCTTAAATATGACATTTCGGTTCTGAAAAATTATGGAATTACCGTAGCCGAACCCTGGTATGATACCATGCTGGCCCATTATCTGATTGAACCAGATCTGCGACATGGGATGGATTTTCTTGCGGAACTCTATCTGAATTACGAACCCATTCATATTGAGGAGCTTATCGGCAAAAAAGGGAACAAGCAGGGTAATATGAGGGATGTGGCCCTCGAAAAAATTACCGAATATGCCGCCGAAGATGCAGATATTACC
This sequence comes from uncultured Cytophagaceae bacterium, assembly GCA_966250325.1. GTDB lineage: Bacteria > Bacteroidota > Bacteroidia > Cytophagales > Spirosomataceae > Jiulongibacter. The sequence continues at coordinate 30,682 of CBINGY010000028.1, read as the reverse complement.
CTGGAACTTTATGATTTGCTGGATAAACAGCTGAAAGCCAACGGACAGGAGAAACTGCTGGCAGAAGTGGAAGTTCCTTTGGTAAATGTCCTTTCAGATATGGAAATGGAAGGAATCAACGTGGACGTACAGGCCTTGTATGAACTATCCGATGTGCTTTCGAATGATATTTTGGCTACGCAGAAAGCAGTATTCGAGCTGGCTGGAACCGAATTTAATGTAGGGTCTCCCAAACAATTGGGCGAGATACTTTTTGACCACATGAAAATTGACAGCGGGGCCAAAAAGACTGCTTCCGGTCAATATGCCACAGGGGAAGATATTTTACTGAAGTATGAAAATGACTTCGAAATAGTTCGCAAAATACTGGATTACAGAGAATTGACGAAACTAAAGAGCACCTACGTGGATGCCTTACCGGCCATGGTCAATAAGCGTACCCGCCATATTCATACCTCCTACAATCAGGCGGTAGCGGCTACCGGACGTTTGAGTTCCAATAACCCAAACCTGCAGAATATTCCGATACGGACCGAGCGGGGAAGAGAAATAAGGAAGGCGTTTATTCCACGTAATGAGGAGTTTAAGATACTTTCTGCCGACTATAGTCAGATCGAATTACGGATCATGGCGGCATTCAGTGAAGATGAATCTATGCTGGAGGCATTCAACAATAACGTAGACATTCACAGCACCACGGCAAGCAAGGTCTTTGGAGTATCTCTGGGCGATGTGACTTCAGACATGCGTAGAAAGGCTAAAATGGTCAATTTTGGTATCATTTACGGAATCTCGGCTTTTGGATTGGCTCAGCGGCTAAGCATACCCCGAAGCGAAGGAAAAGAAATCATCGATAACTATTTTGCTCAGTTTCCAAGAGTGAAAGGCTTTATGGATGAGTGCATTATGAAAGCCCGCGAAAATGAATTTGTGGAAACGGTTCTTGGAAGACGGCGTTATCTCAGAGATATCAATTCACGTAACCAGACCAATCGGGGTTTTGCCGAGCGAAATGCCATCAATGCACCCATACAGGGTTCAGCAGCAGATATGATCAAGGTGGCCATGATCAACATTCACAAATGGATGAAAGAGGAGCGACTGAAATCAAAAATGCTGCTTCAGGTGCATGATGAATTGATTTTTGACGCCCACATCTCAGAAATAGACTTATTAAAGGAAAAGGTGCATGATCTCATGGTTACCGCCATTCCACTCAAAGTGAAGATGGATACAGGGATGGGCATTGGAGATAATTGGTTGGAGGCTCATTGATTAGCTTGCTTCTGAATTAATTAGGAGAATTATTTTTAGTACTAGTAATAATCAAATGCCATGTATCTGTCTTTTTAAGTAGAATTGGTAAATACTTAAAAGTATTTAGCTTCCACAAGTTTAACGAAGAAGGAATAACTCATTCTGACAGATTTCAGATACTACATGAGATTCATAAAAAAGAACAAATGGTCAATGCCTGTAAATTAGCACTCCACGGGATTTCATTTGTCTTTTTGACTTATTCCAATAATCTGTATCAATAATACACGTTCTGTTTCAAATCGACCATAGGAGATGAGTACTTTATTTAGAATTGGTCTAATTTTGATCATTGTTTAAAATTAGTCTAAATTACAGACCGTGTCAAACAAACGATCAATTCTTAAAAGAACCTCTAACTATACGCTAAAAGGCTTCTTTCTTCATTGTTCCAATTCTAAAGTAACCTTTGGCTTAAAATGAAATCAGCCTTTACCGCACTGTTTTTTCTACTCTCTTTCTCCGTATTCTCACAGAAATCGATCGTTCATGGAAAAATTCTCACCGAAAAAAAGGAGCCTGTAAGCCACGCAACCATTCGTCTTTCTAACGGTTCTCTGGCATGTATGTCTGACAGCGAGGGTAACTTTGAATTGAAAGAAGTGCCATTCGGTCATCAGGAGATTATTATTTCTTCTATAGAAATTGAAGAAACCCGGGTGGCCATCCAGATAAAATCGTGGGAAACGCATATTCCGATCGTGGTAAAGCCCAGCGGCTTTAATCTCAACGAAGTGGTGGTTACGCAAAAAACAGAAAAGAAAGAGCTGGAAACTCAGGGTTTTGCTGTTGCTGTCATTGAAACAAAGGAAGCATCGCTTAGAAACCTCAATACCAATGAATTGCTCGATAGAACTGTAGGTGTTCGAGTTCGTCAGAATGGTGGTATTGGTTCCAGGGTGGAGTACAACCTGAACGGAATGAGTGGCAGTGCCATCGGTATTTTTCTGGACGGGATAGAGATTTCTACGTATGGCTCTTCATTCAATCTCAATAACATTCCGCCGGCGATGATTGAACGGATTGAAGTGTACAAAGGGGTGCTGCCCTCTCACCTCACCGGAGACTATGTAGGTGGAGCCATTAACGTGATACTAAAAAAGGACGCTTCACAGAATAATGTGACAGCAGCTATATCATACGGTTCATTTAACACCTATCAGGCCAATTTATCGGGAGTTTATAGAAACAAAAAGAACGGTTTTACCACTAGAGGGTCGGCATTTTATACGCATACTGATAATAGCTACACCATGTGGGGTAAGTTTTCAAAATTTGTACACCCCGATCGTACCCTGCAACGCTATTACAGAGCAAAACGATTCAACAATGAGTATCAATCTGTAGGCGGGAGAATAGAAGCGGGTTTCACCGACGTAAAGTGGGCAGATCAGTTCTTTCTTGGATACAATGCCTCTGACACTTACAGTGAAATACCCCATGGAACTACAATGGCCCGGCCCTACGTAGGCCGCTTTGCCGAATATCAGGCTCATGTGGTAAGTCTTAATTACAGCAAGAACAACTTTCTTCTTAAGGGTCTGGCTATAAACATTCATGCGGTACAGAGTTACAGAAGCACTTATGTTCAGGATACAGTAGGGCAGGTGTATAACTGGGATGGTAATCCGCGTATGCTAATAAGAAACGGCGTAGAAGTTCCTGTTCCTGCTATACCCGGCATGGGCCAGCAAGGACCCGCCAGCATCACCTTGATTCATCGCAGGATTACCAATATGCGGTCAAATCTGGCGTATACGATTGCTCCAGGCCATCGGATTTCTTTGAATCACAAAATGGAAGCCACAAAGCGTGACGATAACGATTTGCTGAATCCTGTGAACAAAGATCTTGTCACATTAAGCAATATATCCAATCATATATTTGCCGCAAACTATGAAGCACAATTTCTGGATAATAAACTAAGAACCAATCTTCTCTATAAATATACGTTTAACAGAACCATCCAGATAAAGCCCGAACTCCAGGAAGTAAATGAAGTAACGATCATCAATCGTACTGAGCGGAAATCGGTAAATAATAACCGGGGATACGGAGCCACCCTGTCCTACAACCTCGTGCCAAGATTTTACCTAATTGCCTCTACAGAAAATTCGTATGTGGTACCCACAGAGTCTCAGCTTTATGGTGATCCTGAAAGTAATATCCTTGGAAGCCCCGGTCTGATTGCCGAGCGAAATATCAATTACAATACGGGTATAAGGTATGGCACGCTAAGATGGGGAAAACATAAACTTACTCTTTACGGAAGTGCTTTTTGGAGAAATGGCTATGATAAAATTACCTTACAAGCCGTCCAGGATCAGGTCATTCCGGGTAGGGAAAGCGATGCAGATATCGAAGTCACACAATATACAAATCTTGGAAAAACCCAATCGAAAGGATTTGAAGGTGAAATTACGTATGCGTATGATGACAGGTTTAATGCACTTATTAATTTTTCAAAGTTCAATTCTTTGTTCAAACTCAAATATGATGAAAACGGCAATCCACATGACCTGTACAATTTACAACTGCCCAACGAACCATTTTTTACAATAAACAGCAGTTTTCAATACCGCATAAATAACCTTTTCAAAAAGAAATCCACACTGAACCTGTACTACAATTCGGGCTACGTAGCACCTTTTCGTACGGTCTGGATGGAATCTGAATGGTTTACTACGCCGACTCAGTTTTACCATGACCTTGGGGCCAGCTATCGCTTTTCAGATGGAAAACTCGTGATAAGTGGTGATGCCAAAAACATTTTTAACGCAGAGATCTACGACAACTTTGGTGTTCAAAAACCTGGAAGAAGCTTTTCAATTAAACTAAATTATACAATCAGTAACTATTTATAAACAAGACTCCATTATGAGAAAAATACCATTTAAACTCCTGATTATAGGCTTAGCGGCGGGATGTATCACCCTAAGTTCATGTGAAAAATCGGCCGATGATACCGATCCCCTTGAAGAGGAGTCAACGGCAACGCGTGAATTTATTTCGCTTACGGCCTCTATTCCGGATGAATCGGGAACAGCGGGCAACGGCGGAACTATGGCATATGGAATTACCCACGATCAAGCCATAGACCCGAACTTCACGGTAAATATCTATCAGGATGGATTTGGTCTGAGATCGGCACGAACAGCTCGTGTTCAGGCATCAGAAGACGGTAAAGAACTGTACAATATTCAATATACCGGAGAAGACGGAGGTGTTTTCAATAAATACCAAGTGAAAGGTCAGAATAACTATGAAGACACCGGAAACGAACTGGATTTGTCTGATATTATTGGTACTTCTCCACGCTGGACAAAAGCTGCCGAGGGAACAGGGATAGGTGTACACCTTACAGGAAGCACTACAGTGACCGAAGGTGAAGCTCCCAATCACATTTTTAAGTACACCCGCGGAAAAGTAAGAATTGCCATCATAGACCTCATTAATGCCCGTGTACCTAACTCAACCGAATTTGATTTTCCTCTTCCGTCTGATCTCGAAGCCCAGGGTTACTCAGTAGGTAGAATCGATGTGCCCATTTTAAACAAGTCACAAACTAAACTTTTTATAGGTTGTAACTTAAGCAAAGTTGATCCGAATAAGTTGTCGTATAATTCAGAAGGGCAGCCGGTTTGGGCCAATGATAATGCCAACAGAACCGTAGGTACACTTACGCTAGTTGTTGATTACCCTTCTCTTCAAAATCCGAAGATAATCACTTCAAAAATCGCACGAACAAACAACCATTCCTATCGTACGATGACTCAATATGTAGGAGATGACGCGAACATTTATCAGGCGGCTACCGGTCAATGGGTAGGCCATCAGATTTTACGTATAAGCAGCATTTCAAACGAATATGACGATACGTATGAGTTTAATCTAAATACTGCTTTGGGAGAAACTGCCACCAGAATTCAGGCGTGGAGATATATCAAAGACGGAACAGGAATTGTGCTCTATGACAAAGGAAGTAATACGGGCGGATATCTGACGATCATAGATCTTAATGGTAAAACTGCTACCAAAATCAGTAATGACTTCGAATCCAAACTAAGTTTTACTCAGTTTCAGAATATTGCTGTGAATGGTGACTATGTATATGTGCCCCTTACTCCTCCGGGTGAAGCTGGCAAGCTTTATGTAATTAACTGGAAAACTAATGAAGTTATAAAAGGGGCCACACTTACTGGGCAATCCGGCTCAAGCTATATTGGATCGTATTAACCGGTTTTTGTACAAATTTAGCCCTCATTTGCTGTCACTTTCATTGTGGAAAGTGACAGCTTTTTAATATACGGATTCTTCTCTCTGTTTGGAAACCGAAACACAGGAACTCGTCTAAAGACAATGAGGCCTTGTCGGTATGCCCGCATTATTTGAGATAAGTGGAGTTATATTGACTCAATTAACAGATTAACTCATTTTATGACAAAGCTTTTCTTCGTGGCATGTCTTATTTTCGGACTCTTCCAATGGAAATCTGAAGCATTTAAAGAGGATTTCAATTCATCTGCACTTACCTATTTCAGATACGGCTCCACCGGAACCAAAGCCGACTTTAAGTATGAGATTGGCAAAAAATCGGCTTCGGAAAAAGGAACCAGAATTCTTTCCTTCAAAATTGACCCGGAAGAAAAGGCCGGGGCAGGTAAGGGGCCGGAAATTATTTCGATTGATCAAACGCATTTTGGCCAATATGCCGCCCGGCTGAAAGTTCCAGACGCACGTCGCATTCAACCCAATGTGGGGGCTGTGGTGGGTTATTTTACCTATCAGAACGATAAGGACTTAGGATTAAGTGAAATCGATTTTGAATGGTTGCTGGCAGATCCCAGAATCATTTACGTAGGCACCTGGACAGGAAAAAACCTTCAACGCATTGGCCGAATCATTAATCTGGCCGATGGGAAGATACTGGAGAGCATTGAAAAAGTAGGCTACGCAGGCAAAAAAACAAATTTGACCGGCCTGCAAAACCAACCCGAAAGTGTTCCCGCTATTCCTGATTACGATGCATCGAAACAATTTTATACCTATGGTTTTGACTGGAAAGAAGACCAGATGCGTTGGTGGATGATTCACCCCGCTACCTCAGATACATTGGTTCTTTGGAATTATCAAGGCTCCAAACTGGGGATTCCTCAACATGCCTCCAGGTATCGTATGAACTTCTGGCATACCGCAGATTGGGCGGTGGAAGGCAATCCAAATTCACTGGAAAAGCCGCTTCAACCCTACGAACTCGAAGTAGACTGGATGAGCTATAAACCCTTTTGAAACTTCCTGACTATCCAACTGGCAATAAATGCCTCGAGAATGCTTAAAGGAATTGCAACGGGTAAAATTCCTAAAGGTAAAACCTTCATATTGCCAATAACCAGCCACATCATCAGAAAACCCACCAGAAAGGCGAGTGCTGTGGTTTCCCAAAGAGTAAACCGTCTGGAAATGACGAAAACGGCCAGGGCAAAACAAAACGACCAGATTCCCCAAATTAAGCCATTAACTGGCTCGGCAGGGAAAACAAGACCCATGGATTGATAGTGTTTGATCCAGAGTTCTTTTAAAAGAAATTCATTTCTGGCAAATTCTGAAACCGATATCCAAAGCGTAGCAATTAAAACGGGAAGAATAGTTCTCTTATTCATTGAGTCCTTATTTTTGTCTGTTATCCCTGTCTATTTATTAGAATACGGGGTTAAATTACTCAAATTCATGGAAATATATAATTCAAAAGAATGGTTGAAAGCCGTAGTGTTTCTTCACCGATCAGATACCGTAAGAAAACTCTTTCCCTATTTAATACTGGCTGCTCTGTTTTCCTGGGGTTTAGCTTATCTGGAACTCGAATACCTGAAAATCTCAGAAAAAAGCTGGGTCAAAAACATCAATATAGTTCATAGCTTATTGGGTTTTGCACTTTCTTTACTTCTGGTCTTCAGAACAAATACGGCCTATGACCGCTGGTGGGAAGCCCGAAAATTATGGGGTACCTTGGTCAATATTAGCCGTAGCCTTGCCATTAAAATAAACAGTATGATTCCCGAAACAGAGGCCGTTCGTCGCTCATTTTTCAGACAGGCCATTCCTTTATATGCCCATACTTTATACATACATCTTCGTTCAGATTATACCACCTATATGCTTGATGAAACCGAACATCCGGAACTAAATCTGGATTCTGAAAAGCACGGGCCGAATCAGGTGGCATCATCCATGGTTAAAAATGCAGTGGATCTTTACAGGAAAGAAATCATTTCTCCGGAAGAATTCAGAATACTGGATCACGAGTTGAGATCATTCACCGATGTTTGCGGGGCATGCGAGCGAATCAAAAACACACCTATCCCTCGGTCCTATAGCTCATTTCTTAAGAAATTTATAGTGGTATATGTGGCCACATTGCCCGTAGGTTATGTTTTTTCCATTGGGTATTTTGTGGCTGCGGCGGTACCGTTTATCTTTTATGTGCTGGCTTCTTTGGAGCTTATTGCCGAATCCATCGAAGAACCTTTCGGAATTGATTCTGATGATCTCCCATTGGAGAAAATTGCGTCAAACATCAAAAAACATGTGGAAGAAATTCTCTGATTATCCGGTTTCACCATTATAAGTAATCTGCAACTCATGCCAGACTTAATTGATTTATTTGTAGAAGCCCTGGGCAAAGAAGCCGTTTTGAATTCGGACACTGCTGCCCTCAGACCAGCTAGCAGATGGATATCTACCGAACCCTTGCGTTGCAAGGCACTTCTATTACCCAAAAGCACTGAAGAGGTCTCAAAAGTTTTGAGAATATGTAATGATCTGGGGCAAACCGTGGTTCCTCATGGTGGCATTACAGGTGTTTCGGGAGGGGAGCGTGCCTCAAAAAACAATGTGGTACTAAGTCTGGAACGCATGAACCAAATCGAAAAGTTGGATCCCATTAATAAGATTGCCATTGTTCAGGCAGGAGTTATTCTGCAGGATTTGCAACAGGCTGCCCGAGAGAAAGACTTACTATTTCCACTCGATTTGGGTGCCAAAGGCAGTTGTATGATTGGCGGAAATATCTCTACAAATGCCGGAGGTTTACAGGCACTTCGGTATGGCGTTACCCGTCAGTTGGTCTTAGGCCTGGAAGCTGTTCTGGCAGATGGTACGGTGATTTCTTCAATGAACAAAATGCTTAAAAACAATGCCGGTTACGATCTAAAACAACTTTTTATTGGCACCGAAGGAACGCTCGGTATAGTAACCCGGGCCGTTGTGAAACTGGATGACGCTCCCAAAAGCAGAAACACGGCTCTGATAGCCCTTTCAAGTTTTGATAAGGCCGTTGAGTTTTTACACTTATCGAAAAAATGGATGAGTGGCAGCCTTACCACCTTTGAAATTTTATGGAAGGAGTATTTCGAATTTATGACCTCACCGGTGGCAGGATTTCAAGCCCCCTTGCCAACAAATTTTCCATTCTATGTGCTGCTGGAAACACTTGGTCAAAATCAAAAAGCTGATGAGGAAGCATTTATGAATCTTCTGGAATATTCCATAGAGCATGATGTGATTGCTGATGCTTCTGTGGCCCACTCTGAGAAAGAACTTAACAATATGTGGGGAATCAGAGAAAAAGTGGAGCTATTCTTTAAAGTGCACGAGTCAAGATTCATGTTTGACATCAGTCTTCCTATATCTGAAATGGAATCATTCGTGAAAGAAGTAAGAAACCAACTGGAAACCGAGTTCGGAGAGGTGGTCTTTCACAGTTTTGGCCACATGGCAGATGGAAACCTGCATTTGCATATTTCCTGTGGTAAACCGGATAAGGAAACGCGGCACAGAGTTGAGGAGATCGTTTTTACCCCGCTCCAGCGAATTGGCGGCTCTATTACTGCCGAACATGGTGTGGGACTGGAGAAGAAAGAGTGGCTTCACCTAAGCAGATCTTCCGAAGAAATAGCCCTGATGAAAACCCTGAAAAATGCACTTGATCCCAAAGGAATTCTGAATCCTGGTAAGATTTTTTAAGAGTGTTACTTCAAAACTTCTTTGGTAGTAATTGATTTAGTTTCTCTGACCAAAGGATATAGCAGCATATTTCTTTCATTATGTGTGCTTTAGATAACAAAAATCCCCTCCAAAAGGAGAGGATTTTGTGGGCCTCCCGATAGGAATCGGGATAAATTCGGCTCGAACCAGGGACCTACTGTCCCGAAAGCTTTCGGGAGAGTCAGTTGCTATAGCTCCCGCATTTTTCTTTTAGTTGTTCAATCAATTCAGGATACTTAATCAGATTTCGGATATAGACTGAGCTTTTCATTGACTTAATTTTCGCTCCATCCTTATTGCATGAGGATAGTCTATGGCATCAATTTTTAAGAATAGTCGCCAGTCATCGGCCTGTTTGGTGAAATGACCTCCTGAATAATAGCCAGAATTGTGTTTCTGAATTCTGTCTTCAAGCAAATGCTGACAGGCACCCGTATAGAAGCGTTGAAGTTTTTCTGACCAAAGGATATAACAGCATATTTCTTTCATTATGAGTGCTTTAGATAACAAAAATCCCCTCCAAAAGGAGAGGATTTTGTGGGCCCACCTGGGCTCGAACCAGGGACCACCTGATTATGAGTCAGGTGCTCTAACCAACTGAGCTATAGGCCCTGAACAAGGCGTAGCCTTATTGCGGCTGCAAAGATACTTTTTCTGAATTTCGTAACAAATAGCACTTTAAGATTTTTGACTTTATTTTTTCTGAAATCTCCTGTGAAAGACTTCGGATGTATCCTTTTCAATAACTCTAAGGTAGTAGCCACCGGCCGGTAAATCATTAATATGCAAATCAAAACTATTCTGATTATGAACAGGATAAGATTCCACTCTCTGACCGCTGCTGGTAAAAAGTTCCAGTTTGCCTTCCATATTTCTGGGGAATGAGAGCCTGACCACATTCTCCGCAGGATTAGGATAAATTAACATAGAAGAAGATTCATTTGTACTCAAAAGTGTCACCAAATAGATCTCAGAAAATGCCGAATAACAACCTTCAGCATCCCGCTGCCTCACTCTGTATTCTCCCGAATTCCCTGCAAAAATAGAGCTGGAGACTTGATTTAACATTTCGCCATTAAAATACCACTCCAATGAATTTCCGGTAATAGTTTCAAGCTCATATCCATTGGCAGACGAAATAATTGGTTTTGAAGGATTTACATATAAAGCACAATCATCCTCTTCGTTGATCAGGCCGTCACCGTCAGAATCCGCATCGCAAACATCTCCTTGCAAATCGCTGTCAAAATCTTTCTGATCTGGGTTTAAGACATACGGACAGTTATCCTCCTGATCGTAAAGACCATCTTTATCGCTATCTGTTACAAAAAGACGATAAAATGTGGATTCTGAACTATCGGAAATAACTCTGAAGTGAAGGGTAAAATTGCCGTCTTTATCTAAATTTAAATCACTCTTTGATATTTTAAAGCTCTTATAGTCAATTGGTTTTATTATTTTAGGGCGATCAGAAACCGGATCGGAGTAGAGTACAATTGAACACGATTCACAATTGGTATAGAAGGTTTCATCAAAGCTAATACTCACAGTTTGGCTCTCGAAATCAAACCAGCTTAAAAGGAGATCAGGCAAAGAGGGAGTAATCGGAAAGTCACTGAAACTGAAAGCAGGAATTCCAAATTCATTAAATAAGAGCGGGCCTTCAAACGAGATTTTCCCAGGCTCCTGAACATACCCGGGAAGGTAGGTGAGAAGGTCTGCAGACAATTCACTATAATTCAATTCAACGATGTTATCAGAAACACTCAGACTTTTGACAAACCCTGATTGCTGGTTTAAGTAAAAGTCGTTTTCCGGTACAAGAGAGGTGTTGGGCCATAAACTTTTGTTTTGAAAGCTCAGGTTTTGACCTTCATCAAATACCAGTTTTAAAGATTTTTCCTTTTCAAAGTGAATAACCTTTCTGATTTGTGCCGCTTCCCGCTGAGTAAGTTTTGTAGTTGAGTAAGAATGATTCAGCAATGCCTGATAAAGCCTGTCTGCAAATATACCGTGACCGGTCTTTTCATAATGAATTCCGTCAAAAAATGGACTGGAAACCCCCAAGGAAGGGATTAAGGATAAATTGGGATATTGTAAAGGCAATTGTCTTTGGTATTCCCGAAATCTTCCAGCGAGCCACTGCTGATGCACCCCCATAATATTAAGCTGAAAAACATAAAACCGATCAATGGCAGGGATATCTTGCTCAATGGAACGCTTGAAAGCATCAAAAAGAGCGGGATAATTTTCAATATTTTCCTCGTTTCCAGCCGATTCTTCCTCGCCCTGATACCAGATAAATCCACGCCATCGGTTTATTCCTGAATACCTCGCACGCGATAAAAAGTTTCCATAATTCGTATTGCTTTGAAGCGGATTGGCTTCGTTTCTATCGTATAATGCCCGTAATGGTAGTCCGCCTTTTGCCCCATTTATTATAAGAACCGGTACGTTCAGACTATCTATCAATCTTAGGCATAATTGTTTGCCCAAAGTTCCGATTTCCGGGAAGTTGCCTGTTTTCCAACCGTTGGTGATTGGGTCGGTAGCAACGAAATTTCTAACCCATTTTTTTACAGAAGCGGTATTCAGTTCATTTGCCTGCCCTAATGCAAGAGCATTCGATTGACCATAAAAAAGAAATGCGTCACCACATAACATATTGTCTGCACGGGCCACAATGCTTACCTTACCTTCCGTTTTTTCTTTAAGTATCAGCCCATGTTCGATCAGCCCGGCATTAAAGGGCAACCGAATGTGCAAACTATCTTTATTTGTCGCATAACTAAAACGCTTCGAAAGAAGGTTATTTTCATAGAGTTCAACCGAAAGTTCTTCAGGTTTTCTTGAACCAAGAAATACAGCAAATTCAGCATAACCAATATTCTCTGAGGTTCTTGCAATAAACTGTAAATCCTTCGGGAAATTTAGGACACTCACCTGCGACCATGAAGGTAAACTAAACAGAAGTAGTAAAAGAAAGCTGTGTTTTCGAAAAAAAGGCACTCAAATCACAATTAGCTTGCAAATATACGCCTCAAAGCCTTTAAAAGCTTTGTGGCTAGAGGTGATTTGGGAAAAATATCGACAAAATCAGACTTCTTTCATGCTGAGTGCAATTCTTTTACGTGCAATATCTACCTCTTTCACTTTTACTTTGACTTGCTGATGCACTTTCACCACTTCATTGGGGTCTTTGATAAACCGGTTGGTGAGATGAGAGATATGAACCAATCCATCCTGATGAACTCCAATATCCACAAAACATCCGAAAGCGGTAATATTAGTAACGATTCCTGGCAAAATCATGCCTTCCTGCAAATCAGCGATGGTATGAACATTTCCAAATTCAAATGCCTCCAGTTTCTCACGAGGATCTCTGCCAGGCTTTTCCAGTTCTTTCAGAATATCCGTAAGGGTAGGTAACCCCACTTCTGCTGTAACGTAATTTTTCAGGTCAATAGATTTACGTACGGTCTCATCGGCAATAAGCTTATCAATTGTAACGCCCTTATCTTTGGCAAGTTGCTTTACTAAGGCGTAACGTTCAGGATGCACTGCTGTGTTGTCCAAAGGATCTTTCGCCCCGTGAATCCGAAGAAATCCTGCTGCTTGTTCGAAGGCCTTATCACCCAGTCTGGGCACTTTCAGTAAATCTTTTCGTGATCCAAATTTTCCATTTTTTGAGCGGTACTCCACAATATTCTGAGCCAAAGCCGGCCCCAGACCCGAAACATAACTTAGCAGGTGTTTAGAAGCAGTATTGAGTTCCACGCCAACCGTATTCACGCAACTCTCTACCACAGCATCGAGACTGTCCTTTAACAATTTCTGGTTTACATCATGCTGATACTGTCCCACACCTATAGATTTAGGATCAATTTTAACAAGCTCTGCCAGAGGATCTTTTAATCTTCTGCCGATGGAAATGGCTCCTCTTACAGTTACATCTTTATCGGGAAATTCATCCCTGGCCAGATCAGAGGCCGAATAGATAGAGGCTCCCTGTTCAGAAACCACATAGATTTCCTTAATTTTTAAACCGCAACTTTTGACAAACGCCTCCGTTTCACGGCTTGCGGTTCCGTTGCCAATGGCCACGGCTTCAATACGATAGTCTTCAGAAAGCTTACGAATAATTGCCCCAGCTTCCTGCGATTTGGTGGTAGGATAAATCACAGTATCATAAATCAAATCTCCTAATTCATTCAATACCACCGTTTTGCAACCGGTTCTGAAACCCGGATCTATAGCCAGAACTCTTTTTTGCCCAAGCGGTGCAGCTAGTAATAATTGCCTCAGATTGGTTGCAAAAATGCGTATTGCTTCTTCATCAGCTTTCTCTTTGCTTATTCCGGCAAATTCGTTCTCAACGGAGGGATAAAGGAGTCGTTTCAGCGAATCTTCAATAGCTAACTCCATTTGATCTTTGCATGAGGGCATTCCCTGAAGATACTGCCTGTCAAGCAAATTGAGAGCTTTATCCGTATCAATATCAATGCTTACCTTCAGAAAACCTTCATCTTCTCCCCGTCTTAATGCCAGCAGCCGATGCGAAGGAATATCAGCGAGTTTTTGAGAAAACTCAAAGTAATCTTTGTACTTAATTCCATCTGATTCTTTGCCCTTTTTGACGGAAGAAGTGAGTACAGACTCCTTCCTAAATAGCTGCCGCAGGTGATTTCGTGAATCTATATTTTCATTGATCCACTCCGCTATTATGTCACGGGCACCTTGAAGTGCCTCGTCCACATGAGCCACATTTTCATTGACAAACTGAGCAGCAAACTGCGAAATGTCCTTTTCTTTTTGCTCAAAAATACGTCTGGCCAGTGGCTCCAGTCCTTTTTCAATAGCTAAAGTAGCCCTGGTTTTTCTTTTTTGCTTGTAAGGCAGATACAAATCTTCCAACTCTGCCAGATGCAAAGCTTTTTTAATCTTTTGTAGCAGCTCAGGAGTCATTTTCCCTTGCTCTTCGATCGACTGAATAATGCTTTCACGGCGTTTATCCGCTTCAAGAAACTTCTCATAGGCCTTTTTAATACCCGCTATCTGAACCTCATCAAGGCCACCTGTTTTTTCTTTTCGATACCTTGATATAAAGGGTATAGTAGCTCCTTCCTCCAGGAGTGTAAGAGTATTCTTTACCGATGATGAACCAAGTTGTAAAGTACTGGTTATAAAATTGATCTGCTCTACTCGTAACATAGTTTCACTTCTTACCTGGCTCGAAATCCATTTTGCTGGTAAAATTCCCCAATCATCTCTAATTTGAAAGTGCTTCCTAACAATACTTATCCACAAACTGCCTGAAACGAAAAGAGGTCCTGTTATTTTTGACCATTCGAAAAGAATACATTGACACAGAAAACTGAGCATTTTGATCTGGTAATAGTGGGTGGAGGAGCCGCTGGTTTCTTTACGGCAATAAATAGTCCTTCAAACCTCCGGATTTTGATTCTGGAAAAGAACAGGGAAACCCTTCAGAAAGTAAAAGTATCAGGGGGCGGACGCTGCAATGTCACCAATTCATGCTTCGATCCGGAACAACTCGTAAAGAATTACCCTCGTGGGGAAGAATTCCTGCTGAATCCTTTCAAAAACTTTGGCCCCACAGAAATGGTGCAGTGGCTGGAAAATAGGGGAGTACGCGTTAAAACTGAGCCTGATGGTCGCATTTTTCCTGTTTCAAATAATTCCCAAACCATCATTGATTGTTTCAGAAGGGCAGCCCAGTCAAACGGAGTTTCAATAAGAACTTCTTCCAGAGCTATAAATTTTGAAGCCAGACAGGAAGGCTGGGAAATTGAATTGGCTGAAGGGCCTGCTCTAACTTCTAAATTTCTGCTTCTCAGTACAGGTAGTGATAAAATGATTTGGGAAAAATTGAAAGCCATGAATTTACAAATCATTGAACCGGTACCCTCTCTTTTTACCTTCCATATCGATGATAAAGAGCTTCAGTCACTTTCTGGCGTTTCTTTTGAAAAGGTGAAAGTAACTGCCCTTGGAATGGAAATGAATGGGCCGGCACTTATAACTCATTGGGGATTATCCGGACCTGCGGTGCTCAAGCTTTCTGCATTTGGTGCTCTGGATTTTGCCCTTAAATCTTACCGATTCAAAATTCGCGTAGATTTCCTACCTCATTTGAAGAAAGATCAAATCCTGGAGACTTTCCGACACTTTCAGCAAAACGACCTGAAAAGAAAAGTGGTCAATACCGTTCCCTTTGAACTGAGTCGCAGATTCTGGGAGTACATCTGCCAAAAAGCCGGTGTTCGGGAGTTTCAGAATTGGTCTGAGACTGGCAAGAAACACTTTGCCCAGCTAACCGAACTTTTGAAAAATGCCAGCTTTGAAGTTACCGGAAAAAGTACTTTTAAGGAAGAGTTTGTAACGGCCGGAGGAATTGACCTTTCAGAGGTAGATTCCGGAACCTTCCAAATCACGAAATACCCAGGTCTTTTCGCCGCAGGTGAGGTTTTGAATATTGACGCTGTGACCGGGGGATTTAACTTTCAGGCCGCCTGGACGGCAGGTTGGCACGTGGCAGATTTTCTTAGGAAAAGTAACGTTCCCTAAAATTTCGCAAAAAAATTACATTCTCATTGTTTTGGTAAGTTTGCAGTATGGTAGATTTGTAAAAACTAAGACCAAGTCATGATTCATTTGATTGAACGCTTTACCGAACATCTTAAGTCTGGAAAGTATAATCAACCCACAATAGCTGCCTACCGCAACGCCATTTATGTCTATTACAATGCGGTAAGAGATATGCCGCAATCAAAAATTACCGATGAATTTATCGGAAATTATCTCCAGGAATTAGGCGAAAAAAAAGATAAGCAGGATGTACTCCAGGCTGGTAAAGCATTAAAGCTTTTCTACGAAGTAATTTTTAATCGTAAACTTGGAATAAAGTCTACTGGTGAAAGTAAAGAGGAGAAACTTCCTGACATTTTATCGA
Organism: uncultured Cytophagaceae bacterium; assembly: GCA_966250325.1. Classification (GTDB taxonomy): domain Bacteria; phylum Bacteroidota; class Bacteroidia; order Cytophagales; family Spirosomataceae; genus Jiulongibacter. Next base: position 14,349 of record CBINGY010000028.1, on the reverse strand, counting down.
AGGAAGAAATTAAGAAAATTTTCTACACGGTTACAAACATTAAACACAAAGCGGTTCTTCTGCTCATTTATAATTGTGGATTAAGAATAAGCGAAGCGATAAATCTGAGAACAGAAGACCTCAACCTTGAAAAACGAACCATCGATGTCTGGGATAAGAAACGAAAGGAAAAAAGAACCTTATCACTTGCCCCGAACATCATCGACTTTATTCGTAGGTATCTCGTGAAGGAAAAACCGGCAGCTGTGCTGTTTCCGGGCGAAAGCGGCACGCCATACAGTGCAAGGAATGTTCAATTGTTCTTTCAGTCCACCTTAAAAAAGGCAGGAATCACAAAAGATGCTACCGTTCATACGCTACGCCACAGCTATGCCGTACATGCTTTGGAATCTGGAATGGACATCCATTTGCTCCAGCAGATTTTAGGACATCGTTTTCTGCAGACCACATCCATTTACAATCAGATTGCCAATGTGGACCTAAGCAGACTCCGCAGCCCTATTCAGGATATTAATCTTCATGAAGGCGAATTTAACTTTTATCCTTATTAGCCTTCATAATGCGTTGAATTTCAACAGGAGAAATGGCATTGGCCGCTAATTCCTCATTTTCTTTTCGTCTCTTGTAGATTTCTATGGCGGAAAATATTGCATTTAACATGGAGCCATGATCTGCTTCGTTCTTTCCTGCAATGCCGAAAGCAGTTCCATGATCGGGACTGGTTCTTACAGCAGGTAAACCCGCCGTAAAATTGACCCCGCTCTCAAATGCCAGCATTTTAAACGGTGTGAGACCCTGGTCATGATACATAGCCAAAACCGCATCGTATTGTTTCCATAGACTGGTGCCGAAGAATCCATCTGTAGGAAACGGACCAAAAACAAGCTGTGCTTTTGATCTGTATTGGTCAATTACTGGTTTTATAATTTCTTCTTCTTCTTTTCCCAGCAGCCCGTTCTCCCCGGCATGTGGGTTAAGACCGAGCACGGCTATTCGGGGTTTCTGTATACCAAAATCTTTTACAAGGCTTTGAAGCATCAGGTCGATCTTGTCGGCAATTTGCTTCTTGTTGATTTTCTTTTTCACACCTTCCAAAGGAACATGCCCCGTCACCACACCCATTTTTATATGTTCACTCACCATAAACATGAGCACCTCTTCCGCACCAAAGGCATTTGCGAGGTATTCGGTATGTCCTGGAAAATTAAAAGCGTCACTGTGCGTATTATCTTTAGAAATCGGTGCTGTTACCAGAGCATCAATATCTCCGTTTTTCAGATCTGAAACGGCACGTTCTAATGCAGAAAAAGCAACCAAACCTGCTTCTTTCTGAACCTGGCCCAGATTCAGTTCAAAATGAGGGCCCTGATAGGTATTTATAAAGTTGATCTGTTTCCGGTTAATCTGTGATGTATTCTGAACAGAAAAAAATTGCCAGTCGTGAAAGCCCAGCTCGCTTTTGTACTTACTGAAATGTTTACCACTGCCATAAAGTACAGGCGTGCACATTTTCAATATTTTATGTCCGGAAAGTGCCTTTATAATAACTTCCGGACCAATACCATTCATATCTCCGACTGTAATTCCTATTCTTGGCAAGATTTCGCCGTCCATGAGGCTGTTGTTTTTGGGTTTATATAACTTTGCCAAAGTTAAGTAAAACTGCGTGTAATGAAAGTTTTGATTGTGGATGAAATGCATGAATCTATTGTTCAGATGCCCGAAAAACTGGGTCTGGAAGTAGATTATTTCCCAAATATCGCCTACAAGGAGGTGCTCAACCTTGTGGGTAATTACGAAGGACTGATCATACGGAGCAAGTTTTACATTGACCGTAAGTTTTTATCTCATGCGGGTAAACTTAAGTTTATTGCCAGAGCCGGGGCCGGATTAGACCTCATCGATTTGGAGGCTTGTAAAGAAGCAGGAGTAGAGGTTTTTGGAGCCAATGAAGCCAATAAAGTGGCCGTGGCCGAGCACCTGATCGGTATGTTGCTTAGTCTTTTTCACAAAATAAATAAGGCGGACAGAGAGGTGAAGAAAGGCGAGTGGAAAAGAGAGGAAAACCGCGGACTCGAGCTTTTTGGTAAAACCGTCGGAATTATCGGTTTTGGTAACAATGGACAGGCTACAGCAGAACGACTTGCTGCTTTTGGCTGTAAAATTCTCGCCTATGATAAATACAAATACGGTTTCGGAACTCACCTGATTCAGGAAGCATCACTTGATCAAATCTTTGAATCCGCCGATATTCTAAGTCTACATATCCCGCTCACACACGAAACTGACAAATGGGTAAATGCAGGATTTTTGAATAAATTTCGAAAGAACATATACTTTTGCAATGTAGCCCGTGGTGAAATTGTAGTCTTGCGTGATCTCGTGAATGCCCTCAATACCGGTAAGCTAAAAGGGGCTTGTCTGGATGTACTTGAGAATGAAAAAATTTCCAGACTTTCATCCGAACAAAAAAAGGACTTCGAGCTCCTCTGCCATTTTGAAAACGTAATTCTGACACCCCATGTAGCTGGCTGGTCAACGGAATCCTACCTTAAAATTAATCAGGTTTTGCAGGACAAGATCAGAATGTTTCTTTCAAACCATAAGAGAATCTGAGCTAGCTCAAATTTTGAAGAGAGTTGGAAATCCTTAATCAATAATTAAGAACAGGCGAAAGCCATTTTTCAGCTTCCTCAATGGCTATTCCACGGCGTTCGCAGTAATCTTCAATCTGATCTTTTCCGATTTTACCCAAACCAAAGTATTTACTTTCCGGATGACTGTAATACATGCCACTTACTGCCGATGCCGGCCACATGGCCAGACTCTCCGTGAGCTGTACACCAATGGCATTTTCGGCATCCAAAAGGCTGAATAGCTCTCGTTTCAGCGTATGATCTGGGCAGGCAGGATAACCAGGAGCCGGACGTATGCCCTGATATTTCTCCTTGATCAATTCATCGTTTGGTAAGTTTTCTTCTGCAGCATATGCCCAGTACTGTTTACGAACTTTTTCATGTAGTAGCTCAGTAAATGCTTCAGCAAAGCGGTCGGCTAGTGCTTTGACCATTATACTGTTGTAATCATCATGGTCATTCTCAAATTCCCGTGCTTTTTCGTCTGCCCCAAAAATAGTTACTGCAAATCCTCCGAAATAATCGGTTTTTCCAGAAGCCAGTGGTGCCACAAAGTCGGCCAGAGAAAGATTGGGAATTCCCTTTCCTTTCTCACCCTGCTGCCTTAAATGATGAAATGCCGATAGCTGTTCATCTTTTCTGGGAATATAAAATTGGTGATTATGCGTAAGTTTAGAACAACTACTGGTGTGGGCTTCTTCCTGTATCTCAAAATTATAAACCATCTGAGTATCTTTCTCATCTGAATTGGTAGGCCAGAAGCCTATTACGGCTTTTGCTGTTAACCATTTCTCAGAGATAATCTTTTTCAACATTACACGGGCATCTTCAAAAAGCTTTTTTGCCTCGACGCCTACCACTTCATCTTCCAGAATCCTTGGATACTTTCCATGTAAATCCCAGGACTGAAAGAAGGGAGTCCAGTCAATGTATTCGGCGATATCTTTCAGCGAATATGTGTCAAAAACCTTTGTTCCAAGAAAATTCGGTTTAACAATTCGTGTCTTTTCCCAATCGATTGCCTGCTTATTTTTTCGGGCCTGAGTAATAGAAATAAAGTTCTTTTGACTTTGTCGGCTTTCGTAATCCTCCCTGAAATGAGCATAATCAGACTTGATTTCCGCTACAAACCGGGTGTTTTGCTCTGCACTCAATAAACTACTGGCCACCGGCACAGATTTGGAGGCATCAAGCACATGAACTACTGCACCCGAATAATGCGGATCAATTTTGACCGCTGTATGTACCCTTGAAGTAGTGGCTCCGCCTATAAGCAGAGGAATCGTCATTTTTCTCTTCTCCATCTCCTTGGCTACATAGACCATTTCATCCAGAGAGGGAGTGATTAAACCGCTCAGACCAATAATGTCTACGTCATGCTCTACAGCCGCATCCAGAATCTTCTCAGCAGGTACCATGACGCCCAGATCGATAATTTCAAAGTTATTGCAGGCCAGAACCACTCCTACAATATTTTTTCCGATATCGTGCACATCTCCCTTCACGGTAGCCATCAATATTTTCCCGTTATTGGTGGCTGTATTACCGGTTTTTAGTTTTTCAGCTTCGAGATAAGGAAGCAGATAGGCTACGGCCTTTTTCATAACTCTGGCCGATTTTACTACCTGAGGAAGAAACATCTTTCCGCTTCCGAAAAGGTCACCAACTACATTCATCCCATCCATAAGGGGGCCCTCAATTACCTGTAAAGGCGACTCATAGTTGACTCTGGCTTCTTCAATATCCTCGTCAATGAATTCCACAACCCCCTTAACAAGAGCATGTTCGATTCGTTTTTCGATAGATGAATTTCTCCATTCCTGAACGACTTTCTCGGTTTCAGTGCCCTGACCTTTCAGACTTTCAGCAAAATCAAGCAGTCTTTCGGTGGCATCTTCCCTTCTGTTGAGTAAAACATCTTCCACCAGTTCCAGCAAAGGTGCCGGTATATCATCATAGACCTCAAGCATTGCCGGGTTCACGATGCCCATATCCATACCCGCTTTCCGGCCATGATACAAGAAGGCGGAATGAATAGCTTCTCTCACTTTATCATTTCCCCGGAAAGAAAAGGAAACATTACTTACTCCGCCACTTACATGAGCATGCGGCAAGTTTGCCCGAACCCAGCTCGTGGCTTCAAAAAATGAAATGGCATTAATCCGATGCTCCTCTATTCCTGTGGCCACCGGGAAAATGTTCAGATCAAAAATGATATCCTCTGCCGGAAATCCTACCTCATTGACAAGTATATCGTAGGATCTTTTTACAATTTCTATTCTACGTTCTGTGGTATCGGCCTGACCAGCCTCATCAAAGGCCATGACTATGACGGCAGCACCGTATTTCTTCACCAGCGAAGCCTGTCTAACAAACTCTTCTTTTCCACCTTTAAGAGAAATAGAGTTTACAATTCCTTTTCCCTGCACACATTTAAGACCGGCCTCGATAATCTCCCATTTGGAAGAGTCTACCATAACAGGAATCCTGGATATATCAGGTTCTGAGGCCATCAGGTTCAGGAAAGTGGTCATGCTGGAAACGCCGTCAAGCATTCCTTCATCCATATTTACATCGATGACGTTTGCTCCACCTTCTACCTGATCCAAGGCTACGGAGAGTGCCTCTTCATAGTTTTCATTTTTGATAAGTCTCAAAAACTTCTTGGAACCCGTCACATTCGTTCTCTCACCTACATTTACAAAACCCAGCTCAGGAGTGAGTGTGAGTGGCTCTAAACCACTTAAACGAAGGAATTTATCTGGTTTTGCAGGAATTCGGGGAGGGTATTGAGCGGCTATCCGGGCAAATTCGGCGATGTGCTCAGGTGTAGTTCCGCAGCATCCTCCCAAAATATTTACATAGCCTTCTTCAAGAAACTCCCTTACCTGCTCTCCCATAAACTCCGGGCTTTCATCATATTCTCCCATTTCATTGGGAAGTCCGGCATTCGGATAAACGCTCACATAGCATTCTGCGATTCGGGACATTTCAGCCAGATAGGGTTTCATAGCCCGGGCCCCTAACGCACAGTTTAACCCAATAGCGAGTGGGTTACTATGCCTTATTGAGTTATAATAGGCCTCCGTGGTTTGGCCGGTGAGCGTTCTTCCGCTTTGATCGGTGATCGTTCCTGAAAGCAATACCGGAATGTCAAAACCGGGAATATTCTTTCTCTTTTCTTCCTTTATATTTTCTATGGCAAAAATTGCGGCTTTATTATTCAGCGTATCGGTCGAGGTTTCAATGATCAGAAGATCAACACCACCCTCCAGTAATGCATTTACCTGCTCTGAGTAGGAAGCAACTAATTGATCAAAAACGATAGCTCTGTAACCTGGATTATTTACATCAGGAGATAAGGAAGACAACTTGGTTGTAGGACCTATAGACCCTCCAACAAATCTGGGTTTTTCGGGATTCTGAGCTGTAAATTTATCTGCAACTTCTCTGGCAAGTCTGGCACTTTCAAAGTTCAACTCATACACCAGATGCTCCATTTTATAGTCTTCCATGGAGATGCTGTTGGCTGAAAACGTATTGGTTTCCAGAATATCGGCTCCGGCATTCAGATATTCTGAATGTATCTCAGAGATTATATCGGGTCTGGTAAGACTCAGAAGATCATTATTCCCCTTTATTTCATGTGGAAAATCCCTGAAACGTTCCCCCCGGTAATCTTCATCGGTCAGTTTATAGCGTTGGATCATGGTACCCATGGCTCCATCCAGTATCAAAATTCTTTTCTCCAGCTCCTTACGGATATCAGTCATACAGTCAATTGATTTCAAATATGGTGATGCAAAGATACTCTAAAAGATAAAATACGAAGTATTTTTCTAAAAGAATAGATATTTTATCTACCATTTATTGTTTTTGCTTTGTATTTTATCTAAAATTGGGTCAAAATATTCAGCATGCTTAAATTTGATGACACCGACAGGGATATCCTGAAATACCTTCAGGAAGATGCAAAACTCACTACCAAAGAACTGGCCGGCAGGCTCAATCTTTCGCCTACTCCTGTTTATGAACGGGTAAAACGATTGGAAAATGAGGGAGTAATTAAAAGGTATGTGGCCCAGGTAGATCGGGAAAAAGTAGGCAAAGATTTGATGGTGCTATGCAATATTCGGCTCAAAGAACATGAACAAAAAGCGGGTGCCCGGTTTGTTCAGGAGATAGTTAAATTACCTGAAGTTACAGAATGTCTGAATATTTCAGGAGATTACGACTTCCTCATAAAGGTAGTGGTTCGCGATATGAGAGAGTACCAGAGTTTTATCATGCATAAATTAGCTTCACTTGAAAATATCGGGAGTACCCAGAGCATTTTTGTAATGGGTGAAATAAAAAACGAAAAGATGTATCTGCCTGAATTATAATTTAAAGTTCCAGTCTTTTCAGCTGACCTGCCGCGTAATCAGCCGCCCTTGCTGTGAGAGCCATAAACGTTAATGAAGGGTTTTGATTACCCACGGAAGGCATACAGGAGCCGTCGGTAACAAAAACATTTTTGCAGGAATGCAGCTGATTCCATTCGTTTAACAAAGAAGTTTTGGGGTCTCTGCCCATCCTAACGCCTCCCATTTCGTGAATATCTAATCCCGGATTCTGATGTGAATCATACATGGAAATGTTGCGGGCTCCGGCACTTGCGAGCATTTCATGTGCCTGCTCCATAAAATCCTTCATCATTAAATGGTCATTTTCACTGTAATCAATGGAAGTTATCAACTTAGGCATTCCCCATTCATCTTTTTCGGTTTCACTTAATCTCACATGATTAGACTCACGCGGTATCGTTTCCCCCTGCATTTGGATAAACAAGCTCCATGGTCCCACTGCAGAAGCACTTTCCTTTAAAGGAGTACCGAAACTTTCCGGGCTTTCTATTCCCCGGCCTCTTGCGGCAGAAAAAGCAACCATATAACCTCGCTGAAAGGCCATTTCCTGTTTCCTTAAATTTCTGAAGGAAGGCATAAAGGCTGAGGTGGGTCTGCGACCATAGTAATAAGAGTCTTCGAATCCTTCAAAACTGGCAGAGCCCTGGCCCCGGTATTGATGAAAAGCAATGAATTTCCCCAGTAAACCAGAGTCATTACCTAATCCCTCCGGGAAGCGACTGCTTCTTGAATTGAGCAACAGCAGGTTTGTGTTTAGAGTAGACCCATTCACGAAGATAATTTTACTCTTAAAGAAATGCTCCTCTTTGGTGATCCTGTCAACAACTTTGACTCCCGAAGCCCTCTGTTTATTTTCATCGTACACTATTTCCGTAACGACAGAATCTGGTCGGATGGTCAGATTTCCAGTTTGAGCAGCTGCCGGTAAAGTGGCACTGTTTGAAGAAAAATAGGCTCCATACGGGCAACCGCGATAACATAAGTGACGGGCCTGACATTGAGCTCTTCCCAATGCGGTATGCCAGGGCTGCGGCTCTGTGAGGTGGGCACATCTTCCTATGATCACGTGACGGTCTGAATATACCCCTTCTACCTTTGATTTCACATGCTTCTCCACACAATTGAGCTCCCAGGGTTTCAAAAATTCGCCATCGGGTAAGGAGTCGATACCATCTTTATTTCCACTGATTCCGGCAAAACGCTCTACATAGCTGTACCATCCTTTAATATCCTTATACCGAATGGGCCAATCCACGGCAAAACCGTCGCGGGCAGGCCCTTCAAATTCGAAATCACTCCATCTTTGAGTCTGTCTGGCCCAAAGAAGCGATTTCCCACCTACCTGATAGCCGCGTATCCAGTCAAAGGGTTTTTCCTGTATGTATGGGTGATCATTGTCTTTGACAAAAAAGTGACTGGTGAATTCATCGTATGCATAGCAACGGTTTACAATGGGATTTTCAATCTTATCAGCAAGTATATCTCTTCCTCTGTGAGGCAAACTCCAGGGGTCAAGCGTAGCTGTTGGATAATCTTTGATATGACTCACGTCACGGCCCCGTTCCAGAACCAATGTTTTCAAGCCCTTTTCACATAGTTCTTTAGCGGCCCACCCACCACTAATCCCAGAACCGATTACAATGGCATCATAAGTCGTTTGTATCCCTGATGAAGATTGAAATATCATGGGTTTAATCGTTTAAGTTTTTCCAGATCGCCAGCGATTTCTCTTCCATAATTCGCATTTCAGATGCTTCTGCCTTCTTTTTGTCTTTGTATCCACACAAATGAAGCAGACCATGTGCCATCACTCTTCGAAGCTCATCCTCAAAAGCAGTCTTAAAGGAAAGAGCATTTTCTTTTACCCGGTCCACACTTATAAATATATCACCTTCAATGAGTGAATGGTCCTCTGAGTTGTCAAAGGTGATGATATCCGTATACGTATCATGGTTAAGGTATTGCTGGTTAATCGCAAGTAAGCCTTCGTCGCTTAAAAATATGTAATTTAAATCCCTGATATTCATAGATTCAAGCATAGCAATTTCCCGTAACCATTTGCTTAGTAAACGCTTTTGTTTAAGCCTGAAACGTATTCCTTCTGAAGTATACGATATCATTCTGTCATTTGTTTAAAATCTGATTCGCTAACAGAAAGCAAGCCTGCTTTTGGTAACCGTTTGGTTAATTCTTTCCAATTTCCATTTCTCCGGTATACTTTTTTAAGCATGGGTAAGGCCTTCTTCACTTCTCCGTTATTCGCCAAAGTTATGGCTGTCCAGTATTGCATTTCAAGATTATCTGGAAACATTGTCATGGCTGCACCATAAGATTTCATGGCTTCCTCCATCTTGCCATTTTCCACAAAAAGATCACCTGCATTCATATGTTCATAGGCCCGGTTTACCCGCAATAATCTTTCCAGTTCCTGAATAGGATTTTTATGATCATCCACCCGCAAATCAACTACATAATCATCATTCCAGGATTCTCCGGTTGGCTTAATCCTCACTACCCGAATCGCTGCAGATTGTTTTCCCCGTATATCACCACCTTCCATCTGGGCGGCATTCAGAGATTTTAAGATTCGCTCGGCCAGGGGTAGGGGAGCATGCCCCTCAAATGTTTTGGCCATGGCAGAGGGAACAGTACTCTTCTCCATCATATTGGCCTGAACCGTATAAGAACTTCCGGTGAGATGCCCGGCGAAGTCAACACACTTTTCGCCGGTATGGGCAGCCACATTCCCATCTTTATCAATGATACCTACCTGTCTTACTGAGGAACCGGGGTCATTTTGAAGCAATAATCTCAGTACTTCCTGGGCCGATTTGCCAGACTCCATCATCGCCAGCCCTTCCGGGCCATAGGATTTATTGACAAAAGATTGAGTAGCCACTACTCCCGCCCCGCTCTTAGCCCAGGCCACCACATTACCAACACTAAACCAATGACTTTGAACTCCGATACCCATCACACCTTCAACTGTATCCATCGCAACAATTGAAAAAGTATGTGCAAAAGGTTCGTTTTGATGGAAATATTGGGAGAATGATGCGGCCGGAAAAAGGGTAATCCAGACAAACAGATATTTTATCATAACATTTGAATTAGAAAATGAAAAAGAGCTCCTCCTGAAAAACCCAGAACCAGCCCTGCAGCTATTTCAGGCACTGAGTGCCTTCCCAAAATAACCCTTGACCAGGCTATAAGCACAGCAAAAAGAAGCATACTGAACGCCAGTTCCTTTTGAATGTAAATAAGCAAAACAGAAAGAAAAAAGGCAATAGTGCTGTGCATAGAAACCTTCAAACGCAGATTGATCAAATAGCCTGAAAACACCAGAAACATACTACTTATGAGGCCAGATTGAATAAGCCAGGTGTAGTCTTTCAAAAAAATATATAGAAATAACAGGAACTGGAGAAACAATACAAAAGGGTAAAGTGAATTTCTGTTTTGCCGGTCAGAAACATCAAAATTCCTGTATTCTCCACGTCTCATTTTGATAATAATGTACGTACAAACGGGGATTACAACAAAGCCGATGACCAATAAGGACAATCTGGCCGCCGTAGTCGGCTCAAACTCCCGGTAATTGACCAGAATTACAAAAGCTGTAATTAACAAAACCGGATGCCCCAGGGTGGAAATTAGCCAGGCAATTCTTTTTTCAATTTTTGAAGCCAATGATCAGATTTTCGGCTAAAATAACCGTATTTCTTGTCAATGTGGCAATTTATGCCTGAATCTTCCGTATATCCAAACTCCGGCCAAAGCCGATAGCAGAGTTACAAAAGTCACCATAAATCCTGCACCAATCTGGGCGTAAATGGGACCGGGGCAGGCTCCGGTAAGTGCCCATCCTAAACCAAATGAAAAGCCACCGATAATCTGACCTTTGGAGAATTTTTTGGGTTGAATGTTTATTTCTGACCCTTCAATGGTCTTCATTTTCAATTTCTTAAGTAACCAGACAGAAATTATCCCCGTTATCACAGCAGAACCAATTACCCCATACATGTGGAAGCTCTGGAGACGAAACATCTCCTGAATTCTAAACCAGGAAACTACCTCGCTTTTTATCAAAACTATTCCGAAAATAAAACCACCCAGTAGGTACTTCAGATTGCCTGGCAGAAAAATGCCGGTAGATTGCATTGATGTGGGTTCTTCACCTACCAGATCTCCGTTTTCCCATCTTTTGGGTTCTTCTGACTGTTTAGTTAGTGAATCCATGATCAGAACAGTTTAAAAATAAGAGGATAAATAAAGTGAGTCATAAAGAATCCACCAAGCATAAAGCTAATGGTAGCTACCAAAGAGGGCCATTGCAGATTGGATAAACCCATTATGGAATGCCCAGACGTGCACCCACCCGCATAACGGGTGCCAAAACCCACCAGAAAACCACCTACGATAATGAAGATGAATCCTTTTAATCCCAATAAAGAACTAAAATTAAAAATATCTTCGGGCAGGAGTCCATTGAACGAAGATACTCCGAGGTTTTGCAGGTCATTAATAGTTTCAGGGTTCAGATCTACATTGCCTCCACCACCAAGAAATTGAACTGAAAAGAATGCTCCGGCTATCACGCCAGCCACAAAGAACAGAAGCCACGCCTCCCTCTTCCAGTTGTATTGAAAAAACGGAATATCTGAAGGCACCATGGCACAAAGCTGCCTCATGCTGCTGGAAATACCGAATGTTTTATTTCCAAATAGTAGTAGCAGTGGAACCATTAACCCAATAATGGGCCCAGCCACATACCAGGGCCATGGTTTCATTATCCAATCCATAATGCGGTCTATTTTAAAGTCAGGTAAATTGATAGACTAACCAGAGAAAAGTTAGTTAAGTTCAAAAGTTAATCTCCGCGTTTCAACCTAATTCAACGAAAGCGGGTCTTATCTTTGCATTAAATATAGAACGAAATGAGGAGAGTGCTATTTGCGTTACTATTTCTGTCACTTCTTGCCTGTAAAGGCGACTCCGTTGAGCCTGATAACGGGTATGGGGATATCTCAATACGTATCTGGAACGGAACAAACTGGGAGATGACGGATGTTTTCGTAGACACCAGTGGGGGAGAGAACGATTTTGGGAAGATCGAAGCAAACCGAAGAAGTAGTTATAAATATTTTGCCTCTGCTTACCGTTATGCTTTCGTTTCGTTCAAAATTGATGGTAAACCATATCTAATCCAGCCGATAGATTATGTCGGGGAAATACCCCTTGAAAAAGGCAGATATACCTACAAAATCAATATTGACAATCTGAACAGCGTTTACGCTACCCTGGAATTCATTGAAGATTAAAAAAAAACGGATCATAAACTGACCCGTTTTTCGATATTACAGATTGTATTGAAGAAGCGAATTACAACATCGTTTTGGGAGCTACATAGTTGGTCAATTTAAACTTCCCTGTCTTTTTAAGCTCTGCAAAGCCACCATTGATATTTATCACATTGGAGAAACCCCTTGATTTAAGTATGGAAGACATGATCATGGACCGGTATCCGCCCGCACAATGTAAAAAATACGTGATATCCTTCCGGAGTTCGGCCATTCGTTGATTGATAAAATCGAGCGGAAAGTTTTCTACTCCTTCGATATGCTCGGAGTCATACTCACTCTTCTTCCGGATATCCAGTACATGAACCTGCTCCCCGGAGTTAAACAAATCTGCAAATCCGTCTGCAGAAATTGTTTCTACATAATCTACCTCTCTGTTTTCTTCCTCCCAAGCCTTGAAACCTCCTTTCAGATAACCAATTGTCTGATCATATCCCACGCGGGCAAGTCGGGTAACTGCTTCCTCTTGCTTATCTTCATAGGTTACCAGAAGTAGCGGTTGTTTCAAATCAGGAATAAGGGTACCTACCCAGGTGGCAAAAGTACCATCCAATCCAATATTGATCGAATTTGGTATAAATCCTTTGGCAAAATCAGCAGGATCACGTAAATCAAGAATCAAGGCTTCGGTCTCTTCGGCAGCCGCTTCAAAAGCCCCGGGGCTTAATCCCTGAAGACCCCTGTCCAGAATCTCATCAATGCTTTCATACCCCATTTTGTTCAACACCGCATTTTTAGGAAAATACTGCGGAGGAGCTACCAAACCATCCACCACACTTTGCACAAACTCCTCTTTATTTTTGGCTTGCAGGGCGTAATTGTACTTTCGTTGATTGCCTAAAGCGTCTGTGGTTTCTTTGCTCATATTTTTACCACAGGCCGACCCCGCACCATGTCCGGGATACACAATCACATCATCTGAAAGAGTTAATATTTTATTCTGAAGGCTATCATAGAGATGACCTGCCAGATCCTCACGACTCAGATTGGTTTTGACAGCAAGATCAGGGCGTCCAACATCACCAATAAACAAAGTGTCACCGGTAAATACGGCATGATCTTTCCCGTTTTCGTCAATGAGTAGAAAACTTGTTGACTCCATGGTATGGCCCGGAGTATGTAAAACTTTGATTTTTACTTTTCCCAAAGTAAGAATTTCGCCATCTGCAGCTATATGAGCAGCATATGCTGGCTCTGCGGTAGGTCCAAACACGATGGTGGCTCCGGTTTTATTTGATAAATCTATGTGACCTGAAACAAAATCTGCATGAAAGTGAGTTTCCAACACATATTTGATTTTAGCGTTGTCTTCTTTCGCACGTTCTATGTAAGGTGCAGATTCGCGGAGAGGGTCAATGATCGCGGCTTCTCCTTCAGATTCAATGTAGTACGCGGCTTCTGCCAGACAGCCGGTATAAATTTGTTCTACTTTCATTGTTAAAACAGGTTTATAGTTAGTAAACAAGGTACCCGAGAATCACTCCCCGGAAGTATGAACCAAATTTCTAACCTGACACCGCTGAAAATAGTGATAATCGTTACATAAACCCAGGGAATATGAGTACGATCATAGAAGCTCAATCTTATTTCGGGAAAGCTTTACCCTTTCTACTTTTTCAAGTTGTTTCAATAACCTGCTCACCACTTCCCGCGAGGTAGCCAGCTCATGTGCGAGCTCTTCGTGTGTGGTATATAAAATTCTTTTTCCTCCGGTAATTTCGATTTTCTTTTTGATAAGACTGAGAAGACGTTGATCCAGTTTGTTGAAGGCAATGCAGTCGATTGTTTCGAGCATATCTTCAAAACGTTTCTGATACGTGCTGAAAACAAAATTTTTCCAACTGTTATACTTACAAAGCCATTCATCTACTTTTTCATAAGGCAAAGAAATGAGCTCTACATCTTCCTCTACCTGGCCACCTGCACGGCCCTCAGCCTGGCGCTGGC
>CBINGY010000027.1:0-57027 GCA_966250325.1 uncultured Cytophagaceae bacterium | reverse complement strand
ATTTCATTTTTTACTTTCTACAGGAATCCCACAATTCAAGGAATTTTACAAATCAAAAATAGCCTTGAGTTCTGTGGCATCTGAAGGCTTCATACGGCCGGCCAGAATGAGTCGCAGCTGGCGTCTGCGTAGAGCGGCCTCATAAAATGCCCTCTCTTCGTCTGTTTCGGGCACAGCCTCAGGTACTTCCGCTGGTTTTCGTTTATCATCAAGGGCCACAAAGGTGAGAAAGGCCTGGTTGGTTTGTTTTCTCGTGCCTTCCGGAAAATTCTCTGCGTAAACGTTTACCACCACTTCCATTGACGTGTTGAAGGAACGGGTCACTTTTGCCTCAAGGGTAACTACGTCTCCCAATGGTACCGGGTTTTTAAATGAAACATTGTCAATTGAAGCCGTAACTACTACATGTCTGGAATGCTTCTGTGCACAAATTGCCCCAACCAGGTCCACCATTCGCATCAGATTGCCACCCATTAGGGTGCCGTGGGTATTGGTATCATTGGGTAAAATGAGCTCAGATTTGATGGTAAGACTTTCGGAAACTTTGCGGGGAGTAGGCATCGAAGACTGTTTTGTTTCAAATGTAGCTGTTTCTGTAGAAATTTTTTCAATCAGACCTTGTTACCTCCCATGTACAACGTCGTCATAGTACTGATCTGCACTCCAGATCACAACTTTGATAGGTAGAATAACTAAAGAGGTCCGGCGTCTTCAGATTCCGGACTTTTTCTTTCATGCTATTGCAAAGGTAAAATCAATTTAATTACTTTGTGTCTCAAAGTACTTTTATGATTAAGAAATATGGTGTAAGCCAACAGACACAGAGCTTCCTGTTACTTTTTCTGTTCAACGTTCTTTTGTTCGGATTCAGATATTTCAAAACGGGCGACCCCCTGGGTTTTGGCCTACTGTGGAATTTGTTTCTTGCGGGTGTTCCGGTATTTTTTGCTTTACTGGCAGCGAGAACTCTACGATTCAACAGGTACGCAGGTATAGGCTCTGCTTTCCTTTGGTTACTTTTTTATCCGAACTCGGCCTATATCATCACGGATCTTGTTCATTTGGATCATTTGCCCAAACACCTCTGGTGGTATGATTCCCTCGGTATCTTTTTTGCCGCATTTACCGGCCTTGCCCTTGGACTTTACTCGCTTTGGGTTATCCATCACCGCGTGCTTGAATTGCTTCTTCCTAAAGTATTGATCTGGCCATCGGTGGGAATATGTCTGGCCCTTTCGGGATATGGAATCTATCTGGGTCGATTTCTTCGGTTCAATTCCTGGGATATCCTCTCTTCGCCTGTTTCTCTGGCAGTACATTCCGTTTCCAGTTTGGCAAATCCTTTAGCCATACGGTTTACGCTGGTATTTGCGGTGAGCCAGTTTGTACTCTACCTGTTTTTCTTACTTCAAAAACAAAACAGCTATGAATCTGTCAAAGATGCTTAGAAGTTTCAGGTACGCGGGTGCTGGTTTTACGAAGCTGATACGATCAGAAAATAATTTTCAGTTTCATACCCTGGCGGCTTTGCTTGTCATTACAGCCGGTGTCTTTTCTCATCTGAAGGCTTGGGAATGGCTGGTTATTTCAGGATGCATTGCCGCCGTGTTCACAGCAGAAGCCTTTAATACCGCCATAGAAAAGTTATGTGATCTGATTTCAAAAGAAAGAAAATCCGAAATAGGAGACATCAAAGATATAGCCGCGGCTGGTGTATTATTAACCGCCCTGGCTTCTTTTGTGGCAGCACTTGTTATTTTTATACCCCGAATCATGCATTATTTCTCATGAGTAATCCTTTAAACGATCTACAGGAAATCAGGAAAATGATGGAGAAATCCTCCCGTTTTCTTTCTTTGAGTGGCCTATCTGGTGTGGCAGCGGGGGTGGTTGCTCTGGCAGCTGCCTTTTTTGCTTATCAGTATAAAAACTCCATGGCCGCCGACTGGAGTACCCCTGGATCATCGGTTCATCCGGCTTTGCCTGCAGATTATCTGGCTTTTCTGATTCGATTGGCTGCCATTACACTTATTCTTGGTTTACTTTCCGGAATTTTTTTCACGTGGAGAAAGGCCAGAAAACAGGCCGATGGGTTTTGGAATCCGGTCTCCAAAAAGTTGGTAGTAAACATGGCGATTCCGCTGCTGGCTGGCGGGGCTGTTATTATCACTTTACTCGTCAATGGCGTTTACTGGATTATTCCGGAGCTGACGCTGATTTTTTACGGACTGGCGTTGATTAGTGCTTCTCAATATACCTACAGGGATGTTTTTTATTTGGGACTAAGTGAGCTTATTTTGGGCGTTCTGGCACTCATTGTCTCAGGGTATTCTCTTTTTTTCTGGGCCGCCGGCTTTGGCGTTTTACATATTTTGTATGGCGTAATTATGCATTATAAATACGACAGAAAGACCATTTGATGATTTTAGAAAAGTTTCATAAGGCGTTTGAAAACAAGGTAAGACTGGGCATTATGTCTGTTCTTATGGTGAATGACGCCGTTAGTTTTAATGAATTGAAGGAACTCCTGGAGCTTACAGACGGTAATCTGGCTTCTCATTTAAAAGCGTTGGAAAAGTTTGAATTCATTGAAGTGAAAAAGGAATTTATCGATCGAAAACCGAACACCAGCTATGTTTCTACCAGATCTGGTAAAAAGGCTTTTGAAGAGCACCTTCTTGCCCTGGAGGATTTAATTA
Source organism: uncultured Cytophagaceae bacterium (assembly GCA_966250325.1). Lineage (GTDB taxonomy): Bacteria > Bacteroidota > Bacteroidia > Cytophagales > Spirosomataceae > Jiulongibacter. Next base: position 54,328 of record CBINGY010000027.1, on the reverse strand, counting down.
AAGGGCATCTGTAAAAAATTTTATTAATAAACTTTGAAATACAAAGTACTTTTAATTATTCAATTATGAAGCCTCGTTCATTTTACGTTATAGTGGTTCTGGCAATACTGTTCATTGAAACTGGTATTGCGGTTTTTGTAAAAGATGCTTTCATTCGTCCGTTCTTCGGTGACTTTCTGGCGACTGCTTTGGTATATTTCGCATTAAGAACCTTTGAGATATCGAAACAGAGAGCATTTCTTTTTGCCTTGTTTCTCTCTTTCGGGATTGAGCTATTGCAGCTTATCCATTTTCTGGATTGGACGGGGCTGGGTCAATTCAAGGTTTTGAGAATAGTACTTGGAACTTCCTTCTCGCTGGCCGATTTGGCGGCATATTCTCTGGGCGGTTTACTGGCGTATTCGATGGATGTCTTATCAGACAAATCAGCTGATCTAAAAAAAGAAACCGACGTAATTCGTAAGGTTTGGTCTGATCCCGACGCTGTTCTTTTGATTTTTGCCGGAGCATCGGCTGAATTTGCTCTTAGTAAGTATGTGGATTGGCTATTCTTTACCGGTAAAATTCCCGGTCAGCCGATTGAGCGAATGATGAGTACGCTGGCCTATGCCAAAAGGTTATTGTTTACAGAGTCAGATCAAAGACAAGTGGCTTTGGAGGAACTGGTCAAAATTCATCAGAGAGTAGGGGAGAAGCGGGGGTTTGAAATCCCGAATGAAGCTTTTCTGGATGTATTGAATATGCTGATTTTTTATACTTCCAGGGCTCACGAATTAATTTTTGAGCCACTTTCTCCTCAGGACAAGCAATTTATTATCAATGAATTTTCCATGATTGGCCGTGGACTTCAGATCTCAAATTTGCCAAAGAACTGGGAGGAATTCGAGAATCAGAGAAATACCGCTTTTGAAAAACGATATACGTATTCTGAGCAAAGCAAGCTGCTTTTTGAATCTTATCGTAGGAATTTGGGAGAGTATATCTGGTTTTCACTTGATAAAGTTTACGATTTTATTCTTCCGAAAATATGGGGCAGGAATCCATCCAGATTCTGGAATAGCTTAATTGGATTTATTCTTTTCATAGGAAGAGTTTTGCTTCCGCATCCCTGGTTATTTCTGCTACTGCCTGCACCTTTCAAACAAAAATTCTCAGAGCCTTTTTCTTCAACCATAAACAAACCAAATGCTGGGCAGCGTTCTCATTTTCCCTACCTTTACGGCCGAATCACTTGACTACTTAGACCGTATGTCTGAAAGATATATGCAGCGGGGCGTCTCGGCCTCCAAAGAAGATGTTCATAAGGCCATTGAAAAACTCGATAAAGGGCTATTTCCTAAAGCCTTTTGTAAAATTTCGCCTGATACGTTGGTAGGAGATCCCGAATACTGCAATATCATGCATGCCGATGGGGCCGGTACCAAAACCTCACTTGCATACCTCTATTGGAAAGAAACCGGTGATCTGAGTGTCTGGAAAGGAATAGCCCAGGATAGCATCATTATGAATACCGATGATCTTCTCTGCGTGGGTGCCACAGGACCTATTCTCATGTCTTCATCTATTGACCGAAACAAGAATAAAATTCCGGGAGAAGTACTGGCCGAAATTATCAATGGAAGCGAGGAGGTATTACAGATGCTTCGTGATAACGGCGTTGAAATATACAGTACGGGGGGCGAAACCGCCGATGTAGGTGATCTGGTGAGAACCATTACCGTGAATACCACGGTGATAGCCCGTATGAAACGCTCCGAGGTAATTTCAAATGATAAAATCACAGCCGGAGATGTTATCGTAGGATTAGCTTCTTTCGGGAAAGCCAGTTACGAAACCGAATACAATGGAGGAATGGGAAGTAACGGACTTACCTCTGCCCGCCACGATGTACTTGATAATAAATACGCCGAGAAGTACAAGGAAAGCTACGATCCTGAGATACACAGTGCTCTCGTTTATTCAGGAAGTAAATTACTTACAGATAAAATTGACGTGGGTAATGGCGAAAAAGTAAGTGCCGGAAAGCTGATACTTTCACCAACCCGTACATACGCCCCAGTCGCAAAAAAACTTTTGGATGAACTACGCCCGCATCTGCACGGTATGATACACTGCAGCGGTGGAGCCCAGACCAAAGTGCTTCATTTTGTAGATGCCGTTCATGTCATAAAAGACAATCTTTTTCCCGTGCCTCCTCTGTTTGAACTTATTCATAAAGAGAGCGGCACCGACTGGAAGGAGATGTACAAAGTTTTCAATATGGGTCACCGGCTGGAGGTGTACCTGCCCGCAGAATACGCAGATAGGGTTATTGAAATTGCCGCTTCCTTTGATATAGATGCCCGTGTGGTGGGTAGAGTAGAGGCTTCGCCAGAAAAGAAGCTGACTATCCGAAGTGAGTTTGGCGAATTTAAGTATACCTGAAAAGGGGAAATCTGAGGAAATCTGAGAAAATCAACGAAGGCTTTGTGCTCCTCAATTTGAGGAGTTTTTCTGCTATATTTGACAATTGATTGTGGGCGTTGGATAAAATATGCAATTCTGAACGCAACAATCTGAATACGTGCCGGTTCGAAAGCCACCATGGAATAATTTTTGTGGTGAGTTCAGAACCTTTTAATCCTATAATCTCTACTGCATGCGGCTAACTCTATTTTTGTTCTGCCTCCTGTTCTCTGGTGTGCTTGCGGCTCAGCCTTTGGTCAGATTTGGAATGGGAAATACCAAAAACGTTTCTGTATCGGCAAGTTCGAATGCTTCCCAGGGTATCCAAACATTAAAAGCAGACGGGTTTCTCCCCAATCACAATGCGGCCTCCCGCTTTTTATCACAGGCTACGTTGGGTGCCCGTTTTTCAGAAGTATCCAATCTGGTGACCATAGGGGAGGAACAGTGGCTGGCACAGCAACTTGCCATGCCAAATTCGTTTGGATTGGTTAATTACATCAATTCGCTGGCTCAAACCATCACCGACTCTTTACGCCGATCTAATCCAGCGACTACGCTGGCAGACGTTCAGAATTCATTAAACGATTACATGTTTGATGTGGCCTGGTTTCAGGGTAGTATGACCTCTCCGGACAGGCTGAGGTGGAGAGTAGCGTTCGCTTTGAGCGAAATTTTTGTCATTTCCCGTATTTCTCCCTTAGATGGCAATCCCTATGCCCTGGCCGGGTTCTACGATATCCTGCTTAAAAATGCATTGGGAAATTACCGTACACTGCTTCAGGATGTTACCTACCACCCTTCCATGGCAGTTTATCTCACTTATATGAATAACAGAGCTCAGATGACCCGGAATTCAGTGACCACTTTCCCCGATGAGAATTATGCCCGTGAAATCATGCAGCTTTTTACAATTGGCTTGTTTGAACTTAATGCAGATGGAACTGAGAAAAAAGATGTTCAGGGGAAATCTATACCGACTTATAGCAATGACGATATCGCTGGCCTGGCCAAAGTATTTACCGGCTTAAGTCTGCATAATGCCGCTTATTTCGGTGATCGTACATCTGTCCAAACTGATTATACCCATCCATTAAAGTTTTTCTCAAAAGATAGCTCAGATCTGATCAGAAACCGTTGGCCATACAAAGTGTATGTGTCACATGATTCTACTTCAAAAACTTTTCTCAATCATACCATACCGGCCCGCCCGCCCGCTCAAGGGACTCAAGATATTTCAGACGCTCTCGATGTACTTTTCAATCATCCCAATACACCACCTTTTATCTCAAGAAGGCTCATTCAGAGGTTGGTTACCTCAAATCCTTCACCTGAATATATTTCCCGTATTTCTGCTGTATTTATCAATAATGGCAGCGGTGTTCGGGGCGATTTGGGTGCGGTGGTGAAAGCCATCCTGCTTGATCCTGAGGCTCAGGTAAGTGGATACCAAAGGGAGCGTTTTGCCGGCAAACTTAAAGAGCCTTTTATTCGCTACACCAATCTGGTCAATGGTTTAAATCTAAGCTCCTCAATCGGTGTATTCAGAAACCGCATGAGTGAGGTTTACGATAAGATGGAACAAAGGCCGCTGAATTCGCCCAGCGTATTTAATTTTTATCAGCCGGATTACGTACCCGATGGTCTGCTGCACGACTCCGGAAAATATGGTCCTGAGTTTCAACTGCTAAATTCAATCACTCTGACCGGTTACCTTAACGCCCTGAACGAATGGCTGATCTACGATGATCCCATCGATTATCCCTGGTATCCCGGTGACAATATATACAAAGAAGCTGAGGAGCCCGGATTTGACCTTTCAGCAGATTATCCTTTTGCCAGCAATAAACTGCTACCTATACTCCTGGATAAATACAATATGCTTTTGGCACACGGGGCTTTGGGTGATTCCAGTTTAAATTATATCAAACAGTCGGTTGAAAAAATGCCGGAGATTTATACTTCCCAGGGTTTAATTGATGAAACCGATGCCGAACGTCGTATCCGATTGCTCATTTTTCTAATCATGTCCAGTCCCGAATACCTCATTAATAAGTAATGAAACGCAGAGAATTTTTAAAGTCGGTGGGATGTGGAGCCATGGGTTCTACCACCTTGCTCAGCACCCTGGCCAATCTGGGCGTGATGAACGGCGTAATGGCCAATACCCGCTTTTCAGATACCACTGCCGACGATTATAAGGCTCTGGTGTGTGTGTTGCTGGCCGGTGGTCTTGATTCGTACAACATGTTAATTCCTACCGGGAATGGCTCCGGAGGTGACAATGGGTATGCAGACTATCAGTCGGTACGCACCGATCTTGCCTTGGTAAGCGGAACATTGCACGCCCTTAACGTTCAGTCACATGTGGGTGTGCGGGGCATATCCAACGCATACAACAGTTTTGGAGTACATACGGCCATGCCCGAAATGCGTACCCTTTTTAATCAGGGGAAACTGGCATTTATGTCAAATATCGGTACGCTGGTGGAGCCTTTACTGAATTACAACGACTATGAGAATGATGCAAAGAAGAAGCCGTTGGGAATTTACTCGCACTCCGATCAGATCATGCAATGGCAAACCAGCGTGCCGCAAAGCAGAGATGCGGTGGGTTTTGGCGGGCGACTGGCAGATATGCTATATGCCACCAATTCCAATCAGAATTTAAGTATGAATATCTCTCTGGCCGGGAAGAACATCTTTCAGAGGGGAAGTCAGATCTCTGAATATTCCATTGATAATACCATCAATGCCAATAACGTAGGTTTTGCTTCTTTGCCTTCCTGGTGGTCAAATTCGGGATACATGACGCAGCTACGCAATGAAGCGGTAGATAATATGGTAGCTGAGACGTACCGTAACGCCCTGCATTCTACCTATGCCGATGCGGCCAAAACATCCATAGCTGCTTTTGATCTGTTTAAAGAGGCTCTTCAAAAGGTGCCTTCGTTGACCACAGTCTTTCCGAATACCAATCTGGCTCGTGATCTTCAGGCTATTTCCCGGGTGATGAGTGTAAGAAATGAACTGGGAGCAAAAAGACAGATATTTTTTGTAACCATCGGTGGCTGGGATATGCATGATAACCTGATTGGGGGTCTCAATGGTCTGCTTCCTGTCGTAAGCCAGGCCCTGAAGGCGTTCTATGATAGTACGGTTGAGCTTGGAATAGCAGATAAGGTAACCACTTTTACCATCTCAGATTTTGCCCGCACCATTACCTCAAACGGACAGGGCTCTGACCATGCCTGGGGTGGAAATACAATCGTAATGGGTGATGCCGTAAACGGAGGGAAAATTTATGGCGGTTATCCGCAAATGAATGTGAGCTCAAACCCGCGGAATATTTCATTCCGTGGAAATTTTATTCCGGCCGTAGCCACCGATGAACTGTATGCCGAGCTGGCTCTGTGGTATGGGGTGAGTCCTTCAGATCTCTGTTATGCTCTTCCCAATATCGGGAATTTCTATTCGTATGCTCCCGGTGTATATCCGCTGGGACTTATGAATATGTCTGGCGGTATTTCAAATGTTGACAGACCACAAACCTGTTTGACCTATTAGTATGAAAAAGATTGTACTGTTTATCATTTGTTTTACTTCAATTACATCGCTCCGTACTACTGCACAGAGCTGTGTAGGTCAGGCGGGTCAGGTTCAATGGAATTTATGGCTCAATTTTCCCTCTTTTCCTGATTCCACCGATCTGGCTGCCATGGAAAGTTACCCGGAAAATCCGGATTTACAGGTGACTCTTGGGTCGCTCTCCACACCAGTCAATTACAATGATTATTATGCGTCGATGATTCGCGGATACATTACGGTTCCGCAAACGGGGCAGTATTATTTCAATATTACAGGTGACGATGATGTCCAGTTTTATCTGAGTACCGATGAAAGCAGACATAATCTGAGGAAACGGGCAGAAGTGATTACCTGGACCAATGTAGGTGAGCACAATAAAGAGCCCAATCAAACCTCACAGCTTCTTTCCCTCACGGCCGGGCAAAATTATTACTTTGAAATTCATCAGTTTGAGGGCTGCTGTGGTGATCACATGAATTTGTATTTCAGGCGACCGGGTAATCCCGATACCCAGATTACCTGGCAGATTGTAGATTATCAATACATTAAAGACTATGCTTGCCAGACTAACTGCCCTCCCAGAGGAACGGCTTGTGATGACGGCGACCCCGCTACCTCAGACGACCGGCAGGATGGGTTCTGTAATTGCGTAGGGGTTTCTGCTCCTCCTACGGCCTGTATAGGGGAACGCGGGAAGGTAGAAGCCTATTATTTTGACAATTTGCCTGGAAATTACGTAGAAAATGATCTGATCAATTCGCCTAAATTCCCTCTTTTACCCGATAGGAAAGAATTACTGAAAGGGGCATACGGTCCGTTGTCTCCTTATACCAAAGAACAATACGGAACGCTGGTGCAAGGCTATTTAACGGTTCCGGTAACGGGGCAATACTCGTTTAATATAACCGGTGACAATCAGACGTTCTTTTACCTGAGCAGTAATCATGATATAGCCAATAAACAGAGTCACCAGGCCCTGGTGATGTACGGTCTGGGAGAGGCCGAGCATAATTCATCCAGTTTTCAGACCATAGGCCCATTGACTCTTGAAAAAGGGAAATATTATTACTTTGAGTTCAGGCACAAAGAAAACACATGGCGTGATTTCTTTTACCTGCACTGGAAAACGCCATTTCACAGCAGCTGGAAGCTCGTGCCTTCGTTTTATCTTTTTGATTATGACTGTGAACTTTCATGTGTAGCCCAGGGAACCCCCTGTGACGATGGAAATATTTACACCAATAATGATCAATACGACGCCAGTTGTAACTGTGTGGGCACACCTTGCTCCGGCCCCGACTGTAACGATACCCTCGCTCACTACGTATTCTATGAGCCGGCGGCCCGTAGCTTTACTAATCTCACTACGGTGGCCAATTCCTGGCAATCATGCAGTACCTCACTGCCTAATCCCAATCCGGCCCGCGGTTCTGCAACGCACTGGATTAAATATGACTTTAGCAGCAAATATAGGTTCAAAGGATCCCGAGTCTGGAACTACAACGTTTTGAATGAGACCGATAAAGGAATGCGGCAGGTAGTGGTTGATTATTCGGATGATGGCATTACCTGGACACCAATGGGAGGAACCTATGCCTGGCCTCAGGCTCCCGGAAATTCAGATTATGGTGGGTTTATTGGCCCGAATTTCAACGATCAGAAGGCTCGCTATATACTTATTACGGCACTAAATAACCACGGAGACCCCCTTTGCACGGGTTTTAGTGATATTACCTTTGATGCTGTTCATTGCGATGACAAAGACACGCCCTGCGACGATGATGATCCGCTCACTTCTTACGATAAATTTGACTCAGACTGTAATTGCCGCGGTACAGATATTCATTGTGCCAGTGATACCATCGAGCTGGCCAGGGTGACACTTCAAGATCCATCGTTTGGTGCTATAATGCGGATAGAGTCGAAAAGTTCGGTTCCTTCGACGCAAAATATAAGCTTCACAGCAGGAAACAGCATCGTACTTCTTCCCGGATTTGAAGTTCAATCGGAAGGCGTTTTTAAAGCGGAAATTGCCAATTGTATTCAGGCTGCCTTTGAAGAAAACCAGCAGCTATCTCTACTGGCCAAAAAGAAGGACCCTTCTTTTGTAAGCAACAATGAAGAGAACACCCGAATAAAGGAAGTATTTTTTAGGCTCAACCAGCCCGGGCAGGTAAAGCTCCTTCTTCTGGATGCTAAAGGCAGCGTTCTGGTCACGCTTATTGATGAGCACTACGATATTTTGGGTACCCACCGCAAGTATATTCCTACCGGCAAATTGAAAAAAGGCACCTATGTGGTAGAACTCCAGATTAATGAGTCAACATTGAAGGAGTCATTTGTTGTTGAAGATTGAGCCAGACACCAGCCTGGTTCATGTGCTTCAACTTCCGGAAATTTATTAAAAATTCCCTTTTGTAGTAAACTTTCTATTTTCTGGACTAATTCTTTGTGTCAAATCAAATTCCAGAAAGTAGGTTTCCTTCGTAATTAGCTATTAATAAGATTATTGTGTTAAATTTTTCTAGATTCCTGTATTGGGAAAAAGTTGGATGAAATAATGGCATAGATTTCGTATTCGGATAATTGCACTAGCACTAAAAACTATCCAATGAATACAAAAGGTAAAAAAACGATCTTGATTGTAGATGATGAACCTACCACGGGTTTAATCCTTCAACACTTTCTGGAAGATAATTATTCTGTAGTTCTCAAAGAAGATGGAGCGGAGGCAGTAAGCTGGCTCGAAAAAGGAAATGAGCCTGATCTTATCATTTCAGACCTGCAAATGCCTGGTATGGACGGCAAAGATTTCGTGAAGGCCATTCGGGCCAGTTTTCTTTTCAGAGAAATTCCGTTGATTGTATTATCCGGAGCTGAAGATAGCTCGGTTCGTATCTCATGCATTGAAATGGGAGCTGATGATTTTATCGTGAAACCATTTAATCCGGCAGAAGTGAAGGCACGCATCTCGGGAATTCTCAGGAGAGTAGAAAAAGCCGCATAACTCATATCCAGCTACACATCATGATGACCTACGAAAATAAACCTGCAAAAGTTTTTGTGCTCGAGAGTGAGCCTCACAAACAATTTCTTTACCGTGATGCTCTCTCCGGGCAGTTTGAACTGAGCTTTTTTGAGAACGAGCATGATTGTTTTCATCAGCTTCTACAGGCTTATACGCCCGATGCCCTTATTGCTTCCAGAGCCGACGGGGGCATTAATTTGCTGCAGCGTGTTAGAAATACGGAATGGACCCAAAACCTTCCGGTTATTATTACTACCGCCAAGTCTTCCGAGGGTCTGAAAAAAGAAGTCTTAAACCTGAAGGGAAATGATATTTATCCTTCCCTGCCAGATTTCGATATCCTTTCAAAGCGTATTGAATTGTTGGTACAGAAGGCTCATAAAAATTCGGAGTCAAAGATTTCTATGCTGAAGCAGTCATACCAGTTGCCTTTATGGAAACGCGTGATTGACGTGAGCACCACCGGTTTAGCCTTATTGCTGCTCTCACCTCTGTTGATTCTTGTGGCTATTGCAATAAAACTTGACTCCAAAGGTCCGGTTATATACAAATCGAAGCGAGTGGGTGCCGGATACCGTATCTTCTCCATCTACAAGTTCAGAACCATGCGTACAGATGCCGACAAGCTGATCAAAAACATGGGAAACCTGAATCTGTATGCCAAAGAAGCGGGCATGAGCGACAAACAAGGGGCGGGTTTGTGTGATGACTGCAGGGCGACAGGAGAATGCAAAAATATGCTTTTTAAAGACGGTGCCATGGTGTGCGAGAAAAATCACCTGATGGCTAAAAGCAGTGAGGTTGCCTTTATGAAGTTTCAGAACGACCCCCGCATTACCCGATTGGGCAAATTTCTTAGAAATACGAGTATTGATGAGTTACCTCAGTTATTCAACATATTTCTGGGTGATATGTCTCTTATCGGCAATCGTCCGCTTCCGCTATATGAGGCAGAAAAACTTACTACCGATAAGTACATTGAACGTTTCGCAGGCCCCGGCGGACTCACCGGATTGTGGCAGGTTACCAAACGTGGTAAAGGCAAACAGGATATGACGGAAGAAGAGCGGATCAATCTGGATATTGAATACGCCAGAAACTTCTCCTTCCTGTTTGATATGAAGATATTCTTTAAGACGTTCCCTGCTTTGCTTCAGACCGAAAACGTATAAACACTCTGGTGTATCCCGAATGAAAACGCTGTGCATCCTGATAACTTTCCTGTTCGCCTGGCAAATAAATTTTTCTCAGGAGCCCTTGCTTACTACCAAGGCTGAATATGCATTCAATTCTGATTTGCTGCTCGATGCCATCATCGATTCCGCTTACAGGTTTTCGCCGGAAATCAGAAGGATAGCGTCTTCAGGTGAACTGGCAGAAGCCAACGCCGGTATCGCCAAAAATAACATCTACAGTGCACTATCGCTGCGATCAAGTTATTTGTATGGTACCAATTACGCTTCGGTAAGTAATGCTGAAATAGACCCAACGGCCAATTTCATCACGAATACCCAGACAGGATTCTATAACATTGGTCTGGGTTTGCAACTACCGCTGAATTTGGTTATGAACAGAAAATACAATCTGAAAGCAGGGATTTCTCAGATAAAAATGGCCGAAGCCGAAAAACAAAAGGCTGAGGTTTTTGTGAAACAGCAGGTTATCGATCTGTACATGAGCCTCAAACTCAGTTATAAGCTGCTTAATTACAGTAATTTGAATAAGAAAACGGCAGAGATAAATTACGCTTTGGCCGAAAAGGAATTTTTGAACGGTCAGCTTACACTGGATCAGATTTCGCGGATGCAGGAGTTACAAAGTAAAGTGCTGGCCGAATATGAAACCAATCTGAACCGGTTTCAAACCAGCCTGCTTCAGCTGGAAGCTTACACTGGAGTCAATTTTTACAATCTGCTAAATTCCATCTGATGAGCTTTCTACATTTCATAAAACTGATCTTAAGAAACCTGGGCTGGCTTATTGTCATTCCGGTGGTGCTGGCTGCTTCGGTCTATTATTTTACCCGAAACGAAAAGAAGGTTTATTCCTCTGAATCAATTATATACACGGGGATCGCGTCTGGCTACAGCCTTAACGGTACCAATAAGGCCGATTTTTACTCCACCAGCAATGCTTTCGATAACCTGATCTCGCTGATTGATTCCCGTGAAACCAAAGAAGATGTGGCCATTACACTGCTTGCTGAGCACCTGCTTATGAAAAAGCCGGTGTCTGAAATTGCTGGTTGGGAAGCCATCAATAATCTGAAAGAGTTGGTGCCTGAAAAATCAAGGAAAGCACTTATCGGTACCTCGGTGGCCGATACCAAAGTGAGGTTAATTAATCTCATGCAGTCATCAGACAATAATCTGGTGCTCGAAATCCTCAATTCTTCAAATCCGTATTATTCACTGGAAGCCCTTAAAAGCATCAAAGCGGCCCGTATCAGCAATAGTGATCTCATAAAAATTACCTACGAAACCAGCGATCCCGGCATTTGTAAACGAACCCTAGAACTGCTCGAAGAATCGTTCATGCGAAAGCATCGTCTGCTCAAAGAAGGACAAACCGAGTCTGTTGTTAAATATTTTGAGGAAGAAACCGAGAAGGCTTTTGCCAAACTGGATTCCTCGGAGCGTCTTTTTCTTCAGTTCAATAAGGAGTATGATATCATTAACTATTACGAGCAGACAAAAGCCATTGCCGGAGAAAGAGAAAATCTCTATGCCATGAACCACTCGCTTGAGATGGATAAACTGGCTTCAGACTATTCACTCAACAAGGTAAATGACAACATTAAACAACGTGTTTATCAGAATATTTACAGTTCTGAAATTCTTGAAGAAAGGAAAAAACTTTCAGATATCTATACCCGCATATCTACCATAGAGCTCATCAATAAAAGCTCTGGAGGAGTGCATCAACGGCAGCTTGATAGTCTCAAAAATGTAGCTGCAGGAAAAGAAAACAGACTTAAAGAATCGGTAGAAAACCTGTACCGTGATTCAAATACCATCAATGGCATCCCTACCAAAAGTGTACTGGATGAATGGCTCAAAACCACTCTATCTTACGAACAAAGCAAAGCCCGCCTGGCTGTAATGGATAAAAGAAAACGGGAATTTGAATCTGAATACAAACGATATGCCCCGCTGGGAGCCATGTTAAAGAAAATTGAACGGCAGATTGAAGTTTCTGAAGAGGCTTACCTGGAGTTATTACATGGGTTAAATATGGCACGCCTCAATCAGCAGAATGCAGAGCTCACTACCAAGCTTAATGTGGTTGATCCGCCGTATCTGCCGGTAAGTGCAAACCGTTCGAAACGTATGGTACAGGTGGCTCTGGCATTTATCGTTGGTTTTGTACTTGTACTTTCGTTTATCCTTACCAATGCTCTCATAAACAAAACCTTACTGGAACCCCAGCGAGCCAGAAAGATTGTGGATCTGCCTTTTCTCAGCCTTTTTCCCATGCTGGATGAAAACCCGCAGTTTGTAAAAATGGGTCGCCTGAGGGTAGTACAGCAAGTGCTCTCCAAACTGGATACGAAATCGGGTCCGGTTTCAATTGGCCTGGTGAGCAGCCAACCGGGAGAGGGTAAGTCTACGCTGGCCAATCTCCTGAAAGAGGAGCTTGAAAACCTCAATTATGTGGTAGAAAAAAGGCAGTGGTCTCTGAAAGAGAGTACTGCCGGCAATTCTGAAGCGGAAATTGTACTTTGGGAACTACCATCGCTTGATGGTTTGGTGATTAAACCGGGCTCGTTTCCTGAACTCACCATGGTGCTACTGATAGCTCGTGCAAACCGTGTCTGGACCCGCATTGATAAAGAGGCCCTCAATATCTTCAAAAACGCTACCCAAACCGAGCCATGGCTTTTGCTTAACGGCGTAGAGGCAGATTTCGCCGAAGAATACATCGGTGAAGTGCCAAAACAGAGGAACTATTTCAGAAGACTCATCAAACAACTGGTGAAATTCCAGTTTGGTCAGAAACGCACACTTAAATAAAACACCATGATGAAAGGTACTTCCGTAATGAAAAATCAATTGCTGGCACTGGCCGGGCAGATTTTACCGGCTGCTATAGGCATGGGTTCTTTCATGCTGCTGGTGCGGGTGCTCGAGCAGCAGGTATTGGGAGAGTACCTCATTTACATGACCACCGTGGTGTTATTTGAAATGGTGAAATCGGGTGGGCTGCAGTCTGCTCTTATTATGCGTGTGAGTGATAATGATAGCTCCCGTCGCAAAACAGTTATAGGAAGTGCCTATTGGTTCGGACTCATCGTTGTTTTGGTCTCTGGCCTGTTGCTTATGGCCGGGTATTTTTTGCCTTTCATTAAAGGAGGTTCAGGTATCGCGGTATTTTGTCTTTTTTATGCCGTTCTGGGATTCATTACCCTGCCTTTGCATGTAGCAGAAGCAGAGGCGGTAGCCTCTCAGGATTTGCGTTTTTTACTCGTTTTACGTTTGTTACAAAGTGCCAATCCGCTTATCGTGGCCCTTTTTGCGTATTTTGGTTTTGATACACTCTTCTGGCTGGCTTCTGTCCATGTGGCTGTTAACGGACTTCTCCTTGTTTATGTTCTTGTGGCCGGAAAAACCAATCCGATGTTCATTTTGAAGAAATCACGGGATGAGGTTAAAAGTTTATTTCACCTTATCAAATTTACGCTCGCTACATTGGGAACCACCAATATTCTGAAAAGTGCAGATACCTTTCTGATAGGCTCTCTCTTGGGGCCGGCGGCAGTTGCCATGTATGCTATACCCCAAAAGCTGACCGAACTTTTTGAGATTCCGCTCAGAACGCTTACCACTACCGCTTTTCCTCAGCTGGCCAGTCATTTCAATGCCAAAGATAACCGCGGGTTTCGGAACTCCTTTCTTAGTTATATCTCCTGGTCCTATCTGATTTACATCCCCGGTCTGGTACTTGCTTTTCTTCTGGCTCCCTATTTGGTTACGCTCATCGGAGGAGAGAAATACGCCGATTCGTCTGGCATTTTCAGGGTGTTTGTTCTTTTTGGACTGTTTTTGCCTTTGAACCGCATTACGGGTATTGTGCTGGATGCCATGCAGAAACCCGGACTAAACTTTATGAAAGTGGCGGCCATGGCTTTGGTCAATATTCTGGCAGATCTGGCGGCCATTTATTTGACCCAGGACCTGCATTGGGTGGCCTTTGCCTCTGTGATAAATGCGGCTACCGGATGTTTTCTGGGCTGGTTTTTTATACAGCGTACCGGAATTCTCGATGGTGAGCATCTGGGAAATCTGATCAGAAAGAATAGCAGGGAGACAATCCAAAAATCATTAATCAAAGTAAGAATGCTTCTGTAAAATGGATTCACATTTTGCACATAGTGAAATAACCTTGTGGCAGAGAGGCCTGCTGATAACTATGGCTCTTCTTGCCACAGCGGCATTTGGTTATCTGTTGTCTGACGGAGGCATTATGATGGAAGGAGCTCTGGTAGCCTTGCCTTTTATTCTTGCCTTTGTGATTCTGGTTTTTCTTAAGCCGCGAATAGGTCTCATTACCCTGCTTTTCTACGCGTTTCTTATGCCTACCATCGGAAAACATATTCCGGGTCTTCAGGTAGGTTTACTCATTGATGGATTTATGGTACTCACCTGGCTGGCTATTTTCTTTTTCAGAGGAAACAGGTTCAGATTCAGACATTTAAATCACGATATTTTCTGGCTGGCGGCTTTTTGGATGGGTCTTACTATTCTTCAGTTGGGAAATCCCTCCAGGCCCAGTGTTCAGGGTTGGTTTCAGGAGATGCGATCAGCCGGTTTGTATTGGTTTCTTACCACACCGCTGGTCATTCTTCTGCTGCGTAAGAAATCAGATATTCCTCTATTTCTTCATATTATTATCATCATGTCGTTTCTGGGAGCTTTGTATGGCATGAAACAGCTGTACATTGGTGTCGATGCCGCAGAAAACCGCTGGCTGGAGGCCGGGGCACGTAAAACCCACATCCTGTTTGGAAAGCTTCGGGTGTTCTCTTTCTACAATGAGGCGGCTCAGTTTGGTGCGTCACAGGCACACATTGCGGTTATTTGTGGCGTATTGGCCACCGGCCCCTATTCATTGGGACGAAAAGCTCTTTATTGGATCGCTACCGCCGTCATCTTCTACGGTATGCTCATATCGGGAACCCGCGGGGCCATGGGAGCTTTACTGGGGGGAGGCCTGCTGTTCCTGATTCTAATCAGACAAACCAAAATTCTGGTGCTTGGGCTTACCGTGGGCCTGGCTATGGTAGGTATGTTAAAATTTACCTATATCGGTCAGGGGAATGATCAGATTCGAAGAATGCGAACCTCACTTGATCCCAATGATGCTTCGCTGCAGGTACGACTCATCAATCAACGGATTCTGAGAGATATGCTGGCCAGCAAACCCTTTGGAACCGGCGTGGGTACCATAGGGCAATGGGGCACTACTTACAATAAACATATCCCTACGGCACGTATTCCACCAGATAGTCTGTATGTAAAAATCTGGGTGATGTATGGTATTGTAGGCTTCATTCTGTGGTTTGGTATCTGGATGTTCATGATAGCCAAGGGCTCTGGAATCGCCTGGTATACCCGAGATCCCGTTCTGCGAAATCAGATCATAGCCCTTACTTCGGGAACATTCGGCAGCCTTTTTTGCAGTTATGGCAATGAAGTAATGAATGCTTTGCCTTCTTCTCTCATAGTATATATTTCCATTACTCTGGTTTTTATAAGCCGCAAATGGGATATCCCTGTATCTAAATCTCTTAACACATGAACAAACCTTTAGTTTCTATCATAACGGTCAATTTTGACACCCCACAGGTTACGGCTGAAATGCTGGCTACACTGCCTGCACAGAAGTATCCAAACTGGGAGGTGATTGTGGTTGATAACGGCTCTCCAAAACATAATTCGGCTTATTTGAAAGCTCAGTATCCGTTTATCAAACACGTTTCTTCGCCCGAAAACCTTGGTTTTGCCGGTGGTAATAACCTGGGCCTGGCGTTTGCTAAGGGGGAATACATTTTTCTGGCCAATAACGATACTGAATTTACCCCCGATTTGCTTTCCAATCTGGTAGCCTATCTGGAGAACCACCCCGAATGTGGCATTGCCTGCCCGAAAATCAAATATCAGTATATGCCCGATACCATTCAGTATGCCGGTGCTGTGGGCCTCAATCCCCTTACTAGCCGGAGTTATGATATCGGTTATCTGCAAAAAGACGACGGCACCTTTGACGATTCACGCCCTACCGATCTTCCAAATGGGGCCGCCATGATGATGCGAAAAAAAGACATAGAGAAAGTAGGCCAGATGAGCGAACTGTTTTTTCTCTATTATGAGGAACTCGACTGGGCCGCAAGATTCAAAAAACTGGGATTACAAATTCATTATGTGGGCAATACCACCATATTTCACAAAGAATCTGTTTCAACCGGTAAGAACTCGGCCTTCAAAACTTTTTACCTGTTCAGAAACAGATTGCTTTACATCCGAAGAAACTACAGACCCGTGCAATACCTCATTGCTGCCGGCTTCTTTACATGTATTTCTACCCCGGTTCATATGATACGTCATGCCTTAAAAAATGAATGGGGTCATTTCAGAGCCATTTACCGGGCCTTGGTCTGGAATTTGACACATGCTTCTGATAAAGAGCCTTATACTCACTCCTCCAAGCTGCTGAATACCGTTAAAATTGATTAATTATGATAGAGTTTATATCGGAACTTATCCTCGCATTGATTACCGGTTACCTGGCCATTCAGGTAATCTATTTGCTTTTTTTCTCGGTTGCCGGGCACCTGGGGAAGAAACAGCTTTTTTCTGCAGCTTCCGATTTTCGTAAAATCCGCGTTTTTATTCCCGGATATAAGGAAGATAAAGTGATTCTGGAAACAGCTCAAAACGCACTTAGCCAGAATTACCCCGCTGATAAGTTTGAGGTGTTCATCATTGCCGATCAGTTTTCTGAAGACACCCTGAAAAAATTAAGGGAAATGCCTCTGAAGGTCATTGAGGTGGCTTTTGAAAAGAGTACAAAAGGTAAGGCTCTGCACAGAGCTCTGGAAGTAACCCGTGATCAAAAGGCAGACATACTGCTCATCCTTGATGCCGATAATCACATGACGCCGGGCTTTTTGCATGGAGTGAATGATGCGTTTGCCGCCGGTTACCGGGTGGTACAGGGACATAGGGTAGCCAAAAACGTGAGCACTCCTTTTGCTCTGCTGGATGCCTGTACAGAGGAAATCAATAACCATATATTCAGGAGAGGCCATGTGGCGGTAGGGCTTCCGTCTGCTCTCATAGGCAGCGGTATGGCTTTTGATATGCAGCTCTTTGAAGAGATTATGGAAAATATAGGCGAAACGGCCGGCGAAGACAAAGAACTGGAGTTCCGGATTGTTCGCAGACGTTTGCCGGTTGCCTTTCTTGACGATCACCACGTACTTGACGAAAAAGTGGCCTATAAAGAAGTATTTTCTAAACAACGCAGCCGCTGGCTGGCCACGCAGGTGGAATTTTTCCAGAAGTATTTTCTTGAAAGCTGGGGTCAGCTGTTCAAAGGGAACGTGGCCTTTTTCAATAAAGTGTTCCAAACGTATCTGCTTCCGCGGGTTTTGCTGCTGGTGGCTAGTCTGCTGGTACTTATTGCTTGCCTGATTGTAAGTAAAGAATTATTTGTGATAAATCTGCTGCTACTGGGACTGCTTTTGTTCAGCCTGCTGGCGGGTATTCCTGCTGCATGGTACAACAGAAACCTGCTGAACGCATTCCTGGAAATCCCTGGTGCCATTTTCGGAATCTTTAAGTCGCTTACCCAGATAGGAACTGCCCGTAAACAATTTGTTCATACTCCTCACGGAGAAACCCATTAATGCCATGCCCTGGAACTTCATTTTCCCTTTCATTCTCCTGGCTATTTTTCTGGGTTTTACCTCAGGAAAGAAGTTTAAGACTAAGCCCAGACCCACCAGAAAAGATTTGCCGATTTAACCATGATGAACCAGTACGCATTCCGGAACCTTCCCATATTTATCACCACTATGTCACGTTGGGATGGCGACGTGTCTTCTGCATCACTGGCTTTGGCCAAGGTGCTGAGCCGAACCAATCCGGTATATTACATCGATTACCCGTATTCCCTACTTGATGTGTGGCGTGAGCGAAGCAAACCCACCGAAAAACGTCGTTTAAATGCACTACTTTTTGGCAAAGATTACCTCACCTCTGTTCCCGGCCAGCCGGAAAAATTTGTAGCAGTAACACCCCGGGCCGTGTTACCCATCTATTCTTTGCCGGAAGGCTCTATTTATGAATGGGCAAACAGATACAACAGCCACAGAATAGCCAGCGTGGTGGAGAAAATTTGTAATGAAAACGGATACAGAGATTACCTTTTTCTAAACTCTTTTAATCCGGCTTACTTATCTGCCATCGGGCAGTATATGAAGCCGTCACTTAGTATATATCATAGCCGGGATGCTATCGAGGAGGTGCCAGGTCATGGTCTTAGAAAAGAGAATGTGTGTGTCCGGAATTACGATTTACCCATGGCTACATCGCGGCAGCTTTGTCGCAAAATCGGCGAACGAAATCACCGTCCTATTGCCTATTTTCCGAATGGAGGTGATGTGCATTTGTTTCGTAAGGCGGTTACAGAAGAGCTTCCTTTACCAGAAGAAATAGCTGATATCCGAACTCCGATTATTGGCTATACGGGTGCTGTTTGTCAACGAATCGATTACGAATTGATAGTGAAAATTCTGAAGGCGAACCCTGACAAAACGCTGGTTATTGTGGGCCCCCGAAAGGATCATGAGTTTACTGATATCAAACTCGATGAATTCCCAAACGTACGTTTTGTATTTGCCAGGCCAATTGAAGCGTTACCCCAGTTTCTGAAATATTTCGATTGCACCATCATACCTTTCAAAAAGAATAATCTTACGGGCGGAATTTACCCCTTGAAAATTAATGAATATCTGGCTGCGGGCAGATCGGTGATTACCACCGATTTTTCTGAGGATATTCGTTCGTTCAGTGAGCATGTTTTTCTTGCCAAAAGCCATGACGAGTTTCTGGAAATGATTCCACAGGCTATTGTTGCTTCCAAGGCAGGCCTGGAGAGCCAGAGGTTTGAAGCAGCCTTATCAAATAGCTGGGAAAATCGGGCAGATCTCTTCTGGGAGCTTGCGTATGAGGCGTATCTTCAAAAAGAAAAGAGATTGACAGAAAGGGGAAAAATTCTAAATCCTACGGTGTAATTTACCTAACACAACAAAAATCGGGAAGAGTCTTCCCGGAAAAGTAAGTAGGTATATTTCAATTCTGATTAATGCACTTTGACCCACTCGCCGGTGGTTTCATCCAGCTGTTTGATCACTCTGGCGGGATTTCCCACGGCCACGCTGTATGCGGGTATATTTTTAGTCACTACGGCTCCTGCAGCTATTACACTGTGCCTGCCTATGGTAACTCCTGCAGTAAGCACGGCATTAGCACCGATCCAGCAGTCATCTTCAATTCGGATTTCGCTTACGGTCTCCCCTTGTAAATAGATGGGAACTTCCGGGTCTTTGTAAGTATGATTAAGCCCGCTCATGACGATATTCTGGGCCAGAATCACGTTGTTTCCAATGGTAACAGGGCCAATTACCACGTTTCCGATTCCTATACGTGTATGATTGCCAATATGTACGGCTCCTACGCCATTATTCACTGTGGCAAAATCTTCCACGGTGCTGTAGTCGCCTAGTGTGAACTCCTGAAATGGCAAAACGTCCATCCGGGTACGTCGACAAATGAGCGTTCCTTTCCCTTTTTTATGAAACCAGGGATTTACCAGCCATTTTACCCAAAGCCTGGGTCTCGCCTGATGTGGAGGAATAAGACACCAGTGTACAAAACTCTTTAGTTTCGGGTTTGATTTAATGTGTGAGATCAGATTCATATCCTGTTCAAATATTTCTTTATTCTGATTTTTAAGGCACTGGCAAGTCCTCCATCCAGCTGGATTCGCCTGTCACTGGTCCAAACCCGGGCCCGGGGATCACGCACAGCCTGAATTTTTCCTCCCGCATTCATCAATCGCAGAGCCATCATCCCATCTTCGGTAGCGTTGGTTTCCAATTCACCCACAGTACCTTGAAATGTTCGCTGAACCTCCACCTCATAACCATTAAGTTCACGACCTTTGGCTGCTACCAGTCCGGTGTAAAATCCGTAAACGTTGAGAAATGGCTGAGTTTTTTCCTTTTTTCGGATGGTGTAACTTCCCAGAATTTCGTAAAGGGCATATTGCCAGCGAAGCGAAATTTTCTGCGGAATAAACGAATAGCTGCTATGCACGCAATAAACCGGTGTTTTTTCTCCGTCAAGCAGTGCTTTAGTCATTAAATTGATCCATTGGGGAGGATACAACGTATCGCTATCTCCTGTCAATACATATTTTCCCTTCGCCTCTTGCAGTCCTCGCGTACGGGCATGGCCTACGCCCTGTTTGGTTTCAGATATGGTTTTGATTCCCAGTTGTTTAAGTAAGGCCGCTGTCCCGTCGGTCGAATTATTATCAACCACAATCAGCTCGGTCGGATACCTTAAATCAGACATGGCCAGTGACCAGAGCGTATGAAGTATCCCTTTTTCTTCGTTCCAGGCTGGAAGAACTACACTCACCAGCGGCTCGTGTACCTGAAATTTCTTGAACTTTTCCTTAAGCAAATTGGCCTCATGCATCTGATATTGACTCCAGTCGAGAGGTTTGGCCAAAATTTCTTTGACCCATCCGGGCATTGTAAATGCGATCATATCAGGCTGCACGATTTACTTTTTCCCAAATACCAGATCCTATCCCTCTTTTGTATCTCAAATATCCCTGTATGGCACAGTAATTCATGAAGGTGAAGTAGAAGGGGACAAACAGGAGTTTCACTCGGATTTTTCGGCTTTCCAAATAATAACCGGCCAGAGAAAGCAGATAGAATGCCAGCTGTGCAATCATGATTAGCTGATATAACTGGTTATTCAGCCAGGTTTCTTTTTCAAGTAAGGCCAGGTTGATAAGTACCAAAACTGGTAGGCAGAAAGGAGTAACAGCCCACCGCATGGCCCTGTGCGATACGTATTGGAATGATAGCCAGCCATATCTGAAAATATTTAGCAATGGCAGAAGCCTGGCCATAGCCTGAAAGCCTCCGGCAGCAATTCTCACTTTTCTTTTCTGCTCATCGGCAATAGAAAACGAAGGCCTTTCAGAGGCATATGCATCGGGTTCATATACTACCCGATAGCCATCAGCGGCTATGCGTAATGAAATGATGAAGTCATCGAGAAGTGTATCTTTTTCTACCTCTCCAAACAGGTGGGTGCGTACGGCAAAGAGCTCTCCTGCAGCTCCCACTACGGTATGTAATTCAGTATCGAGTTTTTTCAGGAAGGATTCGTATTTCCAATATAGGCCTTCTCCCGCACCAGCGGCGGCTTCCGAATTTTCCATCATTACCCGCTTTTCTCCGGCTACAGCACCTACTCCTTCATCGGTAAAGTGCCGTACAATGTTCCTGATTACCTGCTTGTTCAGGTGTGTATTGGCATCAGAGAAAATGACAACCGGAGTTTTAACGGTTTTCACTGCCATATTCATGGCTTCTATTTTGCCGCGGCGTTCTTTACCACTCAATAACCGCATTCCGGGATAGTTGGAAAGACGGGCTTCCAGAAACTCAGTGGTGCCATCGGTAGAGCCTTCGGTTACAAAAAGTACCTCGAGTTTTTCTGCCGGGTAATCAATATCAAAAGTGTTTTGAAGTTTGTCTTCTATGCACCCCAATTCATTATAAGCAGGAATAACCAGCGTAACTGCCGGTTCATAATTTTCATTATATGAAAGTCTTAGACGACTGGTGAAAAAGTTCTTCAGTTTTACCAGAACCCATACTACCATTCCATAACCTAAGTAGGTGTAGAAGATAAGGAAAAGCAGGAGCCAAAAAGTGATTTCAAGGAGAGTGGTCATGATTGATCAGTTAAGCAATTGATAATGATTTTTCTAAGCGTATTTGTGAAGTTTCAGATACGATCTGTGAATAAATTTTTTGGTATTCTTTGGCCGTGGTTTCCCAGCTAAAACCGGCTACCCGATCCAGTCCCTTTTTAGTTAGAGTTT
Source organism: uncultured Cytophagaceae bacterium (assembly GCA_966250325.1). Taxonomy (GTDB): domain Bacteria; phylum Bacteroidota; class Bacteroidia; order Cytophagales; family Spirosomataceae; genus Jiulongibacter. The sequence goes on along the minus strand of CBINGY010000027.1, from coordinate 32,070 downwards.
CTCTTAATTCCGGATTGTCAATCAGCTCGGTAAGGGCCCTGGCAATTTCTGATGCATCCATAGGATTTACCAAAAGGGCTGCTTCACCAGCCACCTCGGGCATACTGGAGAGATTGGAGGTAATAACGGGGGTGCCGTAACTCATTGCCTCCAGTATGGGTAAACCAAAGCCTTCACGTAATGAAGGGAAAAGATAAACCTGGGCCCTTTCGTATAGGGTAAATAACTCCTCGCTGCTCACAAAACCCGGAGTAATTACCTGGTTCAGTAATTCTGAAGGAGAATTTTCGGGCCATTGGCTTTGAACAAACTCCTGCGAAACTCCCGTGATCACCAGATTACAGGTAGCTCTCTGAAGTGCAAATTCCGCAAAAGCCTTGAGAACGTTCGGAGTGTTCTTCCTCGGTTCCACATTACCGAGAAACAAGATAAACTGCTCACCAGCCTTCAGCTTTCTCAAAAGCATGTCCCCTTGATCTTTCGGCAGCTTCCTGCCAAAATTCCGGCTTACTCCGTTGTAAATGACAGAAAGTTTGTCTTCACAGGAGGGCAGTGTGGCCAGTATGTTTCCGTACTCCTGTTTAGATATTGTAACTATTTTTTCAACTCTCCTGACCAGAACAGGCACCAGAATTCTTCTGTAAAGATTTCCCAGTTTTTGATAAAGGCTGGAGGTATTCTTTACCTTCCGTTTTTCCAGGTAAATGACATCATGTAGGGTAAGTACCACAGGACAATGCACCCATAAGGGAGCCGTATTGCTGGTGCAATGAAGCAGGTCAATCTGGTATTTGAGGGCGTAATACGGCAATAATATTTGTTCCCAAAGAATGTAATTGACCGCCGGAAGAATAATAATATGGACGTTTGCTTTCGGTTTCAGACACTTGGTATCCGTATCGTTTCTGACAAAGATGAAGTATTCATTCCCATCGTTTGTTTCCTGGATGGCCTTAATGAGTTCAAGGGCCACCACATCCATACCATGTCTGTGAGGTCTGAAAATGCGTTGTGCTTCTATTCCTATACGCATATTCTACATGTAATCGAGTTCTGTTTTTACTCTGCTGCGGGCAATGGCCATTACCTCGTTTAATGATTCATACCGCACTTTGGCGGCATCCGGGCCGAAAAGATTGAGCTTGATTCCCATTTCATATTGGCCTATCTCATTCGCCAGGTCGGTAAATCCGGCTCGTTGTAAAGCGGGCTTCAGTTGATGCAGATGCTCCGCAGCTTTTACAGTTTGTCCCTGATCCAATAACTGAGACACCACAAACCAGTGTCTTCTTAAATTAATAAGGAAATTATCAAAGGCACCACGCAGAGCTTTCTGGTTATCTCCAAACTGGCGGTACAAGTAGGCGTTGTTAATATCTAATGAAATCATACAGTGTTGAGTTAGACTTGCCAAAGCAAATTCAACACTTGTGCCATTTTGTTTTAAAGTGGCCAAAATCTCATTAAATCCCTTAAAACGTGTTTATTTCAGGAAATAATCAGGCCAGATTGTCTATCAACTGGAGAGATTTTCCAGACTGTAGACGCATTCTATGGATTGGTGATTTCGGTGGACGCCGTAGAAGAGGAAGCCACTTTCTGGAATAGCCAGATAAATGCCGCAGACAGCAAAGCGGAAACAACAATAACTGGTGTGGGGAAATGCTCCATTTCGGCTACCTCGGCATCAAGCGTTCCACGATTTGCCAGATAATACATCACCACAGCGAAACCATTATTGAAAATGTGAGCCACAATGGGTACCCAAAGGTTTCCTGTCCAGTAAAAGAAGTATCCGAATAGAGCACCTAAAAACAGACGAGGCAGAAAACCATAAAACTGAAAATGGATGGCTGAGAATATGAAGGCCGCCAGCCAGATAGCCGCATGTGGGTTTTTCAAACCTTTATAAAGTTTTCGCTGAATAAGCCCGCGAAAAATGAGCTCTTCGCCAATGCCCGCCACCATGGCAATCACCACAAAACCCACCAGCATTTTGAAGAAGGAGTCAAATTGGGTCAGAAACTCGGTCATCTCTGCCAGAGACTCTTCCATACTTTTCATAATAGCCTCCAGGCCGCTGAGGAAATCGGGCAAATCCATCGACTGATTAACTTCCTGAAACCAGCTGTTCAAGGGAAGAAATACCAGTTGTGTCAGAATAACCAATCCGAATAGTTTAAAGTCATTCACTTCCCTGAAATTCAATTCGCTGAGCGATTTCTTCTCTACCACCCGCCAGTAAAAAACACCTGCCAGAATAAATGTGAGTACAGACGCCAGACCCTGACCGATCATCAAAGCCCACCAGCCGGTTGGGGAAGACATAAGGGCCCCATTGACGTCTGCAATATCCTCCATGCCTACTCCTCCGATGAAAATCATAGATACAGCTGCAAGAATATTCCCTAAGACCATGGCAATGAGAACGATTCCAATGACCAATAAAATGGAAGAAAAAGCATCTCGTTCGTCTTTTAGCCGGTTCAGGATGGAATCAAACGTCATAATTATCAGTTTATTGATGTAAATTTGCCCCGCAAAGATATTGATCTTTAAGCGAATTCATGCCAAATCTGTACATCATTGCGGGTTGTAACGGAGCTGGAAAAACTACTGCTTCAATGACGGTTTTGCCCGAGTTGTTAAATTGTCATGAGTTTATCAATGCTGATAATATTGCATGGGATTATCGCCCTTAAATCCGGAAGGAGCCGCTATTACGGCGGGTAGATTAATGCTTGAAAGGATGGATCATCTGCTTTTGAAGGGTATTGATTTCGCCTTTGAGACAACTTTGGCAACCAGATCATTTGTTCAATTTATTGAAAAAGCAAAAGACATGGGTTATGTTGTAACACTAGTTTTTATTTGGCTATCTGACGCCTTAATTGCTATTGATCGTGTTAAGAGTCGGGTAAAACTTGGGGCACACAATATTCCCAAAGATGTTATCACACGTAGATATCATAGAGGGATAATTAACTTCTTTGATCTTTATATGTCGAAAGTGGACCGGTTTGTTTTGCTGGACAACTCTTCTACAATACCAGAATTAATAGCGGAAATGAACATTGACAAGAAAGTAGTGATATACGACAACGCTAAATTTAATAGGATACAAATATGGCAGAAATAGCGAATCCTACATCTTTTGGTGAAGATCTGGTAAAGAGTATTCAAAAAGCTATCAATAAGATGCTGGCTCAAAGGGCAAAGGACAATCTGGACATAGTTATTGCCGGGCCAGATGGCCTGCCACAGACAGTTTCTGCCAAAGAATTGCTAAAGAATAGGAAATAAGTTTCTAGGAGATTGATAATCAAAAGAATTTAACATTCAAAGAATCCGGAACAAATACGGAATGGCTAAAATTGGAACTATAGAATTGGGAGAATTCCCGCTGCTGCTGGCTCCCATGGAAGATGTGAGTGATCCTCCTTTTCGCCAGGTATGTAAGGCAAACGGGGCAGATATGATGTACACCGAATTCGTATCGTCAGAGGGATTGATTCGTGATGCCTGGAAAAGCCGGCAGAAACTGGATATATTTCCTTACGAACGGCCCATCGGTATTCAGCTTTTTGGCTCAGATGTGGAAACTATGGCCGAGTGTACCCGTATTGCATCGGCTGTTCATCCAGATCTTATTGATATCAACTATGGATGCCCCGTAAAAAAAGTAGCCTGCAAAGGAGCAGGGGCCGGTCTGCTGCAGGATATCCCCCGAATGGTGGAAATGACAAAGGCTGTAGTGGATGCCACTCCTTTACCCGTGACCGTAAAAACACGACTTGGCTGGGACGATTCCACCAAAAATATAGAAGAGGTAGCTGAACGGCTTCAGGATGTAGGAATAAAGGCCTTGACCATTCACGGCCGCACCCGGGCTCAGTTGTATAAAGGTGAGGCAGACTGGTCATTAATAGCCAAAGTCAAAAACAATCCCAGAATTCAGATACCTATTTTTGGCAACGGGGATATCGATTCGCCGGAAAAGGCGTTAGAATATAAAAACAGGTATGGTGTAGATGGCATCATGATAGGCCGGGCGGCCATTGGCTATCCCTGGATATTCAATGAAATCAAACACTTTTTTGAAACGGGTGAGCATCTGCCTCCACCATCTATGCAGCAGCGGGTAGAGGTCGCCAAAAACCACCTGAAATTCTCTATTGAATGGAAAAATGAGCGGCAGGGTGTTCTGGAGATGCGTCGTCATTATGCCAATTACTTCAGAGGATTGCCCCATTTCAAAGAATACCGCATGAGACTGGTCCAGAGCCTCGATGCACAGGAAATCTTCTCCATCCTGGATGAAGTACTGAAAGAGTTTGACGGCTATTTCCTGGAGTCTAAAGCTACAAAGGTGGAGTATGCGGGGGTGGATTAGAAATCTTTCTATCTCCTGGTCAATCAAAGAATCTAAATATGAAGGCTGTTGCTTTGACGCTAAGCAAAAATGTTGTAATTATACAGCAGATATGTTGTTTGTTTTATGGAAACAAAGAAATATAATGCCAGAAAAAGTATTGAAAGAGCTGCTAAGGTGAAATCTGCTTTAGTCGTAAATGGCCAGAAGCACACCTGGTCTACCAGAATGGAACGGGTGAATATCCTTCGGAAAGGGCTTCCATATGATTCTATAGAAGTGGTAAGTGAAAGAGCCAGCATGCATGTGAAACAGCTATTGACTGCTTTTCATATTCCACAAACTACGTACAATAAAAGAAAAAAGGAGAATGAATTGCTCAATCTGCGGGATAGCGAGGCCATTCTCATGTTAACAGAACTTCTTGATTTTGGTACTGAAGTGTTCAATAGGGAGGAGGAAAAATTTATCAGTTGGCTCAAAAAACCGAATATCTCATTGGGTGGAAATACTCCTGAAAGTCTTTTTGATTCCTTAACCGGAATTCAGGAGGTGAAAAATGCATTGAACAGACTTGAATACGGAAATCTGGCCTGATGAGAGTTTTTCGTATTGAAAGAGAGAAATACCTTAGCACGGCTCTTTCAGGTATTGGAGCTTCCCGTTCAGAGGGTTTTAGATGGAATAGTCAGAACACCTTCCTGGTATATACCTCAGAATCAAGGGCACTTGCCCTGCTGGAAGTCTCAGTTCATCTCGATTTGAGCCATGATTTGCCCACAGACCGTGTAATACTTGAAATTGAAATCCCGGATAATATTCTTATTCTGGAACTTGATCAGGAAGACCTTCCGGGAAACTGGGATTCGAAGCCCCCTTCTCAGCTTACTCAATTCATCGGAGATGACTTTGTGGCTGGCAAAGAGTCGGCCGTATTAAGAGTACCGAGTGCTATAGTTCCAGCAGAATATAACTACCTGATTAATCCTCAGCATGCCGATGCCTCCGGAATCAAAATAGTAGCGAGTATGCCTTTGCAGTTTGACAGCAGACTAAAAAGTAGTCACAGTTAAATTCGGTTAAACTATTTATTTTTCAGCTACGTATCCTTTGTAAACCTGAATATCCTTGGGAAAACTAATTGCACTCGTATTTCTTCTACTCTCTTTTGTGGCTAGTGCCCAAACCCGCATCTACGCCGTAAAAGTTGTTGGCATTAAAGTAGGAGAAATTCTGGTTACCAAATCTTCAAAGGCAGATACCACGCTTTATCAGCTCAAAAGCAAAGTGGATGTCAATTTCCTGGTTTACCATCTCAAAGTAGATTACCGGGTGAAAAGCGTTTATGTCAATGAGCGTTTTGAGGGCTCAGAAGTAACCGTGATTTCAAACAGAGGAAATTATTACACCAAAACCGAGAGAAAAGGTGATTCATTTCTGGCTACCTCAAAACAGATGGACAAAGAGCTGAGCCGAAAAATTAATCAAAAAATTACCAGCTCTTTTGCCCACCTCTTTTTCAATGAGCCTTTACGCACGCAGCATATCTATGCTGAATTCTATGCCGATTTTATCAAGCTGAATGTGATAAAGCCGGGCTCATACCGTGGAGAGCTTGCCAAAAACATCGATGAATATCATTTTGAAAAAGGCCTGCTGGTGAAGATGGTCAAGAAAAACCCGATCACCGATATGGTCATTGTTCTTGAAAAATAACTTTCCTTTGAAGTCATTTTTTTACATTTAGCAATTAAACCCTGCTGAATGTGTAAGAAAGCTTTTCTGCTGTGGCTTCTGGCTTTATCCGTTTCTGCCCAGCGGCCACCGAATATCGTATTTATTCTGGCCGATGATTTAGGTTACACAGATTTAGGCTGCTACGGAAACCCTTTTAACAAAACACCTTATCTGGATACCCTGGCCTCCAGAGGTTTATTATTCACCCAGGCGTATTCGGCCAGCCCGGTTTGTTCGCCTTCAAGGGCAGCAATTCTGACAGGAAAGCACCCTGCACGTTTACACCTTACAAATTTCATAAACGGAAACAGACGCGACAGTCTGTCTTCAATAGAGCCTGCTCTCTGGAAACCTTATCTGAGCACAGATGAGCTAACTCTGGCAGAAAGACTTAAAAAAATCGGGTATAATACGGGTATGGTAGGTAAATGGCACCTCGGCAATGGTACCGGGCAGAATCCCTGGGAACAGGGCTTTGATTATAGCCGGATGATCGGCAAAAATGGACTGGATTACTATAACTACTCCATTTATGAAGATGGTTTTGATAAATCCTTTGAGGATAAAGGTACGCATTACCTTACCGATAAATTAACTTCCTATGCACTTGAATTTCTGTCTGCTCAATCAAAGGAAGATCCTTATTTTTTGTATCTTACCTACTCTGCTCCTCATGTTCTTATTGTTCCACGTGGTGATAAGCTGAAGAATTATTTGTTCAGGTATAATGCCTTTGACGGTCAATATAATCCCTACTACGCGGCAATGCTGGAATCTCTGGATGAAGGAGTAGGAGCCATTTATGAGAAAGTGAAGGCCAGAGGCGAACTGGAAAATACCCTTTTCGTCTTCACCTCCGATAATGGCGGTGTGGGTCTGGATGAGCTAGGCCCCGTACCCACTAATCTCCAGCCTTTACGTAAGTGGAAAGGTCATATTTATGAAGGAGGAAACCGCGTGCCGCTGCTGGTCTCCTGGAAAGGAAAAATTCAGGAAGGTGCGAAAAGTCAGTTTGCCTTTTCCAATGTTGACTTTAGCGAAACTATTCTTGATGTACTGGGTGCAGAAGAAGATGTTAGTCCGGACTCCCGGAGTGTGAAGGATGCTTTTTTCAATCCCGACCTTAGAAATCAGGATGTTCCGGTTTTCTGGCATTATCCTCACTTCAGTAATCAACTGGGCGTGCCGGCATCTTCTGTAAGGTTTGGAGATTATAAACTCATTCAGTTTTATGAAGATTCAAGACTGGAATTATATAATTTAGCCGATGACATTTCAGAGTTGCGGGATATTCATTTGGATGAACCCGCAAAAACCCGCGAACTCTATGCTTTGCTTGATAGCTGGCGGAGTCGTGTCAATGCTAATTTGCCTGTTAAAAAATGAAAAGAAACCCTTTTGTTCGTCTTATTCTGTTTCTTCTGATTCTTTCAGAAGCTCAAGCCCAGCTGCCACGCCTCAAAGTCTCTGAAAACGGACGTTTTCTACAAACCGAAGAAGGAAAACCCTTTTTCTGGACCGCAGACACGGCCTGGGAATTGTTTCATAAACTGGATAAACAACAAGCAGAAAAATACCTGGAAACCCGGGCTGCCCAGGGATTCAATGTGGTTCAGGCGGTGGGCCTCGCTGAGCTTGACGGGATAAATACACCCAATGCCTACGGCTATAAACCCTTGGATAAAACTGATCCTGTCAAGGTAAATGTTCAGTACTTTAATCATGTGGAATGGGTCATGAAAAAGGCTGATTCACTGGGGATCTATATTGCCTTTTTACCTACCTGGGGCGATAAACTGTTCAAAAACACCTGGGGAGCAGGTCCCGAAATATTCAACAAAGAATCTGCCTATGCCTTCGGTAAATCATTGGCACTGAAATTCAGATCTCAGTCAAACATAATCTGGGTGCTGGGCGGAGACAGAAATCCGCGTGAAGGCTCTGAAGATGTGGAAGTTTGGCGTGAAATGGCCCGCGGAATTCAGGAAGGTCTCGGCATTTTCGTAACAGGGATTTTTACGTTTCATCCGCAGCCGGCTGCTCCAGGTGGTAGTTCCAACTGGTTTCATAATGACTCCTGGCTGAATTTTAACATGCACCAGACCGGTCATTGCCCAGATAGGCTCACCTATCAGAAAATTCGTTATGATTATCAGCTGCAGCCCGTAAAGCCGACCCTGGATGGGGAACCTCTCTACGAAGATCACCCCAATTGTTTCGACGCCAAAAATAAAGGTTATTCAGTGCCACAGGATATCCGGAAAATGATGTACTGGAGCGTTTTTGCCGGTGCCTGCGGGCAAACCTACGGTTGTCATGATGTCTGGCAAATGTATCGGTTGGAAGATAAAGGCGTAAACGGCCCACTAAGGCCATATACCGAAGCACTAAATCTACCTATGGCTACTCAAATGAAACATCTCAAAAACCTCATGCTTTCCCGCCCGTACTTTGACCGTATTCCTGATCAGAAGCTGATTGATGGCGAGCAGCAGGAGGATGCCGAATACACCATCGGAACCCGTGATGAAAGCGGTACCTATGCGTTTATCTATATTCCTACAGGAAAAACGGTGAATATCAATACCAAAGATCTGCGAGGGCAGGTGCTCAATGTCTGGTGGTATGATCCCCGTACCGGAGCTTCTTTTGTGTTGGGCCAGACGCAGAATTTTGGGTCATTCAGTGCGGTTCCGCCTTCATCTGGGCCGGGAAATGACTGGATTCTGGTGATTGACGATGCTCGTAAAGGTTATGATAAGCCGGGTACAGTAGCTTATTAATGAGCTCCCGGAAAGTTATTTTCTTCTGGAACAGTATAGACTATACGGAATCCCGCTGGTCCGGGTGTAAGCCGGCTGATATCCTGTAAAATAGACTGGTGATGGAAGCTGTCTATTTTCTTTAGCAGGTTCAGAATGCCGCACTCCAGAATATTTATCCGGAACTCCGGGTACTGATTCTGAACTTCCTTCGACCATAAATGAGCTCTGAAACCGTATGGATGATCTTTGATACTTACTTTTTTGCTAAGGTTTTCCAGATAAAGTTTTGACCCGGGCAGTTGAATAAATTTCGGAGCCATTTTCTGATACCAGCGGTGAATGAGGTTCCGGGGTTTTCTGTAAGCCTCTGAAACATGTAAACAATGCTTTTTTATTTGTTCAGAACTTAAGTGGCGTGCTTCCAATACCTCGATAAAGGCAATATAATAGGCGGTTAACTTCAAACGGCTATCCAGTGGATTGGTAGATTTGAGAGAAAGCAGGGCATCCTCAGAAATTCTGGCAAATTCCGTATTCACTTCTTTGATGATTTCCTGAAAATCTTCGGGAAATTCACGCTCGAGTTCTTCGGCAAAAAACTTTTTGAAATTTCCTTTCAGGTAAATAATGGCTGCAATGGCTGCAAACGAATCGGCCATGGGGAAAAGGAGTAAAAACCAATAGGACCAGAAACCTGAGAAATAGAGACTCAAAACAATGGCCCATTTTGAAGCCATAAAAGCCAGCCCGTACAAGGCGGTCTTCTTTATTCTGGCTTTCAGGAATTGAGTCATAGAGGTTATTCGGGTGAGTAAAACTACAATTAATTTTTTGAATTCATGATTCTGTCAATTCCAGACGTTCAGTCGCATATTTTCTGTTAAATTTGATGAGAACTTATCAACCCTTTTATGATGAAAAAAATCCTGCTTATTCTCCTGATTACTGCCCATCTACCTTCAATTGGGCAAACCCCTTCCCTGAAAAAGACTCCTCCACTCAGCGATGCAAAGCCTGAGGCAGCGGGCGTTTCGCAGGCCCGCCTGGACCGTATTTCTCAGATGATAGAAACGGCCGTTCGCGAAAATGTTATCCCGGGAGCAGCGGCATTAATTGTTAGGAATGGCAAGATTGTTTATCATAAATCTTTTGGATACTCAGATGCAGAAAATGGGAGGTCTTCGCGTACCGATGATATTTTCAGAATTGCTTCTCAATCCAAAGCCATCACCACCACAGCCGCTATGATGCTTTGGGAACAGGGTAAATTTCAGCTGGATGACCCGGTTTCAAAGTATATTCCAGAGTTCAAAAACCCGGTATTGCTCGATCGTTTTTCTATGTCAGATTCTTCATTTACGGTTAAGCCCGCAGGAAAAGAGATCACTATTCGTCATCTGATTACGCATACTTCCGGAATCGGTTACGGGGTTATTGACGGCGATGAGCGTTTCAAGGCCATTTATAAAAAAGCAGGAATTACCGACCTTTTTACTACAGAAGCGGTAACTATCGAACAGAGTGTCAAGAAACTGGCCAAGTTGCCCTTGCATCATGTTCCAGGTGAAAAATATACGTATTCAGAAGGGCTTGATGTTTTGGGATATCTCATTGAGATCTGGAGTGGTCAATCTTTTGATACCTATCTCAAGGAGCACATTTTTGATCCGCTGGGTATGAACGATACGTGGTTCTATCTGCCAGATTCCAAGGCTTCGCGACTGGTACCCGTTCAAACTAAAAATGCTGCAGGGAAATGGGTTCATTTCACTGATACCTTCTATGATGTCAACTATCCGAAAACCGGAGCCAGAACTTTTTTCAGTGGTGGAGCGGGTTTATCGAGTACACTAAAGGATTATGCCACCTTTTTGCAGGTCTATCTTAATAAGGGAGAATACAATGGTATGCGGTTGCTGAGCCGTACTACTGTAGATTTTATGTTATCGAATCAGGTCGGTGATTTGTTTGGTCAAAATGCCGGTTTCGGTCTGGGATTTGAAGTTTTAAATGAACGAGGTGCAGCCCGGGGAGGTATGGGCGGAGAAGGCACTTTCAGATGGGGTGGTTATTTCAATACCCAGTATTTTGCCGATCCCAATGAAAACGTAATTGGTATCATCATGAAACAAACCCAACGAATCGGTGGCGACTATACGGGTGATCTTTTCCGCCAGATGGTTTTTCAATCAATTGATGATTGACAATATTAGAGTAAAATAAATACTCTATTTGATTTGAGGTAAATATGAGGAAATCCATCTATTTAACACTTCTTCTTTCCTCTTGTATAATAGAGGCTAGTTCTCAATTATTTGTGGACCAAAGTGTTATTCATTGGATTCAGTCTCGGCCTAACGTTGGCTTAGAGTATAGGTGGAATAAACTTGCATTAAACCTTAATTATGTGAAACATAGAAACCAATGGATGGGTTTAGGTGCACATACACCTAGCCTTGTTTCGGTAAACAAAAGCAAAAGATTTGCTTTGGGATATAAATTTTTCATTTTGCAAAATCTGTTTTTTGAGAATAAGCTTGACTACCTCAGTTATTCAGCTCCTCTTGTTATCAAGGGTGTGAATAGAGACTTCATCTTTAATGATAATAGGGAGGTCAAACTTCAAAATAATTTAGGTGTATTAATGGGTCTAAAAAATGGCCCTCAATTCTCTTTACAAGCCGGGTATCATTTTGGGAAAGGTTCATTTCAAATTCCAATTTCTTATATATATCAGGTGGATCATATTGATGCGGTTGCTTATTTGCCGAATGGAGATAATATTTATCTTGACAATTATGACCCCTTGAATGAAGAAGAATTACAGAGGTTGCTTCAGGATTACTCAAGTATGCGTGAAATTAAACGTCAATTCAATATTGATATAAAATTGTATCTCAGGTTAACTGGTAAGAGAAATTCGGTTAACAAATAAAAACGTATTAATCAAATAGTAAAATGAGAGCCATTATTCTAATTGTATTATGTCTTTCAAACATTTTCGAGATTCATGCTCAGCTCAAAGTCGCCAACATCTTTGGTGATCACATGGTGCTGCAGCGGGATAAACCCATAAAAATATGGGGAGTAAACTCACCCGGAGAAAAAGTCAACGGGCTTTTTCATGGTAAATCCTACTCGACTCTTACCCAGTCAGATGGCCGATGGATGTTGACACTTGATGCCCTGCATGAGGGCGGCCCGTTAAGCCTTGAGATCAGCGATGCGGATGAAACGGTTATATTTTCTGATTTGCTGATGGGTGAAGTATGGCTTTGCAGCGGTCAATCCAATATGGAATGGAGGCTGAATAATGTGGATAATGCTGCCGCTGAAATTGCCTCAGCAAAGTTCCCTACCATACGCCATATTGAAATCCCCAAGGCCACAGAGTTTACACCTCAGGCAGAGTTTGAAGACCGCGAATGGCAGGTTTGTTCACCCGAAACCGCAGCTAACTTTACAGCTGTAGGCTATTTTTTCGCCAGAAAGCTTACTCAGGAAACAGGCGTTCCTGTAGGCTTAGTTCACTCTTCCTGGGGTGGCTCTCACGTGGAAACCTGGATAAGTAAAGACGCCATGCTCTCTTCAGAAGTATTGGGAGAATATGCCCGGAAAATGCCCGGAAATTGGGCAGAATCTGATCAGAAAATGGAAAGAAAAACCATTGCCTGGTTTCATGGGTCAGAGAATTTTGACATTCGTAAACTAATTGAGGCTGATTATCTTTCGCCTTCCTATGACTTTTCTTCCTGGAAAAGCATCAATCCGATGTATCAGTGGGATTGGAAAGGGGTGCCGTCTTTCAGAGGAACGGTATTTATTCAAAAGGATGTGGAAATGTCAAAGGCTGCAGCTGAAACGGTGACTACAATGAATTTTGGGCAATGTACCGGCGATATGTGGTTTTATATAAACGGTCGTTTGGTTCATCAGGGCTATCATGAGGACCCGATTAATTTCAAAATTCCGTCAGGAATCTGGAAAGAAGGAGCCAATAAAATTCTGGTCAAATTCTCTCCCAACAGAAAGCCGGAAGCTTGGGGAGTGGGTCTTTATGGCAATCAGGCCGATTATTTTGTACGAGTGGGTGAATCTACAATTTCACTGATGAACAGCGACTGGAAGACACGCCCAAGCTGGGAATCAGCCCGAACCTATAAAGGGTGGATGAACAATGAAGGCTCGCTTTTGTACAATGCAATGATTTCTCCGTTGATTCCGCTTGCCATACGGGGAGCTTTATGGTATCAGGGTGAATCAAACGCTGGCAGAGCGTTTGATTACAGAGCGTCTTTTCCTCTCCTCATAAACGACTGGAGGAATAAATGGGGTGAGGAGTTTCCGTTTTATTGGGTTCAGCTTTCCAGTTTCGGTCCGTTTAATGACAGCAATTCGGGTTCGGCCTGGGCAGAGTTGCGGGAAGCTCAAAGCATGACCCTATCCTTACCCCATACTGGCGAGGCGGTTACCATAGATATCGGGAATCCGGCAGATATTCACCCCAGAAATAAACAGGATGTAGGTTTAAGGCTTGCCTTGAATGCTCTTCAACATACGTATCATACAAATGTGGTAGGTTCGGGGCCGAGGTATAAATCCATGCAGGTGAAAGGTGGAAAAGTCTATCTTTCCTTTGAGCATGCAGGTAGTGGATTGACAACTGCCGGGAAATATGGTAATCTGGAAGGTTTTGAACTAGCCGGGGCTGATCAGAAGTTTTTCTTTGCCAGATCAGAAATCCAGGGTAATCAGGTGGTTGTCTGGCATCCGCAAGTGAAATCTCCGAAAGCCGTACGTTACGGATGGTCAGATTCACCCATTGAAGCAAACCTTATAAATAAAGAGGGTTTGCCTGCATCACCTTTCCGAACCGATAACTGGAAAGGAATTACTGAGGGAAAGCATTTTGAGTAATAGCCTTCAATCCAAAAGCGGCTACCTGATCGTTATTCTGACTAACCAGGAGATGTTTCGTCTTCGGAAGCAAAATGGCCTTGCGTGCATTTCCGGGAATAAATAGGCCGGTTTTACGATTGGGTACTACCTCAAAGTTTCCTTTCCCATCACCGGTTAGCAGTGTTCCGAAGGAGGCATCGCTTTGGCCTATAGAAGATTCGTTGTCATAGAAATTTCCAACAAGTAAAAGATCCTTTTGGCCATCACCGGTAAAATCATTGAACAGAATACTACTCACCGGGGCGGTCTGTGAAGCAAAGGGAAGGGCTTTGAAAGAAAAATTTCCTTCGCCATCATTGATTGCAAGACCTGTTCTGAGCTCTGTGGCCTCGAAACGGCTGGCTCCTTTCAGATCACCACTGGTGAACAGATCATCCAGCGAGGCTTTTGAATATTCCGTAAAGCTGATAAAACGTTTCTTATATTGAACTACCTGCTCGGCAAGTGTTCCGAGCGGATGGACGGTCACTTCTTTATTTTTGAGATAAAGACCCCAGACTGGGTCTATGCGGTCATCTTTGTTAAAATCTTTGGCCAACAAAGAGACAGGTTGCTTTTCTGAAGCTTTGAAGAGACTGTTCAGCCCTTCATTCCCAAGTACCAGGTCGGTATCACCATCGCCATCGATATCTGCAGGAATCAGGCAGTTCCACCAGCCATGCGGTAATGTCAAATTGGTTTTTTCAAAGCCCTTGGGTGACTTTTTAAGTACATAAACACCTCCCCAATGTCCGGTGTATAGAATTTCCGTTGTTTTGTCTCCATCTAAATCTGCAGCAATCATACTTTTGACTCCACAGGTATTTTCCAGCCATTTTTCCTGACGAAGTATAAACCTTCCGTTCTGGTTAATGAGCAATCTGTTGCTTTCAAATTCTGGGAAACGCCCCGGGATATATCCGCCTCCTACAAGTACATCTGACTGACCGTCTCCGTTAAAATCGTGAACCAGAACGGCTTCAGAACAGGTGAATAACGTAGGAAGGGAGCTTTCTGATAATTTTAATCCAGTGCCTGTATTTATAAAGAGTTTCGGTTGATAGGCAGGTGAATTATAGGGAATTCCCTCACTGTATCCGGGAACAAGGAGAACGTCTGTTTTTCCGTCCAGATTGGCGTCCAGAGTGGCAATTGCTCCAGCTTCCAGGGTGCCGTTATCCAGCGTATCAAAAGCCTTGAACTGGCCTGTTTTAGTCTGTAGGAAGGCCACCGTTGCACTTCCCTGATATGCTCCGCCTACAATAACATCTTCCAGATCGTCACCATTGAGATCACAGGAAACCAGAGCGGGGCCGTTTCTGCTGAGCATCTTCTGCAGGGTAGGGGTGTGGTGGAAATCAACGTACTGACTTTCCTGATGTTTGTAAGGAAAGGATGATAGCTCTGCAAATAGTGTAGAAGGAGTTGTGGTTTTGTCTTCATAGTCTGGCAGGGCATTGGCCAGTGAGAGGATCACTTTTTCGCCGGCTTTAATTTCTTTCACAACCTGTTTGTAGCCATTTGGCCAGCGAACCGCCAGGCTGTCTGCAATGCCGTGATTACCCAAACCTACCAGTATGGACCCATTCATAGATGATAGATAGCCTCTGGCAGGAAAGTATTGGAAATATTGAATGGAGTCACCCGTATGTACCGATACTGAGGCCCCAATTCCCTCCAGATTGCCCGATTTGCCTTTGAATTCCAACGTAATGCTGTGCTTCGATTCAGTAAGATTTTCGTAGATAAATGCCTCTTCTTCGATGTTGTTGACAACCAGATCAAGGTCACCGTCAAGGTCCAGATCGGCATAAGCCGCACCGTTGGAGTAGGATAGGTCATTCAGGCCCCACTCCTCAGACATATCCGTGAAACCCTTTTCTCCCCTGTTTCTGAACGCGTAGTTTTTAAGCTTAATCTCGGGTACCTCCTTCAATAATTCCAGTTGTTGTTTTTTTCTTGAGGATTCATCTCCAAAGATCACCTGATTTTTATTGTAGCTTACGAAATCCAGATCAGTCACATTTTTGCGATAGCCATTGGCTATAAAGGCATCTTTCTGGCCATCCAGGTCGTAATCTGCCAGAAGAATACTCCAACTCCAATCTGTGGTGGCCACATTCTGCATAAGACCTTGTTCACTGAAAAGTGGGGTTTTTCCGTTCTTCCCCACATTGACCTGGAGCATATTTCTCATATACTGCAGCTGATAGTTGTAGGGAGCTGATACACTCAGGCGTTTTTTTTCATAGTCATTTCTGGCAATCATTTGCTTTTGCCTTTCACTATCCTCCGGGAGCATATCCAGCTGAAAAATATCTGTATTTCCGTCATTATTGAAATCGGCTGCGTCAATACCCATACCAAATAGTGCGGTATGCTTGACCGATTCGGGAATAGTATTGCTGAAGGTGCCGTCCCCGTTATTCATATACAGAATATCATCGCTCTGAAAATCATTGGAGCAGTAGATATCGGTGAACCCGTCTGAATTAAAATCAGCAAGAGCTACACCCAAACCCAATCCCTCGTAGCGGATTCCGGCCTTTTCTGAAACATCTACATAGCGGTAAGTACTGTCTGGCTGAAGGCCCGTATTTTCAAAAAGTTTGTCGGTGGAGGGAAAACTTCCGTCATTGACCGCTTCCCGAAGGAAAGTTGGGTTGGTTACATCCGGATCGGTGTTAAGTAAATAGGCGTCCAGATCACCATCATTGTCATAGTCAAAGAATACGGTTTGCATGGTGAAGCCTTTGAAATCGAGTCCATACCGTGCTGACTCTTCTTTGAACGAGGGTTTTTCTGTTCGTTGATTAATATAAAGCAGATTGGAGGTATGTAGCAATTCGGGGTGTGCGGCCATGGATATATAAATATCTGGCCAGCCATCCTGATTTGCGTCAAAAATACTGACACCTGTAGCCCAGCCGGGGTTCTTCAGTCCGGTATTTTTAAGTTTTTGGTATTTTAATTGACCTTTGCCCAAATAGATTTCGGGATCTGCCTGATTGGCGGTGAAGCATAAATCGGGTAAGCCGTCTCTGTTGAAATCGGCAATGCCTACACCTCCACCATTATAGAAATTTGTAAAGTTGAATGGATTGATATCTTCGGTGGGTGTCAGATTATTCGAAAATGTAACTGAAGTCTCTGACGAAGTAAGTAAGCGGAAAAGTCTGTTTTTTTTGCTTTTGCATGAAGCAAGAACGATAACTATCAGAAAGTAAAAGAAAAATTTTCTCATTAAGCTATAACGAATAAGCCCTGCAGAATTCATCTGCAGGGCTCTCGGTTTTTGTCAATTAATAACCTGGGTTCTGATCTGCAGAGCTCAGTTTTGGATTGTTGTCAATCTCCGACTGCGGCAGAGGCAACAGCTCATGCTTGCCGGCAATGAAATAGGAGATGGGCTCACTGTCAAGTTTCTTATGTTTTCTCCAGCGAAGGATATCCGCATTTCTCACCTGCTCACCAGCCAGTTCAATGAAACGCTCGTGCTGTATAGCTCTTCTCAATTCTGCCTGCGTGCCTGTAGGCCAGTTGGCAGTTGGAAGTGGCGGCATATCAACCGAAGGCCGTGCTCTCACCTGATTCACAAGTTGGATGGCTCTTGCTGAGTTACCTAGCTCATTCTCACATTCTGCCAGCATTAACAGTACATCGGCATATCGCATCACACGCATGTTGATTCCCGAGGTTTGGTTGGCTGAAGCAGATTTGTAAAGAAGAGAGTACTTCTGCCAGGAAGCTTTCTTCACTTCACCGTTGATCAGAGAGGTATTTCCCTGTACGATATCATCGGTAAGTACGTTTTGTCCGTTGTTATACGTATCGCCAGCCAGCCAGTAAGTCATGTCAAAACGCGGGTCATTTTTGGCATCTCCTTTCGATACCATCTCATACGAATTCAGTATTTTGTTTGAAGGGATAAGGTTTCTCCAAACAGTAGGGCCATATTCCTGAGAACGAACAGTTTCTTCGGCAATATTTTGGCCATCACCATCTCCACCCCAGTTAAATGCACCTCCGGATGGAGCATACATCACCTCATAAATTGATTCGCTGTTGAACTCACCTTCCTCATTGGTCAGGTCGAGATAATTATCTACCAGCGAATAAGTGCCTGAGTTTACCACTTTATCAAGCTCAGCCTTTGCCGACTGGTAATCTCCCTGCTGAAGATAGGTACGGGCAAGAAGCGTCTGAGCAGCTCCTTTGGTAGCCCTTCCGCGATCGTTTCCGGTATAACTGGCTGGTAGAGCATTCTGTGCAAACTTCAAATCTTCAATCACTGCTGCATACACCTGTGCCTGTGGGGTCTTAGTGGCCGCTCCTTCTGTAGATTGAACGAAAGATGTGTAAAGTGGCACATCTCCCCATAGGGTAGCCAAATCGTAATAGGCCCAGGCTCTCAGAAATCTGGCTTCGCCCAGTATTCTGTCACGTAAAGCAGCATCCATGTTTTCTACCAGAGGGCCTTTATCTATCACCACATTGGCTCTATGGATAGTTCTGTACCAACCACGCCAAACTGCTCCTGAGACACTATTACCAGGGTCATTTACACCTATAAGAATCTGGTTTCTTGGTGCCTCCAGCTGTCCACCACCGGTTGCCATTTCATCTCCACGAAGATCGTGCGTGAAGAACCACTCTCTGGCAACAAGTTGATTCGACTGAGTCATGGCGTACACCGAGTTAACACCTGCAGTAAGTTCAGCAGCATTGTTAAAATACGTGTCAAAAGTCACCCCATTCGGGTTTATTTTGTCGAGGTCTTTTTCGTTACAGCTCAGAGCAACTCCGAACGTAAGCAAACCTGCATATATTAAAATCTTTTTCATTGTTATTTCTTTTCGGGGATTAAATTAAAAACCAAGATTTAAACCTACCATAAGAGTTCTTGCCTGCGGGAATAAACCATAGTCGATTCCATTTGTAAGCAGACCTCCGTTTCTTGAACCTACCTCCGGATCATATCCGGTGTACTTGGTGAATGTGAGTAAGTTTTGGCTCGACACATACACTCTTACTTTGTTAACTACCTCATTGGTAGCTCCGCTTACTTTATCCGGAGGAAGGGTATAACCAATACTCATGTTTTTCAAACGAAGGTAAGAGCCATTCTCAATGAATCTGTCAGATGTTCTGGTATTCTGGTTAGGATCACCGCTTACTGCACGTGGTACATCTGTATCTGTGTTTTGCGGAGTCCAGGCATCCAGCACATCCGAAGTAGAGTTAAAGAGACGTAGCATACCCTGACCGATAACTTTTACACCATTGTAAATTTTGTTACCATAGACACCCTGGAAATAGACTGCAAAATCAAAGTTTTTGTAGCTACCACCCCAGTTTAAGCCATAGGAGAATTTAGGAAGGTAACTACCCAGGTAATCTCTGTCAGCATCTGTAATACGTCCGTCACCATTCAAATCCTGGAATTTGATATCACCCGGAGATGTTTTGTCATTCTGATAGAATCCGGTTGGTGAAGCCTCGTTCAGAGCATCAATTTCGGCCTGGCTTTGGAAGATTCCATCTACTTTCCATCCGTAGAATGATTGAATCGGATGACCAGCCTCTGTTCTGGTGATGTCAAAGCCACCAAAATCTGCATTGTTTCCGGCACTAATAGTGGCATTTTCTGTTGCCAGATTCAACACTTCGTTACGGGTAATGTCAAATGTACCGGTAAGTGTCCATTTGAAGTCAGGCTTGCTATAATTGTAACCAATCGAAGTTTCGAAGCCGTAGTTCTTCATGCTACCTACATTAGCACGTGGGCTGGATGAATATCCGATAGATTCAGGAATCGGAACGTTCAGAATCATTCCATCAGTAAGGCGATTGTAATATTCAGCCGTCAGGTTGATTTTGTTATTCCAGAATGAGGCGTCTACACCTACGTTTGTCATGGTGGTTACCTCCCAGCTCAGGTCTCTGTTACCCAGTTGGTTAAAGTACGATCCCAGTACCGCTGTATTATTATTGAACGGATAAATGGTGTTGTTTGCCTGAACAAGTGGCTGCCAGTCATAATCGCCGATCGCATTATAACCGGATTGTCCCCAGCTACCTCTGATTTTAAGTTCGTTTATAGCAACAAGGTCTTTCATAAACGGTTCTTCACTGATTCTCCAACCTACAGAGAAGGCAGGGAAAGTACCCCATTTCTTACCTGGAGCAAACTTGGATGATCCATCACGACGCACTGACGCCCCTAAAAGGTATTTACCGGCATACTCATAATTCAAACGACCTACGTAAGAAAGTAGTACGTTCTCAGAAAGATTTGAATTAACAGAAGGGTTAGAGATACCCTGAAGCTGAGTAATGCTGTTATCTGGTCTCAAACCTGACGCATTCACAGATCTTCCACGGGCATCCTGCCTTTCGCCTACAGCAAGTACGTTCACATAGTGATTTCCGAAGGTTTTGTCAAACGTAAGAGCATTGGTAAACACTTTTGATAAGAAATCATTGGTGTTTTTGGTAATGGTTGCATTCACACGGCTACGGTTTCCATCGGCATATATTGGAAGGAATCCGTCAAAGCGGCCATTGGCATAGTCAAAACCTGCTGTAAATCTGTATTTCAACCAGCTGGTTAGTTTAATGTCAGTGAATACCGTACCTACCATTTTAACACCGGTATTTACCTGATTACGCTGTTCCTGATCTGCCACACGTAGTGGGTTTTCCGGGTCAGTAGCATCTAGACCTTGTGCCGTTGTACTGTAACCACCAAGTTTGGTAGGGTCGGTTACCGGCCAGTAAGGGATCATACGCATGATATTCTGAATCTGCGTTCTTCCACCTCCGTCACGCTCAGCTGTTCTGCGATCTCCGGCAAGCATGAACGTTTGTCCAATGCTGATAGCTTTGCCAAGTTTGTGATCTGAGTTAATTCTGAAGCTTTTACGATTGTAATCCGTGTACTGAAGCAGACCGTCCTGCTGGAAATAACCCAGTGAAGTGTAGAACCTTGATGTCTCATTTCCACCGCTTAAGCTTAGCTGATTATCGGTAATAGGAGCATTTCTGAACATCACATCCTGCCAGTCGGTGTTTGTTTGAGCAAACGTGGTAGCGGCACCTTCATACACAGGAGTGTTCATGGCATTGAATCTGCCGGGAACCGGTTGACCTGCCGCCGTAAGCAGGGCTGTGCCATATTGTAAATACTCATCTCTATCGAGCAGATCCAGTGTTTTCCAGGCAGTCTGCGTACCATAATAGCTATCTACATTTACACTAAGTTTGCCGGCAGCACCTTTCTTGGTAGTAATCAGGATTACGCCGTTTGCGGCTCTGGAACCATATATGGCAGCTGAGCTTGCATCTTTAAGTACCTCCAGTGATTCGATATCTTTCGGGTCAATGTTATTGATTCCTCCAGCCGGGACACCATCAATCACATAGAGAGGATCCGGACTAAGAGAAACGGAACCTACCCCTCTAACACGAATGATCGGTGAAGCACCCGGGCTACCGTTGTTGGTAATCTGTACACCAGGTACTCTCCCTTGCATGGCCTGGGTAAGACTGATTACAGGTAGTGCTTTCAGATCCTTACTTGATACAGAAGAAACGGCACCGGTTACGGATGACTTCTTCTGGGTACCATAACCTACCACTACAAGTTCCTCCAGGGTTTGAGAATTTTCTGTCAGGGTAACATTAATGGTGGTTCTGCCACCTACGGTTTCTTCAGCTGTATTGTAACCAATGTAGCTGAACACGAGTACGTCGTTTGAACGGGCATTGGCAATACTGTACTTGCCGTCGCTGTCTGAGATGGTTCCGGTGGTAGTGCCTTTCACAGAGATAGAAACACCTGGGAGTGCTTCACCTGCCGTGGAAGTAACTCTTCCCGAAACCTGGGCCAAAGCAGAGCTGAATGATGCGAGAAGGGCAATTAACGACAGTAAAGTCAATTGAATGCCACCTCTCCGGGGAAATTTCCCCTGAAAGTTGATCTTTTTCCAGTACATCGAAAGAATGGTTTAAAGTTAAATAATAGGAATAAGTGTTAACTTGACACGAATTACGTGACTAATCGTCTTCGATCAAAGAGTTGTTGAAAAATTTTGTGAAAAAGTGGTATTTATTTGATTCTTTCAGGCATCCTTGTTCCAAGAGTTATCTGTGGATAATTGTAAGGTGCTTAAAATCAATGAAGTGTCGCAAATTGTAGGATTACAGGATTTTGTAGGTTTTTTTAGGGCAAGCCGATGACAAGAGGCTTGTATGGGCCGTCTGATTGAATTCAACTAAGTCATTTTTAAATCCTTTAAATTTGTGGTTTTGATTTATAAAAAAATATAAAAAATTAATTTCATTTTTCTCCACCCGGATGTCACGGAGACAGGCTCCAAAAACAAAACACCCCCGAGTACTCAGGGGTGTTTTTCATTCTCACAAATCTACTTAACTCTAGTATCCGTCGTTCTGAGGGAAGGAGCCGGCTTCAGAACGGTCTATTTGTGTCTGAGGAATAGGACGTACATAGTGTTTCTCAGCCACGGCCTGAGCCTGAGGGTTGTGTTTTTTCACACGATCCACCAGTAATCCCCAACGCTTCAGGTCTAACCAACGCATTTGCTCTCCGGCCAGCTCACGGGCACGCTCTTCGATCAGAAAATCAAACGTCATCTGACTTTCTGTGATTCTCATCGCCTCTTTTTTGCCGGGGAAGGCAGCTCTTTCACGTATCGCATTTACATCTGCGGTGGCTTCGGCTATTTTGCCCAATTGAAGATTAGCCTCTGCACGCATCAGATAAATATCTGCCAGTCTCCAGACCACATAGTCGCGTGAGCCTCTAGGTTCCGTTCTATCAGAACGTTTGGTATCAAAGAATTTCTGCAAGGTTGGGAAAAGGGCTTCATTGTATGCACTGGGAACCAGTACCTGATAAGGTCTTTTTGCTCTTTCTTCCACACTCATTTCATAGCCAGGGATGAAAATGGTTGTATCTCCCAAACTAAATGTCACTTTTGCTTTTGAATTATCAAAAGAGGTATTGAAGGTTCCAGGGCTGTTTGATAACCAGGTATCTTTGAACGTCTTTTTATAACGTGAATCGTTAACCCGCTCTCCGAAAACGGTGTTCAGGCAATATTCTGTAGGTCTTAGACGTTTGAAAGGCCGGCCATTCAGTACGTCACGAACCATACCTGCCTGCGTATCATATTGCATACCAAAGAATAGGTGCAGGTTGTTGCCTCCACCACCTTCGCCACCGGCATTCGTCACGTTGGTAATCTGGTCTACAGTGTACTGAACTGCGAAGACCACTTCTGAGTTAACCTGATTGTTTTCGTCATGAACGGCTGCAAAGTCGTCTAATAGACTGAAGCCATAATTGTTAATCAGACTGGTACACAATTCAGCCGCTTTCTGGAAATCATCTGCTCCTTTTTGAGGTCCATAGGCTTTTGCCAGATACACTTTTGCAAGAAGAGCCTCTGCAGAAGCTTTGGTTGCTCTTCCATATTCTGCAGAATGGCCGCGGTTTGGCAGAGCTGCAATAGCTTCATTACAATCTTTGATGATTTGTGCATACACTTCGGCCGAGCCTGTTCTTGAGGTTTCCTTGGTAGGGCCTTTGGTTTCAGTAAGTCGTAAATCAAGCGGACCGAACTGCTCATGTAGAATGTAATAATAATGAGCTCTCAAAAACTTTGCTTCTCCTACACGAAGGGCTTTTGTGGCTTCCGGAACACCCTGGATATCTGGTGCACGCTCGATGATCGCATTACAAGTGTTTATTCCTTTGTACAGTTCATCCCACAGAATAGCCAGATAGTTTACAGTGGGCTGAATCTGGGTATCATAGAAGTGGAAGCCTTTATAACCACCATCTGCACCGGTGGCATAAATATCTGTACCGTATTCTGTAAATGTGAGACCCAGCTGTGTACCATAAAAGGTTCTGAGTGATGAATAGGCCGCCTTGGTAGCATCTTCAAAACCTTTGGCTGTATTCATATAGTAGTTACCTATATTAGATATCACCGTTTCATCCAGGAGATCTTTACACGAACTGCTGAAAAGCATCAATCCCCCTAAGGCTAATGTTTTTATGTTAGTTAATTTCATCTTTGTCAGAGAGTTAGAATTTAATGTTTAAACCAAAAGTAGTCACAGTAGTGGATGGAGTTACTCCACTGGTTACCTCTGTGGTTCCTGTTGCCGATGTGGTAATGGCAGCTTCAGGATCTACCCCATTGTATTTCGACAGGTATTTAGACCAGATAAATGGCTGCTGAATGGAAGAGTAAAGACGAATTGATTCTGCTTTGATCTTGCTGGCGATTCCCTGACTGAAGGTGTAGCCAAAGTTGATGTTTCTCAACTTCACGAAGCTACCGTCATAATAGAACAAGGAAGAGTTATATACCGGGAACTCCTGATTGCTTTTAGGACGAGGGAACTCATTCGTTGGGTTATTTGGTGTCCAGTAATCCACTTTGATTTGCTGATAACGACCTGCCAACTGCAACTGATTTCTGTGGAATCCAGATAAAATAGTGT
Source organism: uncultured Cytophagaceae bacterium (assembly GCA_966250325.1). GTDB lineage: Bacteria > Bacteroidota > Bacteroidia > Cytophagales > Spirosomataceae > Jiulongibacter. The sequence continues at coordinate 7,716 of CBINGY010000027.1, read as the reverse complement.
TCCCGAAACGACCATAGAAGAAGAAGTTCAGGTCAAATCCTTTGAACTCCAATCTATTGGTCATACCAGCCGACCATTTGGGTACGTCGTTACCTATAATTACCCGGTCTGCGGCCGTAATACGACCATCCCCATCGGTATCCTGAATTTTTATCTGACCTACTTCAGAACCATACGCTTTTGCCTGATCTGCCTCACTGGTTTGCCAGATTCCTATTTTCTTGAAATCATAATAGGTATTCAACGGATAGCCAATAAACCATCTGTTACCTACGTCATCCACCGGCCCGTTGTAGAGCTCCACGATTTCCTCTTTGTTTTTGGTAAACTGGAAATCTGTACTCCATCTGAATCCACTTTTTGAATTTACATTGACCGTAGTCACTCCAAGTTCAACCCCTTTATTACGAGTATGTCCTACGTTTCTGGTTACTGCAGCGAAACCAGTTGAACCTGGCACGAAGTCAGACAATAACAGATCGGTGGTATTGGTTTCATAGAATTCAAGTGAACCCTGGACTCTGCCACGGAATACAGAGAAATCCAAACCGATGTTGGCATTAGCCGATGATTCCCATCTCAAATCAGGGTTACCCAGTGTGTTTGGTCGGTAACCAAAAGCACCACTGGCACCAAAGGCGTAGGTAGTTCTTCCCAAAAGACCCTGAGTCTGGTAAGGAGCCACCCCCTGGTTACCTACCTTACCCCAGCCGGCACGAAGTTTCAACAGATCCAGGAATACGAGGTTCTTCATAAAAGGCTCGTTAGTTACATTCCAGCCTACCGCTACCCCCGGGAAATTACCATACTTGGTGTTTTCACCGAAACGACTTGAACCGTCTCTACGCATTGTGAGAGTAAGGAGATACTTGTCATCAAAGGCATAATTTACACGTCCCATATAGGAGTTGATGGTCCATTCAACTAGCTCTGAGACAACCCCATTGATCGAAGAGGCGAAGTTGAACGCATGGAAAGATTGGCTCTGAGCAGGAATACCCTGAACCTCTGTTCTGTAACGCTCATAGTTATCTTTTTGAATTGACTGAACACCCGTAAGATTTAGTGAGTGCTTGCCGAAGGTCTTGTTGTAGTTTAAAATATTTTCAACTGTTATATTGAAACCAAATCTGTTCTCGTTGAAGGCTTGGGCATCACCGCGACGACGTGCGTTGGTTTCTGAACCGATAAAGCGGCCCCAACGAGAGATGGTGAAGTCAGGACCCACGTTCAACCGATACGTAAGACCGTCGAGTATCTTTACCTCTCCATAAATAGAATTGAAAATTCTGTATTTTCTGGTGTTATCTATGTTTACACCTGGCTCCACCTCAGAAAGAGGGTTGGAAAGAAGGGCGTCGTTTGTAGGTTCAAATATCAGCGATCCATCATCATTGAATGGTTTTCCTAGTGGGTTTGCATTCAATGTATTTCCATAAGGGTTCAGGTTTTCTCCGTTTCTGATGGAATACATCATGTAGGATGAGATACCTACCTTCAGTCTTTTATTGATGCTATGATCAATATTTGCTCTTAAAGAGTTACGGGTAAAATCAAGGAGTTTGGTAATTCCTTTATCCTGGAAGAAACCGGCAGAAATATAGAAGGAAGTTTTTTCATTTCCACCCTGTACACCTACTGTATGGTTTTGCATGGTTCCGGTTCTCAATATAAGATCCTGATACTGAGTATTTCTTCCCTCAGCTATACCTGCAGCTACATTAGGGTCACCGCCAAGTACGGCCACTTTGGCATCGGCTGCGGCATCCGCTACTCCTGTAGGAACCGGGTTTCCGTTGGCGTCATTGTATTGATTTGTTGCTCTATAGGCCTCTCTAACATACTCGGCAAATTCCTCACCAGAGAAGAGTTCCAACTGACTGTATGCGTTAGATATACCACCATACGTATCAATGGATACAGTAGTTTTCCCCTTCGGTGCTCCTCGCTTGGTGGTAACCAGAATCACCCCGTTTGCACCTCTGGCTCCGTAAATTGCAGTAGCAGTAGCATCTTTAAGTACTTCGATAGACTGGATGTCGTTCGGATTGATGTCTTCATAACCAGCAGAAAGTGGAATACCATCAACTACATAGAGCGGATCGTTTCCGGCATTGAAGGATCTTCTTCCGCGTATCAGGATACGAGGTGCAGAACCAGGCTTAGAACCAGACTGCGAAACGTCTACCCCCGCCGCACGACCCTGCAATGCCTGGCCAAGGTTGGTTAGTGGCATTTCATTGATCTGTTTGGAGTTGATCTGCGAAATGGCTCCTGTGGTCTGACTTTTCTTCTGAGCACCGTAACCCACTACAACAACTTCTTCAAGGGCCGCTGCATCTGTAGCCAAAGTAACATTAATAACCGATTGGTTACCCACAGCTACTTCCTGTGCTACATAACCTACAAACGAGAAGGTTAATGTCTGGCCGGAACGGGCATTGATAGAGTACTTACCGGAGGCATCTGTGGTGGTACCTACTGTGGTGCCTTTTACCACCACACTTACACCAGGAAGCTCACTGCCATCGTCTGCAGTTACGGTTCCCGAAATTTGAGCAACCGATTGCATTGACAGAAATAAAAAGCAGGAGAGTAAAATGCCAGTAACATACGCTAGCCTCCAATTTTCATTGGATTTCAGCCTGGCAATTCTAAAAAGTCCAGATTTTTTCATGAATAAATAGAGTTAAGTTTAAAAATATACAAGGGTGAAAAGAGACAGGGTTGAATACGAATCATTCGATAAGGTTAATACTTCAATAGGGTTGAATTTCCGAAAGTAAATATTTATTGATTAAGTGCAATATTATCCTCAAATAATATCAGAGGTGTCCTGTACTGTACTACCTGTCACCCAAGAAGCCTTGAACATCGGTTTTTATGCTTTATTGAATGATTTTCGCATTAATTGCCGATGAAAATCAGTATTTCAGAGATCATTCGCCCGAAAATTGAGAAGAATAAAAATTAGTTAACGGTCAAAAAAAAAGCCGTCTGGTCATTCAGACGGCCCCACTTTATTGCTTTTGCTCACTGTTTTAATCAAAATATCTGCCTATGTTATCTGCAATATTTTTACGGAGTTCCTGCACGTCAATTTCACCCATCTGAGTAAATACTTTCTTGCCGTCTGGATCAATCAGAACCGTATATGGAAGTGCTCCCTGCCAATCAGGGTCAATCGCTTCAATCATATCGTATTTATTAATACCCTCATCCAGAATGTAATTGGTATTGCTGGCATATTTTTTCTTCAGGAATGCCAGGGTGTTGTCATAGTTGTCAGCCTCATCATTGGAAAGGGTTACAAACTCAAAATCCCGGTTGCGATACATTTTGTCTGATTGTACCAAACCATCAAATTCTGCCACGCAAGGGCCGCACCAGGTGGCCCAAACATTCACCAGGCGGTATTTTCCGCTGCCTTTATTCGCCATTATATCCTTGAGCTTTGACATATCTGCTTTGGCCAGACTTACCTCTTCTTTTGCCCAGCCCTCTACTTCTTCTTCTTTAGATTTGGCTTTCTCCATCCATTTGATAGAGCATCCAAACACTTTGGTACTGGCAGGTTCCGGAGTTTTACCGGCAAGCATGGCATCTGTGGCAGTTCTCAGGTCATGAATGCTGGCCTTACCTATGTGTTCGTCATTATCTATACGTCCGTTGTAACGCAGTTTACGGTCTTTATCAAAAAGAAAAATGTGAGGGGTGGCTACTGGTCCGTATTTCGCTGCGATTTGCTGCGTAGCACCATCATACAAATACGGGTAAGTGAAATTTTTATCTTTTGCTCTGATCTTCATTTCCTCAAAGCTGTCGCTCAGATCAGTGTATCCCAGTTCATCAAAGCGAACGGCCTTATCGGCATTCGGGCTTATGGCTACCAGCTGTACTCCTTTTCCTTTGTAGTCATTCACATATTGCTGCACCCGGTCCTCGTAGGCCTGGGCAGTAGGGCAGTGATTACAGGTAAATAATACGGCAAGAATGTCGGCATCCTCAAAATCTGCCAGGGAATATTCTTTGTCATCAATTCCTTTCAGCTTGAAATCGGGAGCATCAGATCCGGTTTCAAGTGTCTTTACATCTTTTGAATTAATTACAGCCACCTGGCTTTCTTCAGTTGATTCTTGGTCTCTAGAATTGCTTGGAGCATTACAGGCAGCCAAAGCGGCCATGAGTAGAAGCAGTAGGTATTTTTTCATTTTTCAGGTTGAATTATTCCCGGGTTCTCATTTTGGGAAATCAAATGTCAGCAATTAATGCAGATTGTCAACGAACCCTTCATTTTTATGATCTACCCAATCATTCTATTTGTCTATTTTTGCCTTTTCAGGCAGAATACTACTGGAGTAACCAGGAACAAACCTCTTTTTCTATATGGCCTTACGTTCTAATAATCAGTTGTTTTCCTGGGTTTTGTTATTTTTTTTGGCAGTGGTTTGGGGCTTGTCTTTTCTTTTTATCAAGAAGATTGTGGTTACCCTTACACCCATTGAACTCGGGGCCGGAAGAGTATTTACCGCAGCCATTTTTCTTTTGCCATGGTTAGTTCGAGGTTTCCGGATCATTCCAGGAGCAAGTCTGGGTTGGATAACCGCCTCGGGTTTGCTCGGTAATCTTCTCCCGGCATTTCTTTTTTCTACGGTAGGAAGCAAACTGAACAGCTCACTGGCAGGCACCCTGAATTCCACCACCTCCATTTTTGTAATACTCATTGGAGCGGCGTTTTTCTCTGCACGGGTTACCCGAAATCAGTTGCTTGGAATTGCTCTGGGTTTTTCAGGAAGTCTTCTGCTGGTATTTTCAGGAAATGACGGTCAACTCGACCTGGCAAACCCGTATGCTTTACTGGCTATGACAGCTACGATCATGTACGGATTTAATGTAAACATAGTGAGTAAATACCTCAAAGGTATTCCCGCTCTTGAGCTTACTTCGGTAGCTTTTGGTATTGTGGGTGCAGTTGCACTAATCGTTCTTTTGTTTACCGACTTTTTCAGTAAAATACTCGCAGAGCAAAACCGCGAAGTTCTGTATTACCTGCTTGCTTTGGCTGCGGTAAATACCTCTCTGGCTTTGGTGTTATTTAATTATTTGCTCCAGATCACAGGTGCAGTTTTTGCCTCTACGGTTACGTATCTCATTCCGGTGGTGGCGATGATAGCAGGCGTTCTCGACGGCGAAAAAATATCTTTCTGGCATCTTGCAGGTATGGGAATTATCCTGGCAGGTGTTTATATCATTAACAAACGAACGGTATTTAAACATTCGGAAAGCATGTTACGGGAGAAGTAATTATTGGCCTCAGCCATTTCTTCCGAATAAACTTAATCTTCTATCTTTGCACAAACCTGCTCAATAATGTCAATAAAATACAAGCGAATCCTTCTCAAACTCAGTGGCGAAGCCCTTAACGGGGGTGACAAAAGCCAGATTATCAGCTCAGAAATATTAACAAAATTTGCAAAAGAAGTAAAGGCTGCTGTAGATGCAGGCTGCGAAATTGCCATTGTTATTGGTGGCGGAAATATTTTTCGAGGTGCTACCGCAGATTCGGGAATCGATCGTTCTCAGGGAGATTACATGGGAATGCTTGCTACCGTTATTAATGGGATGGCTGTACAGTCTGTACTTGAGAATAACGGGATGCAAACCCGGCTTCTTTCTGCCATCAAAATGGAGCAGATCGCTGAGCCGTTTATTCGTCGGAGAGCGATTCGCCATCTTGAAAAGGGTCGCGTGGTGATATTTGGAGCCGGTACCGGTAATCCTTACTTTTCCACCGACTCAGGCGGGGCATTACGTGCCAATGAAATCGGGGCAGATGTTTTGCTGAAAGGTACCAGCGTGGATGGAGTCTATACTGCCGATCCCCGCAAAGATCCTAATGCAGTAAAGTACGATAAGGTAACTTTTAGTGAAGCCATTAATAAAGGCTTGAAGGTGATGGATATGACGGCATTTACCCTATGTCAGGAGAATAAACTGCCCATTATTGTGTTTGATATGAATGAGGAAGGCAACCTGCTAAGAGTGGTGATGGGTGAAAACGTAGGAACATTGGTGCAGGATTAGGTTTTTGATACAACTAGTTAGAACAAAGTTTAATAAAGACAATGGAAGAAATAGACATGATACTGGAAATGGCCGAAGATAGCATGGAAAAAGCTCTTCGCTATACGGCCAGTGAACTGAAGAAAATCAGAGCCGGAAAAGCCAGCCCGGCTATGCTGGATGGCATCGTGGTAGAATATTACGGTGTGCCTACCCCCATCAATCAGGCTTCATCTATTACTACTCCTGATGCCCGCACGATTGCTATCAGACCCTTTGAAAAGAAGATCATAGGAGACATTGAAAGAGCCATTATCAATGCCAATATTGGTCTTACACCTGCCAATGACGGTGAACTCATTCGTCTGAATATCCCTCCGATGACCGAGGAAAGGCGTATGGATCTGGTGAAACAGGTAAAGGTGGAAATTGAGCAGGCAAAGGTGAACATCCGAAAAGTGAGACAAGACACCAATGAAGAAGTAAAGAAGCTGAAAAACGAAGGGGTATCTGAAGATGCCATAAAAATAGGCGAAGAGAAAGTGCAGAAGCTTACCGATAAGTTTGTGGCTAAAACAGAAGAGATGTTTGTAGCCAAAGAAAAAGATATCATGAGCGTTTAATTGCTTTTGATTTCCTTAACGTTATACAATAAAGCCCTGTACAGGGCTTTTTTCATTCAGAAACCTATTTCGATTTGACATAGAAATACATGAAGAACCTCTACCGGATAGTCGCATTAATTTTACTTTATACCCATCTGGCTTCAGCTCAGTCATTCAATATGCCCGGTCTGAGATGTGCAGAAGGCAAACATCAAATCAGTTCTGAGTCACTCGCTAAACGGAATCTGAGATATCCCGGAGATGCCACTGTGGATGTGAGTTACTATTTCCTGAATCTGGCCATTCGCCCCGATACCAAACTTCTCAAAGGTCAGGTGCAAATTGATCTTCATGCTTTAAAATCCGGGATGACATCGTTCTTTTTGGATCTGAACAATTCGTTCAAGGTAGATTCTGTGGTGTTAAATGCTAAAAAAGTGGCGTTTTCTCATTCCTCCAATAAGCTTACTGTAATATTGAATACGCCGGCTGTATCAGGAGAACTTTTGAGTACCAAAGTTTACTACGGGGGCATCCCGGTTCAAAACTCCAATTCATACTCCATTGAATTTACGTTTCATAATGGTCAGCCGGTGATCTGGACACTTAGCGAACCGTATGATGCACCTACCTGGTTTCCGTGTGTGGATAATCAGGCAGATAAGGCAGATTCCTGTGATGTCTGGATAACTTTACCCTCTTATTATACCGCAGTTTCGCAGGGAGTATTGCAGGAGGTAACCAATAATTCAGACGGAACAAATACGGCAAAGTGGAAACATCGCTACCCTATTGCACATTATTTGATCTCCATCGCGGCGTCTAATTATACCAAACAGGAGCGGTATTACAAACACTCAGAAACAGACTCGATGCTGGTAGTAGATTATCTGTATCCGGAAACAGCCGCAAATCCCTCTCTGGCTCCTCTTTTAGACAGAACTGTGGATATGCTTGAGCTTTTCTCTGATAAATATGGCGAATATCCCTTTATCAAAGAAAAATACGGCCACGCCATGTTTGGTTTTGGTGGTGGAATGGAGCATCA
>CBINGY010000026.1:0-57516 GCA_966250325.1 uncultured Cytophagaceae bacterium | reverse complement strand
CAGACACATAGCTATGGATGTGAAAGTAAGCCCTACTGCAAGATATATCAATCTGGGAGATTGGATTCGGTACGATTCTTATGCAGTTTTTGATGGAAATGAGCTGAATCTGGTGATTAGAAATCCACGATATTCCTAGTCAATCGTCTTTTTCGAGTTCAGTTTTGGCCGAAAAATATCCACGGAGCACTGTAAATGAGGTAATAGCCAGAAAGAAGATTATGATCCAATGTACGTAGTCGATTATCCATGGAAATCTATCACCCAAAAAAAAGCCCATGGTTACCAGACTGCCCACCCAGAATGCTCCGCCCAGAATGTTATAAAGAGTGAAATTGATAAACTTCATTTTTACCAGCCCGGCCATGATGGGTGCAAAGGTTCTTATCACTGGCAGAAAACGGGCTATAACCAGGGTACGACTTCCGTACTTTTCAAAATACCGTTTGGTGCGATTGATATGTTTCTTTTTAAAGAATAGGTTTTCTTTCTGACCTTCCAGGGCTTCGCCGAAGTAATAACCTGAGATATAACCAGTGTACGAACCCGCAATTGCTGCGATGAATATGGCAAATAAAAGCAGATATAGATTTACCTTTAAAATACCCAGCCCACAAAATACCCCGGATAGAAAAAGCAAGTAATCACCGGGAAGGAAGAATCCAAAAAAAAGCCCGTTTTCGATGTAAACGATCAAAACAATGGCAATTAACCCACCGGTCTGGATTATCTCTTCAGAGTTCATCAGATATTGAAAGAAGTCGGTGAGCTGGTCCATGGGGTTGTACTCTTATGTCGTAAAATTAAACGCTTCCCTCAGAATTGAAAATGAATACGCCTAATTTACGATTGAACGGTACAAAATTCATGTCTTGTTGCCAAAAGGGCTATTGGAAGATCAGTCTGCAAACTCAGATAATTCAAGCCATCTCATTTCTTTTTCCTCCAGTAATTCTTTTATTTTCTCGAGTTCTGTAGCCCATTCCTGAAGCCTGCTGAAGTCTCCATCCCCGGCATTCATGAGTTCAATAACTGTTTCTTTACGTTTTTCTAACCCGGCAATGTCTTTTTCAAGCTCCTCAAACTCCCTTTTTTCTTTGAAACTTAGCCTTACCTTTTCCTTAATTTCTTTGGGTTTTTCTGTTTCTGCGGGAGCAGATTTCTTTTCTTCCAGCTTCTCCTGTTCTTCTTTCCACAGACGATACTGCGTGTAATTTCCCGGGAAATCTTTAATGAAGCCATTACCTTCAAAACTGAAAACATGATCCACGATTCTGTCCATGAAGTAACGATCGTGAGATACTACCATCACGCAGCCGCTGTAGTTTTCCAGGAATTCCTCCAGTACATTCAGCGTATCTATATCAAGATCATTGGTAGGTTCGTCAAGAATCAGAAAATTCGGGCTTTGCACCAGCACCTTCATGAGCTGTAATCTACGCTTTTCACCACCCGAGAGCTTATGAATATAGTTATGCTGTACTTTGGGCGGGAAAAGGAACATATTCAGGAAGGCAGAAGCCGTAAGTTCACGGCCATCTCCCAGTTTAACAAAATCAGCATACTCCCTTATGGCATCAATTACTTTCTGATTGTCATCAAAAGCAAGTCCGCTCTGAGAGTAATATCCGATCTTTACGGTTTCTCCTTTTACCACTTTTCCGGAGTCGGGTTTCACCTGTTCAATCACGATATCAAGCAAGGTGGACTTTCCCATACCGTTTTTACCCACTACGCCAATTTTATCTCCTCGTTTAAATGTATACGAGAAGTGTTCAATAAGCCGCTGATTTCCATAGGATTTGCTGATATCCTGAATCTCGATAATTTTTTTACCCAGGCGTTCTGTTTTTACGCTGAGTTCCAGTTTTTCCTCGGGCCGATGGTTTTTGGTTTTATCTTTTAGTTCATGAAATGCGTCTATCCGGTACTGTGCTTTGGTGGTACGTGCTTTGGGCTGTCTACGCATCCATTCCAGCTCTTTCTTCAGCCTTTGCCGGTTTTTTTCATTCGTTATAGCCTCCACTTCTTCCTGCTCTGCTTTTTTCTGCAGAAAATAGGCGTAGTTTCCTATGTATTTGTGAATATCATTGTCTCTTAATTCCAGAATACGGTTACAGACTTTATCCAGAAAATACCTGTCGTGAGTAACCAGCAGCAGGGTTACATTTGAGGAGGACAGATATCCCTCCAGCCATTCAATGGTGTCCAGGTCCAGGTGGTTCGTAGGCTCATCCAGTATAATAAAGTCGGGCTCGTCAATCAACACTTTGGCCAGAGCCACCCGTTTTTTCTGTCCGCCGGATAATTGGGAAACGGGTTTGTCAAAATCATGAATGCCTAGTTTACCCAAAATCTGTTTCACTTTAGCCTCATAATCCCAAGCATTGAGAGTATCCAGCGTCTCAATGCAACGAGCCAGCAATTCCTGATCCTCCGATTCAGCTGCCTTTTCATAGTTTTTTATGGCCTGGGTAATTTCGTTTTCTGCATGGAAAATGGTCTCGAGTACGGTTTGCTGGTGACCAAAATCAGGGTCTTGCTCCAGATATCCGGTACGAATATCTTTCCTGATACTTATTTCACCACCGTCGGTTTCCGTTATTCCGGCGGCAATATTGAGTAGCGTGGTTTTCCCCGAGCCATTGGCCCCAATGAGGGCTACTTTCTCTCCCTGAAGTATACCAAAGGTGATGCCTTTGAAAAGCCACCTTTCTCCCAGATCTCTGCCAATGTTTTCGGCTGATAAATAATTCATGGAGCAAATTTAGGAGGGAAATGGGAAGGGTGGAGTTTTTAATAGGGAAAGAATGGGGGGAGGCAATATTTCTCAGAATTATCAAATATATCTATCTAAATTGAATTCGAGAAGTTGCCAAAAAAAATCTCAATTAATTGCCTTCGTTATTTAGATATTTAAGCAAATATTGAGTAATAACATCCTCAGATAATGAGTAGTAAATGTTATCAAGTTCTTCAAGTTTAATTATTAAAACTTCGTCAAAATTAACTATCTTTTCTATTCGCCTGTAAAACACCCTTTTTCTGAACTCTTCTTCATCTAGATTGTCGTAATTCACTATCGCTAGAGCTGCTGATAACAAATCTTGAACTATACTAAGTCCAATTGTGTCTAGATTTTGAATTGTAATAAAAGCAAACATTCCATAAGGATTAAAGAAATATCGATCAAAGCCGCCATTTTTTACCTGCCAATCAAAAGTGGAAATTGTATACACTAATTGCTGGTCTATTGGGAGGTTCTTAATGTGATTGTACCACTCTTTGTGATTTTCAATCATTGATTCACTTATTCCTGCAACTGATTGCTCGTACTTTTTACCTATTTGATTCATGTCAATTCGTGGGAGGATTTATACCTTTCTTTGTATTAGTGTTGGTATTTTTAAGGTCGATAAGTGATTTATAAGGGAACTTGAACTGCTTTTCTGCCTGGTTAAAATTGTATTTCCCCACTTAATCAATTTCATTGAGTTTAGATATTGTTTTCACACCTCATTCTTTTTCAGTACTAACCAACAACTCATAATTCGTACTCCGCCCGCCGACGGCTTCTTTTTGGAGGATCGCTTTGTTTATCAAATCCTGAATGTCTCTAAGGGCGGTGTCTTGCGAGCATTTGTTGATTTTGGCCCATTTGGAGCTGGTTAATTTTCCTTCAAATCCGTCAAGTAGCTGGTTAATTACTTTTTGCTGTCTCTCGTTAAGCAAGGTGGTGGCGTGCCTTTTCCAAAAATCTGCTTTTCGAAGTATTTTAGCCAGGGTTTCTTCTGTGGCATGGATAGCGTGGATCAGACATTGTAAAAACCAGAGTATCCACTCCGTGATATCTGAGTCTCCTTTTTGCGTCTTTTCCAGTTGCTCATAGTATTGTTTACGTTCTACCCTTATCTGGGCAGACATGCTGTAGAAGCGTCTGACACTTTTGTCAGATCGGGCCAGCAGCATATCCGTCAAGGCCCGGGTTATTCTTCCGTTTCCGTCATCAAAAGGGTGAATGGTTACAAACCAGAGATGGGCTATAGCTGCCTTTAGGACTAAATCCAGCTCGTTTTCTTCATTAAACCATTGCAGAAACTTCTGCATTTCAGGTTCTATTTTTTCAGAAGACGGTGCCTGAAAATGTACTTTTTCTCTGCCGATCGGGCCGGAAACCACCTGCATGGGGCCCGTGCTGTCTTTTCGCCAATCCCCGACTGTAATTTTATAAAGATTGCTATAGCCTGTAGGGAACAAAGCAGCGTGCCAGCCAAATAAACGATCTTTGGTCAATATTTCATCGTATCGTTGTGTGGCATCGAGCAGCATTTCGACGATGCCCTCCACATGCCTTTCAGATTCCACGGCCCCGGTAATATCAATTCCCAACCTACGGGCGATCGACGAGCGAACTTGTCTCACGTCTAAAAGCTCACCCTCAATTTCAGAGGATTTTACCACGTCCAGGGTCAGTGTATTTAGCACGGCTTCATTTTGCAGATTAAAGCCCAGTGATTCCATTTTACCGAGTAGTCTCCCCTGCAGATTTCTGGCCTCTCCGAGTTTGGCAAGAACAAGGTGGTGATCCCATGTAAAGGCAGTCCAGTTGGTTTTTTCATGAATATACATAGTTATTCTCCGCAAAATATGCGATAAATATAGGACCTATTCTCCGCATTTGTAATAAACTCCGCAGAATTTGCGGAGTTTATCTTGCTTATTATCCGCATAATCTGACTTTATCAAGGATATTGACCAGATTAATATTGGTTTCCCTCTTCCCGCCAAAATAAAATCCTCCCCCTCAGTGAGTCCTCTGGAAAGAAACGACGCTCTACCCTCCTGATAAACATCCCTTATAGCTATCAAACTGACAAAAAAGAAATCCTTGGTTTTCAATGCTTATAACAAAGGAATGGAAGTGATATCTTCCGGTTTTCGGTCAATCACGTCTGTATGAGTAGTAATCCTAATGCCTGCGACCGCTATTTCCAGGCATTGGTTTAGAAAATTGACCTGCTTTTCCAGCTTTTGTGCGTTCTGGAAAGTCGTATCCATCCTTTCGGGCGATCAGTGGATTATTTCCAGCCCAAATTCAGGTTTTGAAACCATAGGCCACCCCTGGTCGAGGTTCTTCAATTAATTCAATTCCTTGATCCTTTTTGACCCTTTTCTGAGCGATACTGAGACTTTCTGTATTGGCATTGTTAGAAACCAGAATGAGTTTAAAATACGGATTGGTTAGTTAGATAATCGAAGAAATAGCGACATCCAGCGTATCGGCATTCTGGTAAAATGATATCAACTTCTACGGGCTTCAATCTCTTTTATAGGTCAGGATTTGCATGGGGTAGGGGCTTTCTTCACTCACGCTAAAATTCAGGGTTTCTACTATTGCAAAACCGAGGTGTTCAAATTTTGGGAAGAAGGTATCACCTTCAAATTCTTCCAAAACCAGCGTAAGATAAATGGTTTGACAGATGGGTAGAGCTGTTTTGAAAACGCCTTCGCCGCCTATGACAAAAACTTCTTCCTCGCCTTTGCAAAGCTCCAGGGCTTCTTCCAGCGATCTTACCTGAGTGAAATTATCTTCCAATTCCAGATCATCCTGATGACTCAAGACAAAATTTCCAGCTTCAGAGGAGACCCGGTGCTTGTCTTCATAACTTCTGCGGCCCATGATCATTTTCTTACCTTTAGTCACCTTCTCCAGATGTTGCCAGTCGGCCGGAATAGGCTCCGGCCAGGGCAGAGAGCCATCTTTACCGATGGCCCGATTCATACTCATGGCGGCTATAATGGATACGGAAGGCTTTCTGTTCATGATTCAAAGGTGGCAATTTTTGCTCCCCGAAGCACTTCAGGGATACCAAAAGCTTCTACATAGAGTCGGGCATTGGGCCGTACTTTCCGAAATAGTGCCCCCAGAACTTTCCGAATGGCTTTTGATTTTTCGCTACCTATAAAATCGGCTTCAAGGTACCAGCTTTTGTCTTCGTGAATGGCATTCAGGGCATATATCTGAAGCATAGTTTGAAGGGCTTCTTTTTCGGGTAAAGCAGGAGTACTATTCATGCGATCCAGAAACCGGTCGAAAATAAACTCTTCCACGTAAGCTTTGGCCAGTGTAATCATGTGGGTTTGTGTACGCAGGAAAATTTCTCCCGGAGCCAGCTTTTTGCCTATAAAACTTCTCATACGATCGGAGAGGGAGAATAATAATTTCTGTGTCCGGAATGCCAGTGCTTCTTTGAGAAACTCAGAGCTGATCAGATGGTCAACGTTCGTATTGCGTGTATTTAATGGGTTCAGGGTAATCACAGATGAACTCATTCTTTTCATGACATGACGAGCTACGGCCAGAAACCCACCGTCATTAAATTCCTGTTTGAGGTCTGTTAGTAAGGCTTTTGCCACTAATTGAAGTAAAACATGATTGTCTCCTTCGAAGGTAGCGAAGATGTCGGTATCAGCTTTCAGATCTGCGAATGCATTTTCAGCGAGATAGCCCTTGCCTCCGCAGGCTTCACGACATTCCTGGATAGTGGCTGTAGCATGCCAGCTGGCATAAGCTTTAAGGCCTGCGGCCAGAGTTTCCACTTCCCGTTGGTCATCAGAACCAAAACCTGCAGAAAATTTCTCCTGAAGTGATTCCAGAGCAAATGTAAGAGCATACGATTTAGCCAATAGGGGAAACAGTCGCCACTGGTGGGAGGGATAATCCAGTATGAGAGTCTCCTGCTCTTCGTTGATGCTTGCAAACTGCCTTCTTTTCAGGGCATAACGAACGGCGATATCCAGGGATTTTTTAGCGGCAGTATTAGAGGCCAAAGCAATAGAAACCCGCCCGCCGACCAATGCTCCGAGCATGGTAAAAAAACGCTTTGATTCTTTCTGAATCGAAGAATGGTACTTACCGTTTTCGTCGATTCCTCCATATTTGTCAAGCAGATTTTCAACGGGTACGGTGACATTGTCAAACCAGATTCTTCCGTTATCCACGCCATTCAAACCCATTTTGTATCCATTGTCTACTACAGTAATTCCCGGCAAAAGCTCCATGTTTTCGTCGCGAAGCGGAACCAGAATGGTATGAATTCCATGATTTTCGCCATTTACAATTAATTGAGCGAATACAGCGGCCATTTGGGAATGTAAAGCGTTGCCAATATATTCTTTTCCAGCAGACAATGAAGGAGAATGCACGGTAATGGACTTATCATCGTGATTATATATGGCCGTAGTTTCCAGATCCCTTACATTACTACCGTGGCCGGTTTCGGTCATGGCAAAACATCCTGGCAGCTCCAGATTGCCGGTTTTCTTCAGGTATTTCTCATGATGTTTTTCTGTTCCAAGCTGAAGAATAGCCCCACCGAATAAACCAAACTGTACGCCAAATTTGATGAGCATGCTGAGATTTCCGAGAGCCATGGTTTCAAAGATGACGGCATTGTCTCCCGGAGAATTTCTTCCACCTGCACGTATCGGGAAAGCGTAGGAACCGTAGCCCTGACGGGCAAGTTCGGCCACTCTTTCCAATACCCACTGACGCTTTTCTTCCTTGGTTTGCATAGAAACGGGCATCTGAAAGTACTCGTCAGAAATAAGTTTCCTGACCTTGTCTTTCAGCAAGGAATGTCTGCCGTCCAGAATGCGTTGAAGTATCTTGGGATCGAAGGACATTTCCTCCTCGATTTCCATCCCAGATTCGGGTCGGATACTTTGATAAAATGAAATTTTTGAGAGCTGGTTACTCAGGCCCAGTGCACTTTCCAGACGTTCAATGGAAGTACGAACCTCCCCGGAGTCCCAAATTTGCTTTCTGTTCCCAGAGGAGGCACGTGCCATCTGAATACCCAGATCTACCAGAGAAACTCTCTCAGAGAGGAGAACCGAACTGGCATTGTCCCGGATAACCTCCAGCCATTCCCGGAAAGTTTCTTCATTGGGCGGGTTACGGCGGTCTGTCCATCTGATAAGCTGTTGCCGCTCGTTTTCATTCAAAAAATCCATTCCTTCAATAAGGTCACGAATTGTTTTCATTTCTGAAGGACTTAGAACAGAGTCTGACCAGCCAATGTAAAAAAGAGGTAAAACCGAAATGATGCCGGGTGAATATTTCATAAGGTTGAGAAGGTGTTTGTTCTTTATTAACGTGAAATTTACACTTTGGATTCAGGACGAGTGACATTCTGATCACATTCTAATGTCGGCATCAAAAATGGATTGATTCTGTTTTGAGCTTACAATCTGTATCTTTGTGAAACTGAAAGAACCTTATGCTCTATAAAATTGCCCGGCTATTTGCCTGGTTGCTTTTTCCTGCTTTTATCGCCTGCAACGGATCTGAGGAGTTTACTCCTAAACCGAAAGGATATAACCGAATTGATTTACCAGGTCACGAATATCAGTCTCTGGAGGAAAATCACCCCTATTGGTTTGAATATTCAAAGAATGCGATCATCCAACCAGACACGTTTGGTCAGGCTGAGCCTCATTGGATTATCGTTTATTACCCGGAGCTTGATGCCCGTATTCAGCTGACTTACAAGCCTTTGAACGGAGATTTGACTAAACTTTCCAGACATGTGGATGACGCCTATAAACTGGCAGGTAAACACCATGTAAAGGCTGACTCACAGGAAGAAATGCTGGTACAGTTACCCGGTGGAAAGAAGGCAGTGGTTATAGAGCTGAACGGCGAAGTACCCAGTCATTATCAGTTTTACCTTACAGATACCTCCCGGCATTTTTTACGTGGAGCTATGTACCTCATGCAGCCTACTTTAAATGATTCGCTCACTCCAGTGGTAGATTACATCAAAGAGGACTGCCGGCACCTTCTGGAAACCTTAACCTGGAAATAGTATGGTATTTTCTGTAGATTCGCCCGACTGGATTCTCGTCTTTAAATCAGAGGACATTTTTAAAGCCGAGCTCTTGAAAAATGAGCTGGATAATCAGGAAATTAACTCAGTACTGGTAAATAGAAAAGACACGATGTATCCTTTGTTTGGTCAGGCAAATCTTTATGTGGAGACCAGAAATGCAGATATTGCCCGCATCATAATAGAGAACTTTTTAACCCAAAATGACGAATAAGTTAGACCGATACTCCAACCTTACTCAACGTATCATTGCCGCATTGATCGGTGCCACGCTGATTATCGCCGGCATCTTGTTTTCACCCTTTACTTATTGGCTTGTTTTTCTGCTTATCTCTGTGCTTACGCAGGATGAATTTTACAGGTTGGTAGGATTAAACGGAAACCTTCCGTTGCGATTTTACGGAACCATTTGTGGGGCATTTTTGAACATACTCACTTTTATGGTTGAAAAAGGGGAGTGGCCTTTCAGGGCGTATTATTTGTTAATTCCCCTTTTATCGATCACTTTCTTTATCAAATTGTTTAAACCAAACGACCCCAAACCGTTTGAAAGTCTGGGATACACGTTTCTGGGCATAATCTACGTAGCTGTTCCTTTTTCTTTGGTCAATGAAATGGCCATTGATAAGGAAGGATTTCACCCCTTACTCATGCTTGGCGTTTTACTAATTCTCTGGGTGAATGATTCAGGGGCCTATTTTGCAGGCACCAAGATGGGCAAGAGAAAGCTTTTTGAGCGGATTTCGCCCAAAAAGACCTGGGAGGGATTTATCGGCGGTGCAATATGCTCTGTATTGGTAGCGTTTTTTTTCGCAGGTTACGAAAGTTTACTTCAGACCTGGCAATGGCTGGTTATTGCTGGAATTATTGCGGTAACTGGTACGTTAGGTGATTTAGTAGAGTCTTTGTTTAAGAGGAGCATGGCCATTAAAGATTCGGGATCAGCTATTCCGGGCCACGGAGGTTTCCTTGATCGGTTTGACGGGCTGTTGCTTTCGTTACCATTTATACTTACTTTTCTGAAAATATTTGCTTAATGAAGCGTCTGATAGGTGTAATAGTACTGATTATAAGCTTTTTTGGAGCTGCTGAGACCTATGCTCAGGGGGAAAAGAAGTTTATCACCTTCAGCGGTTTTGTAATTGATGGCAAAACGGATGATCCGCTTCCGGGAGCCTATATTATCAATGAAAGAGCGGGTAGGGGAACACTCACCAATGAAAAGGGGTATTTTGTAATTAACGTATTTCCAGGTGATAGTCTGGTTTTCAGTTATTTGGGTTTCAAGAAGCAGTATCACATTATCCCCAAAGACGTTACACTTTCTTACTCGGCTGTTGTTGAGCTCAATGAAGACGCCAAGATGTTAAAAGAAGTTAAAGTTTATCCTTTCAATAACGAAGAAGAGTTTAAGCTGGCTTTGATTGAAATGGAGCTTCCCGATGCCCGTGAAAGAGCTTTTATGGAGGAGAACCTGAGCAGAGAAAATCTTGACCGGGCCATTGCCATGCAAGGGATGAGTGCTGATGCAAATTACCGCTATGCCATGACCCAGCAATTGAGACATATTCAGAATCAATCGACCATTACAACAAACCCGCTCCTTAACCCGATGGCCTGGAGTAGCTTTATAAGATCTATTAAAGATGGATCATTTAATAATAAGGCGTGGAAAAAAGGGGATTACATTCCAAAATCGGATGGATCAAGAGATGCTATTTTCAAAAGCAATTGATTCGAAAGCCATTCTTTGGCATTCTGCACCATTTATTCCTTTTTATCATTCCCTTTCCCAAACCAGCCGGCATATTTCACGTAGTTATTGGCAGTACGCATGAATACCTCTGCCGCTTCGGGAGATAATTTCTTTAATTCACGGGCAGGATTTCCCGCCCAGATAGTTCCTGAAGGAATACGTGTATTCTGAGTTACCACAGCACCGGCACCCACGATTGAATTCTTTTCAATGTAGGCCCCATCCATTACAATAGCTCCCATTCCAATGAGTACTTCATCCTCTATGGTGCAGCCATGAACAATCGCATTGTGAGCAATGCTTACGTTATTTCCTAGTTTGGTTTGGGTTTTCTGGTAGGTGCAGTGAATGACCGCTCCATCCTGTACATTCACCCGATTTCCCATTCGAATGGCGTTAACGTCGCCCCGAATCACCGCATTGAACCATATCGTACAATCTTCCCCCATTTCAACATCGCCAACCACGGTAGCATTGGGAGCCAGCCAGCAGGAATCTGGAATTACCGGGAATTTACCTTCTACGGCTAAAAGTAAAGGGTTCATATTTCAGAGGTTTTTGATGTAACGGGCTATAGATCTTCCTTCTTTTATTTCAAAATTTTCTACTTCAAAACCGTATTTTTCAAGAATACGTGCAGAAGACTTGTTCTCAATATCGACCAAACCAGACAATTTTTGGATTTCCGGAAATTGGGTTTTGACATGGTGAATCATTGCAGCTGTCATTTCGGAGGCGAAGCCCTGGCCGCGGAATTCAGGAAGTACAGCATAGCCAATTTCTAAGGTATCTTCCTTGTCATTACTAATTTTCAGATAACCAATGAAGATTTCCTCAGCAGACCTTATCGCATTGAAAAATCCCAGATTCGCCGAGATCGTATTTGCCTTTAGCTGGCTTTCAAATCTGTCTTCCGCCTCAGGTCTTGAAAGGGCTCTTCCACTAATGTATCTCATGATCTCCAGACTCATGGAAAGCTTTACTGAGAGCTCCCTATCCTGCTGGTTAATCTGATGAAATCTAAGTCTTTCAGAAGACTGCATCAAAAATTGCGTTCGCCTTTTTCTCGTTTACCCAGCATCACTGCTCCGGCCATAGCTACCAGAAAAAGGACAGAAACTAACTCAAATGGTAGTAGGTATTTGCTATAAAGAAGCTTGCCCAGAGTTTCAATAAAACCAGTTTTAACCTGATAGGTGTACGGATTTGTCCGGGGAATTTCTGTTAGCCTAACGGCAGCTACAAGTGGTATTCCAATTATTCCCCCCACAATGGTTCCTGCAATCATCAGACGGTTATTTGACAAATCCTTGCTTTCTCCTTTCAGGTTAAGAAACATCACGACAAAAAGGAAAAGAACCATAATAGCTCCTGCATAAACAATGATATTAACTGCGGCCAGAAACTGGGCATTGAGTAATATGTAATGTGCAGAGAGGGTAAAAAAGGTAAGAATAAGATAGATGACGCTGTGAATCGGGTTCTTAGCCAGAATTGTTCCCAGTGCTCCAAATAAGGTTACCACAGAAAGAATGTAATACGACCACTGCCACAAGGTCAGATTTTTTACGGTCTCTAGTATCTCAGCGATCATTTCTTAGTAGTTAACAGGTTTTTGTTTCTCCCAAAGCTTCTGCATTTCCTCTTTGGTCCATGCATCTCTTTCGTATCGTTCGTTCATGTCCTCTACCAACTGATCTTTGCCATAGATTACCTGATCTCTGCTGGTAAATACAGGAACGAATTTGTCATGTCTGAGATATACTGCTTCTTTAGGACAGGCTTCTTCACATAAACCACAGAAAATACATCTCAGCATATTGATCTCGTAGGCCGCCGCATATTTTTCTTCACGATAAAGATGTTCCTCGCCCTTTTCACGTTCAGCAGCTACCATAGATATCGCTTCTGCGGGGCAGGCTACGGCACAAAGTCCGCATGCGGTACAGCGTTCTCTGCCTTCTTCATCACGTTTCAGAATATGATGTCCTCTGAAAATCGGGCCGAGGTAACGTTTTTGTTCGGGATAACGTATAGTTGCTTTCTTCGAAAAAAAATGTTTCAATGTAATACCCATACCTGTGGCAATACCGGGAAGGTAACTTCTCTCAGCTAGTGTCAATGGGGTTTTGTCTGTTTTCTTTGATCTGTTTGTTAACTGCATCTCAGTAGCTGGTTTTCTTTTTACTTAGGGCATTCCAAACGTACAACAGGGCTATGAAAACTCCCAGGCCAATCCAATTTACAAGAAAAGGCATTTCGGAAAGTTCTGCACCGGCTGTAATAATCAGATTTACTACGGCCAAAGGTATCATCCCTTTCCATCCCAGATCCATTAACTGATCATACCTGAAACGAGGGAGCGTCCACCTTACCCACATATAAACAAAAATAAAGAAGGCAATTTTTACAAAAAATACCAGAGTTCCTGCCAATGTAGCCAGGTTATGCCCGGTAACTTCGCCAAGTTTAGAGGTCAAAGTGGTATGTACCCAATCCATTCCGGGGTAATTGAATCCACCGAAATAGAGCGTTGCAATCACAGCTGAAGAGATAAACATATTCACGTACTCAGAGAACAGGTACAATCCCAGTTTCATGGAGCCATATTCGGTATGATACCCTGCCACAAGTTCGTTTTCAGATTCGGGAAGGTCAAACGGAGTACGGTTACATTCGGCAAAAGAACAGGTAAGGAACAGGATAAAACCCAGAGGCTGATAGAAAATATTCCAGTTCATACCGTGCTGGGCTTCTACGATACTTCTTAGAGAGAGGCTTTCAGACATCATAATGATGGCAATAATAGAAAGACCCATAGCCAGTTCATAAGAAATATTCTGTGATGCCGCCCGGATAGCCCCATACAACGAATATTTGTTATTGGAAGCCCATCCACCAATAAGAATACCGTAAACACCCAGAGAAACCACTCCAAAGACCCAGAGAATGCCGATATTGACTTCAATGCCCTGAACGAGTATCTCATTTCCATCATAAAGGATACTATCTCCGAAAGGAATAACGGCACTGGTCATTAGGGCGGTGAGCATTGCCAGAGCAGGGCCAAGAATAAAGAGCGACTTATCGGCGAGTGTAGGGATAAAATCTTCTTTAAAGAAGAGTTTACCGGCATCTGCCAGAGGTTGCAGAAGTCCAAAAGGTCCGGCACGATCAGGACCTACGCGATCCTGGATAAATGCGGCAATTACCCGTTCAAAATAAGTTTCATACGCCGCAATGCCCAGAGAAAGGGCGAATATGCCAAGGATAATTAAGGCCTTTATAAAAAGTACGCTATCCATTCAGTTTACTTAATTAAGTAGCTTAAAGCTTTTATTTTTCTCCATTAGGGTCTGATAATCATCAGACTCTTTTATTTCCTCAATCGATTTGTTGTAAGGTCTGGAGTCATCAATTTGCTTGAAATTATGCTGTGCATGTTCAATGGCATAAGATGGCTTAACCAAATCTTTCCGGTACTTGTTCGCCGTTAATACCGAATGCCTTTGCATTTGGGCAGGGCCTTCAATCACCCAATCAGAGGTCTGCTTTCTTTCAAACCGGCACGTATTACAGATAAATTCCTCCACTTCTCCCCACTGATTTTTCCGGCCGGTAACCCGAATGATTTCCTCACCTCGGTACCATAAATGAACTTTTCCACTGCATTTGTCACATTGACAATGGGCATCTACGGGTTTTGAAAACCAAACCCTGTTTTTGAAGCGGAACGTTTTATCCGTAAGAGCTCCTACAGGACAAACGTCAATCATATTTCCCGAAAAATCATTATCAATGGCTTTTCCGATATAGGTACTTATTTCAGCATGATCTCCGCGGTACATGACACCATGACAACGCCCCTCGGTAATCTGATCAGCGGTATGAACACAGCGGTAGCATAGAATGCACCGGTTCATGTGCAGTTGAATATAGGGGCCTAAATCTTCACGTTCAAAAGTTCTCCGGTCTTCTTCATATCTCTGATGCTCCGAACCATGTTTGAACGAAAAATCCTGAAGATGGCATTCTCCTGCCTGATCACAAACAGGGCAATCCAGTGGGTGATTCAGAAGTAAAAATTCCACCACCCCTTTACGGGTTTCCACTACTTGTTCATTGGTGAAGTTTTCAACTACCATTCCGTCTTGCACCGGCGTTATACACGAAGCCACCAGTTTCGGCATAGGACGAGGATCTTTCTCAGAGCCTTGAGCAACTTTTACAAGGCAGGCACGGCATTTACCACCTGATTTTTCAAGAGGTTTATAGTAACACATGGCAGGCGGTGCTACTTCCGGTCCAATTTGTCTGGCTGCCTGAAGTATGGTGGTACCAGGAGCTACCTGGGTCTCCACACCATCAATCGTTACTTTAATCTTTATATCTTCCATCTATTGCAATGGTATCAGTTTGTTCTTAATGATGTAATCTTTAACCAGCTCACCTACCAGCCTGGATCCCTTGGGAGTGAAATGGCAATCGTCATAAAAATATTCTCCGGTGGCAGGGATGCTTGATGCGAGTCGAAAACATGGGATTCCCTCTTTATCGGCCACGGCCTGCATATCTTCATTCATGCGATCCATGGAAGCCTGCATAAATTTCTTTTCAAAGCGGGTTTCTTTGTTTTTATTCATCCAGTGGTACTTGTTCAGCACCTCATCTGTTGTATTCCAGGTGGTGGGTTGCGTCATTACCATGACCGGGATTCCATTGGCTTTACAGGTTCCTATAAAAGCCTTTAGCATATTGCTGTAATAGTCAAAATCTAGTTTAGGGTTGGGAGCCAATGGCAAATTCATAGCATCTTTTGCTGGTTGAATATGATCAGCAAACTGAACCGGTGTTCCTACAGGAATTTCGGTCTCTTCATCTCCGGATGTCGTTTTTAATGGAGAATCTTCATCGGCCCGAAGCTTTCTTGAAGCGTTATAAAACAGTTTATAAAGTGTCAATTTGCTAAGAGCAAGCTTGTACCAGCTAATATATTCCACACTTTCATATACATTGTCAAACCGGAATCGGTTGTTATCACCTACGAGTACATTCAGATCATTTACGCCTGCAAAGAGAATAATCATATCGGGTTTTAAATGAATGACCCTGTTCTGAAGTAACGCAAGGTGGTCAAACATAGCGGCACCTGCTGTTCCTCCGTTATAAACATTAATTGGCTTTTTGAATTGTTCTTCCAAACCCTTTTCCAGTACCTGACACCACGTTGTCTCGTAATCGTAGTCGTAACCTTGGGTGGTGCTGCCACCTATGGCAAAAATGCTGAATTCTTTTCGGGTGGTATCAATATCCTCCTCATGACGAAATCCATAATTGTTAATATGAATATTTACGATATGCTTTTCATCCTTTGGAAATAATTCATTCGGATGGAAAACAAACGTCACATCTGAGTTTGGGGTATTTTGCAAACGAATGACAGAGCCTGTACTGTAGGTTTTTGTACGGGCATTTTGATAGGGATCAGGGATATCCATAAATATACGCAAAACCAACTCTGCACCCAGGAGGGTTACAAAAAGGATGATAAGCGTATATAAGAATGATTTCATCTAATCAAACCAGTAAGTTTTCATCTGCCATAAATACAGCCCCTTTTCCAGTGGCTGCAGAAGGATGCTTCACATGCCATTCAAATTCATCTCTGAAATGTCGTATGGCACTTCCCACAGGCCATGCGGCGGCGTCACCAAGAGGACAAATCGTATTTCCTTCTATTTTTTTTGCTACATCCACCAGAAGATCGATATCCCGCTCATGACCCATTCCATGTTCAATGCGATAGAGTACTTTCTCCATCCATCCTGTTCCTTCGCGGCATGGTGAGCATTGACCGCAGGATTCGTGTCTATAGAATCTGGAGAAATTCCAGGTGTTTCTTACAATACATGTAGTCTCATCCATGGCAATGAATCCTCCCGAGCCAAGCATGGTTCCACTTTGAAAGCCGCCATCTGACAAGGATTCATAACTCATGAGTCTGGACTCTCCCTGTTGGGTTTTGAGAATGAGATTAGCTGGAAGAATAGGTACAGATGAACCACCTGCTACCACGGCTTTCAGGTAATGACCGTCACGAATTCCACCCAGATATTCATCGCTGTAAATAAATTCTTCTACAGGAAGTCCAAGTTCAATTTCATAGACACCTGGTTTTTTGACATGACCAGAGGCCGAAATGAGTTTGGTACCCGTGCTCCTGCCTATTCCCACCTTGCTGTAAGCTTCTCCTCCGTTAAGTACAATCCAGGGTGTGGTTGAAATTGACTCTACGTTATTCACAACAGTTGGCGACTGATAAAGGCCTTTAACTGCAGGGAAAGGAGGTTTGTTTCGCGGGTTACCGCGTTTTCCTTCCAATGATTCAAGAAGAGCGGTCTCTTCCCCGCAAATGTAGGCTCCACCTCCGGGCTGCACCACCAGCTCCAGGTCAAAACCACTTCCAAGAATATTTTTTCCCAGATACCCTGCAGCTTTGGCCTCAGCAATAGCTTTCTCGAGTATCCTGATTACGTACATGAGTTCGCCACGCACATAAATGAATGATCGGTTTGCTCCTAAAGCATAGCTGGAGATAATCATTCCCTCAATAAGCAAATGGGGGATTTTCATCATCAGATAATGGTCTTTGAATGTGCCTGGCTCAGACTCATCTCCGTTGCAAACCAGATATCTGGGCACCCCTTCAGGCTTGGCCAGAAAACTCCATTTCATACCCATAGGAAAGCCCGCACCTCCACGACCACGAACCCCCGAAGTTTTCACTTCTTCTACAATCTCTTCAGGAGTCATTTTTTTGATGGCCTTTTCCAAACCGGCATAACCGCCATGTTTCCTGTAAACATCCAGGGTTTCAATTCCCGGAACATCTATTTGCTCTGTTAATATCTTCAGCTTCTGTGCCATTATTTTTCTGCTCTTAAGCCGTCTATAATTTCATCTACTTTTGAATTAGTGAGATGCATATAATACTTTTCTCTGATCTGGAAACACGGGCCCCATCCGCAGGCTGCCAGGCATTCCACTTCTTTGAGCGTAAAAAGGCCATCTTCGGTAGTTTCACCGGTTTTAATGCCCAGTTTCTCCTGCATGTGTTCGTAAACTTCCTCTCCGCCCATGGTGCAGCAAGGACCTGTTCTGCAATATTCAATCACATGTTTACCAACTGGCTCCAGATGAAACATGGTATAGAAGGTAGCCACTTCGTACACCTCTACAGGTTGGATGTTCAGTAAACCGGCTACATAATCCATAGTTTCTGTGTTTATCCAGCCAAACTGCTCCTGGGCAAGATGTAGTACAGGCAGAAGTGCCGATTTCTGTTTTCCTTCCGGATACCTCCCGATGATCTCCTGAACCTTGCTCAGAATTTCCTCTGTAAATTTTATTTCTGCAGTCATATCAGGCATCTAATTCGCCGGCTATTACATTTAAACTACTCATAATGGCCACTGCATCAGAAATGGTAAGTCCTTTACACATTTCAGGATAGGCCTGGTAATAAATAAAGCAGGGTCTTCTGAAATGAAGACGATAAGGTGAGCGGCCTCCGTCGGAGATAAGGTAATATCCGAGTTCTCCGTTTCCACCCTCTACCGCATGATAAACTTCACCCATTGGGGCTTCTATCTCCCCCATAATTATCTTGAAATGATAAATCAGAGCCTCCATACTACGGTAAACCTCTCTTTTCGGGGGCAGGTAGTAATGATCTTCATTTGCGTAGTAGGGTCCTTCGGGAAGGTTACTCAGAGCCTGCTTTATGATTTTTATACTTTCCCACATTTCGGCATTTCTGACCATGTAGCGATCGTAGGTGTCGCCGTTATGGCCTACCGGTATTTCAAAATCAAAGTCTTCGTAACTTGAGTAGGGTTCCATCACCCTTACATCGTAATCCACCCCCGCAGCCCGAAGGTTAGGTCCGGTGAAGCCATATTCCATGGCACGCTTACCTGTAATTTTTCCAACGTCGATGGTACGATCCATGAAGATCCTGTTACGGTTCATGAGACGTTCAAATTCGGCAAGAGCCTTAGGAAGACTATTTTCAACTAAATCTTTGATTTTTGCGAGAGCTGTAGGGGAAAGGTCTCGTTCCATACCACCTACACGTCCCATATTGGTTGTAAGACGTGCTCCGCAAACTTCTTCATAGATCTCGTAAATCTTTTCACGTTCCTGAAAAACGTAGAGAAATCCTGAATAAGCTCCTGTATCAACCCCAAGGATAGAGTTACAAATGACATGGTCTGCAATTCGGGCGAGTTCCATCATAATTACCCGGATATATTGGGCTCTTTTCGGAACCTCTATACCAAGTAATTTTTCCACGGTCATGTGCCAGCCGAAATTATTGATCGGTGAAGAACAATAATTCATACGGTCAGTAAGCGTGGTAATCTGATAAAATGGTCTTCTTTCGGCAATCTTCTCAAAGGCCCGGTGAATGTAACCTACCGTTTGCTCTCCGGAGACTATCTTGTCACCATCCATTTGAAGTATATTCTGAAATATACCGTGCGTGGCAGGGTGCGTAGGGCCCAGATTCAGGGTAGTCAGTTCTCTTTCTTCCTGAATGGGGATATTCAGAGCTAATGCCCTGCTGGTTTCTTTGGATATTTCTGCTAGTTCTTCAGCCATGTTATCTTCCAAATAAAGCATCAATTTTATCGTGGCGGGTAGCGTCTTCCAATGGATATTGTTTTCTCATCGGATGATAATCCATATCGTCCATATTGAGAATACGTTTAAGATTCGGATGACCGGAAAACTGAATTCCGAAAAAGTCGAAAGTCTCCCGCTCCATCCAGTTTGCACCTACATATAAAGAAGTAACTGTTTGTATTACAGGGTTTACTTCCGGAATATAACATTTGATTCTGATTCTTACACTGTTCTCAAAACTATGCAGGTGATAAACCACACAAAATTCTTTACCACTTGCATCAGGATAATGAACC
The DNA here is from genome assembly GCA_966250325.1 of uncultured Cytophagaceae bacterium. Taxonomy (GTDB): domain Bacteria; phylum Bacteroidota; class Bacteroidia; order Cytophagales; family Spirosomataceae; genus Jiulongibacter. The sequence continues at coordinate 37,885 of CBINGY010000026.1, read as the reverse complement.
CCCGTTATATCTGTAAGAAAACGAAATCTCAGCCTATCACTTTCATTGAGATAGTGAAGAATCTCAAGGATATTCTCGGGATTGGCGGTGAAGGTGAGCAGGCCGTTTGGCTCTTCAAACTCAGAGAGTTTTTCGCCAAACTGAGCGGCCAGATCTTCAACAATCTCCTGGTTTCTTAACATATTTTACAAGATATTATAGGATTCAAGAAGGGCTTTGTACTGATCCGTCTCTCTTCTTCGTAAAGACTCATTTTTGGCCAGTTCCTGTACCTGCATGAGTCCGTCAAGAATTTGTTCGGGCCTTGGAGGGCAGCCAGGAACATAAACGTCTACCGGAATGACACGATCGATTCCCTGCAACACAGAGTACGTGTCAAAAACACCACCAGATGACGCACATGCACCTACTGCAATTACCCAGCGTGGCTCTGCCATCTGGAGATACACCTGTTTAACTACCGGAGCCATTTTCTTGGCAATGGTACCCATAACCATAAGCAGGTCAGCCTGCCGTGGCGAAAAACTTGGTCTTTCTGAACCGAACCGTGATATATCGTAATGTGCTCCCATGGTAGCCATAAACTCGATTCCGCAGCAGGAAGTGGCAAAGGGTAGCGGCCACAAAGAATGACTTCTTGCCAACCCTATCACCTTATCAAGCGAGGTTGCAAAGAATCCTGATCCGCTGTAACCATCAGGGGCTTCAACAGTTTTTATTTCTGCCATATTAATCTTTTTCCCAGTTAAGTACGCCTTTTCTGATGATGTAATAGAAACCTGCCATAAGGAAGGTCACAAAAAACAACATCTCGAAAAACCCAAACCATCCCAGACTTTTGAAGTTAACTGCCCAGGGATACATGAAAATTATTTCAACATCGAAGAGAACAAATAATATAGCTATCAGAAAGTACCTTACTGATAACGGAGTTCTGGCATCGCCTTGAGATTCCACTCCACATTCAAATGGATCCTCTTTTCTTTTACTTTTAAGACGTGGACCCAATACATGGGTAAGTATGATGGTAAATATCACAAAACCCGCAGCCAGAATAAACTGAATAATCAGCGGCTGGAAATCCTGTGGTAAATTGCTGTTCATTAAGATGAGCTGTTTAGGAGATGCAAAATTACTGCACGAAGGTCTGCAATCAAAATAAGATTTGGCGTTTCCTCCTGCATTGTCAGATGGTTTTTTTGCACTTTACCAAGGTTAAATTAGCGTGTTATGATCATTTTTGATTCAAAGAAGTGACTTCTGCTCACGGCTTTAAAGATATAAGTTCCTTCGGGGAGCTCAGGCAGCATAAATGTAGTCTTGAAGCCCTGCGGAATTACAGTTTCGTTCAGAACTTGTTGACCTCGCATAGTGTAAATACGAAGGTTCATGGATTGAGGTTTTTCAAAACTATCTACGGTCACTTCACGCCGGACAGGGTTCGGGTAAAATCTGATAGGCTGCCCAATGGTGTTTTCATCTATTCTGAACGGAAGGGAAAAGTCTGATGGGCAGGTAAGTGTTTTCTGACCAATCATATAGCTTTGATAAGCTTTTGAGGTGTATTCGCCTGGTTCGCTTACCCTGAGTTCATAACTTCCGTGGAATACCGGAACTCCTTCTTTGAACCATACATATTCCAGTTGATCTGAAGGAATCAATGAAAGCGTAAATGGCTTATCCAAATGAATAACCGGACTTACAGGTTTTGGTAGTTCTGCTACTTCAATTGATTTACTGTCAGAAATACAGCTTTTTTCATCAGTTACGTGTACACTATAAGTTCCAGGTGTATTTAATAAAACAGATTGCGTAATTGCAGAATTACTCCATTTATAGTCCGGAAAGGTCGGCTCAATTGTGGCAGTAAGACTTTCCCCCTCACAAAAGGCGGGAATCTTTGTATTAAAATTTATAGTAAACTGAGGTTTCTGATTAACGATAACGTTAACCGTATCTGAGGATAGAATGCAGCCATAAAGATTCTTTTTAAGAGCGTAATAGCTGCCGCTTTGAGTGGGTTGAATGGAGGTTTCCTTCTGGAAATTTGACCATACGACGTTATTTGATTCTGAAGAAAGGACGAGAGGTCTGCTACCTTCACAAAATTCTGTAGGACCACTTCGTATAATTTCCGGTTTCTTAAATTCGGAGGGAATCACAGGGATTGTTGGCGAAAAATAAGTGATACCATTTTTTGAAACAGTGACACGGGCTTTCCCGGAAGAGAAAGAGACTTCAGAGGAGGTCTGACCATTCGTCCATAAATATGTTTCATAGCAACAAGGTGTGGATACTTGAACCATCAGGCTGTTGCTACCGGAGCAATTCACCTGAGGCAACACAATCTCCCTGGCTTTTACCGGGGTGATTTCCGATAGTAATCTGTTGTTTTTGAACGAGTCAAACCACATTTTACCAGCCAGAGCTATACCATCACGATGAAAGTGAATGCCATCAGATCGGTTATCAGGGCCAAAAATCTGGTCGGTATCAGGTCCCTGAAAGACATAATCAAGGTTATTATAAAGTAAAAACTGGGCATAGCTGATGGGGGTAGGGTTTGGGGTACGGCTGCTTTGAGCCACCACCCAGCTTAGAGGTGCATGTATGTCCCGCTGAGTACTTTCAACGATTAGTTTGATACGCTCATAATAAGTGAAGACATCTGTAAAAGCATCACTTTCACCTTGTTGCCAAAGCAAGGCTCTGGCCCCTGTTTTGCTTACAAAATTCTGCAGCGTTTTTCTGATCACCGCATAGGGGCTTCCTTCAAATTTGACTATTGAACCAAAATCAACAGCGAGATTATTCCCGAGCATGGAATCATACCACATTTTACTTGAAGTACCGCCCACCGCGGCACCATAAAGGAGCACGGGTACATTATATTCTTTCACCAATTTCTCTGCAAATCCGGCCCATAGCCACGGCACGGGATTGTAGGGCCCTATACGATTCCCGTCAGAAAGTTGCGAGAAGCGGAAAGGTATATTTTCGAGTCTGAAAAATGAATCTTTGAAATTAATAGAGGAGACACGGTCTTCTGTGGTGCCCTTTGAAGAGCCTTCAAAGTCGAGATTTCCTTCGGCATTGGATTGACCAGAAACTATGAAAACTTCACCAATGCCCACGTGCTCAATATGATCAGAAGCCACCACTTCTCCTCTTGAATAGGCATTTATTTCTAACCGATACCAGCCGCCTGTCACTGTCATAATTCCCAAAAAAACACCACCAGCCGGATTTCTGGTTATAGTTCGCCATCCGGTTTCTCTGCCTTGACCGGATTGTACAGGTAACAGCCGGGCTTGAATACTGTCTGTGTTTTGTTCGAAATTTCCCGCGATTTGCAGGTCTGCTTTATTCGTATTATCCCTTTGAATGACGATTCTGTCAACAGGATATTCAATAGTAATTTGAGAAAAAGAGGTGAGGCTGCAAAGTAAAATCCACAGGATTTTCATTTATCAATCATTATTTTTCCAAAAAAGCGGCTTCGGTTATTTCGTACCTTCAAAATGTACTTTCCATGGGGTAATTTACTTACATCGAAAGTTTTTGGCCGGTCAAAAATAGCGACATTTTCAGAAAAATATGGTTTTCCGTCCAGGCTGAAAATGGAAACCGTTGCATTGTCAACATCATCTAGTGTCTCAATGGTAAGAACTCCGTCTGTGATAGGGTTGGGATAATAACTAAAACCACCAAACATACTGTTTAAATAATAATCAAACGGGGGAGACAAATCAGATTCACAAGTTTTGACATTACCATTCTGCAATGTGTAAGAGCTTATTCCTTTCAGGAAATATTGTCCGGATGTTGTGGTCTTGATAAATTCGGTGTTTTTGTCAAGAATGGTTTCGCCAAGTTTCCATTGGTAGGTAATGTTTCCGGCTTCCGAACTAAAGTTTGAACTTAGAGTAAATGTACCACTCTGAAGTATCTGCGGATTCTGTGGCCGTTCGAGGATCGTTACTTTTGTAAAATCTGATAAAGGTGAGAAGCAGCCAAATTCATTGGTTGTTCTAAGATAAATGTTGTTGCTGGCCTTGACTTCAACCTCCCGGGTGGTGTGACCGGTACTCCAGACATAGCCAAAAGCGGAGCTGCCTCTTAACTTTACTGTTTCATTATCACAAACTTCCAAACTTCCTAGTGCTTCTATTTGAGGTCTTTCAGGGATTGGATTGACTACCAGACTGATTACATTAGAGTTTTTAGTACAGCCAAATTCATTGGTGTTGGTTGCAAAATAATCTCCGGAAGACTTTACAATAAGGTCTTCTGACGTGGACCCTGTATTCCATCTCATATTCTGCAGGTTTTCAACTCGGAGTAATGCGGAGTCATCTGCACAGAAGATATCCTCTCCTAAATTCGTTATTCGGGGTTGAGCCGCTTCCGGCTTGATAGTCACCGAAACGGTATCTGAAGTTCCTTCACATCCAAATTCATTCACTGCCCTCAGGGCAAATCTCCCACTTTGTGAAACCTGTATCGAATTCCCGGTTTGACCCGTATTCCAGGTAACCCCGTTTTCAATCGAAGAAGATAATATGATGGGAGTGTTTGAACAGATATCGAGAGGCCCGGAGCTGAGTATTTGTGGAACAGGAGCAGGTCTCACATTGATATTTATCGGATCACTCGTACCTCCGCATGAGTATTGGTTGATATGCGTAATGAAGTAAGATCCGGATTGAGTTGCGTTAATTCGTGAACCTTCCGCCCCGTTACTCCAGTAATTATTTCCTTCCAGATTGGTGATTAAAGAAACTGATCCCCCCTGGCAAAATTCTGTAGGACCTTCTGCATAAAGAGTGGGTTTTTGAGGAAAAAGGCTCTGATCAAACTGGATCGGAGCTGAGAAATAGACATTGCCAAAGACGTCTTTGGCATTTGCCTGATGCCACCCGGGACCTACTTCCAGAGTTCGGTTTGAGCTTCCATTATTCCAGCCATAGGAAACATAGCCTACTGGTGCAGAAAGTAGCATAGGCTGGCTTGGGTTTGTAATGCCACAATAGGACTGAATCTGCAAAGGTGGATTTCCGAACTGAGGAACAGAGGCAGCAAAAAAGAAATCATTCAACTGAGCAGCCCATTGCTGTGCCACCTTGGTAAATCCCGATGTAGAAAAATGAACACCATCAGTTCTGTCTGGTACTTCATCAGTGTTTGGTCCGGTAAAAACATTACCGGTATTTGAGATTACAAAATTTTGTGCGTCTATGACTGGCTGATAATACCGATTTTTGTCTTTTGAGACACGGGCCACCATCCAACTAATATTTTTGCCGCTGGAGTTTCTGCTCGCCTGAATAAGTGTGCTAAGCCGTTGAGCATATTGTTCAAAGCTGGTACTCAAATAATTATCACTTTCTCCCTGATGCCATAACACCGCCCTCATGCCAGTGAGGTTTGTGTAATAATTCAAAGCGTCTGCAATGCTATTGTAGGGGTATCCGGCCGGTGCCCTGTTACCTGAATATGGATTTACTCCCTGTTGTCCCTGCCAGGATGAAATAAATTCACCGACTGGAAAGCCTTCCCACGCGGTATTCATAAAAAGTACCGGAACCTGAAGCCTTGCGGCCAACATATCTCCTAATTCGCCCCAGTACCAGGCACCTTTACCCATGGGGGCTATAACCGATTCTGCATCAAGATGACCAAATACCGGGTAAGGAGGTTTAGAGCCACTCTCCCCGTAGAAATTAGTAACCACATTCACCCGATCATCGGAGGCTCCTTTCTGACCATTATAAAAGTACCCCTGAGCGTTGGATTGTCCGGAAATAACGAATACTTCCCCCACACCAAACCGATCCAACGTACTTTCGGCAATTACCTGTCCATTGTACCACCCACGCACCTGAAGCTGATACCATCCTCCATAAACAATTAGGGAGCCGCGATACGTACCAAAAAAAGGGGTATTTACTATGGTGGTCCAGTCAACCGGTGACCCACCCTGCAAAGGAATAAGTCTGGCCTCTATCCGGTCCATTTTTTTTCTGTAGTTGCCAGCTATGTAGACAATAGCCGCATTTCCGTTATTTCTTTGAAAAACTGCTCTGTTTGAGGGAAAAGTTATGTCCAGGTCCTGAGATAGGGCCTCAAATTTTGTGAAGAAAAGGAAAATAGAAATTATTAAAGCAAATTTTTTCATGGGTTCCCCCTGGAATAACGACTTTGTTTATTGGAGGAACGCAAAAACCAGACCTAAATTAATTCAATTCTTTCCAGAGTAAATCTTTCAGGTCGTCAATACCCTCACGGGTGAGAGCAGAAAATGTGGTTACGGGTAGATCAAGTTTCAGTTTTTTCAAAGATTTAGCCAGGTCTTTGGGGTCTGTCAAGTCTGTTTTTGATACACCGAGTATACGTTTTTTATCAAGAAGCTCCGGGTTATACAGCTTCAGTTCATTTAATAAGGTCTGATAAGCAGCCTTAATATTTTCACTATCTGCCGGCACCACGAAAAGGAGTAGTGAATTTCGCTCAATATGTCTTAAAAATCTATGACCAAGTCCTTTTCCCTCAGATGCTCCTTCTATGATTCCGGGAATATCGGCGACAATAAAAGACTGGTAATCCCGGTATTGTACAACTCCCAAATTTGGGGTAATAGTGGTGAATGGGTATTCCGCTATTTCGGGCTTAGCCGCAGAAATTACAGAGAGTAGGGTAGATTTGCCAGCATTGGGAAACCCAACTAAACCCACGTCTGCCAGAACTTTGAGCTCAAAAATAACCCATGCTTCTGTGCCCATTTCCCCGGGTTGGGCATATCTTGGTGCTTGTTTTACTGAGCTTTTGAAATGAAAGTTGCCTAATCCACCACGACCTCCTTCGAACAAAACTTTTTCTTCACCGGCCTCCGTTATTTCCAGCAGTACTTTTCCGGTTTCTTCGTCTTTCAAAACGGTGCCTAGCGGTACTTCAATAACCTCGTCTTTACCCTGGGAGCCGCTACTTCTGCTTCGGCCACCAGCCTGCCCATTTTCTGCTTTGATGTGTTTTTGATAACGAAGATGAATCAGAGTCCATAAATTAGGGTTTCCCCGTATAATTATATGACCTCCACGACCGCCGTCTCCGCCATCTGGTCCTCCTTTGTCAACGAACTTCTCCCGTCTGAAATGTGTCGAACCTGCTCCTCCTTTACCGGACTTGCAATGAATGTTTACGTAGTCGATAAAATTTGCCGACATATTCCTGACAGGTTTTTAAAGTTATTAATGAAGCAGACCAGAACGAAAGAAAACGCCGGAATCCTATTTTTCGGTTAAATTCTGGCATCTATTTCAGTGCAAATATCACTAAAGATAGAATCAATTTCGCCTATTCCCGCTACTTTTACCAGTTTACCTTGTTCTTCGTAATACGGAAGCACCAGAACTGTTTTCTGAAAGTACTCATCTATTCGCTTGATAAGCTTATCGGCACTGTCATCTGCCCTTCCACTTATTTTTTGTCTTTCGGCTATTCTCTTTTTAATCTCTTCTTCTGTTACATCAAGCTGGAGGACTAGATCAATTTGCTGGCCTTTATTCTCCAGAAAATTATCCAGTGCTTCTGCTTGAGGTACGGTCCTGGGAAAACCATCAAAAATAAAACCCGTGGCATCAGGATTTGCGTTTACCTCTTCTTCAAGCATGTTGATTGTTACCTCGTCTGGTACCAGAAGGCCATCGGCCAGTAGCTGCTTAACCTTTTTGCCCAACTCAGTTTCATTTGTAATATGCATTCTGAACATATCACCGGTTGAAATATGTGCCAGATTGTATTGCTCTATAATTTTAGCTGACTGAGTTCCCTTACCTGCACCGGGAGGGCCGAAGATTACAAGATTGAACATACAAAGAGAGGTTTGTTTTAAAGAGCGGCAAATTTATAACTATTTGTGGAATACTCACTGAGATTAAAGCAAAGAACCCGGCAATTGGCCGGGTTCTTATTTTCTCTTTTAGAGATGACTATTTGCCAGACGTGGTGTCTGTTTTGCTAGAGTCACCCGGAGTTACTTCCGGTGTAATACCGTTGATTGAGTTTTTCAACTGGATAGCCTCCTGATTGGAAGGATCATATTTGAGAAGCTCGTCAAGAAGCACATTGGCCTTTGCAATATCATTCTCTATGGCCATTGCCTTCCCTGCCAAATATTTATATGCGGCCGCAACATCTCTTTTTGACTGCGGATTTGCTTTACCTTCCTCTCCTAAAACATCCAGATACTTCTGGTAGCTGTCGGCATAGGAGTACAAAGTATCCTGAGGATTCCCATAGGTTTGGGAGTACGCCTTAAGGATATAAGGCGGAGCCCAGGTGCCTTGATAAGCCTCAATTACTTTGTCGAAATTTTTATCGGCTTTGGCGTAATCTCTTACCTGATACTGAATAATGGCTACACGGAAATAATCTTCACCGGTAGGATTCTTTTTAGCGGCTATTGCTTTTTCATAAAACTCTGCAGCCCTTGGATATTTCTTCTGCTCCTGAAAATAGGAGCCGAGGTCTGTGTAATAATCGTAGGTGGTATCCTCCATTGAGATAGCTTTCTCAATATTCATCACGGCCGAATTTTCATTTGCCTCTCTTTCCGTTTCAGATGCCATTGCTTTGCCAAGATAGGCACGTCCAATGAAGCCGTAATCGAGACCGAAAATCTCTTCTTTTTCAGCCACATCCACATACTTCTTCAGGTCGTTAATGGCTCCGTCAAACTCACCTTGCTCAAACTTCGCTATACCTGACAGACGATGTACGATAGGATCCTGATTACAAGTTTCGATTTCCTTCAGAGTGGAACGTACATTGTCAAAATCTTTGGCAGTAAATGCCAACTTCGCGTAACGAAGTTTTGCACCGCAATCTCCGTCCCCATGTTTCAGGTAATCACTGGCGGCTTCAGCTGCTTTACCCCATTCCTGATAGGTTTGGTAAAGAGAAGACAGATAATAATAAGCAGGGGCATGTTCTGCATCAGCAGCAATCGAATTGTCAATAGCTTGTTTCGCCTCAGGATAGTTTTTTCCCTGAAGCCAGATTTTAGCCATAAATGAATAGATAGCAGCTTTATCTGCAGGATTAAGCCTGAGAGCATTCTGAAGGTTATTCATAATATCGCCACCTTCATTTTTTATATCAAATGCTTTAGCTTTTACCAGATAATAGTTAGGGTTGTCAATTTTTTTGACTTCTAAAGCTTTGTCAATAAGCATGATAGCTTCTGCAGGATCATTGGCCCAGGGAAAAAGAGTGTATCCCTCAGCGGCACGGTAGATCAGTTCGGCATCTTTAGCTCCTTTTCCTTTGGAAATGATCTCGTCCAATATGGCTTTTGCTCCGGCAAAATCTTCCTTTCCGATTTTAACCCATGCAAGACCGATCGTATTGAGATCATCACTTTTTTTACCAAGAGCATTTCCTTTATTGAATGCTTCCTCGGCCTTTCCAAGATTCTCCTTGGCATTCGGGGTTTTCAGATAATATCTTCCAAGTTCGAAATAATTCTCGGTTGTTGGATTGCTGCTCACCAGAGAATTAAACACCTCGCCGGCTTTAATATATCGCTCGGCATTTAGATGTCTTAATCCCTCTTCCACTGTCTGAGCTTTGCTTTGCAGGGCCGTAAGAGTTATGGCAGCCAAAACAAAGAGCAGAGATTTCATAGTTTTCTTCATCTTTTGTTCCGAATTAAGGTTTGTTTGGTTTTCAAAATAAGTTCGCAAAATAACTAAAAATGACTTGGAGCAAAAAGTGTTTTTCATCCAAAAGGATCATTTTGTAGTTTTAATTAGACTTTTCCATGAAATAAAGGTTTGTTAACGCAATGCTAATCATGTGAAGAGCCCTATTCCACTGACCGATAATCTGGTCCGGGGTTCATTTCATATTTTTTAGCCATCATATAGTACGGCTGTAATTCCATTTTTTCTACCACAAGTTGTCCGATCTGTGAGCATGCAAACCGGACAAATCCCTTAGCAACTCCCCAGCGATGCTGCGTAGTAAGAAGATAAACTGTTTTAGGAAGAGGATAGCTTTTATCACGTAGTGAGGCTAATGAAGGTTTCACTGCACCACTGCCCGGATCAACAGAAAGAATATTAACCCGGTTTCTGAGAGCCATAGCTTTTTTATCATCTGAGTCACTAATCCAGTTGAGTCCTACTACACCGATGCTGTTATTGTTTCTTTCAATGTAATCAAAAACCTCAGAGGTTCCATTTGCAGCAGAAATGTTATCCCTGTTAAGATTTTCCACTTGAAGCTTGCTTGTGAGTGCATTCAGATTACTGGAACTACTATTGTCAAAAATTAATTTCACCCCGCCACTTTTGCCCTCGAGGATATTCTTAAGTTCTTTGGTAGAAATCGTTTCAAGTGAATTCTCTTTACTAACAATCAGCACCACTGCATCCAGAGCCATAGTGGCAGGCTCGTAGGGAATATTTCTGCTCGTAAAGTAGCGTTGCTCATCCAGGCTAAGCTCACGGGAAACAATCGCCAGTTCTGCCGAGTCGGAAAGCATAAGACCTATTGCTTTCTGTTCCGGTGTGTAGACCACATGAAACTTAGTCTCCGGATAATGACTCTCGTAAGCGGCTACCTGAGCCTCAACTATATTTTTAAAGGATTCATCAGCGGCCACGGTAACTTCACCTTGATTTACGTGAAGTTCTTCAGCTTTTTCTTCGCTGGAACACCCACTTGCCACTGCAAAAAGGGCAAGAATATGTAGATGGAAAATTTTCATTGTTCGGTTTTCTTACAAAACAATGTTGGATTGTTCATAGGTTTCATTTTACTAAAAAAGGCCATCGAATCCGATGGCCTTTTTTCATTCTTTTGAAGTTTGGTATACGCGGTAAATTCTAAATAATCCATAAATTATCAGAACAATTCCCAGAGCATAGCTCAAATTTCTGTCAAGAGCGGTCATGAACCATTGTTTTTTTATCACGAACAAACCTATCAGAATGTAGATAAGGCCCATCACAAGATTCAAAACAATCTTGGTCAACCGCCAAAGTTTATTTTGATCCATCTTAAAAGGAGTACATCATCATTCTAACTGGTAGAACACCGGCATGGTAAACCACACGCGTACGTTTTTACCATTCTGACGACCAGGATTCCATTTTGGCATTTCTTTGATCACTCTCACTGCTTCTTCATCGCAGCCAAAGCCAATCCCTTTTAATACTTCAACTTTACCGATGCTACCGTCTTTCTCAACAACGAACTTAACAAACACGCGGCCAGAAATATTCGCTCTCTGTGCTGCCGCAGGATATTTGATGTTGCTATTGATGAATTTATACATTTCAGAGGTACCGCCCGGGAATTCTGGTTGCTGCTCTACCGCAGTAAAAATTTCTTCCTCTTTTGGTTTACCAAGGCCAGCCGGTTTGGTAACTGCAGGAGGAGGTGGTGGCGGTGGCGTAAATACATCTGTTACGTCATTACCTTCCACATTTTTATTGGATATTACAGCAGTCTCAACTTCCTTGAGCGTTGGAGGAGGGGTTTCAATAACTACTTCCTCATCTGCTTTTGGCTCTGGCGGAAGGAACTGCACCTGCTTCACCTCTGGTGGCGGCGGTGGTGGCTCTTCCTCTGGTGGCGGCGGTGGTGGTGGTACTTCTTCATCTAACTCTTCTTCGAGAGCAGACAAATCGATATCTACAACTTCAATTGAATCTTTCTCAAGGTTTGGGGCGATAAACTTTTGAAAACCCCATGCTCCTCCAAGAATCAAAAGAGATGCACCGATACCATAAACTGCAGCCTTCGTAAGATATTTAGAGTAGTTTTTTCTAAGAAAGTAGGCACCATATTCTTTGTTCTTACCTTCGAAGATTATCTCATCTAAATCTACGGCATTACTTTTATTAGCATCCATATCTTTTTGATATTGTAATCATTAATTAAATTATTCAGCAGGCATTGGCTTGCCTATTTTCGTGTAGTAGGCCTCTTTCTCTACTTTCTGAGGCTCAACTACCGCCTTTTTATCACTTTCGGTGATTGCCATTTCATCCAGAATATCGACTACATTTTTCCAGGTAGCGTCATCCGTAGGTTTGATAATCACTGTCCAGTTTTCCTGGCTCAATGCATTTTTCTTTTTCAGAAGTATTGCAGAACGAATACCTTCGGCAGAATAATCTGTTTCATGAAGATCTTCTGCAGTAACTTCTTTCAAAGGAACCTGATACCAGTACACTTTATCATCTTCACCAAGAAGAATAGTTATGGTGTTTGATACTTTAATATCAACAACTTCCTGCTCCTCAGGTGGTTTGTCCTCCTGTTTTGGAGTAGCAAATCCCATGATATTAGGCTTGCTGAATGTGGTAGTATAGATGAAGAAGGTAATTAGTAGGAAACCCAAGTCCACCATAGGGGTCATATCAGGCTTGCCCGACTTTTTGGCTACGCGGACCTTACCGTCTTTACCACCACTCTCTTTTACTTGAACCTCTGCCATTTTATTCTTTGTTCTCGGTTTTGGTTATCAACTGAAACTTATTCAAATCCGCCTTTCCGAATTCATCGAACAGATTCTTCAGTGCAGGGTATGGTGTATTTCCATCACCTCTCACCGCAATATTAGATCCACGGAATGTTTCTCCGTAAACTTTTACCCATTTTACCAGTTCGTTATCGACAGAATCCAGAGGAATACCCTCTAGTTCTACCCCTACTCGCTGAGCCTCGCTCAGATTGATATAGGTTTTTAACTGTTTCATAGGAACACCTACCTCGGCCAGTTTAGTGAATTTGATAATCTCGTCATTGGTAAGACCAAGGCTATACGCATCACTTAATGCCTTAGCGTAATCATCACGCTGGGTAGCATCTACAATACCGAAATAATATTTACCATTCGGATCTACTGTTACCATACAGATATCAGTTTCCGGAATTAGTTCTTCTGAGATGGAAGAAGGCGTTTCTACGCTTACGGTCTCCTCACTTTTAAATGAACTCGCCATGATAAAGAAGGTGAGAAGCAGGAATGCTACATCACACATGGCGGTCATGTCCATTGCCGGTCCGTGTCGTTTTGGTTTTACTGCTGCCATTGTAAATTAATTTAATGCTTAAAGTTAAACAATAATTTTTTAAAACTAAAAAATTAGTTGATTAGTTATTTGCAGAGAATGTTTGCTGCAAACTCATACCGATCTCATCGATCTTGTATGTTAAGCCATCAATTTTTGCAGTGAACAGGTTGTACATGATAATCGCCACAGCTGAAGTACCGATACCAAGACCTGTGTTAATAAGGGCTTCTGCGATACCTGTTGCTAGTTCTGCTGCATCCGGAGCACCACCACCTGAACCGATAGCGAAGAACGAACGAATCATACCTAATACCGTTCCGAGAAGGGCGATAAGTGTAGAAACAGAACCCAGAGTTGAAAGAATGGTAAGATTTTTCTCCAGCATAGGAAGTTCAAGGGAGGTTGCTTCCTCAACTTCTTTTTGCAGAGCAGCCAGTTTCTGATCTTTTGTGAACTCTTTCTCGTGAATAAGTTGATTGTACTTGGCTAGTGCAGTTTTTGCAACATTACCAACTGTACCTCTTTGTTTGTCGCACTCTTTGATGGCCTCATCCAGATTTCCTGAGTTCAGAAGTGAACGAATTTTGCCAACGAAGGCATCAAGGTTACCTTTTCCACCAGCTTTGCCGATAGTGATAAAACGCTCGATTGAGAAAACAATAGTAGTAAGGAGACACGTGATAAGGATAGGTACGATAATACCTCCTTTGTAGATGATTCCCATGAAATTGGTTGGTTGTCCTTTCTCATCAAAGTTGGATGGATCTCCCAGAATGAACATGTAGATACCAATACCAATTAGAAGCAGTAAAGGAATGATAATCGCCGCATTCAATCCGCCTCCGTTTTTCGGAGCTGCCGCTTTTTTGGTTGCAGGCTTAGCTGCAGGTGCTGTTGGTTTTTTTTCCATTAGATTAGAAATTTTTAGGGTTTTTGATAAAACGTTAAAAATTTAAAGATTAAAAAAAGTTCTCTGTTTTGAAGATGTAATAGCCTCTTTCAGCACATTCATACCAAACAAAACTTCGGCAATTCTAAGGAAAATAAAACAGAACCAAAAACATTTAGAAAGCCTTTTTTTATCCAAATCGATATAAAATAGGACTTTTTATATATCAACCTTGTATGAGTCCGGAAATGGTGATATTCGGAGATTTTGAAATATTGCCAACATATCTCTGGCAGTGGCTACATCTTTCTGGTATCCTATCCGGAAAGATTTGTAGTTGCCGAATATTCGTCTTTATTCGTCGAAACTTATTTGATTTTGACGTCCCGTTTAAGTGGGCTTTCGCGATTTGCAATATCCCAAGCTACCTGAAAAATATACCTTGATATTTTGGAGTATTTTGGGAAAAGAATTTTTTCGATGTCGTCGCCCGGTTTGTGATAATCCTCATGTACGCCTGTAAAAAAGAAGGAAACAGGTATGCCGTTCTTGGCAAAGTTGTAATGATCGGAGCGGTAATAAAACCTGTTTGGGTCTTTCTCGTCATTGTAAGTGTAGTCAAGCTGAAACCCCAGATGAAGTTCGTTCTGCTTACGGCAAATCTGATCTAATTCAGTCGAGATTTTATCCGAGCCTATTATATATAAGTATTCGTCGGTAGCGTGTTTTTCATCTTTCCGGCCTATCATGTCGATATTTAAGTTAGAGACAACCTTGCTTAAAGGAATCACTGGTTCAAAATCTGTATAATATCTTGAACCCAGTAGCCCTTTCTCTTCACCAGATACTAATAAAAACAGGATACTTCGTCTGGGGCCATTTCCTTCTTTTTTCGCCAGTGAGAAGGCTTCAGCCATTTCAATTACCGCGGCAGTTCCGCTACCATCATCATCAGCTCCGTTATTGATTTCTCCGTTCGCATCAATTCCGATGTGATCATAGTGTGCAGAGATAATTAAGACTTCGTCTTTTTTATCATTTCCTTCGAGAAATCCGAGTACATTCATGGTAGCCAGAGTGTCAAATCCCACGGGTGGTGTTTTCTCTGCAACAAGCAGTCGCTGCCTTTTTTCCTTACGATATACTTTGAACCACTGAAAATAGGATTTCGAATTATTTAGATCTACGATAGGGGCAAGCCCTAAAAGTTCGAATTGTTCAGCCAGATATCTGGCGGCCTCATACTGCCCTTTCATTCCGGTTTCTCTGCCTTCGAGGGAGTCACTCGAAAGATAGCTTAAATGACGGTATAGGTCTTTTTCGGTGATTGTGCCGGCAAATTTCTCAGATGGTCTTTGTGCTGAAACCGCAAGGAGACTCATTGAAAGAATAAAGGCAGAAAAGAATAGCTTCATAGGATTTTCCCCAGTGAGGTTATGATTAAAGATACGGGCCCCGAAACTAGCAATATTTTACTTCCTGAACCAATTCCATTTTTGTACTTTTGCACGATATCTGAGCTCTTAATACTACTAAAAATCTGATGCTTTTAAATCTTACTTCCAGCGAAGCCTTCGAAGATCGTCACCACGGCAAAAGAGATGAGAATCTGCAGCATATGTTGCAGGCGGTGGGCGTCTCAAATGTGGATCAGCTTATTAATGAAACCGTGCCCGAAGACATCCGCCTCAAAGAGAAACTAAAACTTCATGAGCCGGTTTCGGAAGCTGTTTTTCTTGAAAATTTCAAGAGGACTGTACAGAAAAATAAGCTTTTTAAATCGTTTATAGGCATGGGGTATTATGAAACAATTTTACCGAATGTGATTCTACGAAATATTCTGGAGAATCCGGCCTGGTACACGGCTTATACCCCATACCAGGCAGAAATTGCTCAGGGTCGCCTCGAAATGCTTTTCAATTTTCAGACAATGATATGCGACCTCACCGGCATGCCTCTGGCAAACGCCTCTTTGCTCGATGAGGCCACGGCAGCAGCCGAAGCCATGAGTATGTTTTTCGCTAACAGAAAAGGGGCTCAGAAAAAAGACGGCAAGGTGTTTTTGGTTTCAGATAAAGTATTCCCTCAAACCATAGATGTACTCACAGGAAGGGCTATACCTCAGGGAATAGAAGTACGGGTTGTGGCGGAAGACCATGTGGTATTCACTTCCGAGACATTTGGGCTCTTACTTCAAAACCCAGGTAAAAACGGAGAGGTTTCTGATTACACCGGTTTAATTTCAAAGGCCCGAGAAGCGGGACTTCAGGTAGCCGTGGCGGCCGATTTGCTATCTCTGGTACTTATGAAGTCTCCGGGTGAAATGGGTGCTGATGTAGTGCTGGGCTCTGCTCAGCGGTTTGGAATACCTATGGGACTGGGTGGTCCGCATGCTGCATTTTTTGCTACACAGGAAGAATACAAAAGACAATTGCCCGGAAGGATCATAGGCTTATCAAAGGATGCCGAGGGTAATGACGCCTATCGAATGGCACTTCAAACCAGAGAACAACATATACGAAGAGAGAAGGCTACCTCGAATATATGCACCTCCCAGGTCTTACTTGCGGTGCTATCGGGAGCCTATTCGGTATATCATGGTCCTAATGGTCTACGAAGAATTGCGGGGAAAGTGCATGGGCTGGCCCGTTTATTTGCCAATTCTGTTCAGGGTCTGGATTACAAAGTAAATCACAGCTATTTCTTTGACACGGTGTCTGTGGATGTTCCGGATAGTGCCGTTATAAAAGAACTCGCCGAGAAGAGGAGAGTAAATCTACGGTATGAGGCAAAGGAAACCGTATGTGTAAGTTTTGATGAGGTCAAAACTCTGGATGATGTAGCCCTGCTGCTTGAGATTTTCGCTGAGGCCAGAGGGGAGCGGGTGTTGATGAATCTCAAAACGGAAGTTGAGGCTGTGTGGCCCGAAGCTCTGCAGCGGGAAAGCAGCTTTCTGACGCATCCGGTTTTCAGAACGCATCACACAGAGCACGAAATGCTGCGATACCTGAAATCATTGGAAAATAAAGATCTTTCGCTGGTGCATTCCATGATTTCTCTTGGGAGCTGTACCATGAAACTTAATGCCACTGCAGAGATGATTCCGGTTACCTGGCCCGAAATCGGAAATATGCATCCCTTTGCTCCGGCGAGTCAAACCGAAGGATATCGTGAGATTTTCCGAAATCTTCAACAATGGTTATGCGAAATAACCGGTTTTGATGCGGTATCCCTGCAGCCCAACTCAGGTGCTCAGGGTGAATATGCCGGATTAATGGTAATTAGAGCGTATCATGAGAGCAGAGGAGAAAGTCACAGAAATGTTGCCTTAATTCCTTCTTCGGCACATGGCACGAATCCTGCGTCTGCGGTTATGGCCGGAATGAAAGTGGTCGTTACGTCGTGTGATGAAAAGGGTAATATTGACCTCGCTGATTTAAAAGCAAAAGCCCGGCAATACGCCTCGGAATTGTCTTGTCTGATGGTAACTTACCCATCTACCCACGGTGTATTCGAGGAGGGTATCCGTGAAATTTGTGAAATTATTCATCAGTTTGGCGGCAGGGTTTATATGGACGGGGCAAATATGAATGCTCAGGTGGGTCTTACTTCTCCGGCCAGGATTGGAGCCGATGTATGTCATCTCAATCTACATAAAACATTTTGCATTCCTCACGGAGGTGGAGGCCCCGGAATGGGTCCGATTGGTGTGGTGAAAGATCTGGAGCCTTTTCTTCCGGGTCATGTGCGTATGAAGGAAAGAATTGGCAAAGATGAAGAGGCAGGAACCGACTTTTTTGGTTCCATTCATGCTGTATCCGCAGCACCCTGGGGTTCTGCCAGTATTCTGCCTATTTCGTATGCTTACATTGCTATGATGGGTGGAGAAGGCTTAACCAGAGCAACAAAATACGCTATCTTAAACGCGAACTATATCAAGGCCCGTCTGGAAAATCATTTCCCGATACTTTATTCAGGTAAAAACGGACGCTGTGCCCATGAAATGATTGTGGACTGCCGTTTATTCAAACAATCGGCAGGTGTGGAAGTGGAAGATATTGCCAAAAGACTGATGGACTATGGTTTTCATGCTCCTACGGTCTCATTCCCGGTTGCCGGAACTCTAATGATTGAGCCTACAGAATCTGAGTCTAGGGAAGAGCTTGATCGCTTCTGTGAAGCGATGATTGCAATCAGAGGAGAAATAGCAGAGATAGAGGATGGTTTGGCAGATCGGGAGAATAATGTTTTAGTGAATGCCCCGCATACCTCCAGAGTGGTTTTAGCAGATCAATGGGACAGACCATACAGTCGTGAAAAAGCGGCATTTCCTTTGCCGGGCTTACGATTTAACAAATTCTGGCCTTCGGTAAGCAGAATTGATTCGGCGTATGGTGATCGTAATCTGGTTTGCAGTTGTGTCCCGGTCTCAGAATATCTGGAGGCTGAAACAGTTGAATAGTTGAAACTGGTTCTGAAAGAACAAGCCATATCCCGATTAAATGCTCTGGGTAAAGACCGGGAGCCTTTTCTGTTTGTGATAAACGCTGATTGTTCAGAATTTATCATCGAGCCTTTGCATGCGGTCAATGCTTCTGAGATCAGTTATTCCATGGAAGATGACTTCCTGACTTTCAGGAATTATCAGTCGGCAGAAAGGATGCCGCAATCATTGCTTATTGAAAAAGAACTGATAGAAACAGAGGTTTACCGCAAAGCTTTTGATATGGTGTATGGTCAGTTGACCTACGGAAACA
The DNA here is from genome assembly GCA_966250325.1 of uncultured Cytophagaceae bacterium. Lineage (GTDB taxonomy): Bacteria > Bacteroidota > Bacteroidia > Cytophagales > Spirosomataceae > Jiulongibacter. Next base: position 19,151 of record CBINGY010000026.1, on the reverse strand, counting down.
GCTTTCTGGTTAATCTGACCGCAGCAACCCGGATTCGGAGTAATTTCGATTTCCGATCCATTTTTGAGTTTTCCAGAGCGAGGTATAAGCTGTTTGTAGCCAATAAGTTCATGTGCTTTTCGCCGGAATCTTTCGTTAGGATCACCGAAGAGGGCAGGGTCTCATCTTTTCCGATGAAGGGAACCATTGAGGCCTCTAAACCAGATGCAGCACATACCATTCTGAACGATTTGAAAGAAAAGTATGAACACACCACAATCGTAGATCTCATCAGGAATGACCTCTCAAAAGTTTGCGATAAAGTATGGGTAGAACGGTTCAGGTATCTCGATACCATTAAAAGACATGACGGGAGCGAGCTGCTGCAGGTGAGCTCTGAGGTTAGCGGGCTGGTACCAGACAACTGGCAATCGCATATTGGGGACATACTTGTTCCTTTACTACCGGCTGGCTCAGTTACAGGAGCCCCGAAAGAAAAGACAATTGAAATCATAAAGAAAGCGGAGCAATTGACGTATTCTGGTTCTGAGAGAGGGTTTTATACAGGAATTTTCGGCATATTTGATGGCAGAAAACTGGATTCGGCCGTGATGATCCGCTTCATCGAACAGACACCAGAAGGGCTTGTTTTCAAGAGCGGTGGTGGAATAACCTCACGCAGTAGCTGGCAAAGTGAGTATAACGAACTTATCAGTAAAGTTTATGTCCCTATTCTTTGAGACGATACGATTTCAGGACAGTGAGTTCAGTTTGCTGGATTATCACGAAGAAAGGTTGAACCGTACCCGAAGAGAGGTCTTTAACGCTACAGTGCCTTTGCGGATAAGTAATTATCTGGAGGACACGCCGGAGGGAAACGGATTGTTTCGGTGCAGAATCATATATGGCAAGCAGGTAGAATCCGTATGTTTTGAATCCTATTCTCTGGCTATTCATCGTAAAGTTGGTTTCCATGAAGACCCGGGAATGGATTATTCGTACAAATACCTGGAAAGGTTATCACTTACTGAAGCCGTGAAAGGAAGCAGTGCAGATGATGTAATTATTTTGAAAAATGGTTTTCTTACGGATGCTTCCTATAGTAATCTAGCTCTTTTTGACGGTACAAACTGGGTCACCCCCGAGACCCACCTGCTGGCGGGCGTGAAAAGGGCTTACCTTGTGGATCAGGGATATTTAAAGATCCGGAAAATTAAACGCGGCGATTTGAGTAATTATTCCCGAATAGCTTTTATCAATGCCATGAGGGATTTTGAGTTGGTTTATACATTTGAGATTACTGATAATTATTTAATTCTATCGCTTTTGGAATGAGATGGATTCTTCTTCTGGTGCTGGCTTCTTTAACGGGTCATGTATACGCCCAGGAAACGTATTATTTTGTTCAGGGAGATCAACAATCTGAATCGAGCTGGCAAAACGCGATTAAATCAACTAATTTTCTTTTTGTTGATTATGAATCAGGAATAATCAAGGGTAAGATCGATGGAAATTCATTTCAAGGGGTTTTTGATCTGAAAGTCCAATCTGCGGGCTTTGTAAAAGGTTTCAATTATTCAGTAGAGCTGGGTTATCTTCAGCGGGATATAACACCAGAAGGCAGTAAATTTGAAAACATGACACGATCACTAACAAATGCTACCCGATTTTATGTTTACCCTGATAACCTCATAAACCGAAACTGGAACTTCCTGGAGATAATCGGTTTATCTGGTCAATCAAAGATGCTTCTTGTAAGTAAGGCCCAGTAATAAGTTCTGCCAAAAATTTCCCTTTTGTTTTCAGGGTATCAAAACGGACTCCTATATTTGTACCATCATTCTGAGGAGGGTTCCCTCCATTAGATTGATTTATAAAGACGAGCGGAGAGAATAGGCTCTTTGAAGCTCGGGCAACCTGCCGAACCATTCAGTAAGGTGCCAATACCTACCCACTATGCCGCAAAAGGCTTTTGGGACTTATAAGCCAATCGATGTTATCCTGTTAACGTGTTTGGTTTTGTTTCCGATAATCGGAACCCTGGGCTTATGTCTTGAGATTAGACCATTTTAAACAACAAAACTATGTCTGAATTACAATTTGAGACTCTTCAACTTCACGCCGGTCAGGAAATAGACCCGGTAACCCAATCACGAGCCGTGCCTATTTATCAAACAACGGCTTACCAGTTTAAGAATTCTGAGCATGGAGCTAATCTCTTTGCTTTGAAAGAATTCGGGAATATCTATACCCGAATTATGAACCCTACCAATGACGTGTTCGAGAAAAGAATGGCGGCACTTGAGGGGGGAGTGGCAGCACTGGCCACGGCTTCCGGCCACTCGGCACAGTTTCTGGCTATAAATAATGTGACCACGGTTGGAGATAACTTTGTAAGCAGCTCATTTTTATACGGTGGCTCTTACAATCAGTTCAAAAATTCCTTTAAGAATATCGGTGTAGAGGCCCGGTTTGCAAATGGCAATGATCTGGCCAGCTTTGAAGCACTTATTGACGATAAAACCAAGCTTCTTTACGTTGAAACTATCGGAAACCCGGGATTAAATACGCCTGATTTTGAGGCGTTTGCAGATTTGGCCGCGAAATATGATCTTCCTCTTTTTGTAGATAATACGTTTGGAGCAGGTGGTGCGATTTGCCAGCCACTTAAACATGGAGCTCATGTGGTGGTGGAATCTGCTACCAAGTGGATTGGCGGACACGGTACTTCCATGGGCGGAGTAATCATTGATGGTGGTACGTTCGACTGGGGTAATGGAAAATATCCGCAGTTTACTGAGCCATCTCCAAGTTATAATGGGTTAGTTCTTAATGATGTCTTTGGCAAAACTGGACCGTTTGGAAATATTCAGTTCATTATCCGATGCAGAGTAGAGGGTCTGCGTGACTGGGGGCCGGCACAGTCACCGTTTAACTCGTTTCTTTTACTACAGGGGCTGGAAACGCTTACATTAAGAACCGAAAGAACCTGCGAAAATGCACTGGCATTGGCACAATGGCTTGAGCAACATCCCGAGGTGGAATCGGTAAGCTATCCTGGATTGACTTCTCATCCCACGCATTCCCTGGCTAAGAAATACCTTACCAGAGGATTTGGCGGAGTTCTTTCCTTTAATCTGAAAGGTGACCGAAGCCGGGCAGAAAAATTTGTGAATTCGCTGAAGCTGATTTCTCATCTGGCGAATGTAGGTGATTCAAAAACGCTGATCATTCACCCTGCAAGTACTACACATTCTCAATTGAACGAACAGGAACAGTGTTCTGCGGGTGTAGAGCCGGGTCAGTTACGCATTTCTTTGGGAATTGAGCATATTGAAGATATCAAGGCAGATATTACTCAAGCTTTAAATTAATTTTTTACCTAAAGGGTAGGCAGGTTTGCCTACCCTTTATTTCGCTTATGCTTCAGCATCATACTTTTACATACAGACAGCCGGTTAAACTGGAGAGCGGAGAGTTTTTACCCGAAGTAACGCTGGCTTATACCACATACGGTCAATTCAACGAAGATCAATCTAATGTAATTTGGGTTTGTCATGCCTTTACGGGTAATGCAAACCCCTCTGATTGGTGGAACGGACTTATTGGAGAAAACCGGCTTTACAATCCGAAAGATCATTTTGTGGTTTGTGTAAATGTGCCTGGTTCACATTATGGGAGCACCAATCCCTTAAGTAAAAACCCGGATACGGGTCAGGAGTTCTTCCATACTTTTCCCATGCTTACCATACGGGATGTGGTGTTTTGTCTGGATCTGATTCGGAAACACTTACACATAGAAAAAATTGATACCCTTCTGGGTGGGTCTCTGGGAGGGCAGCAGGCATTGGAATGGGCCATTGAATCACCTGAGCTGTTTTCAAAATTAATACTGTTTTCTACAAACGCGGTGCACTCTGCCTGGGGTATAGCCTTTAATGAAAGTCAGAGGATGGCTATTATGGGAGATCCCACCTGGAAGGAAAGCAAACCTGAAGCCGGAATGGACGGAATGAAGGTAGCTCGGTCAATCGCTCTATTATCTTACAGAAATTACCAGACGTATAATCGTACTCAGTCAAGAGACGAGGGGCAAATTGATTTTTTCAGAGCCAGTACCTATCAGACCTACCAGGGAGAAAAAATAACCAGAAGATTCAATGCTTTTTCTTACTGGGTTTTGAGTAAAATGTTTGATTCTCATGATGTGGGGCGTGATCGTGGTGGGCTTTCGGCTGCTATGAGTCGGGTAAAAGCCAAAACCCTGGTCATTGGTATTACCTCAGATATGCTTTTTCCGCCAACTGAGCAGAAATTTATAGCTGATCATATTGATGGAGCTGTTTTTGTGGAGATTGATTCAGATTACGGACACGATGGCTTTCTCATCGAATTTGAAGAAATGACCCGTGTTATAAGGAAGTGGCTTGCATGAAAAGATTCGTGCATCACCTCTTAAAAAATCAAATTACCTGAAATAATAGTTGGAGAAACTACTTAACTTTTTTTCAGTTTTTCTGAGGATTAAGTTTTGCATTCATTATCTGACCAAGTTCCAGAGCTTTACTTTTGACAAAATCTGCCTTTTCTCCCTTAAAGAGTTCATCAGTAGCTCTGAACCAATGAGCCAGCCAATGTTCAAACATTTCTGTGGTGAGGCGGTACGTCATATTTTTTTCTATATGTGCCCACATGAGTCCTCCCTGATAGCTACCTGTTTGAAAAAGCCAGTTATCCCAGAAGTTGTAGGTTCTTTGAAGATGCCTCTGGAATTGCTCTTCGGGCATTTGAAACACCGGAGCCATAAGCGGGTCTTGGTGCACGTAGCTGTAAAAAGTATCCACTAATAACTCAACATCTTTCTTACTTTGAATATCTGACATAATTTCTGTGCACCTCTGGCTGCTATTTTTCGTTTATAATTATATTTGAAGGATTATATGAGGCAAAAATACCCAATATTCGTTTTCGGGCTGTCAATTTTATTCGCGGCATGTAAAGTGCAGAATAAAACTGCGGTAGGTAATGAAAGTGTGCCTGTACAAAAAGTGGAACGTAGGGATGAAAGTTTATTTATCTCTGCCGTTAAAACCAATTACATCATCAGAGATTCTACACAAATTGATGTTTTTGTGGAAGCCGAGGTTGAAAATATGGAGCAGAATGGAATAAATGCAGTAGAAGATGTCTCCAAAAAGCTGAAAATGAACTGGACACTCCAGCCTTCTACAGGAATAAAGGAGAGATTAGATGCCGGAAAAATTGATCTCACAGAAGGATCCTCAGCAGCTTCACTTAAGGCTCATACGTTGTTTTTCAGGTTTGTCATTCCCAGATTGAGAGATAGAAATGATGCTTCCCTTGCACTGGAATTTATAGATATGGCGGCATCCAGGAAGTTTACCAATGATCTATACGTTGATTTCAATACAAGAAGGCCTAATCACCTCTTCGGAATATATGTGAATGGTTCTGAAAGTCCGTCTTTTGACAGTTATTTCAGAGTAGGCCAACAGCTAACATTTCGGGCGGCAGATGGCCTGGCTCACAGGTTGATGCTGAAAAGATATTCATCGGAAAGTCCTGCCGCTCTTTCTCCGATGAGTTCATCACGCAGAGATGAGTTGTCTTACTACAGTGAGCAGGAATCATTTACTATTTCTGCAGGAGAATCGCTTGAATTGAATAAGGAAGGTACCTATGTCATTTTTTCGAAAGATTCTGTAATGAGTAATGGCTATGGATTCCTGGTGACGGACGATCGTTTCCCAAGGTTCACACAGGCCGACGACCTGAAAGAGCCGTTGGTTTATATGAGTACCAACACAGAGATATCCTCTCTGAAAGAAACAGAAGACTTTAAGAAGGCCCTTGATTTGTATTTTTTGAATATGACATCAGGGAATCAAACCCTCGCGAAGACAATCATAAGATCCTATTACCGTAGAGTTGAGAAAGCAAATAAGCTTTTTACCAACTACAAGGAAGGATGGAAAACAGACAAAGGCATGATATACCTTATTCTTGGCCCTCCGTCACGCATTCAAAAAAACGGAAACCGGGAAGTTTGGCTCTATGCTCAAAGTGCCAATTTCTCAGAAATCATATTTACATTTTACAGAAAACCTCATCAATTTAGCGAAGACCATTACGAACTGGTTCGGTATCCCGAATACGGAGCTTATTGGTATCCGTTTGTAGAAGCATGGAGAACAGGAAGCGTTTTGGAATAAAAAAAGATACAACGAAAAGAATATTTCATAAGCCCGCCCCACGGCAGAATCCCGAAGATTTCGTATTCGGAGTTCAATCGGTTATGGAGGTTTTACGTTCTGAAAAGGACGTGGAGAAAGTTCTGATTCAGAAAGGATTTGCTCATGAAGAGGTAGAGGTACTGGCCAAAAAGAAAGGTACGGTGGTTCAGGCGGTACCTGTTGAAAAACTGAACAGTATTACCGGGAAAAATCATCAGGGCGTAATTGCTTTCATTTCTGCGGTGAATTATGCCGATCTCTCTAATGTAGTAGCCGAAACATTTGAAAAGGGCAAAGAGCCCCTTGTGCTCATTCTTGACAGGATTACCGACGTTAGAAATTTTGGAGCTATATGTCGCACAGCTGAAGCATGCGGTGTAGATGCCGTGGTAATTCCTAAAAGAGGAGCCGCACAGATTAATTCAGATGCCATGAAAACCTCTTCGGGAGCTTTGAGTTACCTTTCTGTTTGTCGTGAAAACGATCTTACACTTACCGTAGACTATCTCCAAAGTAGTGGTTTTAAGGTAGTTGGATGTACAGAGAAAACGGATGATATTTACTCAAATCATGATCTCAGTGGTCCACTGGCTCTGGTAATGGGTTCTGAGGAAGACGGTATCTCTGATTCGCTCTTACGAAAATGCGATTTGTTGGGCATGATCCCCATGTTGGGGAAGATCGGTTCACTCAATGTCTCCGTGGCTGCCGGAGTTATTCTTTATGAAGTAGTGAGGCAAAGGGGCTAATTGTGGGTTTTGAGCTTTGATAAACCCGCCGAAACAAAAGGTATTTCTTACCTTTGCCCGCCCATTTATGAATCAAATACAGATGAATTACCGTTACTTACGGCTGATTTTTAGCTTTCTTGTTATATCCAAATCGGTGCTGGCCCAGGAAAAGAAAGATATGGATATCAAAATTGCATCGCTTCCTTATTATAATTTCGGTAGAGGGGTGGGAATTACAAGCCCGGATAGCCTTTATCAGCTCAATATCCGGTTCAGGATGCAGAACAGAGTGAGTTTCAATCACAAAGAGCCTAATTCCAATTCGATTGACGGTCAGATACGGCGGTTAAGACTACGGTTTGACGGGTACGTTGGTAATCCCAGGTTTACCTACGCCATTCAGCTCTCATTTGCACCAGGTGATGTCGGAGAAATCGAGGAGGGTACAAATCTGAACATTATCAGGGATGCTGTGGTGTTCTACAATCCAAACAAGAACTGGACGATTGGTTTTGGTCAGACGAAGCTGCCGGGGAACCGCCAGCGGGTTAATTCCTCGGGAGCTTTGCAATTTACAGACAGAACGATTAATAATGCCCGTTTCAATATTGACCGGGACTTTGGTCTGCAGGTGTATTACCTGAGACCTACTTCTAACGAGTTTACATTTAACATCAAAACTGCGATCTCTACAGGAGAAGGAAGAAATTTTACGGATAACGATGATCTGGGCTTAGCTTATACCGCAAAACTTGAGCTCTTACCCGGGGGATATTTTACCAAAGGAGGAGATTATTTTGAAGGTGATCTCATGCGGGAAAAGAAGCTTAAAACGATGTTGTCTGTATCTTATCATTTCAATGATGATGCAAAAAAGACACAGGGAGAACTGGGCGAACTTATGGCTCAAAAGGCAGACTTACACAGTGTTCTTGCTGATTTCATGCTCAAGAAGAGTGGATTTGCCCTGATGGCTACCTATATGAGCCGGCAAACGAAAAACCCACTTTTGAGCTATGACCTTGATAAAACCTTCGTATTTGCTGGTCACGGCTACGATTTTCAAACGAGTTATATAAACCGACAAGATGTCGAATTTCTGGGAAGATATTCCAGTCAGAAAATGGATAAGGTACTCAAGGGTTTAAGTCCTGATACCCAGCAATATTCCGCTGGAGTAACCAAGTATTTCAGGGAACATGCCTTTAAACTTCAAGGTGAATTTACGTATCAACTCTCCGATGTACATGCTGGTGATCTGAAAAGAAGCTGGTACACTCGCTTTCAGGTAGAAATGGGTATTTAAGAGATTATTTGAATAGACTTTCTGACGGAATTACCTGAGTTTCTCCGTCTGCGGTTTTTACAGCGTAACTAAAACCCGGCTGAATGGAGTAGGCACCGTATTCTCCACGTTTATTGAGGGCAATAAAAGCTACCTGAAAATTCTTTGCTTTCTCGGGATTAATGTCCACAATTCGCTGACAGGCCAGTTTGCAAGCTTCCATAGGGCTTTTTCCTTGTCGCATCAGTTCTACCACGGTATGTGATCCGGCAGTTCTGATTACTTCTTCACCCTGACCGGTAGCCGTGGCCGCTCCTACGGCATTATCTACGAATAAACCCGAGCCGATAATGGGGGAGTCACCTACACGTCCACGCATTTTGAAGCCCATGCCGCTGGTGGTACAAGCTCCTGATAAATTGTCTGAATTGTCCAGGGCCAGAAGAGCCATGGTATCATGATTTAATGAGCCGTCCGGTAGTTTTTGAGGGACCTTCCCCTGGGTTTGTTCGATATTTACTTTTGGTTTGTACTCTGAAGTTTTCAACCATTCTTCGTAGGTTTTTTGAGCATCGCTGCTGAGTTTCCCATCTTCCAGAGCGAATCCGTTTTCAACGGCAAACTTTTGTGCTCCCTCGCCCACCAGCATCACATGAGGTGTTTTTTCCATCACGGCCCGTGCCACTGAAATAGGATTTCTTACACGTTCGAGAAAGGCAACAGAACCACAGTTTGCATGCTGATCCATGATACAGGCATCTAAGGTAACGAATCCATCGCGATCCGGATTGCCACCTAAACCCACGCAGCAGTTAATCGTATTTTCAATGGAATTGGCCCCTTTTTCAACCGCATCCAAGGCCAGTCCATTCTCTAAACTCAGAACAGTCCAGGCAGAATCCACAACGGGTTTACCGCTATCCCAGGTAGCAATTACTACCGGTTTTGAGGTAGTCGTTGATTCATTTTCTTTGCAAGAAACCAATAAAAGAATGCTGGCCACGGCAGGAAGAAAGATACGTTTCATAGGATAAGATTGATAAATGTAAGGCATGACTACTCAGAACGAATCGCCATATGCTGACTGGCAGATGAACTAAAACGACGGAGCTCTACAAAAATAAAAGAATTCTGAAACGCTGTAGGCCTATGAAAAGTTTTTCCCGGAATCCTTCTATTACAACTCAATTTCTCTCAAAAAAGGCAATACCTGATCCTTCTCAGAAACCAATGGATTCTCTATGCCCCAGTCGATATTTAGTTGTGGATCATCCCAGCGGATACCTACTTCACTTTCCTTGTGGTAGTAATTGGTGCATTTGTAGGCAAATATGGTGTCTTCTAACGCCGCAAAACCATGACCAAAACCAGGTGGTATATAGAACATGTTGTTCCGATCTGCATCCAGAAGAACTTTTTCGTATTGACCAAACGTAGGGCTGCCCGGTCTTAGATCTACCGCAAGATCCCATACTTTGCCCGAGATCACACGAACCAGTTTCCCTTGTCCAAAAGGTTCTCTCTGTAAATGCAGTCCTCTTAATACCCCTTTGGTTGAAAAGGACTGGTTATCCTGTACAAAAATTTCCGGGATTCCGTTTTGTTTAAAAAGCTCATATTGATAGGACTCAAAGAAGTAGCCTCGGGAGTCTTTAAATATGCGTGGTATGATCTCGACCGGGCCGTCAATAGCACTTTTACGGAATTCCATTCAGGGGTTTGTTTTTGATTTGGGATGCACAAAAATAAGGACTTCCTTGAATTGAAAAATGCCAATTTCGTTTAGATGTGTAACTTGCCCCAAATTTCACAGTGGCAATGACTCGTCAAGAACTTTTTGATCAAATAAAGCGGAAAGAATCTTTCCTTTGTGTGGGGTTGGATACAGATTTACGCAAGATTCCGTCTCATCTTCTGAAGGAGAAAGATCCAGTATTTGAGTTTAACAGACAGATTATCGAATCTACTGCCAGGTACGCTGTAGCTTACAAACCAAATATTGCTTTTTATGAGGCCATGGGCCCCCGTGGCTGGGAAAGTCTTCAGAAAACGCTTGAAGTTATTCCCAGGGAATGCTTCACGATTGCTGATGCAAAAAGAGGCGATATCGGGAATACCTCAGGTCTATATGCCAGAGCTTTTTTTGATCCGCAATCCTCAGGAATGTCGTTCGATTCGATCACGGTGGCTCCTTATATGGGTGAGGATTCGGTAAAACCGTTTCTGGAGTTTGAAAATAAATGGGTTATCCTTCTGGCTCTGACCTCAAACCCGGGATCGGCAGATTTTCAGCAGAAAGACCTGGGAGAGAGAAAGCTTTTCGAGGAGGTATTGCTTACATCGGGGCGGTGGGGCACTGCAGAAAATATGATGTATGTAGTGGGAGCTACCAAAGCTGAAGCTATGGCTGAGATAAGAAAGCTTATTCCAGATCATTTTATGCTTGTGCCCGGGGTGGGTGCTCAGGGAGGTAGCCTGGAAGATGTGGCCAGGTACGGAATGAATAAACACTGCGGGCTCTTGGTGAATAGCTCCCGAGGAATAATTTATGCTTCTCAATCGAAAGATTTTCAGGTGGTTGCAGGAAAAGAAGCCCAAAAATTGCAAATTGCAATGGCTCACCTGCTGGATCAACACCTATGAACGAAGACTTTCTGCACTATCTGTGGCACTATCAGAAATTTGATAAATCCAATCTGAAAACAACGGATAATAACCTGCTTGTTATTCACAAACCTGGATATTATAACACAGACTCGGGACCCGACTTTCTGGAGGGCCGGTTGCGAATTGGTAAGATGGAATGGGCCGGAAATATTGAGATTCATGTCAAATCATCAGACTGGTACCGGCACAATCATCAGCACGACGCGGCATTTGACAATGTGGTACTTCATGTGGTTTGGGAACATGACAAAGAGGTTTTTGATAAGGCCGGAAAGCCAATTCCAACGCTCGAGCTCCAAAACTTAACACCCTCGGTTTTAAGGAAACATTACAAATCTCTAATCGACAGTAAAAACGAAATTCCATGCTCCGGGCATTTTTCAAACGTAAGTGAAATCAGGAAGGTACTCATGCTGGAGAGAGCTCTCATGCAGCGGCTTGAGCGAAAAAGCAAGGAAGTACTCACACTTCTTGAACGGAACACCGGCGATTGGGAAGAAACTGCATTTCAGCTCTTAATGCGTAATCTCGGGTTTAAGCTTAACAATGAGTCACTGCTGAAACTTTCCGGAAGACTTCCATTTAAACTTCTGAAAAAGTATGCTCAGAAACCAATTGCACTGGAGGCACTACTTTTTGGCATGGCCGGGCTACTTGAAGAAACCGATGATTACACGACATTGCTCTGTCGCGAGTTTTCTTTTTTATCGGCCAAGCACAGCCTTGCTGAAAACCGTATGCATAAATCGGAATGGAAGTTTATGCGAACCCGTCCCTCCAATTTCCCAACGGTGAGGCTGGCTGAGCTAGCTTCTATACTTTCTGGCACCGAAAATCTATTTGCTAAACTCATAGAAAGTGAAGAAGCAGGAGAGCTGAGGAAGCTATTCCAAAGACCCGTTTCAGATTACTGGCAGACCCATTATTCCTGTGGAAAACAAAGCAGTAAGCGATTAAGGGGTCTCGGAGTCTCATCGGCTTCAAATCTGGTAGTCAATACGGCGGTTCCGCTGATGGTGGCTTACTCCAAATACATGGATGATGAGAGCTATCTGGAAAAGGCGGTAGGATTACTGGAGGGCATCGGAGCAGAGAAGAACCGAATCACGGAAAGCTGGAGCGGAATGGGTTTGCCATTGAAAACCATGGCAGATAGCCAGGGGAGCATAGAACTATTCAACGAATTTTGTAAACAAAAAAGGTGTACTTCCTGCGGGATTGGAGTGGCTATTCTTGGCTAAACATTCCTTCGATTTCCTGCAGGCTTTTGGTAGGTACAAAACCCAGCTTTTTACCTTCGTTTTCCACAAAATGATAGCCCGCCTCCAGATCGTTGGGTACTTCTCCATCTATCACGGCCTCGCGTATGGCCGATTTGATGAGACCTACCTCCCTGGACGGGGGTAAATCAAACATCGCCATAATGATTTCTCCGGTAATCACCGGCTGAAAATTTCTAAGCTTGTCTTTCGCTTCCAGTTCAATGAGCAGTTCTTCTACCCGATCAAAATTCTGGAGATATCGTTTCACCCGGTTTGGATCTTTGCTGGTGATATCTGCCCGACAGAGTTTCATGAGATTTTCAATGTCATCTCCTGCTTCCACCAGAACACGTCTAAGAGCTGAGTCTGTAACTCCCTCTTTTGCCAGAGCGATAGGCCGCAGATGTAGCCTCACCAGGTTACTTACAGATCTCATTTTGTGATCCAATGGTAGTTTCATTCTCCTGAAAATACTTTTTACCCAACGGCTGCCGAGCTCTTCATGTCCATGGAAAGTCCATCCCTGTTTTTTATGAAAGCGTTTGGTGGCTGGTTTGGCGATATCGTGAAGAATAGCTGCCCATCGCACCCAAAGATCGTCTGTGGTTTCGCAGATATTATCAAGTACCTGGAGTGTATGGTAAAAATTGTCTTTGTGACCCTTGCCTTCGATATACTCTACCCCTTTCAGCTCTACCAGTTCGGGAAAAATCAGGGGAAGAATACCTGTTTGGTCCAGCAATTTAAAACCATAAGAAGGGGTTTCAGATAAGATGATTTTGTTCAGCTCATCGGTGATTCGTTCCTGAGAAATGATGGAAATTCGATCTTTCATGGAGCGGATTCCCTGAAAGGTTTCTGCATCAATGTCAAAGCCTAGTTGCGATGCAAAGCGTACAGCCCTCATCATTCTGAGCGGATCATCTGAAAAAGTAATACCGGGCTCCAGAGGTGTTTTAATGAGTTTTTTCTTAAGATCAGCCTGTCCGTTAAACGGATCGATTAAATGCCCAAACGAGCTCGCATTCAGCCCGATTCCCATGGCATTTATCGTAAAATCTCTTCGGTTCTGATCATCTGAAAGTGTTCCGTTTTCCACAAAAGGTTTTCTCGAATTGCGGTCGTATGATTCTTTACGGGCACCCACAAACTCCAGATCAAACGCTTCATGCGGAATCTGAGCCGTTCCGAAATTTTTAAACACATTCACATGAACGCCATTTCCTAATCTTCGTGCCACCTCTTCTGCGAGGGCAATGCCACTTCCCACGCATACCACATCGATGTCTTTATTAGGTCTGTTTAAAATCAAATCGCGGGTATAACCTCCAACCACATAAGCTTCAAGTCTCAGGCTATCTGCAGCTTCTGAGAGGACTTTGAATATGGGGAATTGATGGAGATGCTGACTGAAATTCAATTCTAAGGTGGTTTTGAACCCGCAAATATCGGGAATTTCAGAAATTAACCGGCACCAGCCGGGTAGGGTTAAAATAAATCAGCAACAGATTTACCTGCGGGTAGCCCATTTCCCGGTACAGCAAACCGTAATGTTTTAATTGTCTGGCATGAGATTCAAGGGCTATACCTGTCTTATAATCAATGATAGTGACCTGGCCATTGTGGTGTACTACCCGATCTGGCCTGCTGGCTGTTTGATTTTTTTGAAGAATATCCCTCTCGTTTTCAACTTGTATTTCTCCTTCAAATAAATGTTGAAGCCCCGGAGTTTTGAGAATTTCTAGGGCTTCTTTTTCCAGGTCTGCCTTTTCAGATTCCATGATAAGGCCTTCTGTTCTGAGCTTATTTAATGCTCTTTTTAAATCAGTAGCAACCCGTATTTCTGAAAACAGGGTATGAATAAGAATTCCCCGGTCCCGTTGATTATTTTGATTAAAAAGGACATCCAGATTAGACTGAATCCTCAGGTTACCCAGGTTTTCCTTACTTGTGAGCTTTTCAAGAATAAGTTCTGTCTCTTTATCTTCGACCTTTGACTTTTTGAGTTTCCTTTTTTCTTCAGACAATATGAAATAATTGGAATCTCGCTCAGTCATAAATCCGTACGCAAATTTTTGCAAGATGCCGTAAACCGAATCTTCTGCCTGCTGATGAGGTGAAGCGGATAGTAAATGGAGCCGCTCTACGGGCCGTGTAAGGGCTACGTACAAGCTGTTGATTTCTTCCAGTTTTTGAAGCTCTAATTCCTTTGCCCGCTGTGATCTCAGCAGGGTCAGGTCGAGACTTTTGGAAGTAAGGTTAAAAGGAGCGGCAAGTAATCTTTTACTGGCAGAGCGAAATTCCGGGAGATCACAATGTTCCAGATCAAACCAGCCAAGGCTATTATTTTTTGGTTTAAAGCTCCAGTTAGCAAACGGCAGAATGACCACCGGATATTCCAGTCCTTTTGATTTATGTATGGTGGATACAATAATGGCATTCGGGTTTTTGATATCCACAGAGGCATTTTCCTTGATGTTTGGCCAATGTTTGAGAAAACCTCTGAGATCATTCCCTTTATTTTTGGCAAAATCCTGAATGAGATCCAGGAAGGCAAAAAGATAAGGTAAATGTGGCCCGGGATCAAAAAGTCCCAGCGTTTGGATAAGGGATTCGGTCATTTGATATAAACCGAAGGTCCTGATTTTATCGGGATCAATTGAAAAACCCTTGGATCTCAGATGCTCCCAGATGTCTATTTTCCGGTAATCGAGTTCTGAAGGGAAAGTATTCCCTTGTATTTTGTAAAAATTCAGTACGGCGAGGGATGAAAAGGAGGGATCGGAGTAGGCCTCAAAAAGGCTGATGACAAATCTGACCACATCGTTATTCCGAATCAGCAGCGAATCTGCCGAGCTGATTTCAAATCCGGCTGAAGAGAGGTTTCGGGCCACACGGGCAGCTTGTTTCTTTTTGCGGCACAGAATGGCAATATCCCCCATTGAAAATCCTGCCTGAATAGCCTCACGGATTCTTAATTCAATTTCATTCAGCATCCAGGTTTCTTCATCCTGGTCGGCAGCTTTGTCATAGAACCGAAGATCTGCATGTCCTCCTTCAAGGGTACCTGCATGTTTCAATTGGAGCACATCCTGCAGAGCCTGCTGTAGTTTTGGTTCTTTGGTGTCTTCCAGAAGCATGCTGAAAAGAGAATTGTTGAAGGCAATAATTTGAGAGGAGCTCCTGTAGTTGCTCTGCAAACTTGAAACGGTAATATTTTTGAGTGTATTGCTTACGCTTTCTCTCTGAAAATCAGTCAGTAAAGTATTGTCATGAAGAGCAGGTTCATTCTGATTCATTAATTGAAGCATGAGGTCAACTTTCCCTCCACGCCAGCGGTAAATAGATTGTTTAGGATCACCTACCAGCATATTGAAATGATTCCCCGCCAAACTGTTTTCGATTAGAGGTAGCAGGTTATAAAACTGGATATCAGAGGTGTCCTGAAATTCATCGATGAGAATGTGATGAAATTTTTCACCCATTCTTTCATACACATACGGAACCGGCTCAGCGGCAATCAGAGCATTTATTCTTCGGTTGAAATCGGTGATATAGGCCTGATTATTCTCAGCGAGTATTTTCTGAAATTCTCTGTTTACTTCCTGAAGTAAAGAAAGATTATCCAGGTTTTTTCTGACCGCCAGCATGAGAACAAATGGCGGTTTATGCCACGTAAGAAAATTCTTTAGCTCATGGTACCATTCTATGAGCCTTTCAGATGCCGCGTCCAGTTTATTTTTGGTAAATTCAGGTGCCGATTTTGAATAAAAAATTCCACTTTCAATAGCGTTTTCTATCCGGACTCCCGGCGACCAGTCTTTGCTGAGTAATTCATTTTCAGGATCAAGGGTCTTGATAAATAAACCGGCAAATCCGCCTTTTCCAAAACTGAACTCCTCAACCGAAAGTGAGTAATCAGTCAAAATTTGCTGCCCCTTTTTTCCTGTTTCCAAATACAGATTTTTTACAACGGCGATTCGCTGATCAATTTGTTTTTTTATCTGGCGATAGTCGCCAAAATCGAGTTCCTCGGTTTTACGGATGAGGTGATAATACTGATCGTTGAAAAGGTTTCCTGCAAATTCGGCCAGATTCTGTCGGATATTCTTCCAATTTTTCCCTTCCTCGGCATATTCGCTGGCAAAATCAATCAGGAGATTCGTCAGATATTCTTCCTGAGGTCTTCCTACGCGGTCAAATACCCGGTCAACCGCCTGAAGCAAAACGGGAGCTTTATCAAGAATGATCTCGTAATTATAGGGAAGATTAAGGTCTCTTGAAAATGTACTAACCAGCTGATTAACAAAGCTGTCTATCGTTTTGATATGAAAATTTCCGTAGTCTTCCAGGAGATTAGCAAAGCATTTTCGGGCACGTTCTCTCAATGTTTTTTCATTCAGATCGGGAATACTTGCCAGCAAAGATTCCTTAATGCCCGTCACGCCGGGTGAATTTGTTTCTTTACCAAGATTTTTTAGAGCATTAAGAATCCGGTGTTTCATTTCCGCGGCTGCATCATTGGTAAAGGTAACTGCCAGTATGTGCCGGTAATAAAAAGGATCATCACTCTGAAGCAACAGTTTCAGATAGCTAAGAGTGAGCGTGTAGGTTTTTCCAGAACCCGCCGAAGAGCTATATATTTTGAACTCAGACATTCTCGGCAATTTCTTTAAAAAATTGCATTTATGGCATTTCTGTGAACAAAAATTGAGGCGAAAGAAGTAGTTTTGGACCGGCAAATCAAAGGAAATATGTTGCGTTCAGGAATTATCGTCTTGCTCATTTATCTGGCATGTTTTGAGAGTGTTGCACAGCAGAAAGGAATACTTCGCGGTACAGTCAGAGATGAACTCACTCAATCGCCCGTTGAAAATGCTACAGTTCGGGTGGCTGATACAGATTTTGTAGTACAATCTGATTCCAACGGGAATTATACCATTGAGAATGTGCCTGTTGGCAGAGTTGAACTAAACGTTTCCGCTGTTTCATTTGCTTCTCAGGTAGTGAAAGAGCTTCTGCTTTCTTCAAACAAAGAATTGGTGGTGGATGTCTTTCTTACCCAGTCCGTAACAGATCTTGCTGAGGTTAAGATAACTGCGGCCAGCCCTAATTTATCTGGTGCCAAAACCAGCATGCACGCCATCACTGTGGAGCAGGTTATGCGTTTTCCTGCTACTTTTTTTGATCCTGCCCGATTGGCCTTTTCTTTTCCCGGTGTGGCTAATACCAATGATCAGGCCAATGGAATGAGTATCAGAGGGAATAATCCGAGAGGTTTGCAATGGAGGTTGGAAGGAATGGAAATCGTGAACCCCAATCACCTTTCGAATGCCGGCACATTTTCAGATCAGGCGACTGTAAACGCAGGAGGTACCAATATGCTATCGGCTCAAATGCTTGGTAACATGAACTTTCTGACGGGTGCATTTCCTGCAGAGTATGGGAATGCATTGAGCGGAGTTATGGATATGCGTCTGCGGAAAGGGAACAATCAGGAATACGAGCATACGGCACAGGTTGGCCTCATTGGTGTGGATCTGGCATCTGAAGGGCCCATAAATAAATCAAAAGGAAGCAGTTACCTCATTAACTACAGGTATTCCTTCACAGGCTTGCTTGGGATGATGGGAATGACTTTCGGCGGAGAGGATATCCGTTTTCAGGATCTGGCGGTAAACTTCAGCTTCCCAAACAAAAAACTGGGTGACTTTACGGTTTTCGGTATGGGTGGTAAAAATTCCAATGAATTTGCTTTCGATGATGAAGAGGGAACAGGACCTGCATTTGAGAAAGACCTTTATACGATAAACTACTACGGTAAAATGGCTGCTGCCGGCCTTACCCACACGAAAGTATTTAATCAGGCTACTCTTTGGAAAAATAGTCTGATCTTTTCAGGACTCAGAACGGAGCGTAACCAACAAGGAGATGCAGTACTGGCCATTACCACCCGGGAAAGAGAGGATATTTCAGAGACTTCAAAATTATCCTTAAGTTCGATTATTACAAGGCGTTTGCAGGGAGGAGCAAGTATAAAGGCGGGGGCCTATGTCACTCAAACCACTGATTCACTTTCTTTTTACAACCGGTCAGTTGTAGGCTTGTATGATAGCTGGTTGATTCAGCCTTTTGTGCAGTATTCTACCAATCCTTCGGCCAGAATGAGTGTAGACCTGGGAGTTCATCAGTTAAATTACTTTCTGACGAATACGTCCACTCTTGAGCCGCGTGCTTCTTTAAATTTGAGATTGGGCAAAGGAAATCGTGTGTCTCTGGCCTATGGTCGTCATTCTCAGGTATTAGATAGCTGGCTTTACGCAGGTAATGATAAATTAAAGCCAACACAATCCGATCATTTCGTGTTATCTTTTGATACGAACCCCGGTGAGGTCTCCAGTTTTGGTGCAGAGGTCTTTTATCAAGGTATTCATAATGATTTATCTTCCGGTGATTTTGTTCATTTATCCGGTATGAATCTGAACGATTTCGTGGATCCCACACTGCTGACAAATGACGGTAAAGGGCGTACCTATGGTCTGGAATTAAACTATAACAGATATTTAGATCACGGATTTTTTGCACTGGTAAATGGAACAATTTATAAGTCGCAATATCTGGCTCTTGACGGGCAATACTATGATTCGAGATATAGCGGAGATTACATTTTTAATGTGACTTTGGGTAAGGAATGGTCAGTTTCAAAAAGTCGGGTGCTGGGTGTGAATACGCGTGTAGTTTATTTGGGAGGGTTCAGGCAATATTCTATTGACGCAGCGGCATCTCAAAATATGTTCACTACGGTCTATGATTATAACTCACCTCTGTCTGCCCGTCAGAAAGATTATTTCAGACCTGATTTACTGGTATATCTGAAGATGTCAAAAAATAAGTTAAACCAGATGTGGTCTTTTGACATTAAGAATTTCGACAATTATCAGAATGTAGCTTACCAATATTTTGATGCCTTCAA
>CBINGY010000025.1:0-60230 GCA_966250325.1 uncultured Cytophagaceae bacterium | reverse complement strand
AGGGCTGGTCGACCGCTCCGCACATGGCTCGCTCAAAGCCGCGGCGACGTACTTAGCTGAGAGAGGTGCATCCACTCACGCGCTGATGGCGATCTTCGGTTGGCGTACGCTCAAGCAAGCCCAGCTCTATACCGAAGCGGCTGATTGCAAGCGACTCGCCTTGGATCACAATCACCAGCTCTCGAGAACAAACAGTGCCGGAAACTTTTCCACCTTGGGTATGGGGAAGCGGAGGGTGGGAAAGAAAACACCAAAAAAGTAAGGGGATTGTTTGGAAATAAAGCGAAAAACCAACTTCGCATTGTACCGGATTTTCAGTTTTACATTGACGATACGGCAGAATATGCTCAGAAAATGAATGAGCTTTTTTCCAAACTGGATATTCCTCCGGCAGACGACTCAGATCTGGATGAGTCTATTTACACCCGATAATCCCATTGCATGAATCTGCCGCTTCATATTGCGAAAAAGTACTTCTTTTCCCGTAAAAAGCGGAGTTTTATTCATTTTATCAGCATTATCTCCATGCTGGGAATTTGTGTGGGTACGGCTGCCCTCATCATTGTCCTGTCTGTTTTTAACGGGCTTGAAGATCTCAACCGCATGATTTTCAAAAGCAGTGATGCCGATATACGCGTAAGTGCTGTTAAGGGAAAAACATTCGAACGGGCTGCCGTTCCACTGGAGGTTCTGAAACAAACAGAGGGTGTTGAATCTATAACCGAAGTTATCGAGGACAATGCATTGGCCATGCGTGAGGAGGAGCAGATTATTGTGCGAGTCAAAGGTGTGGATAGCACCTTTCAAATTAACAACCCGCTGAAAAACGCTCTGTTTGAAGGTGAGTTCCTCATTCATCAGGATAGCACAGATTTCGCCTTTGTAGGTGGTGGGGTGTACTCGGTTCTAAGCTTACAGAGTTTCAACTTCCTCAGGCCTCTTCAACTGTGGTATCCCAGAAATCAGAAAATAAATGCTTTAAATCCCGAAAGCAACATCAACAGACTCACCTTGCCGGTTTCGGGTGCTTTTGTACTGGAGCAACAATACGACAACCTGGTTTACATACCTATTGCCCGGATGGAATCACTCACCGAACTATATGACCGTCGTACCAGTCTGGAGATTCGCCTTTCTGATCAGGCAAATCTGGGTGGGGTAAAAAACACGCTTAAAGAGATACTGGGAGATGAGTTTGAAGTAAAGGATCGCGACGAACAGAATGCAGCACTTTTCAGAGCCATTAAGATTGAGAAGTTGTTTATTTTTCTGGCTCTACTATTTATTATCGGAATTGCCAGTTTCAATATCTTCTTTGCCTTAAGTATGCTTGTGCTCGACAAAAAAGAAGACATTAAGACCCTGGCAGCCTTAGGAGCTCCTGAGTCTCTCGTGCTCCGTATTTTCCTGTCAGAAGGGGCGATTATTTCATTCAGCGGAGCTATATTGGGTTTATTAATTGGAGTAGGTGTGTGCTGGAGTCAGATGCAATACGGATGGCTTACTATGGGGATGCAATATGCCATTGTAGACGCTTATCCCGTTTTGCTCAAGGCTTCCGATGTGGTAGTATCTTTGGCCGGAATCATTCTTATTGCGTTTAGTGCTTCCATTTTCCCTGCCCGAAAGGCCGTAAAATATATGACACAATGAAAATCTTATTGACCACGTTAATCGTCTCCTTTTCCATTTCATTGGCAAACGCTCAGCAGAAATTCCTGCAACTACTGGATCCTGGCCAAAACTGGATTCTGGACACTCCCAAAATCCTGAAAGGTGACATCGTGTTTGTGAATTATGGCAAAGAAAAGGTGGAACTTAACACCATGATCTGGAAGTTTCTACCCAACGGACTTCTTGAATATGACTACCAAAGCAGCGAAGATGTTTTTGCCTGTGCCGGTGTAGATTTTCTGGATATGGATCTGGATGAAAGCAGGTGGCAATATGATCCGGCCAGCATGATTCTTACGCTTCAGATCAAAGGAGGGTATGCAAGTATTGACGACTTCGTTTTCAAAAGAGCCTACAAAGTAAGCCTGCTTGACAGCGAAAAGGAGTATGGTTACAGGCTTACGCCCGAAAAAGAATACTTTTTTAATGACCTTAGAAAACGCAAATGATAAACAGACTGATTTATTTCCTGATCCTGTTTGCTCCTCTTTTATTGAAAGCACAGGAATATCACGGATCGCAGGAGAAATATTTTGACCTTATACATACAAAACTCGATGTACGGCCAGACTGGTCGGTAAATGAATTGACGGGCCATGCAGAACTGGATCTGAAGCCATGGTTCTATCCTCAGTCTGTTTTAATTCTGGATGCCAAAGGTTTTGACATCAAGCAGGTTACTCTTAACGGAAAAACGGCCCGGTTTGAGTATGACAAACTAAAACTGAAGGTTCACTTTGACAGAGAATACACCCGGAATGATACGCTGCATGTGGGAGTAGATTATGTAGCCAAACCAGATAAGCTCAAAGATATCCCCGAACTTGCCACCAGCGAATTCAAAGGACTGTACTTTATTAATAAAACCGATTTCAAGCCCGGGCAAATCTGGACTGAGGGAGAAACCGAATACAATAGCTGCTGGTTTCCAACGTTAGATTCGCCCAATCAAAAACATACACAGGAGGTGCGTCTTACTGTGCCAAAGGAATACCTAACACTTTCCAATGGAGAGCTTACTTCTTCTAAAGAAAACAAAGACGGAACCCGAACAGACACCTGGATTCAAAAAATACCGCATTCGGTTTATCTCACTATGATCGCCGCAGGGCCTTTCCGTAAGGTGACTGACACCCGATTTAAGGATTTTGAAGTAAGCTATTATGTAGAGCCCGAGTACGAATCCAGTGCCACGTACATTTTCGGACGTACACCGGAGATGATCCGGTATTTTGAAGATTTGCTAAATGTCAAATATCCATGGAACAAATACGCACAGATTGCAGTACGAGATTATGTAAGCGGTGCCATGGAAAATACTACGGCTACTGTACATGGAAGCAGCATTCAGAAATTTCCCAACCAGTTAATTGATGAGAATGACGATGGTGTAATTGCTCATGAGCTCTTTCATCATTGGTTCGGAGACCTGGTAACGGCAGAATCATGGGCCAATCTACCACTCAATGAGGCCTTTGCAGACTACTCAGAATACCTCTGGGCCACTCATAAATACGGCAAAGATGAAGGCGATTGGGTAAATTTTATTGCCTTGAACCAATATCTGAATGAAGCCGATCTCAAACAGGTTCCGGTGATCAGATACTACTATTCAGATAAGGAAGATATGTTTGACAGCCACTCCTATGCCAAAGGAGGCCGTATTCTTCATATGCTGAGACAGGAGGTAGGCGACGAGGCTTTTTTTGCAGCCCTGAATTTGTATCTGCAGAAAAACAGGTTACAAAATGCCGAACTGAGTAATCTGAGAACTGCTTTTGAAGAGGTGACAGGAAAAGATATGAACTGGTTCTTTGATCAATGGTTTTTGACTCCGGGTCATCCACGTATCCATGCTGCTCACTCCTTTGCCGAAAACAAACTAACTCTGACCTTAAATCAGCAAATCGACTCAATAAATAGTCAGATTTATACTTTGCCTATGGAGGTGGAAGTTGGCACTGCAAGCGGAATTGTCAGAAAGGAAATCAGACTTACAAAAGAAATTCAGCAATTTCAGATTGAGCTGGATGAAGCTCCGCTTTATGTGAAACTTGACCCTAACGGTTATCTGCTGGCTGTTCTTGACCAGGAGCAAACCGACGAGGAGCTGAGAAAACAGTTTGAAAAGTCGCCGGCCATGATCGCCCGAATAAAAGCCTTTGAAGCATTGACCCGCAGCCCGGGAGTAGAAGGTGATTTCAGCCTCAATCCCATGTTTGAGCCGGAAAAAAGAAATCTGGCTTTGAAAGCAATAGGTGATTCTTACTGGAGAATTCGTGATATGGCGGTTCAGAAATTTTTTGATTACGACGGGGATGACTTTCTAACCGTGGAACGTTCGCTTCAGTCGCTCATACGAACTGACGCGAAATCGCAGGTTCGCAGTTCGGCTATTCTGGCTATGAAAAATTTCCTGAATGCCCAGAATGACCTTCTCTTCAGAAAATCGTTGGCAGACAGTTCCTGGTTGGTTCGGGCAGCCGCTTTGGAGGCGATTCTTATCAATAATCCACCAGATGCCGACAGTCTGGTTGCAGAGATGCAGAATCTTCCAGATGTAAACATTTTTGCTTCCATTGCCAATTACAAGGCGGCAAAGGCAGATTCCAAGGACTACGATTGGTTTATACGCCGTATTTCGCGTTTATCAGGAATGGATCTGTATCAGGTTTTGGGAATTTTTGGAAGCTATCTGGTAAGCGTTGACACCGAAACACAGAAGAAAAGCATACCATTTCTTCAGAATCTGGCAATGAAGGAATCAGTATGGGTGGCCCGTTACGCGGCTACTCAAACGCTAGCTTTGCTAATGGAACTACCCACGGCCAATCAGGCCCTGAAACAAATTATAGACCGTGAAAAAGACGAACGTTTAAAAGCTCTGTATGAGCAAATTCCATTGAGCGAATGAGTTTGAATGATCGCATAAATTTTGCCGGAAAACTCACCATCGGGCGGATTGCGAACAGCCTGAAGGTGCTGGGCTCTTACGGGCTCTCTAAAATAACGGGAAACGCGGTTATTGCAGGTCTGCCCATGGCTATCGGTTTTGAACCTACTACCAGCTGTAACTTACGGTGTCCCGAGTGCCCCAGTGGCTTGAGATCGTTTACCCGACCCACCGGAATGCTGGAGCAAAGCCTTTATGAGAGAACCATTGACCAGCTTAGTGATACTCTTTTGTACCTTACCTTTTACTTTCAGGGCGAACCCTATCTTCACCCCCGTTTCCTGGAGATGGTCACCTACGCTGCCAAACGCAATATTTACACAGCTACCAGTACCAATGCTCATTACCTAACACCGGAGATGGCCGAAAAAACTGTAACAAGCGGCCTCGACAAAATCATCATCTCTCTGGATGGAACTACCCAGGAAACGTATCAGCAGTATCGTATTGGCGGTAAAATTGAGAAAGTTCTGGAAGGCACCCGCAATCTGATCGAAGCCAAAAGGACACTGAAATCCAAAACTCCCCACGTTGTATTCCAATTTCTGGTAGTCAGACCCAATGAACATCAAATTAAGGATGTATTCAAACTTGCCTCTGAGCTTGGAGTAGACGAGGTAAAGCTAAAAACAGCTCAGATTTACGAGTATGAAAACGGAAATGAATTAATTCCGACCATTGACAAATACTCCAGATACCGGGCTCAGGCAGATGGAACATACACCATCAAAAACAAATTACTGAACCACTGCTGGAAAATGTGGCACAGCTGTGTAATCACCTGGGATGGCACCCTGGTGCCCTGCTGCTTTGATAAAGATTCAGAGCATCCCATGGGTTCATTGCAGCAAAACACCTTCAGAGAAATCTGGAATTCTACATCCTACAAAAACTTCCGGGCTGCTCTTATAAAATCTCGTTCAGAGGTTGAGATTTGTAAGAATTGCAGTGAGGGGGCTTTGGTGTAAAAAAATTATTATTTTAGAATTTCATAATTAACTCTGTCTCAACTTTGAATTATGTTTAAGTCTTCGTCAATTCTATTCGTCTTCTTTCTACTAAATATCCAAACCGCTTTCAGCGAATACAATTTTCCGCCTGTAATAACAGATCCTCCCGAAAACAAACAATCAGAATGGATTATGTCCAGAGACAGTTGTATTACAAGACATTCCGTTGATGTAGTTTCATCGTGTAAACCTTTTACCTGGATAAATGGAATTACATATGTGGAGAGTATTGATTCAGTTTTTCACGTTGTGTCAACAGAATCAGGCTGTGATTCAATTATTGAACTAAAATTTACCCTAGATTCTTTAGAATTAATTCAACAGTCTGTTACAAGCTTAGCTCCCTTCTATTGGGAAAAAAGTCGCGGGGTTTATTCCAGCGATACCACAGCAAAAGCTATTCATTTACAAACTGATAGTTGTGGAAAGATTTATGAACTCAATCTGAAAATTACAGGACGGTCCAAAGGAGGCGGTTTTGAAACCACGGATTTGAGTTTTAATAATAATAGGTCATTTGTCTTTGATATAAACAATGATGGATTAGATGACATTTTAAACATTAACGCATTTCAAATCCCGGCGACCCTGATCAATAATGGTATCAATAAATTTATAAAACTTGAAAATCCGGAATTTTCTGGATACCGATTTACAACGATTATTCCGGGAGATATTGATAATGATGGAGATATAGATTTCTATGCCTCTTTCTTAAGGCAAAATGCTTTTTCCTATGAGCGTGCCGGTGCTATTTTTTTAAACAATGGAACAGGACGTTTTATCAGAAATGAATCCTTCGAGTTACCTCATGCAAATTTTGGAAAACTAGAATTCGTTGATCTCAATGGAGATGACAAATTGGACTTGTTTTTTGTATGCTTCGTTTCTCTCAAGAGTTTGATCGGAAATGAATCCGTCAGAGGATACTTCTTGAACGATGGGAATGGAAATTTTGTCCAATTCAAATCTCTAGACCAATTTTCGCCTTACGATCAAATTTCACATAAAGATTTTAATGGTGATGGATTTATTGATATTTTATCGGACACATCTACCGAACCTAATAATTTTTCCAAAAGAAAGTCCAGAATTTATTGGAATGATGGTTGGGGAAGCTTTAGTGATTCCAACACTTTAGAGATATCGGCTTATGCAGTACATATACTCGAAGGGGTAGACTTGAATTTAGACTCCTATCCTGATATAGTAGAATATATGGGAGATGGATCTTTAATATATCATCTAAACAATGGTTTTGGCAGTTTTCAAGATTACGAAGTATCTCAAAAAATCTCAGAATGGGCGGATAAACTATTCTTCTCTGACTTTGATACAGATGGGGATATAGATTTATTTTTAACCGGAAGCAAAGTGCCAGTTATTTATGAAAACAAGGGTCATCTAAAATTCGTAAAGGTAGATAATACTCCCTTTGTTGGTGGAAATCAGGGGTATGCGAATTTAATTGATTTAGAAGGAGATAAAGATATCGATCTAATCGTACAAGGAATTGTTTACAATTTTAGTGGTTGCTTTCCGAGTTCTACGATTCAGAGCGTGACGGCAATTGATAACTTTACCTGGATTGACGGTGTAAAGTATACCCAATCTACGAGTACACCAATGATCACAATCAAGAACGCCAATGGCTGCGATTCCACAATAAATCTCAATCTCACAGTTGAATCAAGTAGCAGAGTGCAATTTGAAAAGGTATTCTCAAAAAAGGATACCCTAAAAACTCAAATAAGTATTGACCTTGGTGATATTAATTCCGACAATTTGACTGATTTCGTTGCACTTAGTTGGGGCATTGAAAAGTCAAACCAAATCCAGTTATTTACCAACCTTGGAAATAACAATTTCCAAATCGATTCAATACAGGACAATTCACGCTTCAAAGGATCACTAATCCTTGCCGATATTGACAACGACTCTGACAATGACCTATTAGCAGGCACAAATTATCTACTCTCTCTTTTAAATGATGGAAAAGGCTATTTTTCTCCAGATTCTGGATGGATTTCTGGTGACAATGAGATCGATTCATGGGGTTACAAGAAATTAGAGTTTCTGGTGTCTGACATTGACTTAGATGGAGACAAAGATATCATTACCAACCTTGGAGCACCACAGAGGTCTATAACCTCAAAAGATCAGTTAACGACTTTTTGGAACCAGGGTTCAAAATTGTTTATAGAATCTAAAACATTGGATACATCTGCCTACACTTTGATTCCAATAGCCTTGATTGATCTGGATAATGATATCTATCCTGACCTAATTGTTCAATCTATGGGACAATCAGGTCCTAAAAGATTTGATTTCTTCCGAAATATTCAGGGCCAAAAATTTGAAAGGTTTGAAGATTCAGGCATATCAACACATGGCAGTCATAAGTTGGGATTTGTGGATATTGATAATGACTTTGATATTGATCTTTTCATCACCTTTTATGACGCAGTAAAACAAAAATTTATAAGTAATTTTTATTATAATAATGGCAAAGCACAATTCAATGAATCCATTTCTAAAAGTTTTATTACCAATAACCTCCCTTCCTTTGGATTTTATGATTTAGACGGAAATGGATTTACAGACCTTTTTCTAACGGACCAGCATTTTGGACCTCAAGGAAACAAACTTTTTTATAACCTTGGAAAGGGTATATTTCTGGAAGAAAGTGGCGAAGAATTTGCGAGTGATGCTTCAACAATAAGATTTACAGATTTTAATAATGACCATGCTCCCGACATATTATTGGCGGGTAGTTTTAATCTCAATTCATTTGTTGAAATTTACATTAACAAAAATTCAAAGGAGAACTGTTACTCCGATCGAAGTACTGATCTGGTTATTACAGATAAACCATTTACCTGGATTAACGGAACGACATATTCTCAAACAACAAACTCTGCTCAAATTACACTCAAAAATGAGTTCGGTTGCGATTCTCTAGTCACTTTAAATTTAGTAATAGCTGAGAATGTTCTTGATAAATCTGAATATCATTCTGACATAAAAGTGTTCCCGAACCCAACTAATTCTTACCTCATAATTGAGTTACCTGCTGATTACCCCAGTGAACAAATCTCCATCATCGATATGAACGGGAAAAGTATTCTGGAAATGGACAATTTTGAATCAGGAAAATGGATCGATATAAGATCTTTATCAAGTGGAAACTATTTCATTAGTGGAAAAACACCTAATGATCATATTTGGTTTAAACGATTTTCGAAAGTTGATTGATAAATCACACCTCCACCGGCCACTCCTCATTTGGCATCCCCCTCCCCTTCTCTGCCCATCTACCGTTGTAAACAGCAGTTTATTTATATCACCCTATTGCCGCTGCAAGTGCAAGGATAGATGAAGTTACGCCATATCCTCCTGTCATTATCAGATTCGACAACGTATATTACCTAAAGTATGTTGAGATGAAATAACAATAAAAACATTCTTACAAAACACTTCTCAAGTTGCCAATACCCATACTGGAATAGGCTTATTCCCAAAAATACAATAATTTGGCTTTTCAAATGGCCAACAGATTTATGCATCTACCGAAATGCTTTAAACCCACAACTCAGCTCACCCTCTTCTTATTCATTTCCGTTCATGCCCACTGTCAAAAATTTCAACTTGTACAGTCAACTTTTGAGAATATAGCTTGGTCAGAAATGTTAGCAGAAGATTTGGACAAAGACGGAGATAATGATGTAATTCTTATCGGAAAATCGCAATCTGGCGGATTTTCTCAAGTTTATCTCAACGACGGAAAGGGAAATTTTCTTGCCGGACAATCCTTGCTTCCTCAGGTTTATTCCGGTAGCATTTCGCTTGGCGATATCGATTTGGATGGTGATTTTGACTTATTTATTTGCGGCCTTGTAAATGACACCACCCATAAGGCGGAACTCTTGCTAAACGATGGTGCAGGAAATTTCTCTACCAAAAATGATATTGAAATTCCGGCAATAAGTTTTGGATCTTCAGCATTTGCAGATATAAATGGTGACCACTTTCCTGATCTCGTCCTCTTAGGGGCTGGCCCCGATAAACATGCCACGGGTAAAATCTTCATCAATGACACCAAAGGAGGATTTTCTGCAGAAAACGTAATTTCAATAACGGGGTTAACTAACGCTGACTTAATTTTGCAGGATTTTGATCTTGATAGTGATTTAGATCTCATTTGCATCGGTTTAAAAGATCAAAAAGGATATTCCTATATCTACAAAAATTCAGGCGATGGGAATCTGAGCAAAGTAGATAGCACCACTTTCCCTGGAGTCTACAGCGGTACTATATGCAGTGCAGATATTAATCTGGATGGATTTCCTGACGTCTTTATTACCGGCTTTGACTCTCAGCTTGGAAAACCAGTTTCTAAGCTTTTTAAGAATACGGGAGATTTTCGTTTCGAATCATTTAAAAGTTCCTTTCCGGGGTTTGTTATCGGCTCTTCTGCCTTTGGAGACTTCAATGGAGATATTTACCCTGATCTTTTTATTCAGGGATACAATCAGGATCTAAGAGAAAACAAGGCTCTTATTTATCTAAATGATCGCGGTATTAGTTTTAGTGAGCTCAGTTCTGCAAAAATTCAGCCGCTCGTTATGACTTCTTCGGTAACCACCGATCTGAATGGAGATGGCCGAATAGATTTACTTACCTCTGGGATGTCAAATGAAACTGGTACAATTACGCAAATGTATCTGAATCAACCCGGTTGTCAATCCGAGGAAACGTATTTTAGGACAACAGGTTGTGATTCGTATACATGGATAGACGGAGTAACTTACTATGAGGACAATAACACGGCATTCGTCACTCTAAAGAACCAATTTGGATGTGACTCAACAGTACATTTGAGACTGCATATGAGTACAACCTCATTTCACCGTGATACAGTAGTGACCAGAAAGCCATATCGATGGATCGACTATAACTTCTACGCTGAAACCCAATCAGGGATCACAAAAACGATTTCAAAACCAAATGGCTGTGATTCAATAATAACCCTTGATTTGGAGGTGATACGGGAAATCTCGGCAGGAGGATTCAGAAGAGATACTACTTCAACGCTTGAGCTTTATCAATATCAAAACTACAGCTTTGGAGATATTGATGCGGATGGTGATTTGGATATTATGTTAACAGGAAAACATGAGCTTAGCGACCCGGATTTGGTCATATATCTGAATTCAGGAGAAGGAAAATACATGAGAAAGGATAACTTTTTCGGGTTGCCAAACCTCATAGTTTCGGACCTTTTTTGTGGAGACCTGGATAACGATGGTGATGATGATCTTGTTGTATGGGGGTATGATACTAATATTTTTCAATATACGAGTCTCAGGCTAATTCATGACAGTGGAAGTCAGTACACGATAGACAAAAATTCGGGAATACCTTTTAAACGACCAACGTCTTATCGTTTTAGCGATCTGGAAGGTGATGGAGACCCAGATCTTTTGATTTTGGAGGAGGGAATGAGGTTAATATCAATGGATACTGTATTCAATGAGGTTGGTCTTCCAATACAATTTATTAATCCTGTTTATAGCTTCACTTCAAACAATAGTTTGTTTATAAATGACGGCAGTGGTTTTTTTAAAAATAAACCGGATCATGGAATCGAGGATTTTGGGTATACCAGGTTTACCATGTCAGATATGGACAGTGATGGTGATATGGATGTTCTGGCGTCAATCTATAACCGAGCAATAGAAAAAGTACATGTGATGGTTTACCAGCAGGATACTCCGGGCCATTTTCTGAAAGCCTTTCAATTGCAGGATACTTTAAAATGGCAACCAATTATCGAGTTTGTCAATTATAATAATGACGAGGTAAAGGAAATTCTTATATCAGGAAGCGTGGATAGCATTACACACATTAACCGAATTTATCGTATTGATACACAAGGCCAGTTTAGTTTTACCGAGGAAAAAAAGTTATCGGCAACTAGTCGCCGTATCTACGCGGATGTTGATAATGATGGTGACTCAGATTTTATAGATCAGGAACCTGACCATTGGCCTAACTTATCTATTAACGATGGTACAGGTACGTTTAGAGAGTCTGATGAAAGCCCTTTTCTGGTTTGGTCGTCAACGTTTTATGAGAAACCAAAAATGATTGATCTGAACAAAGATGGATATCTGGATTATCTATCAGAAGGCCATATTTACCTGAATGAGAATTGTCTTCCAGATTACAGGGAAGACAGCGTTTTTTCCTTCTACCCTTACACATGGATTGATGGAAAAACCTACTCCAAATCTAATAATACTGCCCGAGTGGTTTTCAAAAATGAATTTGGCTGTGACTCCGTGATCGTATTGAATCTCACCGTAAATAATACACCTAGAGGAGAAGGCTTTATTGAAATAACACCAGATCATATTAGCGGGTCACGAGATGGCCTCATAACTCTTGCTGACATTAACAGCGACAGAACTATTGATTTTGCCATTTCCTCTTTATCATCGCGGAATGGCACAAAAGTTTATCTGAATGACGGTAATCGTCAAATATCCAACCACCTTCAGTCTGGCTTTAGTGATGAATTAAGTAATAAATCTGTGTTTAATGATATTGATGGAGATTCGTACCCAGATCTGATTATTGGTGGCAGCAGTTTTGATATCTTAAAAAATGATGGCCAGGGAAATTTTATTAGTACCAATCAAGTTTTGGTTTCTGAAATGAGTACCATGGATTTTGTAGTCAGCGACATAGATATGGATGGGCACTCCGATATCTTACTTTCAGGATACAATGAAAGAGACAGAATATATATTACGAAAGCCTTTTTCAATAATGGCAAAGGAACCTTCTCATCAAGGTATTTTGGATTTGTTGACGGTTTCGTTGGTGATTTAGAATTGGTAGATCTTGACGGGGATATTGACCCGGATTTAATCATTCGTGGATATAATAGCGAAAGAAGATTCCTAAAAATTTACAAAAATGACGGAATTGGTAGATTTTCTGAATTTGAGTCAAATCTTCCTGTTGTAACAAGCGGCAAAATGACTCTGAAAGATTTAGACAACGATTTTGATGCAGACATGGTAATAAGCGGCTGGAAATTTGGAGAAAATCAAATTATTACGAGATTGTTTGCCAATGATGGCAATGGCCATTTTTCAGAAACCATAGCTTTGAGCGACAAATACCTATTCTGGTCCATGGATTTTGCAGACATTGATGGAGACGGAGACCTTGATTTGCTGGTTCAAGAGGAAGACAACTCTACAAATTTATTTACTTCAATATATCAAAACGAGGGAAACCTAACATTTAAAAGAACTCCGAAGAAATCAATGAGCGGATTAAGATTTGGCGATATAAAGGTAGCAGATCTGGACGGAGATTCCGCACCTGACATAATTGTTACCGGAGTTAATAACAAAGAAAAAGAAATAACCAACATTTATTACAATGAGAATCCTGAACAGAAACTCTTCCCAAGCTACCATACTCAACGGATCATTTCAGATACTCCCGTTCAATGGATTGATGGAAAAACTTATACTGAGACATCAAATACAATCGAGTATGTTTTAAAAAATGAGGCGGGGGGTGATTCAGTGATACATTTACAACTCTTGATCAAAGAGAAAGCACTAGCGTCTGCTCCTTCAGAAATTAAAGATTTCGTTTTCCCAAATCCGGCAAGCCAAACCGTCCGGGTGGAGTTGGGTGATAAGCCTAAAGGGATAATTAAATATTCCATTTTTCGCATTGATGGGCAAAAGGTAGATAGTTGGCAATCGAACCTAGAATTTCAAAGTATTGACATCAGTAACTATGCACCTGGAACTTATCTCCTGAGATACTCTCATTCCGGAAAAGAAAATACCCTTAAGTTTATTAAGCTTTAATAAGTTCGATTACAATTCACACCTCCACCGGCCACTCCTCATTTGGCATCCCCCACTCTGCCCAGCTGCCGTCGTAAACAGCCGCATTCTTATAGCCTGCAATCTCAGCGGCCAGAGCAAGGATGGAAGCAGTTACTCCGGAACCGCAAGACATGACCAAATTTTTGTTTTCCAGGTCAAATTCCTCGAAAATAGTCTGAAGCTCTTCTTTGGATTTCATGTAAATTCCATCCTGCACCTGCTGAAATGGCAGACATACTGATCCGGGAATATGACCTCCGCGAAGACCGGGACGGGGCTCGGGTGCTTTGGCATCAAATCGTCCCTGCGATCTGGCATCCATAATTTGGTAATCTCTGTTGCCTAGAATTGACAGTACATCCTCCGATTTAAAAAGGAGAGTTTCATTGAGGATGGCCCTGAAATTCCCGGGTTCTACATCTGGCCAAGTGGCGGTATCCCCGGGTAAACCTGCATCACGCCAGGCAGGAAAACCTCCGTCAAGCACCACCACCCGTTCATGACCCATCACCCGAAACATCCACCAGGCCCGAGCACTTCCGTAAGTTCCTACCTGATCGTAAAGAACAATCACTGAATCATCGTTAATTCCTATACCTTGTGCCGCTGTTGAAAAATACTCCTCAGATGGCATCATGTGAGGCAAATCCGTCTCTTTTTCACTGAAGTCTTCATTGATGTCCATCATCACAGCCCCGGGTATTTTAAAGCCCGATTCCCAGTTATCCTGAGCACCTACCGGCTTCATTCGGGCTTCCACAATGCATAGTCGGGGATGATTTTTGTACAAATTAACCCATTGCGGAGTTACCAGCGGTCCTTCAGGAAGTATTAGTTCGGTCATAATTACAGGTTAGTTGGCCTAAATTAAGAGCATTTCTTTAGTTTTGCACCGCGTTTTTGAGAAATAAAACGGGAAGGAGTAAGCACAGGAAAGATAAATCCTGCGGGAAAGCTCCTTCACAACATAAACTAACATCGAAACTCAAAAGGACATGTCGGCACCAGCCACCACTCTTCAGGATATTATTGCACATGCCAAGGAATACGGTTTTGTGTTCCCCTCATCAGAAATCTACGATGGCCTGCAGGCTGTTTATGACTATGGCCAGAATGGCGTGGAGTTGAAAAACAACCTCAAAACTGCCTGGTGGAAAGCCATGACTCAGCTCCATGACAACATCGTGGGTATAGATGCGGCCATATTCATGCATCCTCTCACATGGAAAGCCTCTGGTCATGTAGATGGCTTCAATGACCCGATGATTGACAATAAGGATAGCAAAAAACGCTACCGGGCCGATCAACTTCTGGAGGGAAAAGCGGAGCAACTGGCCGCTCAGGGTAAAGGCGATGAGGCTCAGGCTTTGCTCAATAAAATGGGCCAACTTCTGGGTGCCGAAGACCTGGAAGGAGTCAAAAACCTGATCATCGAAGAAAATATCGTTTGTCCGGTAAGCGGAACTTCAAACTGGACCGATGTGCGGCAGTTTAACCTGATGTTTTCTACACAGGTAGGCTCTGTGGCAGAAGATGCCAGTATGATTTATCTGAGGCCCGAAACGGCTCAGGGAATTTTTGTCAATTTTCTGAATGTGCAGAAAAGTGGCCGCATGAAGGTACCTTTTGGAATTGCCCAGATTGGGAAGGCTTTCCGCAATGAGATTGTGGCCCGGCAGTTTACTTTCCGTATGCGGGAATTTGAACAAATGGAGATGCAGTTTTTTGTACGCCCCGGCAGTGAGATGGCCTGGTATAACGAATGGAAAGAAACACGTTTAAAATTCCATAAGGCCATTGGCTTGCCTGCCACAAAACTGAAATTTCACGATCACGAAAAACTGGCCCATTATGCCAATGCAGCTGTTGATATTGAGTTTGAATTTCCTTTTGGTTTCCGCGAGATAGAAGGTATTCACTCACGAACAGATTTTGACCTGAGAAACCATCAGGAACTTTCCAAAAAGAAACAGCAATACTTTGACCCGGAAATTGACCCGGCTACGGAAAAACCTTATGGTAACTATATTCCTTACGTCGTGGAGACATCAGTAGGGGCAGATCGTTTGTTTTTGGCTACTTTCTGCAACGCCTTCACCAAAGAAACCGGTGAGAAAGAGCGTACCTATCTGAAGCTTCACCCGGCACTGGCTCCTATTAAGGCAGCGGTGCTTCCGCTGGTCAAAAAAGATGGTCTGGCAGAGATCGCTCAGGATATTGCCAATTCTTTAAAATCTTCTTTCAGAACTGTGTATGATGACGGAGCCGCAATAGGAAAACGTTACACCCGTCAGGATCTCATCGGCACACCGTTCTGTATTGCTGTAGATTACGAAACTAAGGAGGACAATTGCGTGACTATCAGGCATAGAGACAGTATGGAGCAGGAGCGTGTTCCGATTGTTGAGCTGAAAGATCGCATCGGCAATGAAGTAGCAATAGAGCGAATTCTTGAAGCCATTTAATTATCAAAAAAGCCGGTTAACACCGGCTTTTTTGATTCTGACCTTCCTGGAGGCATCTACAGAATGTAGACTTTTATAGGTATTTCCATTGCGTCTATGTAACTACTTCAGCGAAATGTGTAATTTAGATTATGCAATCGTTCCGGCTTCCGGTATATTCTATGAGACAGCTCTGCCGGTTTGGTTGGAGTGGCTTACAGTACCTTGATTATGCAACCACCGGAAATGGAACTGCGTCTTTATTTGATATCTGGTTCTTAGCATTTTCGGAGGAGGGAAATACAGCCAGCTCTGCACCATGCATTTCTGACAGACCTTATTGTTCCATATTAAACAATTTAACATGAAAATCGCTCTTTACTTTTCGCTCGTAGCATTTGCCTCTTTGACAGCATGTTCTTCCGCCGAAAAATCAGAATCGGACGGCTCAACAGAAGAAATGACCTCTGATGTACCTTCGCTCGAGATGGCCTGGGAAACAGACACTACATTAATCACGCCCGAATCGGTCATATATGACGAAAAAAATAACGTCTATTATGTTTCGTGTATTGGTGCCGTTCCTCCAGGTGCTCAGGACGGAGACGGTTACATAGCCAAAGTAAGTGCAGAAGGAGAGATTCTGGCGAATCATTGGGTAGATGGTCTGGACGCTCCGAAGGGCATGGCCATTGTAGACGGCAAACTCTATGTGGCAGATGTAGACAAACTGGTAAGCATCGATATTGAAAGTGGAAAACTTCTTTCGAAAACCCTGGTAGTTGGTTCAGCCTTTCTAAATGATGCCGATGCAAGCCCGGATGGTACAGTTTATCTGACAGATACGGAGAATGGGATATTGTTTAAAGCAGATGGAGACGAGATTTCCGAGGCCTTCAAAAGCGATGAATTGAAAAAGGGTTTAAACGGGGTTCTACTGGAGCAGGATAAAACTCTTCTGGTTTCGTATGGCTCAGGAAAAGTATATACACTTATTGGAGATGAACTTACCGCGGTGGCCGATAGCATCAGTGGCGGAGATGGTCTTAAGAGATACAAAGACGGACATTTTGTATCGGGATGGGGAGGTGAAGTCTATTATCTGGGAAACGACTGGTCAAAAACTAAAATTCTTGACACAAAGGCGGATAAAGTAAATGCCGCGGATTTCGAACTGGTAGAGAAAGAAAACCTTCTACTGGTACCTACCTTCTTTGCCAATAAGCTTGTGGCTTATCGCATAAAATAAATGCCGATAGAGGTGAATTATACTCAAACCCTATTGAAGTTAATTACATGAACCCTACGAGAAGATCATTTTTAAAAAAAACAGGTGTGGGTGCTCTAGGTCTCTGGGCCATACCCATGCTGGGTGGTTGTGGTAATGAGGAAGATGAGAATCTTCCCTTTTCTTTTCCGAGAGCCACGCCCGAGTCGCAGGGAGTAAGTTCCCGGGCCTTGCTTGACTTTGTAAAAGCAGCGGATGCCTCCGGACTTGAGTGGCATAGTTTCATGATACTGAGACATGGCCGTGTGCTTGCAGAAGGGTACTGGAAACCCTTTAAAGAAGGCCTTAAACATACCCTATACTCCTTAAGCAAGAGTTTTACCAGTACCGCTATTGGATTTGCGGTTCAGGAAAAATTACTCACGGTAGAAGATCAGGTAATCTCATTCTTTCCGGAGGATCTCCCTTCAGAAGTTTCAGAAAACCTGAAGGCCATGAAAATTAAGCATTTACTTACCATGAATACCGGTCATGAAACCGACACCATGGGCCCGATACGAGAATTCAAGGATCAAACCTGGGTCAGGTCATTTCTCGGTCATCCGGTAGTTTTTGAACCGGGCTCCCATTTCTTATACAATACAGGAGCTACCTACATGCTGGGTGCAATTCTGAAAAAGGTCTCAGGAGAAATACTGGAGGATTATCTGAAACCGCGACTGTTTGATAAGCTGGAAATCAGTGATTTTGACTGGGAATTATCTCCTCAGGGCTTAAATACTGCGGGCTACGGCCTGAGAGTGAGTACTGATTCGATTGCCCGGTTTGGTCAGTTTTACATTCAAAAAGGCAAATGGGAAGGAGAGCAGCTTCTCCCTGAATCGTGGATAGAAGAAGCTACCATGAAACAGACCGATTCGCAGGAAGGGGATAGTGACTGGTCACAAGGTTACGGCTACCAGTTTTGGCGTTGCAAACCTGAGCCCGGCTTTTTCCGAGGGGATGGTGCCTATGGTCAATATTGCATTATGATTCCTCAATACGACATGGTGCTGGCCGTAAACTCTGAAAGTTTTGATATGGGCAAGTCGATGCAGATTATGTGGGATCATATACTGCCGGGTATAAAACCGGAAAACCTTCCCGAGGACAAGAAAACCCAGAAAGCATTAACAGATCTTTGTGCAGGTCTTCAATTACCTGTACCGGAAAAAAAACGAGAATCTGCCAGACTTCCCGAAATCAACAATATACGTTATGAAATTTCTGCGAATCCTTATGGGGTTAAAGCCATGACTTTTGATGTAGGTTCAGAGAAAGGTGTGGTAAAGATTGAAACTGCTGACGGAACCAATATGCTTGATTTTGGAATCCAGAATTGGGTAGTAAATGATGAATTTACGGATAACAATTTCCCTTTGGAAAACCGTATTCATGTTCCATCCCTGGTGGCCGCCACCGCTACCTGGGTTGATGACAGCACCTTGCAGATTAACAGAAAGTTTATTGAAGCCATTCATGGAGATATTCTTACCTGCAAATTCGATGATAATACCCTGTCAGTAAGCTTTAATAATTCGGTTAGCGAGCACGCTGGAGATTCTTCAGATTCCCGATCTCCTGTTACCGGAAAGGCCTGACAATTTTGTATTTGCGGGCAGTAGATAAAGGCATCTGCTGCCCGTTTATCTTCCTGATTGTCTGGAATTTCCCCTTGTATTCTACTTTGGTTATTTTCTATCTTTGCCATTCAACCCTTATCGTCTTCTATGAAAACCTTAAAGCCCCTGCTGTACGCGGCAGTTTTTATTCTCCTGTTTATTTCATGTAAAACAAACCTCAAGTATCAATACCCCTACCAAAACCCCGTTTTGCCACTCGAAGAACGTGTAGATGATCTGGTTTCCAGATTGAATCTGGAGCAGAAAGTAAGTCAGATGATTAATGAGTCTGTGGCTATCGATTCGCTGGGAATTCCCGCTTATAACTGGTGGAACGAAGGATTACATGGCATGGCTCGTGCCGGCAAGGCAACGGTTTTTCCACAGGCTATTGGCATGGCAGCCACCTGGAATACCGACCTCATTTTTGATGTAGCCACGGTAATCTCTGATGAAACCCGGGCCAAACACCACGATTTTGCCCGGAAAGGAAAACGTTTTCTATATCAGGGGCTTACACTCTGGTCACCCAACATCAATATTTTCAGAGATCCACGCTGGGGTCGCGGACAGGAAACATATGGCGAAGATCCGTTTTTGACAGGTTCGCTGGCCATTCCTTTTATTAAAGGCTTACAGGGAGATGATCCCGAATACTATAAAACAATCGCTACCATTAAGCACTTTGCGGTACATAATGGACCCGAGCCGGAAAGACATGTTTTTGACGCCAAGGTGAGCCTGAAAGACATGCGGGAGACGTACTTCCCGCAATTTAAAATGGCCATTGAAGGAGGACATCCCTACTCGGCCATGTGTGCGTATAACCGGCTGAATGGAGAGCCTTGCTGCAGCAATCCCTGGCTTCTGCAAACTACACTACAGGAAGATCTCGGCTTCAAAGGATTCATTGTTTCCGATTGCTTTGCCATTACAGATATCTGGAAATACCATCAGGTGAGTGCCACAGAAGCCGAGGCTTCTGCCCGGGCAGTGAAAGCAGGAACCGTTTTAAGTTGCGGAAGAGAATACCTTTCCCTGGTGGAGGCGGTTCAGAAAGGCTTTATTACCGAAACTGAAATTGACGTGGCTGTGAAAAAACTTTTCACAGCCCGCTTCAAACTCGGAATGTTTGACCCGATTGAGAAAGTCAAATATGCTCAGATTCCTTACGAAATTGTTGACCAACCATCGCACCGTGAACTGGCTCTGAAAACCGCCCGGGAATCTATGGTGCTTCTAAAGAATGAAAACCAGACCCTGCCTCTGAAAAAGGATTTAAAGAAAATTGCGGTGATTGGCCCAAATTCTGATCAGTGGCTTATGTTACTTGGGAATTATAACGGTGTACCTGCCGAGGCAATCACCCCATTGCAGGGTATCAAAAATAAAGTAGGACAAAACACAGAAGTGGTGTTTGCCCAGGGCTCGGAGTATGCCGATGGTTTGCCCATGTTCTACACGATACCTGCCGGATCACTGAATGGTGGCGTAAAGGCAGAATATTTTAATAACAGCAAGCTGGAAGGAACAGCGGTATACACCGAAAACACAACAAGTCTGGATATAAACTGGAACGACAAAGCCCCGAGAGAAGATTTGGACGATGATAACTTCGGCGTTCGCTGGACGGGAAAGTTGACCGCAAGAAAGACGGGTTATCATCAAATTGGCGTCATTACAACCTGTAACACTCAATTGTACTTTCAGGGAAAAGAGGTAGCCAAGACAGAATATCACTTCCGGAACGAATACGGAGATCCAAGGCTGCGGAGATCAGAACCCATTTATCTGGAGGCTGGTAAAACCTATGACTTTAAAGTGGACGCCGCAGAGACTTATGCCGATGCCATGGTGCAGCTGGTATGGGCTGAGCCTAAGCCTGATTTGGAAAAGGAAGCGGTAGCTGTGGCCAAGGATGCCGATGCAATTGTAATGTTCATGGGAATTACCCCCAGAATGGAGGGCGAAGAAATGGACATTCAGGTGGATGGATTCCGCGGAGGCGACCGCACATCCCTTGATTTACCCGGAGCCCAGCTGAAACTGATAAAGAAAATACATTCACTGGGTAAACCCGTGGTTCTGGTTTTGCTCAACGGCTCCGCTTTAGCCATAAACTGGGAAAACGATAACATCCCGGCCATACTAGAGGCCTGGTACCCGGGACAAGCCGCAGGAACTGCCATTGCAGATGTGCTTTTCGGCGATTATAATCCATCAGGAAAACTTCCAGTGACCTTTTACAAATCAGTCAATGATTTGCCCGACTTCACCGATTATCACTTGACCAATCAAACTTACAGGTTCTTTAAAGGGAAGCCTCTGTACGCTTTCGGGCACGGTCTGAGCTACAGCACCTTCGGGTTCTCCAATCTGGAATTACCTGAAAATCTGAAAGCTGGAAATGAAGCAATGGTAAAAGTGACGGTCAAAAACACCGGAAAAATGGATGGGGATGAAGTGGTGCAACTCTACGTAGCCAATAAAAACAGAGCAGCAGACGGACCCATCAAAAATCTGGCAGCCTTTAAACGCATTCATCTGAAAGCGGGAGAAAGTAAAACCGTAGAACTGACCATTCGAAAAGAGGCTTTTCAGACCTTTGATTCTGAATACAAACTGGTGAATATTCCCGGTAAATTTCAAGTGTCTTTGGGAGGTTCATCTGACTCGGATATACTAAAATCCGATTTATCAGTAAATTGATGGCCCTATGAAAAAGATTAAACATTATCTGATTCCGGTGACTTTTATGCTATGGTCACTGGCTTGTCAGGCACAGAAAGTAAGCCGTGCACTGATTGTCGACGGACAAAACAATCATGATCACTGGCCCAAAATCACCTATATGATAAGGACTTACCTGGAAAATTCAGGTCTTTTCAAAGTAGACGTGATGAGAACCCGGTATACCTGGAACGGCAAAAAATTTGTGAGTGACTACAAAATCTCCGGAGTACCCGAAACCGAAGATTTGGATAAACCAAAAGCCGACCCCGGATTTAGTCCTGATTTTCAAAAGTATGATCTCGTGGTTATCAACTTTGGCTGGAACGCCGCTCCGTGGCCTGAGCAAACTCAGAAGAGCTTTGAAAACTTTGTCAAAAAAGGTGGTGGAGTGGTGATTGTACATGCGGCAGATAATTCGTTTCCCGAGTGGCCTGCCTATAACGAAATGATCGGTTTAGGTGGCTGGGGAGATCGCAATGAGAAAGATGGTCCGTACGTCTATTACGATGAACAATCCGTTTTACGCCGTGATCAATCTCCCGGCCCCGGAGGCTCGCACGGTCCGCAACATGAATTTCAGATTACTGTGAGAGACAGCCAGCATCCGATTACCAATGGAATGCCAACAGTCTGGCTTCACTCGGTTGATGAATTGTATGACAGATTGCGTGGGCCAGCCAAAAATATGAAAGTACTAGCTACCGCCTACTCGGCCACCGATCAAAAGGGTACCGGCCGCCATGAACCCATGCTCATGACCATTGATTACGGCAAGGGCCGCATATTTCATACCCCAATGGGCCATATGGATAAATCTTGGGAAGGTG
Source organism: uncultured Cytophagaceae bacterium (assembly GCA_966250325.1). GTDB lineage: Bacteria > Bacteroidota > Bacteroidia > Cytophagales > Spirosomataceae > Jiulongibacter. The sequence goes on along the minus strand of CBINGY010000025.1, from coordinate 37,778 downwards.
TAGGGCTCATCACCAGCTTTTTGCGTGGGGCAGAATGGGCCGCAACAGGAAAAGTGACGCAGGCGATACCAGAAGATTTTCCACAGGAAGATAAGACCAGTTCAAGACCCTTTAAATGATTTCTGAACCTAATTTATTCAGAATCATACAAATTCGTATTGACTTCCAGCACTTTACAAACCATTGTATCGGCCGTAATAAACTATTTATTACTCCTTCAAACAACCCCCTGAACTCTGCAGGCATTCTATAGATATGAAAAATTCGGGGCTCATTCTCATTCTCTTTTGTTTGTTTGCCTGCGAGGGTGTGAATCCTCAACCGGGCACGAATAGCTGGATATTGACTGCAACCAAAACGGGGGATTCAGAATGGGTAAATGTGCCGGAATCTGATCAGCTGAAACTCATTTTTTTATCAGATTCTACCCTATCGGTGGTAACAGATTCGGTTTCCTGTGACGGAATTTATTCGGTGCAGGAAAATAACGGAGATCCTTATGTTCAGACATTTACCATAAAAGCCTCCTGCATGACACCCGAAGAACCTATGTGGTGGACCTATCAGATCTCAAACCCTAAAGATGGATATATTGAAGTACTCCCCCGGCTTAATCCTACAGCCTTTCTCTCTAATGTTCGTTACCGGTTTAAAGTAACTGGAATAGATGCGAGGCAATAATCATCTTCTCATTGAAAAAGATGCTCCTTTTTGCCTGAAATCAGGCGTGTATTTCTCACCGCCCCCGGCCCTTCAAAACGGTATTGAACGCCAACAATCTCATTGGCAGGATTGGCGATACGAGTCTCATAGGCGAGGTCTTCATTGACATAAAAACGAATCTGCTTTTCCTTGCAAACAACCTTAATTTTTACCCACTCATCGAGATTACAGCCAAAACCACTCAGGTCTTCTTCTGCACTGCTCACGCCCACGCCATAGGCGGCCAGAAACAGATTCCCGACACATTCAGGACGAGATAAGGGCAAAATAAGGATATCATCTTTGGCCTGAAGAAAAATGTCAATTCGTTGACAGGCGGCTTTCCCGGCAGAAAATCCTGATTTTACTTCCGTTTCAAATTCAAAATTATCACTGTAAAAACCTTTCAGATCCTGTTGATTATACATTCTAATCTCCGGCAAATCGGGATAGAGCTCAACTTTATATTGTTTAAGCAAATCAACATTGACCTCCATTATACCTTTTTTAACCACTTCTTCCTTTGTGAAATAGAGGGGTCTTTCGCCCCAGGGTGCCGTAAGCAGCCCCAGCCAGCCATCTGTAATGATCTGAATATCATGTTCTTTCAAAATCACATCACCCGCCATAAGCTTGGCCTTAAAATATCCTGGATAAAAATACATGGAAGAATGATGACGGCCCATTTTATCCACCGCCACCCGCCTGCTGATGTCCCAGGTCTGACTGATAAACACCGAATCTTCTTCTTCCACTTTTGAGGCATCGTAATCAAAAATCACCGAATTGGGCAAGCCGCTGGTGAGCATGGTTTTGGAAGAAAAAGAAAAATCGTCGGAGTCATATTTTGGTTGTGAACGGAAATAAAGTGCCGAAGCCACGATGAAAAGAAGGATAACTCCAGAGAAAATATACAAACGCCTAGGCACAAGTGATTTGGCTTTAGCCGGCTGCAATTTTTTTGATTCAGATTTGCTCTCAGTCTGCAGCTCTTCCTTTGACTCAAAATCACGCCAATCCTCAAATCCGAGAAAACGGGCTAAGGTATTCAAGGTAGTAACTGACGGGCTGGAGCCGTATTTCACTTTTCCGAAAAAACGCTTCAGAGTGGAAACACTCAGATTAACTCCGGTTATCTTAAAAATTTCCTCGCTAAGTTTTTCAAAGTCGTAATTCGACCAATCGTCAGCCGAACCCCAGGCCAGGCGGGACTCTATGGATTCCCGAAGTTTTGTAATAGCTTTCATTTCATCGTAGACCCCACTTTTGAGGGCTGTCCCGACAAATTTAATGATTTTAACAGGATTCGAAACAGGAAGCAAATCTACCCCATGACATGCCATAAACTCATCAGGAAACAAGATTGAAACCAATATGAAACGGATTTGAACATGCTTTCAAATGCCGTGCAAGCGAAATTGCGGAGAAAAATACAAGTAAAATGAACAAGTCAATTTTTCTCCCGAGCTGTATGATGATACTGCTGAGTACGGCCAGTATTGGTCAAATCGTAAAACCCGATCTCTCTGATGCCGGTAATTTTGAATTTGCCAATCGTGCCTTTGATATGAAAAAAGATGACTCGAAAGGCCCAGTTGTCTATTTGAAAAGTGCCGAAGGTCCCGGCGTGGTCTGGCTTCGGGACACCTGGTTTTCAACTGGGACTCTTGAATTTGACGTAAAAGGCAAAGAAGTGCTTCAAAAAAGTTTTGTAGGTATGGCCTTTCATGCTCAAAACGACAGCACCTACGAAGGCATTTATTTTCGCCCTTTTAATTTCAACAGTACGGAAGAAATACGCCGAAGCCACTCCGTTCAATACATCTTCTTGCCACAGTTTGACTGGTATGTGCTTCGTGAAAATGACCCCGGAAAATACGAAAATCCTTTACCCGGCCCTGTAGATGCCAACGACTGGTTTCATGTCAGAATTTCTGTACAAAATGATCTTATCAAGGTGTATGTCAATGAGAATGAAACTGAAGTACTTAGCGTAAAACCAATTCCCATAAGCCATAATGGAAAATTAGGTTTCTGGGTGGGAAATGGATCAGACGGAACCTTTGCAAACCTGGTGATAAGGCCAGATTAGATCTGTAATTATTTTATCAAAACACAAATACAATGAACAAAGCTATTACTCTTTTTACACTCTGTTTTTCCATGAATTGTCTGGCACAAAACGTGGAAATGAAAGCAGCCAATTTTGACATCGGAAAGCCTGAAAATGTGGAATTTATCACCTACAAAGGCAGGAAAACCATGAAGCTTTCGGCGGGTTCGGGGCCGGTGCAAATCAGGAATATGACTTTCAAAGACGGCACCATAGAGTTTGACCAGGAGGCAACCTCACCGGGTTTTGCCATCAGTCTGTACTTTCACCGCAAAGACGATCTGGAGCAGAAAGTGGTCTATCTGCGGCTGAAAGATTTTGACGACCCGCTCTCAAATGAGACCATTCAGTACACCACCTATCTGGATGGCGTGAATCTCTGGGACATGCATCCGCATTATCAGGCTCCGGCACCGGTGCATTTGAAAGACTGGAACCGCTTAAAACTGGTCATTTCCGGACAACGGATGAAGGTGTACTGCAACGGCAAAGAGGTATTGGATATCCCAGAGCTGGAGGGAAGAATGCCGGATGGAAAAATTGCTTTTGAAGGAAATTCGTATGTAACTAACCTTTCTGTCAAACCCAACGAGACCGCTGGCCTGGACCCGTCGGCCTTACCAGATTTGACCAAATTTCAGTCAAATTACATACGGGAATGGGCCATCACTTCACCGCAAAATTTACTTGCAGGAAAAGAAGTAACCCGTAATGATTTGCCTTTAGGATCTGACTTTACGCAAATCATTTCTGCCGAACGACTGGGTCTTATTAATATCACTCGCAAAGAAGGAATGAGCAAAGAGCGGCGGGTCATCTGGCTCAAAGCAGAGGTAGAAAGTAAGATTGCACAGACGGTGCAACTGCAACTGGGCTTCAGCGATGAAATCTGGCTGTTTCTGAATAATCAGTTGGCATATGTGGATAAAAATCTATTCCAGCAAGACATGAAGAAATACCCCAAAGGACGTCTGTCCATCGAAAACGGGGCGGTGGAATTGCACTTGCAAGAAGGGAAAAATGTGATTACGGTGGCTCTGGCCAATGATTTTTATGGCTGGGGACTCATGGCCCGTTTCCTGGAAACAGACAACCTGCTTTCCATAGAAAAATACACACCGCCGCCTGTGGTGGCTATTGAAAATATCAACTCCTATCTCGGCACCTACGCCACTCAGGCTTTTCCGGTGACCATGACTTTTACCAATAAGGATGGAAAACTTTTTGTGAAAGCCTCGAATCAGCCAACAGATGCTATTGAAATCAGCTATCGCGGCAATCACCTGTTTGAGCTGGAAAAAGAAAACCTGAAGTTTCAATTTAAGCCCGAACAAAAACTCCTGATTTTCACCCAGGGAGGGCAGGATTACGAGTTTGTGAGGGAGTGAGTTTGGACTGATTTTAAAGTTTTGGCTGAGAGGCCTCAGCCAAAACTTTTTTTACATTATTATAAGCCATTTACAACAGCAAATATCCCCTTTTGTATGCCTGGGATAGGAATGAAGGAATTTTTACCTCAAGGTTCACTCTTACCAAAATCACAGTATAGTGTGATTTATGTATAAATACGACGATAAAATCTTAAAGTTTAGACTTGAAATCACATTATGGTGTGATTATTACTCAAAAAAAATGGGACAGGATTGTTAGTTTTTGAGGGAATGAGTTAGGGTAATTGTTGGACTTGGATTGAATGAATGGAGGACTTAATGGTTACATTTATGAAACGTTAGGGATTGCAGGCTTCGTACCTGTCTGCCAATAAAAAAGCTGATACGAAGCACAAAGCTTCATTTATCCACTGAATCGCCAATTTCTTGTAGGTGCTGTTAGCGGTAGGTATCAACATTTTTTCGGAAATTTTTCTAGCACGCTTATATAGATCATGTCAATAAATTCCTTGACTATTAAAATAAAATTTCTGCAAGCATCAGCATCTATTGAAATGAACTCATTTTCTTTAATTGAAATCGATGAAATTTCCTTCGCAAGAATTTGAATTGATTCCGAGCGATTAAATCTTCTACCATACCAGTTTTCAATCTGGCCTTCATAGTGGACAATACAGTTTCTTAATTCAATAAGATGCTTTACCTTTTGATATTTCGAAGAAGAAAAATCTATTGACAGAAAAGCAATTTTGTTAGTATACGTCTTAAATTGTTCCAAAACGGTGCCTTTAAAATCGTTATACTTCACTTGCAGGTTAAGGGCGGTTTGTAGATCACAACAATAATTTTGTAATTCAACCTCTAAAAAAGTCACTAGACTTATAACAACCGATGCTCTTAAATTTTGAGCTAGAGTATTTTCGAAATGAAATTTTTTATAGTAAAGGGCAGGATTTGTATCGAATTCCACCTCAATACTTTCCAGTTTGGTCTTTTCATTAGAAATAAGCAATTCTAGTTCTGAATGAAAATATTCAATTTCTTCCATTTTATAATCTGCATTGCAGAGATTTCCGAAAAATCTAGTGTGATTATCAAGTTCGATCATACTAGTTACCGCCAACGGGTCGGGGCTTTGAGTTCGGGCGGGATTTCGAAGCACAAAACTTGATATTATTACCAAATTTTAATTGAAAAACTACACTGGAATCTTAGCAGTAACTTTTATTTTGAATGTTTAATTTTACTTTCTTTCATATGTGTCCTAACACTATTTTCTAATTCTTCCATTTCTAAAAGCCAACCTTTAAGATATTCCTTGGTAACTACATAAATTACCGTTGAAGTTGGTCTGTCATTATAATGAAAATTGAGCAATAGTCTTGAATATTTTACCTTTCTTAATTTTGAATTGTTGTCATCGTCAACATTCAACTCGTATAGGTCATTGCTTAACAGCAAAACTGGCAAGTCAAGCCAGTGTCTGAAAAATTCAGTTCTCATTTCTTCAAACAACTCATTGGTCTCCGTTGTAATTTTTTCGCAATACCAGCAGAGCTTGGACAAACTAGAATAAAGTTCGTCTGGATGAGAAGCCATAATTTCATTGTCTTTCTTTTTTGAGAAGGAACAATATTGCATGTAAAAATTTTGATCGTGGTCGTAAAGTTTGTCTCTAAATGCAGAGCAAGAATTATATTTTATTTCTGTCGGCACGGTTAAAACTTCTTTGAAGATGTCTTCAGGAGTATTAGGGTTAAATTGCAACTTTGTCAATAGTACTAACGGAAAGTCATTATTTTTCAATTCAAAATAATAACGGATTTTGCAACTCACTCTATCAAAGCCTTCAGTATGAAAGTCGTTGTATGTTTCCGCTACAATGTCAATTTCTCTGTTCTTGGTTGTTATAGGGTCTTGAAAAATGACATTGGACTCCACAAAAAAACCATTGTCAGCCAGAAATTTTGAAATCTCTGATTCGAATAAATATCCTGACTTAGATATTGCTTTTAAGATTTGTTCTTCTGTCATCTCTATCGGTTTTACTAAAGTTAGTGCTAACAAAATCCTATTTGCATTCCCATTTTTGACCAAATTGTTCATTTCCAGGAGTAAATCTCTTAAAACTACTAACTAACCTCAATTTTCTTCAGTAAATCCCTCTGCAATTTTTATCTGGTCAAAAATTTCAATTTATATAAAATATCACAACTACATGATATTAAATAACTTACAGCAAAAACTTAAATCCCAAACTCAAAAACTCCCAAACTTTGACCTCCGTTTTAAAACCTTAAGCATCTAAGTTCCCATAAAACTTAAAAGGCAAGGAAGTAGATGGCATAATTCCATAAGTCAAACCGGTCCAATAAGCTCAAATGTACCTGATAACCCCAGAAATAGCTAACAGGAAGAATGAACCAGAATCTTCAAAACACACTGTAAATAGGGAGTAAGAGAATCTATTCAGTAAACCGTGAAACAAGTGAAATCTGTAATCAGCCCAGCTGCCTCCGATACATCTGAATCGTGTTTTCCAGCCCATAATACAATGCATCGGCAATGAGGGCGTGACCGATGGAAACCTCGAGTAAACCGGGAATGTTTTTGTAGAAATAATTCAGGTTTTCCAGACTCAGGTCGTGGCCGGCGTTCAGACCCAGACCTAGCTCTTGAGCTTTTTCAGCAGCTTTGACAAATGGGGCAATTGCTTTTTCACGATCAGACATATAATGCGTGGCATAGCTTTCGGTGTATAATTCGATGCGATCTGTACCTGTTTCTGCCGCACCTTCCACCATTTTCACGTCGGCATCTACAAAGATAGAAACGCGGATTCCGGCACTTTGAAAAGTTTTAATGAGATCTTTCAGGAGGTTTTTATTGGCGATGGTATCCCAGCCCGCATTGCTGGTAATGGCCCCGATTTTATCCGGCACCAGCGTAACCTGAGTAGGACAGGTATCCATTACCACTTCCATAAATTTGCCTTCGGTGGGGTTACCTTCAATATTATATTCGGTGGTGACAATCTCCTTTAAATCATACACATCCTGATAACGAATGTGCCGTTCATCGGGCCTTGGATGAATCGTAATTCCCTGAGCACCAAACCGCTCGCAGTCTATGGCTACCTTTACCACATTGGGCACATCCCCTCCGCGGGAGTTTCTCAAGGTGGCTATTTTATTGATATTGACAGATAATTTCGTCATTTTTGCCGGGTATTTTTCACAAAATTAAGGGAATGCCTGACTTGCAGGCTTGTATCCCGTAAAAACACAAGATATGTCACTTAAATCAACAATTGACGCCGATATAAAGGCCGCTATGCTGGCCCAGGATAAAATAAAACTTCTGGCCCTAAGAGACATAAAAAAGATCATTCTCATTGAAGAAACGGCCGCAGGCAGAAGTGGAGACTTATCTGAAGCAGATGAAATGAGAATTCTGCAGAAAGCGGTAAAACAACGTAAAGACTCCGCAGAGATTTATAAGCAACAAAACCGCCCGGATTTGCTGGAGAAGGAGGAAGCTGAAATTGCCATTATTGAGGCCTATTTGCCAAAAGCCATGTCTGAAGACGAATTGAAAGAAGCTCTCACAGGAATCATCGCATCGGTGGGTGCTTCGGGGCCCCGCGATATGGGCAAAGTGATGGGGGCCGCTACCAAAGAACTTGCCGGCAAAGCCGACGGAAGAGCAATTTCTGCGATGGTGAAAACCTTACTTTCCGGAGTTTAAATTGGTTTGAGCGTTGAGGTAGGGTCAGAAAGTAGCCGTTTGTTAGAATGGGAAAAACACCAATTATCCAACTCTCCAGTTCTCCAATTCACTAATTCTCTTACCAACTCAACCATGCTTTCCATTGACGTACTGTTCTTAATTCCTATCATAATGGGAGCCTACACAGGCTTTAAGCGGGGCTTGCTGGTGGAGATTATCGGGATTTTTGCTTTAATTCTGGCTATCATTTTCGGGTTCAAATACCTGGGTATCGGCATTGAGCTTATTGGTGAATTTACCGGTATAAACACAGAGGGATATCTAATGCCCTATTTATCATTTTTGCTGATCTTTTTTCCTACCATCTTTTTTATCAATAAGCTGGGCTGGGCTTTCCGGAAGGCACTTCGGATCACTTTTCTGGGTACTCTTGATGGCATAGCCGGAGCAGCCTTGGGAGCAGTACTGTGGTTTTTCGGGCTCAGTGCTCTGCTGTGGATTGCCTCTGCAGTAGGAATCCGTATTCCTGAAAAGTACCTTGCAGAATCAGAAATTTACCCTTATCTCGAAAACTTCGCCCCCAATCTTATCAATAAACTGCGAAGTATTTTACCATCGGCAGGAGAACTATTTGACAAGTTTAAGGAGATGAAAGAGACAGCTTATATTCAGAATATGAATTAAACCTCAAGGCCGCTAAGACCTAAGCTTTCAAGTAAGCAACTCACAAAATAATACTTAGTAATCTTCGCGGCCTCGTGTCTTAGCGGTTACATTATTAAATCAATCATCACTTCTCCCACCCAGGAAAAGCATTACGTAGTAAGCTAAGTTGGCTACAGCTGCAAGAGCTGCTACCACATAGGTCATAGCCGCCCACTTTAAGGCATCCTTGGCCATTCCATGCTCTCTCTGATTCACAATGTTTCGTGTCTCCATCCACTTCAATGCACGGTTACTGGCATCGAATTCTACAGGAAGTGTTATTAGCGAAAAGGCGGTCAGTGCTCCGTTTACTGCAATAAGGATAATTAATAACATATTCCCCATAGCTGAGCCCTGTGTGATCATATAAAAACCACCCATAAACAGGAACATGTTCAGCATTCCCATCATTCTGGAAGCAAAGCTCACCGCAGGAACCATCGCCGATCTCATTTTCAATGCCGCATAGGCAGTTGCATGTTGCACAGCGTGACCACATTCGTGAGCAGCCACCGCCGCTGCAGCAGCACTTCTGCCGTGATAAACATCTGTGCTCAGGTTTACTGTTTTGGTTGCCGGATTATAATGATCTGTCAGCTGACCTTCCACATGTGTAATTTTAACATCATAAATGCCATTGTCGTTGAGCATTTTCTGGGCAATTTCAGCACCACTCAGGCCATTGTACAATCCTATTTTTGAATACTGGTTAAATTTACTTTTAAGTCTGGATGAGACAATCCAGCCAATCACCATGAAAACAATACTGATTACAAAAATTCCTCCCATTGTGTTTTAATATTTTGATTTGGTTTAACGCTACGTTTTGAAATACAGTGGAATAACGCTCAAATAACCCGCCAGATTCACTACTCTGTCAGAATGTCTTTGAGCGGATAATTTTCAGGACAATTGGTCATTTTTTTTGATGAAAAATGAGATCAAAAGTGCTGAAAGACCAAATATAATGACAAAAACAATTCCTTGCATGGTATGAAGAAAAGTGGCCAGCGTTATGCCATCCTGCGGATTAAGTCCATAAAGGCTTACAATTTTACCAACGAGAAAATGATAACTTCCAATACCACCCACCGTAGGTGCCGCCATTCCAATCGTTCCCATAACCAGAATAGTCAAACCAGCTAAGGGGTTTAAGTCTGCAGTTTGTGGAAGTGCAAAGCACAGAAACCAGGTCATAAAATAATAGAGAGTCCAAATAAGCAAAGTATGCCCCAGAAAAGCCCAGGGGTTCTTTAAATTCTTAACGCTCGTAAATCCTTCCCAAAGCCCTATCACCAGACCTCTTATTTTGACATACAGTCCATTTTGTAATAGTCGCTCATCATTTCTTTTGATCCATTTCATGAACAAAAAGCCGGCAATAAGCAGGACAGCCAATCCTGCCACCAGCACGCCGGGGTTTGGCAATTTATCTCCAAGTAACTCTGAAAAGAAGTCTTTTAACCGGGTAAACTCCAGGGAAAGATTAAGGACAATGAGTAACAAAAGAACCAGCACATCGATCAACCGCTCGGCCACCACCGCCCCAAACGACTTCTCAAAAGGAACTTTCTCCAGGTCCTGTAAACTGGCCGAACGGGCAAATTCACCAGCTCTTGGTAATACCAGATTAGTAACATAGCCAATTAGAACAGCAATAGTGCTTCTGAAACCACTGGGAATATAGCCCATAGGTTCTATCATCAACTTCCAGCGATAAGCACGGCTCCAATGAGCCGCGAGAGCCAGAATGGCAGACAAAAACACCCATTTATAGTCGGCATTTTTGATGTTTTCCCACAATATGCCGAGATCGATTCCCTTTAAAACAAACCAGAGGAGTCCGCCAGCCAGACCAAGGGAAATAAGGTATTTAAGTGCAGTTTTGATATTCATTTACAAAGAAAAAGGTCAAAAGCTGCACAAATGTACCGTTTTTGACCTCATAATAAATTCTTTTAGAAATCTCTATTTCACTACCCGGTTGTTCTCATCAGGAAAAACAACGATTGGCTTATGACTGGCTGCTTCTTCAGGTGTCATCCAGGCATATGAAATGATGATTACCACATCGCCGGGCTGAGCCTTACGTGCGGCGGCACCATTCAGACAGATAATACCGGAGCCTCTTTTGCCTTTAATTGCATAAGTTTCCAGCCTTTCACCATTGTTATTATTAACAATCTGAACCTTTTCATTTTCACGTATTCCCGCGGCATCCAGAAGGTCTTCATCAATCGTAATACTCCCAACGTAGTTTAACTCGGCCTGAGTAACTTTTACGCGATGTATTTTCGATTTGAAAATGTTAACTAGCATTTTTTGTGGTTTTGTTTCTCAAAAGCTTTGCAAAGCTATCAATCTTGTACTGCAAAACATAACGACCCTCACTCCTAAAAAATTCAACCAGTTAAAATTTAACATGCGGAATTTTCACCAAAACCCATCAAAAATGGTCAATCCTGAAAATTATTACGTTCGTTTTTTTGTTAGCACTGCATGAATTACCTAATTACCGGTGGTACGGGGCTGGTAGGATCCCAACTCACCCGTCTATTAATAGACGAAGGCCACTCCGTTTCCGTATTAAGTCGCAATGCACGTCAATCTGACCAGGTCAAATACTATCATTGGGACCTGGAAAAAGGGTATGTAGACCCTGAAGCTTTGCAAAATGTCGATGTACTGATTCACCTGGCTGGTGCAGGCATAGCCGACAAAAAATGGACCGACAAACGAAAAGCCGAAATCATTCTCTCCAGAGTAAAGCCACTCGATTTACTACAAAGAGCTTTCGGAATGGCCGGAAGTAAACCCCAAAAAATCGTTTCGGCTTCAGCGGTAGGAATTTATGGATTTGATACCGGCGATCAGTTATTAACCGAAGTACATGAACATGGTTCAGATTACATTTCTCAGGTGGTCATTGACTGGGAAAATGCGGTTGACAGGTTTTCAGATCGCTTTCAGATTCCGGCCGTCAAACTTCGGATAGGAATAGTGCTTTCCAGAAACGGGGGAGCCTTACCACAACTGGCACTTCCTGTAAAACTTGGTGTGGGTTCAGCTTTGGGTGATGGAAAGCAATGGATGTCATGGATTCATGAAGATGATTTATGTCGTATGTTTCTGGAAAGCTCGGTCCACTCCTCTTTCCACGGAGTTTATAATGCGGTGGCACCCAATCCGGAACAGAATGAAGTAATCATACAAACCCTGGGTGAGGTACTTCACCGACCCCTCTGGGCTCCTAAAGTGCCGGCTTTTGTGCTGCAACTTTTACTCGGCAAACGAGCTCAGTTAGTTTTAGGTGGAAATAAAGTGGCCTCGGCAAGAATTGAGGAAGCTGGTTTTCGGTTTAACTACAAAGAACTTAAGCCTGCATTGGAACACCTCTTCAGAAAGACTAAATAAACATGCTCTTGTGAAAATCATCACAAAAAAATTAGAGTGCCATCATTTAGAACATAAATTACATAACCATCGAAGCTATAACGAATAAAGAACTAATGTACTTTGAAATCAAACATTTATCTATCCATATTTCAATCATCAAGTAACAGTTAAAAACGAATAAACAGAAAAGGACCCCTCCGGAGAGGAGTCCTTTTTCTTAGCATCGTCCTGTCGCCTGTCAATCTGCACCTCCGGTGCCAGCCGGTTTGCTTTCTTCCTGAGCAGGTGCCGCAAATTTCTTTTCAAAGTCTCCGGCTTCCACCATCGTCATTTTTGACGGCTCGATGTATTTTCTAAATGCTGCATTGACATCTTCCACAGTTAAGTTCTGGATTCGCTCATCAGATACCTTGTCAAAATCAAGATCGCGGTTGAGATAGAGATATCCGTTTAGCTTGCCAGCCAGTTCGTTATCTTTAGACAACGCAAGTTTCCTGGATTGCAATAGCCCTTCCTTCGCCTTTGCCAGTTCATCTTCTGTGAAGCCTTCGTTCCTCACCCTGTTTATTTCTTCCAAAAAGGCTTCTTTAAGTTTAGCACTGTTTTCCGGTGCATAAATCGCGTAGGTAGTAAACTGCCCGCTGTTATCAATCGGAGAAGCCGAGAACTGGCTACCCACTCCGTAGGATATTCCTTCTTTCTGGCGAATACGAACGGCTAAACGACTGTTGAGAAAACCTCCGCCCAGCAGATAATTACCTACATAAAGTGGAAGATAATCGGGAGAGTCATCTTTCATATTCAGATTAATACCCGCCAGAAAAAGAGCATTGGCCTTGTCTGGTGTATTCACCTGCTCAGACTTAGTAGGGTTACTAATGAAATCATTTGGTATACGGACAAATGGTGTTGGGTTTGCCCAGTTTCCGAATCGTTTCTTCAAGTCTGAAAGTGTACCAGCCTCGTCAAAATCACCCACAATCGAAACGGTGGCGTTTGAGGCACCATATAAACTGCTGTGAAGTTTTTTCATGCCCTCTACAGAAGCCTCTTTCAGATACTCCAGCTGTTCCTCGATGGATGGCACATAGCGAACATCGCCCTTTGGATATGGCTTCATCGTTTTGCTGTAAACAAGCCCTGCAATAGACATCGGTTCAGATTGCTGCGATTCCAGATCTGCACGTGTTTCTTCTTTCAGATTTTCGAATTCTTTAGCATCAAACGAAGGATTTTTGAGCACATCTTCCAGAATGGCCATAACTTCGGGCAGGTTATCACGGGTAGAGTTGACAGATATCGAAACGGTATTTCCTCCTCCACTGATTCCTACTGAACTCTTAAGGGCATCCAGTTTATCCTTTATCTGCTGCCGTGACATACTCTTTGTTCCTCTCATGAGCATGCTGGCAGTCAGGTTATCTGTCATGCCCACTCCGGTGAGTGATTCTTTGGTGCCTATCCGTAGGGTCATATTAAGGAATACGGTGTTACCTCGTGTACTTTTGGAGAGCAAAGAATATTCCATCCCGTTATCCAATGTTCCTTCATGAGAACGCTGCATGATATTTTCCTCGGTCACCTCAAAAGATTCACCCTGAGCTATTTCCTTTCTTCCTTTGTAATCTTTCACAAGAGCCGCCACATCCGGTGCTTCAGGCACATGTACGCGGTCTGGTTCTGTGGTAGGAACAAACATCCCGAAGGTCCTGTTAGATGGTTTAAAATAGGTACCTGCTATACGCTTCACATCGGCCGGGCTGACCTTCTCAACTGCATCTCTGAAAATGAAAAAGGTACGCCAGTCACCCATGGCAATAAATTCACTTAACAGCATAGCAAAGGCCTCCGAATTACGGGTTACCTGGTCAAGATATTTTGCGGTCTGTGTTTTGGCTCTGTTGACTTCTTCTTCAGTAAATTCCCGTGTTTGAGCGGCATTCAGAGTCTCAAGGAAAACCTTTTTCGCCTCCTCAATATCTTTATCTTTCGGCACTACCGCTCCAAAATAGGACAAACCGGGCTCTTTCAGAGCTCTGGCAAAACCAAAGACAGACGCGGCATATTTTCCGTCAACCATGGCTTTATAAAGCGGGCCGGAAGGCTGGCTAGCCATGATGTCAGAAAACACATCAACCGCGGCGTAATCGGGATGTGTGCCAGGGGGTACATGATATTGGGCTCCCAGATATTGAACATCACCTACCCTCTGGAGTACAATCGTTCTTTCGGTATCCTGAGCAGGCTCTTTGGTATATGTATCGGTCAGTTTTCTCTCTGGCCGTGGAATGACGCCGAAATAGGAATTGATAAGTTTTAGAGTTGATTCCGGGTCAATTTTCCCTGCCACAATTAAAACCGCATTATCTGGCTGGTAATACTTCTTGTAAAAGTCTTTCAACTTGTCAACAGGCACACGCTCCAGATCTTCACGAGACCCAATGGTGCTGTTTCCGTAATTGTGCCACATGTAAGCAGCAGAATTAATACGCTCCATCAACACACCATTCGGATCATTTTCTCCCATCTCAAATTCATTTCTTACCACGGTATACTCCGACTCCAAATCCTCTTTTTTAATAAAAGAATTCACCATACGATCGGCCTCCAGATCAAGGGCCCATTTCAGGTTGTCTTCGGTGGCGTTGAAGGTTTCAAAATAGTTGGTACGGTCAAGCCAGGTGGTTCCGTTTGGTCGGGCACCATGATCTGAAAGTTCTTTGGGGATATCCGGGTGTTTAGGAGACCCTTTGAAAACCATATGCTCCAGTAAATGAGCCATTCCCGTTTCACCATAGCCCTCGTGACGGCTACCCACCATGTAGGTAATGTTTACGGTAACGGTCTGCTGGGTCTGATCCGGGAAAAGAAGGACTTTCAGGCCGTTTGCAAGTGTATACTCAGTAATGCCTTCTACTGTGACTCCTTTGACAGGATCAGGGAGTATGGCATTATTTATTGCAACCTTAGCCTCAGAAGCTGCTTCGTCAACGGCATCAGGTAATTCAGAAATGGCTTCTTCAAGTCTGGCCTTGAGTTTGGCCACTTTTTTTTCGGCTTTATTCTGAGCTTGTAATGGACTGATTGCCAGGACACCGAAGAGTATCAACAAGGCCCACATGGTATAGTGTGATGGTCTTTTAATCATTTGTTTATTGGTTTATTGAAACTTGTTTAGATAAAGTATTTTCTTCAATTGAATTCCTAATTTAATTCTTTGAGTCTGGTTTCCCAATACTCCAGACTTTGCTTCTTGTCTTTTTCATTCAGAGTTTTGGAAGTTTTAACCAGCTCAATAGCTGCGAAAACCTCCTGTTTTGCCTCCTGTTTTCTCCCTAGCCGCTCCAGAATGGAAACTCTGGTACTTCGTACATACTCCGAGTCTTTAATCTCAAGAGCATACGATGTAAGGGTAAATGCCTGCAAAATATCCAGATTATTCATGAGTAGATAATCTGCCGCTCCAATGTAATTCTCATCGTTTACTTCTTTCTTAGTTAGCAAACTGGTGCGTATAAAGTCACTCATTTCTTCATCCGTAGAAGTCTCTATCAAAAACGAAACAGCCATACGCTCCCAGGCTATGGTCAGCCTGGCATCATTTGGAATAAAGTCAAGATGGATAGAGAACGCTTCCCTTACTTCAGAGGTTTGCTCTGCCGGCACTTTGAAACGTAAAATATCTTTGGATGCCTCATAGCCAGATACCCCGTATAACGTGGTATCCTGGTTCAATATAATTTCCCACGTTTTTTCACCGGGAATTGTCAAAAGGGCATATTTACCCGCAGGTACTTTCCTGCCTGAAATGCTCACCTCGCGATCAAAATACAGGGTACTACATTCCGCAGCACCGGTTCTCCATAATTTACCAAAGGGCACCAGGTGTCCGAATATCTTTCTGCCACGTACCGCAGGACGTGAGTAGGTTAACTCCATGTTGGTATTTCCGATCTCCTGCCTAACAAAGACTTGTGGGCTGAGGTCAGGAAAAGCAGGGTTTTGAGCCGCTGCCAACAAAGGTGCATACAGTAAGAGGTATATAATTAGCTTTTTCATGTGTGCAATTCTTTAGATTGCTTTTTCTTATGTGCAGGTGTGTGATACAATCAAGCTCTGTCCAATTCCCGCCATTAATCTATTTTGCTAAAACGAAACTCAGACAGCTGAATTCTGACGGATAAATGTAAAGATTAAGTCTGCACTACTCAATTAAAATGTGTTAATCGGTAGTTATCAATGAGACGCAAACAGGAATAGTTGGGTTGCTTAGAAAAAGGCAGGAACGGCCGCAGGAAGAATTGCCCACCTCCTTTTACCGGTAAAATCGGCGGAATAGTTATAAGCCAGATCAATTCCTAAACCCAGCCTGAAACCAAATACGGGTATTACTGCCAGATTTCTCAAATACAGATTAATCTCACCTTGTCCTCGTCTGAATTCATTCAGGTCAAATCTTTCGAAAGCTGAAGACTTATCAAGTATGGAAAAGGAATATCTATGTCCTATTCCAACCTGAGGCTGGAACCAGGTACTTTTCGTTTTGATCAGATTCTTTCCGAAATGATGCACCACATCCAGATACAGGTAGCGATTAGAGACATAATCAAGAAAATTCCCTGTTACAAAACCCTGTCTCTGAAGACCAAAAAAACTACGTCCCCCGCCCAGATTATTAAATAGAAAATTATACGGGATATCGCCCCAGCTTTGCCCTGCCTCAAGCTTTACCATGTCATAACCTATTCTTTTCCAACGAATTCGTTGAGATACGTCAAAATTGAAGGTATAAAATAGTTCACCACTGTTTTCAACTTCTGATTTCTTTAAATTGACATGAAAAATGGGAAAATAATTGGATTGAACATTTTCAAAAAAACCGTTTCTTACAAAAATTTCCTTTCGGGCAAACCGCATCATCAAACCTAAATTCCGTATTCTCTGGGATCCAGTGGTGAGCTCGTTCAAAGAATAATTCAGGGATTCTACCTGTTGCTTTTCTGCAAACAGCCGAAACCAGGTCCAGCGTACAGGCTTGACAAACAAAGACACTCCGGTACTGGTGTATCGGTCTGCCAAATACCCTTCCCGATTAAAATAGAGGTACTGAGGATAGGGTGTACTGTAATTTGGCCCCAAAAATGTAACTTGTCCGGGAGCTCTGATATCTTTTATGCGATAAACGTTCAGCCTGTTGTAGCGATCCTTTGTGAGATGCCATGATCCTGCCAGATGATACTTCCAGCTTTGGTCTTTCAGGCCATACCCGGCACTTGCCCTGAATCCAAAACGTGGATACTCCAACAGGTTTCGCTGAATTCCCAGACCCAACCGTGCAAACTCATGAAAGTTCATCAGGTTTTGATCGAGAATAAGCAGAAACGGACCGATAGGTGCCGCAGCCTGAGTAAGTATCTTTCCCGGCAATTCCAGAAAATCTGCCCCCTTTTTAAGTAGCGGCCTTTCTTTCAGCTCTGCCCGCTCATACGTTAAAATCTCATCCTCCTTCAAACTCTGAAACCTGTATCTGCCAAAGGCCTCATAAGATATGGTATCTGCCCGTTGTGTAATTTCTTTATTGGAGCCATCAAAGAAGATATCTGTGTCGGCAATTTTGTCTGCAATCTGCCTGAACTCCTGGTAATGATTTAAAGTCAATTGGGCCACCGCAGTCTGAGTTTCATAAACATAGGTATAACTCAGCTGACGCCTTACGGGATACCACCGGCTCCAAACCTTGTCATACTCCTGAGAAATTTCAAATGACAAAGATTGGCTGCTATCTGCATTTCTTACACAAACTGAGGTGAGAGCCCAACCATCTGTGGTGACAGAAAACTCTCCCAGCATGGCTTCCCTACTCGTTCCAATCGGCATGAACCGCATTGTAAAAACGCTGTCTTTTCCGGTAATCAAGGTATCTGTAAGTTCAAAATCATAGTACCCGAATGTGCCATTCTTAAACGGGTTCACGTAGTTTCTCTCCACACCCGGGCTGTTCATATCACTGGTCTGATTGAAAAGGGCCAGTCGGAAGAAAGGCTGGTAAAAGCCTAATGGATTCTGTTCATTGCTCACAAGCAAATTCACGGGAAAAACCTTCGGCAGATTTGAAATGCTGTATTTTACCACCTCTTTTCTCTGCCCGTTTCTGAAATAGAAATTGCCGGCATTTTCCAGTAGAAATAGATTCAGATATTCCTGAACTGCCGCATTACTATCCGCAAAAGCGGGCTTAAGCAACCCGCTTACTTTGGAGGTATCTTTTGAGATTACATCACTCAACTGCATTTTAACCTTCGTATAGACCTGAGCCTGAAATTCACGGAATTTCAATGGGTTATTATCCTTTTCATGCTCCTGAACCTTCCTTACTATTCTCCAGGCAGGATTCTCAGAGGGAATTACCCGTACTTCGTTCAAGGCGGTTGCAGTTTCTTTGAGATATACTACCAGAGAATCTTCCAGCTGGTCTGCCCTAAACTTTCTGCTTTCAAATCCCACCAGACTGAATGTAATCCAGCGGGTATCCTGACTCAAATAAAGGGAAAACCGACCGGTTGAATCAGAGAAAGTGCCCTCCTGCTTGTCGGTTTGAATGGCTACATCAGAGAGCGGCTCGTTGGAAGAAAAATCGAGCACCTTTCCATGGATTGTCGGGTTCTGTGCTTTCAGGAAAACTGGCAGCACGATCCCAACAAAAAAAAGGAGCTTCTTACGTTTTGGCAATAAATTGGCAGTTTTCCAGATCAAAAATAGCTCTAAATTGATATTAATATACGTCCCTCAAAGAAATGAAGACCGTGCAATTTTTTACTTCACAGATAAAATCAAGCTCCCGAAACCGATAGCAAAAGCTTAATTCACCGGAATTTCCTTTTCTCATGTCATCAAGAGACTTCCAAATAAAAACGGGTCATTTTTCTGGCAATAAAAGCTCCTTATCTTTGCAGCCGAAAACAAAGCCCTTTTCATGATTATCAGAAGCAGAGCCCCGCTCAGACTGGGACTTGCCGGTGGTGGTACAGACGTGAGCCCATATTCAGATGAATACGGCGGTAATATCCTGAATGCCACCATTAGTTTGTATGCCTACGCCACCATTATCCCCAGAGAGAATGGTAAAATAAAGCTGGTTTCTGAAGACAGGCAGGAAGAAGTAGAATGTGAAAGTGTGGAGAGCCTTTCTTTTGATGGCAATCTGGATCTGCTTAAAGGAGTTTACAACCGAATGGTGAGGCAATTCACCGGAAAGCCACTTTCCTTTGAACTTCACACCTTTGTGGACGCTCCGGCAGGTTCGGGTTTGGGAACATCTTCCACCTTGGTCGTTGCCATTATCGGAGCGTTTGCCGAGTGGCTTGAAATACCTCTTGGAGAGTACGATATCGCAAAAATGGCGTACGAAATAGAGCGTATAGAGATGGGGATGAGCGGCGGCAAACAGGATCAATATGCGGCCACCTTTGGCGGATTTAACTTTATGGAGTTCTATGCCCAGGATAAAGTCATTGTTAACCCCCTGAGAATCAGAAAAACAAGCATTCTTGAGCTGGAAAGCAACATCGTCTTGTACTATACAGGCACCAGTCGTCTCAGTTCAAAAATCATAGATTCACAGATAAAAAATGCCACTTCCGGCGTTAAAAAAAGTGTGGAGGCCATGCATCAGCTAAAAAATCAGGCCATCCGGATGAAAGAGGCTCTTCTGCTGGGTAAACTGGGGAAAATCGGTGAGAATCTTCATGAGGGATGGGAATTCAAAAAGCAAATGACTGAGGAAATCTCCAGTCCTTTGATTGACCAAATTTATAATGCTGCCAGAAATGCAGGCTGTACAGGCGGCAAAATTTCAGGAGCAGGTGGCGGTGGTTTTATGTTTTTCTATTGCCCGGAAAACACCAAACAGAAAGTTATAAATGCCTTAATTC
The DNA here is from genome assembly GCA_966250325.1 of uncultured Cytophagaceae bacterium. Classification (GTDB taxonomy): domain Bacteria; phylum Bacteroidota; class Bacteroidia; order Cytophagales; family Spirosomataceae; genus Jiulongibacter. The sequence goes on along the minus strand of CBINGY010000025.1, from coordinate 17,811 downwards.
CTTTTGAGGGACAGGTAAAACAATTCAATTTCGTAGAGGAAGGTGTAACCACCTGGAAAATAGATGAGCATGATTAAAGAAACGCTGAAAGATTCGATCGCTGTCAAGAAAAAAATCCTGGAAAATGAAGAACTCATCTCCAAAGTGGAGAAGGCGGCTAAGGTGATTGAAGCCGCTCTTCGGGCCGACAAAAAAATATTGTTTTGTGGAAATGGCGGATCTGCAGCAGACGCCCAGCATCTGGCAGCCGAGTTGAGCGGAAGATTCAATTACGACCGTGACCCGCTTTATGCCGAGGCTTTGCACGTAAACACCTCCTACCTAACGGCCGTAGCCAATGATTACAGTTATGACGACGTATACTCCCGTCTTCTGAAAGGAATAGGCCATGGCGGTGATGTACTCGTTTGTTTGTCTACCTCAGGTAATTCACAAAACATTATTAAGGCGATAAATCAGGCTAAAAAAATGCAGATCATGACCATTGGATTTACGGGTCAGACCGGCGGGAATATGGCTGAATTAGTAGATCTACTCATCAACGTACCTTCAAAAGAAACCCCGAGAATTCAGGAGGCACATATTACTCTGGGGCATGCCATCTGCCAGATTGTAGAGTCAAAAATTTTCCCGAGAACCTGATTCATGGAAGCGATCATTCTGGCCGGTGGAAAGGGAACCCGATTGCAATCAGTGGTATCTGATGTACCAAAACCAATGGCCCCTATTGGTCAGAAGCCCTTCCTGTATTATCAGATGAAGTACCTGATAGGGAGAGGGATCACTAAAATTATCCTATCGGTAGGCTATAAGTCAGAAGTTATCCTGAATTATTTTGGAAGTACATTTGAAGGAATACCTCTGGAATATGTCGTCGAAACTTCTCCGTTAGGAACCGGCGGCGGGGTGCGTCTGGCTCTTTCTGCAGCTGAATCAGAGCAGATACTGGTATGTAATGGAGATACGTTCTTTGAATTTGGGCTCTCAAAACTTCGGTTTGTTCATAGTTCCTGTGGTAGTTTACTGACATTCGCTATCAAAGAAATTGATAATGACGGTCGATACGGAGGCATGCAAATAAATCAGCAAGCTGCCGTTCAGGGATTTACTCCGAAGAATATTACAGGAAAAACCTTTATCAATGCAGGCATTTACCTTATTGACAAACAAAGGTTTCTGGACCATACCCCTGCTGAAACCACGTTCTCTCTGGAAGATGACTTTCTGGCCGTAAAAGTCCATGAAGGAAATTTCTACGCGTCTCCGTTCAATGATTCAAACTTCATAGATATTGGTATTCCTTCGGACTATGAAAGAGGGCAAAGTCTGATTCCTCAATGGTCTCAAAAAGGAAATAAAAAATTCCAGACTATTTTTCTTGACCGTGACGGAGTAATTAACAGGAAAATTGACGGAGGATACGTAACAAAACCCGAAGAACTAGAAATTCTTCCCGGTGTTACAGAACGACTGAAACTATGGTGTGATACCGGAAAGGAGTTATTCATAATTACCAATCAACGTGGAATTGGCCGTGGACTAATGACCGTGAACGACCTGCATGAGGTGCATTATTCCCTATTAAGAGAATTTGAGAGAGAAGGAATTACAATTCGTGATATTAAATTTTGCCCGGATATGGACCTGACTTCACCCCGAAGAAAGCCAAATCCGGGAATGCTGCTGGATCTTTTTGAGGAATATCCACATCTGAACAAGGAAACTACACTCTTTATTGGTGATTCGTTTAGTGACCTGCTGGCGGGTAAAGCAGCGGGTGTTTCCACCTGTTTCCTAACCAATGACAAATTAGTTAATTTTGATATCCTCCTAAAGGCCGACTTCCTAAGTAAAAACCTTAAGGAGCTCCATTTATTTGGTTAAGAATCAAAGTATCGCCGATAACTATGCAACCATCAGCAACTCATAATGAGCGAATGGCAAAAATGACTTTTGCCTCTGTTTACCCCCACTATGTTGCAAAAGTGGAGAGGAAAGGCAGGTCCATTGAAGAATTACAGGAGATTATCCAATGGCTTACGGGATTTGACAAGCAGAAGCAACAGGAGCTTCTTGACCAGAACGTCAGTTTCGAAGCTTTTTTTGATCAGGCAGTCTTGAACCCCAATGCTCCAAAGATAAAAGGAATGATTTGTGGCTATCGGATTGAGGAACTCGAAAATCCGCTTACCAAAAAGGTTCGCTACCTCGATAAACTGGTAGATGAACTCGCCGCAGGAAAGAAGATGGAAAAGATTCTTCGGATCTAGTCTTATTCCACTACTCTTAGTTTGGCGAAACTCAGCAACAAGGTCTTCTCCCCCTGGGTATCAAACTCAACCGTAGCCTTTTGACTGGCTCCCATAAGCTCCAGACGTGTAATTTTTCCGAATCCGAATTTCGGATGCTCTACCCGCTGGCCGGCCTTTAATTCGGTAGGACTCGATGGCCTGAAATCTTCAGAAGGCTTATGTTCAGCAACTTGACGTACAGGCGGAGCCACCTGTTTCAGATTAGAAAGGGTTTTCTCCTTTACATTAACACTGGCCACCGGCCGGGCGGTTTCCCGCTGTTTAAATGTCTGAATGAGATCGTCATCATCCGTAAAACTCTTTGGGGAACGTGCTGCAGGGGCCTTGGGCAAATCGAGATATTGCTCATCAATTTCAAGAAGGAAGCGACTAGGTTCACAGTACGTAAGGCGGCCCCAGTTATACCGGCTATCTGCGTAACTGAGCGTCAGGTGCTGTTCAGCCCGGGTTATGGCCACATAAAAGAGTCGGCGTTCCTCCTCCAGATCTGCCCGGTTATTCAGCATCATTTGAGAGGGGAAGAGATTTTCTTCAAGACCTACCACAAATACATGCTTAAATTCGAGACCTTTTGATCCATGAATGGTCATAAGAGTTACCCGATCGTGATCACCATCCTCATCCTCCTGATCGGCCGTGGTGAGCAGCGAGACCGTCTGCAGAAATGCCGGCAGACTTTTGTCATCATTCTCTTCGCTGTCTACAAACTGTTTAATGGAGTTCAGCAATTCCTGGAGGTTATCATACCTGGCCAGTCCTTCCACGGTTTTATCCGCATGAAGTTCCCGCAAAATCCCGGTCGATTTGGCCACCGTGGTAGCTACCTCATGAGCATCTGCTCCCCGCTCCAACTCCAGTTTAAAGCTTCTTATGAGATTGACAAAATCCTCAATTCCTTTCGAAGCTCGCCCTTCAAAATATCTCGGTAAATCGTTTATAACCTCCCACAAACTTACACCATTATCATTCGCAGCCACCACCAGTTTTGCTACTGTGGTATCTCCAATTCCTCTTTTAGGATAGTTAATTACCCGTTTAAAAGCTTCTTCATCGGCCTGATTGACCGTAAAGCGAAGATAGGCCAACAAATCTTTAATTTCCTTCCTTTGGTAAAATGAAAGGCCGCCAATGATCCGGTACTTGATTCCGATTTTCCTCAAGGCTTCCTCAAACGCTCTCGACTGGGCGTTTGTGCGGTATAAAATGGCAAAATCTGAATTTCGTAAGCCTTCCCGTACTTTATTCTCAAAAATACGATTAGCAATCATGCGTCCCTCTTCATTGTCTGAGGCGTTCTTCAGTACTTCGATTTTTTTTCCTTCGTCATTATCGGTAAAGACATTCTTCTCAAGCTGATCTTTGTTAAACCGGATGAGCGAGTTGGCCGCATTCACGATATTTTTGGTTGACCGGTAATTCTGCTCCAGCTTTACGGTCTCGAGTTCAGGATAGTCCTTTTTGAAATTGAGTATGTTCTGGATGTTTGCCCCGCGAAACGCATAAATACTTTGAGCATCATCACCCACCACACAGATATTCTGATGCACAGCGGCAAGTTTTCGGGTAATCAAATACTGTGAAACGTTGGTATCCTGAAACTCATCTACGAGCACATGCCTGAACTTATGCTGATATTTATTTAGAACATCCAGATGATCTCTGAACAGCACGTTGGTATTATAAAGCAAATCGTCAAAATCCATGGCATTGGCCGAAAAGCACCGTTTAGCGTATGCTTCATAAATGCGACCAATCTCTGGCATTCGGGCACCCGCATCTTCTTCTCTGAACAAGATATTGTCTTTGTACATCTGCCAGCTCACGAGAGAGTTCTTGGCATTTGAAATGCGGTTCAAAACAAAGTTGGCTTTATATTGCTTGTCATCCAGGCCAAATTCCTTGATGATGGTACGAATTAGCGACTTTGAATCATCGGTATCGTAAATGGAGAAATTGGAGGTATAACCTAGTGATTTCCCTTCGAAACGTAGTATTTTGGCAAAAACCGAGTGAAATGTACCCATCCAGAGATTGCGGGCATCGGGCCCTATAATCTTCTCGATACGATGACGCATTTCTTCGGCTGCTTTATTGGTAAATGTAAGCGAAAGAATATTAAACGGATCAATGCCCTGATCAATCAGCCAGGCAATCCGATAGGTCAATACGCGGGTTTTGCCGGAGCCTGCTCCTGCAATGATCATCAGAGGGCCATTAGGATGCGTAACAGCTTTGTATTGAGGTGGGTTTAATTCCTTTAAGTAGTTCACGTCAGTTTTTTAAGCAGCAGAAAAATCCGGATCTGTTATCTTACAGATGAATTACAAAGATAATCAAGCAAGGGTGAACTTGGTAAACCCGTCTCCCGAATTACGGGGAATATCATCTCCGAAATAAAGCTGCCTGTACACCAGACGATTTATGCAGTATACCCAGAACGATAGAAGCCGCTTTCGCGGCCTCTTTTATAAATCTGAGAAATCAAAAGTCTCGAGAAACTTGGTAGTGAATATACCAGATCTGAATATTTCATCATCCATCAGTTTGAGATGGAAGGGTATCGTAGTTTTGATACCCTCGATATAAAACTCTTCAAGTGCACGCTTCATTCTCACAATGGCCTCTTCCCGGCTCTGGGCAGTCACAATTACCTTGGCAATCATGGAATCATAATGAGGTGGAATCGTATAACCCGCATACACGTGACTATCCACACGTACCCCGTGGCCACCTGGCAGATGCATAGACTTTATGGTGCCTGGCGAAGGTCTGAAACCATTTGCAGGATCCTCGGCATTTACGCGGCACTCCATAGAGAACATTTTAGGCGTGTAGTTTTTCCCGGAAATAGGAACACCCGCCGCTACTTTAATCTGTTCCTTTATAAGGTCAAAATCAGTTACCTCTTCGGTAATCGGATGCTCCACCTGAATACGGGTGTTCATTTCCATGAAATAAAAATCCCCGTTTTTGTCAACAAGAAACTCGATGGTTCCGGCCCCTTCATAATTAATGGCAGAAGCACCTTTTACAGCGGCTTCACCCATTCGGTTACGAAGCTCCTCAGAAACAATAGGCGATGGAGTTTCCTCCACCAGTTTCTGATGGCGACGCTGAATAGAGCAGTCTCTTTCAGAAAGGTGACATACTTTACCATACTGATCGCCCACTACCTGAATTTCGATGTGCCGGGGCTCTTCCACAAATTTCTCCATGTAGAGTCCATCGTTTCCGAAGGCAGCTGCAGATTCCATTTTTGCATCATCCCAGAGCTTCTGAAATTCATCTTCATGCTTGATGATACGCATTCCTCGACCACCTCCGCCGGCTGTGGCCTTTATGATTACCGGATACCCCATTTCTTTGGCCAGCTTCTTACCCTGCTCCACTGAGTCAAGTAATCCGTCTGAGCCAGGAATCACGGGAACTCCGGCTTTCTTCATAGTATCTTTGGCAGTGGCTTTATCGCCCATAAGGTTAATCTGCTCTGCAGAAGCCCCGATGAATTTGATACCGTAATCTTCACAGATCTTGCTGAACTCCGCATTTTCTGAAAGAAATCCATATCCGGGATGTATGGCGTCAGCATTTGTTATTTCTGCAGCCGAAATGATATTGGGAATACTGAGATAAGACTTTATGCTTTGCGGAGGGCCAATACATACGGCCTCATCAGCAAAACGTACGTGCAAACTCTCGGCATCTGCGGTAGAATATACTGCCACAGTCTTAATGCCCATCTCTCTACAGGTACGCATTATCCTTAAAGCAATTTCCCCGCGGTTTGCTATCAATATTTTTTTAAACATAAACCTTCGTTTTTAGTAGAAGAGAAGTCGTTATGACGGATCAACCAGGAATAAAGGCTGGTCAAATTCAACGGGTGAGGCATCCTCCACCAATATTTTAACAATCTTGCCACTCACCTCAGATTCGATTTCATTGAAAAGTTTCATGGCTTCAACAATGCATACCACGTCTCCTTCTGAAATCTGATCACCCACCTCTTTGAAATTCGGTTTTCCCGGGCCTGCGGCTCTGTAGAAAGTACCAATCATAGGTGACTTTACAGTAATCAGATTAGAAGCAGGAGCAGCCTCAGCCTTAGCAGGAGCCTCTGAAACCGCAGCAGGAACTGAAGCAGGTGCAGGTGCTGCAGTGACTACGGGAGCTGCTGCTACGGGAGCCTGGGCTACCATCACTGTAGAGTTTCTTTTTATGTGAAGCTTCAGATTTTCCGTTTCGATATTAATCTCATCCAAACCAGACTTCGAAATATAATCGATCAGTTTCTGTATCTCTTTAGTATCCATACGAATGGTAAAATGGGTTTAGGTCTTACAAATGTATAAAGGAACACACGTAAAAGAAAATCGGCTGCTTTACAGCCGATTTATTCTATTTGTCTTTCACTCTTGAATCATACTCATAGGTCTGAGTATTCACTCGAATAAGTTCGTCATTTTCAATGAACAAAGGAACCTTAATGGTAGCTCCGGTTTCTACCGTGGCCGGCTTCATCGGATTGTTTGCGGTATCACCCTTAATTCCTGGTTCTGTATAAGTTACCACCAGTTCCACATACATGGGCATTTCCACCAGCAACGGGGTTTCCTCTTCAGCATGAATAAGAATATCAACGCTCTGGCCTTCCTTCAGCAAATCTGCCCCAGTTACCATAGTAGCGGGAAGGTTAATCTGCTCAAAGGTATCATTGTCCATGAAGTGATACCCCATGTCATCATTATAGAGATATTGATACGTCCTTTTCTCTACACGGGCAGTGGTAATATTCACGCCGGCAGTAAAAGTATTATCCAAGACCCGACCTGTTTTAATATTTCTAAGCTTTGTTCTTACAAAAGCCGGCCCCTTTCCGGGCTTCACGTGTTGAAACTCGGTGATGATGTACAGGTCATTGTTATACTCGATACAAAGTCCGTTTCTGAAATCAGCGGTTGTTGCCATATTTTAAACAAATATTGAATGTATATTTTAGTATGCCCACTTAATGTAAGCAGAACCCCATGTAAATCCACCACCAAAAGCTGCCAGAATGAGATTATCTCCTTTCTTTAAACTTGACTCGTAATCAAAAAGGCAAAGTGGAATGGTAGCAGCCGTAGTGTTCCCATATTTTTCTATGTTCAACATGACCTTATCTGATCCTATTCCCATCCTACTGGCTGTGGCGTCAATAATCCGTTTGTTGGCTTGATGAGGAACCAGATAACGGATATCATCTCCGGTCAGATTGTTTCTTACCATGATTTCAGCCGCTGTATCTGCCATTTTCGTGACGGCAAATTTAAATACCGCCTGACCTTCCTGACGGATATAATGAAGACGGTTATCCACGGTTTCATGCGATGCCGGAAAACGGCTGCCGCCCCCCTTCATGATAAGATGATTTTCGCCCGTACCATCTGAATGCATCATAAAGTCCTGAACACCAAAACCCTCTGAATTGGGCTCCAGCATAACCGCCCCTGCACCATCACCAAAGAGAATACACGTAGTGCGATCTTTCCAGTCAATGATAGACGACATTTTATCGGCACCTACCACTACTACTTTCTTATATCGGCCTGTTTCAATGAACTGCGTCCCTGTAGAAAGAGCATAGATGAACCCTGAGCAGGCAGCCATGATGTCAAAGCTTCCTATGGCTGGTATACCTACTGCGGTGCAAACCAGATTTGCTGTAGATGGGAAAAAATAATCAGGCGTTACTGTAGCTACAATAACCAAATCAACTTCTTCAGGCCGGGTGTTCGTTTTTTCAAGAAGACCCTTTACGGCTTCTGCAGCCATGTACGAAGTACCCAGTCCCTCACCTTTCAGTATTCGTCTTTCCTTGATGCCTGTTCGGGAGGTGATCCACTCATCATTTGTTTCAACGATTTTCTCCAGATCGGAGTTGGTTAGAACATCTGGCGGAAGATACCCATGAACTCCCGTGATGGCTGCTTTTAAACTCATAGATGGTTTTGATGCTTTCGTTTTCCAGGCAATTATTCGCCAAAAACTTCTGCAATTTTAGCATTTACTCCTGACTCCACCTGCCTGTGAGCAAGTAAAATCATATTTTTTATGGCGAGCGGGGAGGAAATTCCGTGAGCAACGATCACATTGCCCTTCACCCCAATGATAGGGCTACCGCCCACCACTTCATAATTCATGCGATCAATGAGCGGATCGCTAATATTCACAGAATGAGCATATTCATAAAGAGATTCGCCCATTTTGAAAATCACATTACCGGTAAAACCTTCAGTTACTACCACATCTGCCTTTCCGTCAAAAAGGTCTCTTCCCTCCACATTCCCTATGAAGTTCAGTTTGGAGTCCGTTTTAAGCAATTGATAGGCTGCCTGTACCACGGCGGAACCTTTGGTTTCCTCTTCCCCAATATTTAGAAGTGCCACCCGCGGTTTGTTAATTCCCAAAGAAATCTGGGCGTAAATGGAGCCGAGCTCGGCAAATTGAAGAAGTACCTCTGGCTTACAGTCGGCGTTAGCTCCGATATCGAGCATCAAACTATACCCACCATTTTTCAACGGAAAAAAGCCGGCAATAGGCGGCCTTTGAATGTTCCCGTACGTTTTAAGCATAAAAAGTGAATGCACCATCACAGAACCGGTATTACCAGCACTGCAAAATGCACTCACTTCATTTGCCTTTAGAAGTTTAAAACCAACACTGATGCTTGAATTTTGCTTTTGTGAGAATGACTTGGCCGGATGCTCCTGCATACCTATTACCTCCTCTGCATGCTGGAAAATCAAACGAGGATTATCCAGTAATGCTGCGGATAGCAAAGGCCTCACCTCTTCCTCTCTACCTATAAGCACCACAGAGGCTGAATCTGGCATTTCCTGCAGTGCAAGAGCCACTCCCTCCACTACGGCCTTCGGAGCAAAATCACCGCCCATGGCGTCAACAGCTATTTTCATATTGAATGGCCCTGGTTCAGATGTTAGTTGGGAATTGATGCGATCTTATTTAAAATTTTCTACTACCAGCTTGCCTTTGTAATAAAGGTTTCCTTCGTACACGTGTCCGTGATGACGAACGTGAATTTCACCGGTAGTGGCATCTACTGATAACGCTTTAGCAGTAAGATTGTCGTGCGTTCTGCGTTTATCTCTTCTGGTTTTCGAAATTTTCCGTTTAGGATGTGCCATTTGACCTGTTCTTTATATTTAATTATCCTTTTTCCAATTTTTGAGAGCCTGCCATCTGGGGTCTACCTCTCCTTCCTCCTTTTTCTGCTGCTGCTTATCTCCAATAGTATCAGAGTAAATTATTTCGTCTTCCTCATCGTCATCTCTGAATCTGGGATGCAGTTTTTTTACCGGAACTGCCAGACAGATGTATTCAAAAATATTGTTGGCCACATTAATCTCGCTGGCACCGAACGGAATAATTTCCATATCTTCTGAAATTACCTCGTTGCGGTCACCAAACTTGTAGATGTACCTCTCCGAAATGTCAATGGGCTCATCAAATACCTCCAGAGACCTATCACAAGTAAGTTCAATACTACCGGTGATTCTGAATGCCAGCTGAAGCATGGTAGAAGACTTATCCAGCTTCAAATCCACTTTAAATGAACCCTTTTCAACAATATCCTGATCAAACAATGTAAAGAACTCTGGACCTCCTTCAAAGTCAAATTCGTGTCTCTTTTCATCAAGACCCTGAATTTTTATCTCATATTGAGCCCAAAGTTTTTTCACGCTTCCACAGAAAGGCTGCAAATTTACAACGTTTTTCAGTGAGAGCGAAACTTTCCCAGAATATTTCTTGACCTTCAACTGTCACCACCATCCAATTGCAGGAGCAGAACCTTGCTCAGGACTGTTTAAAGGTATAGTCAAAGCTCTTATAAATACTCCGTTTTCGGTGACAGGGTTCCATTTTAAACGGTTCGCAACGTACCTCTCATTTAAGAACCGTGATACTCCCCCTGTCTTTAACTTCCAGACCGTTGACGAGCCGATACTTCACTTCGAAAGGATAATTTCCGGGTTGCACCGTGCTTCCGTTGTACCGTCCATCCCAACCCATCATTTCGTCAGATGGTTGAATACTCTCTTTCCTGTAGACCTCATCCCCCTGGCGGTTGTAAATAACAAACGATTCGATCAGGTCAACGCATGGCCCAGCCCTGGCAAAATAGAGTGGATTAAACGAGTCTTCGTTCGGACTAAAAGCAGTGGGTAGGTAAAGCTGACAAGGTAGTACAGTTACCCTTACAGAGTCTGCCTCTGAACAAAAACCTTCGCCCCCTTGATATCTGAAAATGTACGTTTCTGTTTTGGCAGGGCTTAATTCCACCTCAAGACAGTCTTTACAAAGCACTTCACCATTTACTTCCCAGATACTTTCCGTAAAGCTGCCTCCTGTCGGGACTGCCTCAAGTACAAGATTATCACCTTGTGTCAATAGGGTGTCATTCAGTGGTTTTATCCCGGCCTTTTCGAAGTAGACCCGGGCATTAATAAGGGAATCGCAGCCCTGAGGTCTCTTTATTTTGAAAAAATACTCTCCACTGGTTTGGATGGATGAATCGGCAATAGTGACCGTTTCCCCGAAACATCTGTTAATAGACAGATTAGTTTCAACAGGTTCTCTTACAGAAAGATTGAAAATTACCGTGCTGTCGCAGTATCCGCCTCTTTTTATCAGCTTCTGGTATGTACCTGGTTCGCTGTATTCTTCTTCGCTTACTTTAAAAACCTCTCCTTTGCAAATAGTTTTTGAGAAGGTGGTGTCTGAAACAAACGGTTTGAACTGATGACGCAACGACACCCTGCACTCCTGAGAAAATGTGGAGGCCGGAATCAGTAATACGCCAATATCGGCTCCTAATGTTGACAAAGTTTGTATACTTCTTCCCTGCTGACCATCCTCCCAAATGTAGCGTTCGAATCCGGGAGGAGCAGAAACTTCAAACCTTCCAGAGGCATCAGGACAAGGTGCGGCCTGCTCAATCCTGTCGCTTCTGAACTGAGCATCAAAATACGCATATCCGAAATGTCTCCTTCCGGTACAACCAAACACCTGCAAATCAATTCGTAAAGTCTGGCCAATAAACGGAGTAAGATCAATAATACCCGTAGTCCAATTTCTGTAAACTATCTCTCCTTCTGATTTGAATCCCGAATTTGGGTCGGTAGATAACTGTACATCAAATTCACCACAGGTAAGGCTTTCACCACCCGCTTTCGTAATCTTCAGGGAAAATCCGGGCTTTTCTGATGGGGTATGATTTCCCTCATCGTTTTGAAGTACTACGGCAAAAGCATATTGCAGAGAGGTCATCCAGGGCTTTACCACGAACTGAGTGGAAGCTTTACTAAACGTACCACCATTCGATGTATTCCCTAGTCTCAGAGCATTATTTCCCGGTACAATTACCTTCGGAATATTCTCCTCACTCACGTTCGCATCCAGACCCTGAGAACGTGTAACCAGCATATGCTGATCATTGGTGAACGAGGTGATTTCATTAACAAATACCGGACGGGAGGTCCCTTCCTCAAGCTCTCCATAACTCAGATTCCAGCCAGATAATCCGTTTTTCTCGAAACCAATATTCTCCCAGTTGTCAATCTGAGCCTTGGAGGGAGTGAGAGACAACAGAAGTAAACCAAAAAGTAACAGTGTCAGATTTCTGAACATTCCATTAAAATGCAAATCACATACGCAATTTAACGCGAATAAGTTGCGGATCAATCCTTTACGATCCATTGCCAATAGCTTTCTATCAAGCCTTCTCCTGAAAAATTTACCATATCCAATTTAGCCGGTCAATTTTCATATGGTGACGGCCGTAAAAATCACTACTTTCGGGATTTCTACCCTAGCCTATGCTTCTTGTTGATATCGGCAATACAGACATTGTAATAGGATTTGCATTTCAGGATTCACTGAAACACACTTTCCGGTTTCCGGCTTTGAAATCGGAAGATCAGAACTACATCAGTTACCGCATTGCCAATGAACTATTCGAACTGGGTATTGGCCCAAACGATGTTCATACGATCGTAATAAGCTCGGTGGTACCCTCCCTCACTGCCTCTGTGACACGCTCTTTTGATCATTTCAGAAAAGCCAGCACAGTGATAGTGAGGCCAGGGATGCACCCTGCAGTAAAGGTGAACATTGAAAATCAAAATGAGCTCGGCACAGACATCTACTGCAACTGCGTGGCAGCCTATCTCGAGTTTCAAATGGCGTGTGTGGTGGTTGACTTTGGAACCGCTTTAACCTTTACGGGAATCGACGACTTCGGTGAAATTCAGGGCGTAGCTATAGCTCCAGGTTTAAAGACTGCCATCAAATCCTTATTTACAAATACCGCACAGCTTCCTGAGGTTCCGCTCGAGTTACCCGTTTCTGCACTTGGGAAGAATACCGTTACGGCCATTCAGTCTGGTATACTTTATGGATACGAGGGGATGGTAAAAAATATGACGGCAAAATTCAAGGCAGAGTTGGGTGAACATGCGAAGGTTTATGTGACCGGTGGCTTATCGTCCATTATTCCCGGAGTGAAAGAATTCACCACAAAAACCGACATGGACCTTACCCTACGTGGGTTACTGGAAATAGGAAAAAACTTTAGAGGTAATACCCTTTCCACCTGATATAATCAGCTACTTCGTCTTTTACAAGGTATCTTATGGATTTTCCCTCTGAGATACATTTTCTGATGTAGGTGGCCGAAATATCCAGAAGAGGAGCCTCTAAAAATTTCACAGAAGGATGTTCTCTGAAAGGATGAGGAGGCGTATTCGGACGGGAATAGACCAAAAGCGGGTAATATTCCAGAATTTTGTCATAATTCTTCCAGTTTTCAAACTGCACCAGATTATCCTCACCCATGATCAGAACAAAGCTATGTTGCGGAAACTTCTCTGAAAGAACAGTTAGCGTATCAATTGTGTAACTGGGCCGTGGAAGGTTGAATTCTATATCACAGCTTTTTAACTTAAAATTATCTGCGATAGCCTTATCCACCATATCGAGGCGATCAAACTCATGTAAAAGCCCTTTATTCTTTTTAAATGGATTCTGCGGAGATACTACAAACCAGACCTCATCCAAATCGGTGTGCTCTACCATGGTATTACCAATGATAAGATGCCCCATGTGAATGGGATTAAACGATCCGAAAAATAACCCGACCTTCATGAAACCAATGAAATTCTTACCCGAAACAACACAATTTCCGGCGGAGATTCAACAGATTATTATTCGACCAGCTTTCCGCTTAATCGGAGCAGCTGAAGCTCAGAGGCCCGAACATTGTACTGGGCATTAACCAGTCTGTTCAATGAGGCGTCAAATCTCCGCTGAGCTTCATTAAGTTCCAGGATGGTGCTGGCCCCAAGACGGAATTTTTCAAGAGAAATAGAAAGATTTTCCTCTGCGATATTTCTGTTATCTTCCTCAAGCGATAATAATTCCTGATCAGTGAGGTATTGCTGATACGCCGAAGTAATGTCGGCTTCTATCTGGTTCACGAGCTGCTCCCTCTGCTTATCAACAATCATCGTATTGATTTTGGCTGCCTGGATGTTTCTGCTTGTCTGATGGCCATTAAATATATTCCAGCTGGCAGATACCCCTCCATTAAAACCAATACTTTGATTGAGTGCGAGAAATCCGGCGTTACTCTTATTGAATGCATAGCCAAAAGTGCTATTAAGAGCTATTCTGGGTCTTCTGAAGCTTTCGGCAGCTTGCTCATCCAGTAAACTTATCTCTCTTGTTTTATTCAACACAAGCAGTTCTCTGTTCGATAAACGAGCAGATTCCACGAGTTCGGCTAAATTGTAGACCTGATCACCGTCTACTGTATCAACCACCTCATAATCTGTTTGAGGATCACGCCCAAGGAGATTGTTCAATTGGATTTTTGAAGTCTTCAACTGATTTTGCGTATTCACAAGTTCCACCTGCTGAGTTGCCAGGTCAGTCTTGGATTGCAAATAGTCTAACTTCGATCCTCTCCCGATCTGCCAACGCTGTTCGGTGAGCCTAAGTCGTTCCTCATAGTATCCGATAATGGTTTTCAGGTATTCCTCAGACTTTTTCAATCTGAGAATATTGTAATACGCCTGCATTACAGAAGCCATGGTGTTTTGAACAACCAGCTTTTTCTCTGTTTGACTGAGCTGACCTACATTTTTCAAACGTTCAAAAAGGATATTCATGCGTCTTCCATCATAAAGCACCCAGCTCAAAGCCAGGTTCGTATTGGGTGCAATACTGTTACCTAGTCTGTTGATTCTCCGGTCGTCAAGAAAAACCTGATTAACCTGATTGAGGGAGCCATTAAAGTTGGTATTCCAATCGATAATGGGCGTCATTCCGGCATTGCCCTTATAAATCTGATTCTCTGCCGCCTGAATTTGCATTTCTGCAACCTGAATTCCGTAATTATTCTCTAAGGCCACCTGAATCGCATCAGAAAGACTCATCATCTCCTGAGCCTGAAGCGAATATGATCCTAAAAGCCAGAGCACCCCGGCTACTAATTTTTTATGCATATGCTGATCTTTCTAACTCTTTAGCCACTTCGTCTGCTTTGTCGCGTAGCGTACTTTCTTGTTTCCTACTCAGAAATATATAAAGGGCTGGAATTACATATAAGGTTAATACCAATGAAAATGTCAAACCACCTATTACCACAATACCCATAGACTGACGGCTTTCGCCTGCTGAGCCAAGAGCCATCGCAATCGGTAAGGCACCCAGACAAGTAGCAAGTGTGGTCATAAGAATAGGTCTTAGTCTCAAAGAAGCGGCCTGAAGTGCTGCTTCTGCTTTCTTCATGCCTTGCTCCTGTAGTTGATTGGCAAACTCCACAATCAGGATACCGTTTTTGGTAACCAGACCTATCAACATGATGATACCGATCTGGCTGAAAATATTAAGGGTTTCGTCAAAAAACCATAACGAGAACACAGCCCCCGCGAGTGCCAGAGGAACAGTGAACATGATAATAAGCGGATCAATAAAGCTTTCGAACTGGGCAGCCAAAATGAGGAAAACCAGTACCAGAGCAAGCATAAATGAGAAAAGTGTATTGGATGAACTTTCCTGATAGTCGCGGGACGAACCCGTGAGAGTGGTAAGAATAGAATCATCATTCAGCTCATCTCTGATCCGATCCATGGCATCTATTCCGTCCTGGATGGTTTTACCTGGGGCCAAACCCGCAGAAACGGTGGCAGACATATACCTGTCATAGTGATAAAGCTGCGGCGGGCTGCTCTGTTCTTCTGCCTTCACAATATTATCGAGCTGAACCAGATCTCCACTTGAATTTTTGACATACATGCTTTTCAGATCTACAGGCTCATTACGATTTCCCCGGTCAAACTGACCGATCACCTGATACTGCCGGCCATTCATATTAAAATAGCTGAATCGTTGCCCGGCAAAGGCCAGCTGCATGGTTTGAGCTACATCACCTACAGCCACATCCAGACTTTTGGCTTTCTCCCGATCAATAGAAACCGAAATTTCCGGTTTGCTGAATTTAAGGTCCACATCTGAAACAGTGAAAGTAGGATCGTCTTCCACCTTCTCCATAAATTTCGGAAGATACTCCCGTAACTTTTCAAAACCCGGTGCCTGAATAACATAAGCCACAGGTAAACCTCCACGTTTGTTGAGGGCAATTGTCTGTTGTTCCTGAACAAACGCCTTAGCTTCGGGAATTGACTTTAATTGCATGTTCAGTGTATTGGCAATTTCATGCTGGCTTCTGGTACGCTCATTTTTAGGCACCAAAGCTATCCGGGCCATTCCTGAATTTGCGGCCCCCGATCCGGAAAAACTTGGAGAGGTCACTGTTAAAATGCCCTGTTTTTCAGGAAGTTTTTCTGCCATAAAAGCAGCCGCTTTCAGGATATAGTTATCCATGTATTCATAGGAAGCTCCTTCCGGACCACTCATTCGCACCTGTAACATACTTCGGTCATCTAATGGAGCGAGTTCACTGTCAAGCTGTGAACCAAAATACCAGATGATACCAAGAGTTACAACCAGAATTGGTATAGTTATGATTTTCTTTGAAAGGAAATTGGAAAGGCTATTTTTATAACCACTTTCCATTTTTTCGAAGAACGGTTCCGTGGCCAGCCAGAATTTCGTTTTCTTGATCGTCTTTCTGTTAAGATACGCGTTAAGAACAGGGGTTAGAGTTAGAGATACAAAAGCTGAGATTAACACCGAGCTTGCCAGCACCATTCCAAATTCCCTGAACAATTTCCCTACGAAGCCTTCCATAAATATTACCGGGAGGAAAACCGCCGCCAGCGTTATGGAAGTGGAGAGAACCGCAAAGATAATTTCTGAGGCCCCTTTCATGGCTGCTTCTACCGGATGCATCCCCTCCTCTATTTTTTTGTAAATATTCTCCGTTACTACGATACCATCATCCACCACAAGACCCGTGGCAAGTACAATGGCCAGCAGAGTAAGAACATTAATAGAGAAACCAAGAATCCACATAATAAAGAAGGTACCGATGAGAGATACCGGAATATCAATTAGCGGACGAATGGCGACAATCCAGTCACGGAAGAAGAAGAAAATGATTATTACAACCAGAACAATCGCTATGATGATGGTCTCTGCTACTTCGGTAACAGAATTCTCAATAAATATGGTGTTATCCAAAATAGTTTCCATGGTGTAATCATCGGGCATCATAGACCTCACCAAATCTGCACGCTTATGAGCTTCTTTTGCGATATCCAGATAATTCGAACCAGGCTGAGGGGTAATGGCGATACCCACCATAGGCATTCCATTCCACCTGAGAATAGTGTCAGGATTTTCGGGTCCCAGCTCGGCATAACCGACATCTTTAAACCTCACAATCTTCTCTCCTGAATTCCTCACAATCATGTTGTTGAAATCTTCAACAGAAGTAAACTTACCGAGTGTTCTCACGGTAAGTTCCGTGTTATCTCCCTGAAGTTTTCCGGAAGGCAGTTCCACATTTTCTCTGTCCAGAGCATTTTTTACATCACGTGTAGTTACCCCCTGAGAGGCCATTTTATCCGGGTCCATCCAAAGACGCATGGCATATCTTTTAAAACCCCAGATTCTCACACTACTCACTCCTTCAATGGTTTCAAAGCGTGGGGCAATTACATTTTCTGCATAATCCGATATCTCAAGCATGTCTCTTTTTGAGCTCTGAAGCGTAAAAGACATTATGAAATCAGCATCGGCATCTGCTTTCTGAACGGTGGGTAAGCCATCTATATCGCTCGGAAGCATCCGGGTGGCCTGAGACACTTTGTCGCGAACATCATTGGCCGCTGTCTCCATATCAGTGCCAAGCTTAAACTCAATGGTTATCCTGCTTGATCCCTGATTACTTGCCGAACTCACCGAACGAATCCCCTCCACACTATTCAGTGCTTTCTCAAGGGGTTCTGTTATTTGAGATTCAATAATATCG
>CBINGY010000024.1:0-62748 GCA_966250325.1 uncultured Cytophagaceae bacterium | reverse complement strand
ATCCGTGGTGCTGGACGGAATCGACCCGCCGACACAAGGATTTTCAGTCCTTTGCTCTACCAACTGTGCTACATCACCAGAGTGATCTCACCACCTACCGAATTGCTTCGGTACCCGTTTGGGACTGCAAAAATAGACAAAAAGGTTTTCTAAGCCATTTTTTGCCAAATATTTTTTTCGGCCTTTCTTTTTTCACTCCTTTTTCTCACTTTTGTATAGTATGCTTGCATACTATTTAGACCCGAAAATCTTGTCACATGGCCTATATTCAGCAATTTCTCTTCCTTCTGGTGCTGGCTGCCGCAGTTTATTTCATTGCCCGGCGGGTAAAGCTCATTGCCCGTACCATTCGTCTGGGTAAGGCATAAAATCGTACAGACCAGCCCAAAAAACGACTCGCCACCATGATTCGCGTGGCTTTCGGGCAGCAGAAAATGTTTGACCGGCCCGTGGTGGGCCTGCTCCACTTTTTGGTATATGCCGGCTTTATTCTCATCAATATCGAGATCCTGGAGATCATTCTGGATGGCCTGCTGGGCACTCACCGCGTTTTCGCCCGGCCGCTGGGTAGCTTCTATCCCGTGATAATTAACTTCTTTGAACTGCTGGCCCTGGGGGTAATCGTGGCCTGTGCCGTCTTCCTTATCCGCAGAAACGTATTGAAAATACCTCGTATAAGCACTTCAAAATCTGTGGATCTCAAAGGCTGGCCGGCAATGGATGCCAATCTCATCCTGGTTTTCGAAATTGCCCTCATGCTGGCTTTCCTGAAAATGAATGCCGCAGATAGCGTACTTCAGAGCCGTGGCGTAGGCCACTTTGCCGAAACCCAGACCGGGGCCTTTTGGGTGAGCTCCTGGCTGGTACCGTTTATGAATCCTTTCTCAGATACGATGCTACTCATCACCGAACGGGCCGCCTGGTGGTTTCATATCGTAGGTATTTTACTGTTTGCCCTGTATGTCACCTACTCCAAGCACCTGCATATAGCTCTGGCCTTTCCGAATACCTACTTTGCCGATCTGGGCTCACGCGGAAAAATGCGTAAAATGCCCGCCGTTACTCAGGAGGTAAAAATTATGCTGGGACTGACTCAGGATACAGGAGCGGCTGCCGAGCCGGGAAGATTTGGTGCCAAAGATGTGGAAGACCTGAGCTGGAAAAACCTCATGGATGCCTACAGCTGCACCGAGTGTGGCCGCTGCAGTTCACAATGCCCGGCAAACATCACCGGCAAAGTCCTTTCGCCCCGAAAAATTATGATGAGCACCCGCGATCGTCTGGAAGATATTCAGCAGGGTTGGTTGAAAAACGGTCCGGAATTCAGAGATACCAAATCCCTGAATGGCGATTACATTACAGAAGAAGAACTTCTGGCCTGCACCAGTTGCAATGCCTGCGTAGAGGCCTGCCCCGTACTCATAAACCCCTTGGATATCATTCTTCAGCTACGCAGATTCAACGTGATGGAAGAATCCAAAGCCCCGCAAAGCTGGAACATGATGTTTCAGAACCTGGAGACAAACATGGCCCCCTGGAAGTTTTCGCCCGATGATCGTGTGAAATGGGTGGGCGGTGAATAACTGAAGATTCTCCCATGGAAATCCTTTTCTGCCTATTTTTGCTCTCAGGCAAAAGAATCCTATGAACCCTTCCGTTGAAAAACTTTATCAGATCGGCAAAAAAGAAAGCAGACTTATTATGGGTCTCATGGCCGGCACTTCGCTCGATGGCCTGGATATAGCCCTTTGCCGCTTCACAGGCTCCGGTTTAGATACCAGAATTGAACTTTTGTCCTTTGAAACCACTCCTTTTGATGAAGACTTCAAAATGGAAGTACGGCGTATTTTTGCCAAAAAAGAGGTGGATTTTCATCACCTGTGTATGCTCAATCCCTGGATTGGGAATTTTCATGGTGATCTCATTCTGGACTGCCTCAGAAAATGGGGAATAAAACCCTCGGAAATTGACCTGATAGCCAGCCATGGGCAAACCGTGATGCACATGCCCAAACGATTGCACAAACTCCCAAAATTTCCCAACGCCACCCTGCAAATAGGTGATGGCGATCATCTGGCCAGAAAAACCGGAATTATTACGCTATCTGATTTCCGGCAAAAACACTGTGCTGCAGGTGGAGAAGGTGCCCCGCTGGCTCTTTACGGAGACTATCTTCTTTTTGGTTCATCAGAAGAAAACCGCGTCCTTATCAATATCGGGGGTATTGCCAATTTTACGTATCTGCCGCAGGATGGTGACTTTTCAAAGGTCTTTGCCACCGATACCGGCCCGGGAAATACACTCATTGACGCCTTTGTTCAGGTTCATTTCAATAGACCTTTTGACGAGAATGCGTCTCTGGCTCTGCAGGGCAGATTGCTTCCGGAACTCCTGAAAAAACTGCTGAATCACGAATACTTCTCTCAGGAAATACCCAAAACTACCGGACCCGAACTTTTTAATCTGAATTACCTGAAACAGGCTATTGGAGCCAACCAATATGCTGAATCAGACATTCTTCATACGCTTTGCCATTTTTCAGCTCACTCTCTGGTCAATGAAATCAAAAAACAGACCGATCTGAACCTGAAAACCACCATTTATCTGAGTGGAGGAGGCATGCATAATCCACTTATGGTTTCGTTAATCAAGGAGCAGATTCCTTCGGTGCCCATCGAAAATATGGATATTTTGGGAATAAGCGGTGATGCCAAAGAGGCCGTTCTTTTCGCGGCCCTGGCGAATGAAACGCTGGCTGGGGAACGGGGATTTGATGCCCCGTCAGATACCGGGGAACAATTTTTTATGGGGAAAATCTCGTTTCCCCTATGATTGGGTCGTAAATTTAAATTTCGGAGCATACCACCAAACGAAAAAGGGGCGTAGATGCGAAACGTTTACAAAACGATAAACAGAAGTACTTTTTTTGATACGCTGCTTGGAAAAAAAGTGTTTCGGGCAACTCCCAGTCTGGAGCCACACACCGAGCCTTTGACGCGTGCCGATGTCTATCATCTGCTCAAAAGGTGCTGCTTCACCATCGATATTTCTTTTGCAGAATCCCTCGTAGGTAAATCTGCCACAGAAGCAGTTGACCTTTTGATAAGTAATTCTTCCCGCTTGACAATTCCTGCAGTTCCGTTTGACATAAATGCCGGTTTTCCAAATCCCGGGCTACTTCCGGGGGCTCAGAATGGGGAGCAGCGGTATAAAAATCTGGTTCGGATTTTCGCTGAAAACGAGAAGCTTATCGCCTGGTGGTTTGATCTTATGAAGGCAGACACCCGCAGTCTTTCGGAAAAAACAACGTTTTTCTGGCATGGGCACTTCACCACCCAATACGATGGGGGAGAGCCTATTCCCGCTCAGTGGATGTACCGGCAGAATAAACTTTTTCGTGATCTATTTCTTGGGAAATTCAGGGATTTCCTTCTGAAAATAACCCTGGATGGTGCCATGCTTTTATATCTCAATGGCAGCCAGAGTGTATTTTATGCCCCAAACGAAAATTATGCCCGCGAACTCTTTGAACTTTACTCCATCGGCATTGGCGACGGGCATTACACGGAAGAGGATATCCGGCAGGCCGCCAAAGTACTTACTGGCTGGGAGGCCAATCATTTCAACGAGAACGGCAAAATCTATGATCCCGTACTCCATACAGATCGCTTCTCACAGGAAGAGAAAATCGTTTTCGGAGAGAAGTTTGTGGTGGATTACAATGTGACTCACGCCAATGTACTTAAAAACAGCATTGAGAAGCTGGTTGACCTTATTTTGACCAAGAAAACGGATTTTGTGGCCCTCTTTATGGCCCGAAAATTCTACCGGCATTTTGCTTACAGTAAACCCATTACAGAAGAGAATTCTGTAATTACCGGCCTGGCAGAGTCATTTAAAAGTTCTGGATTTACCGCCTCTGCTCCCATTAAGAAATTACTTTGCAGCAAGCATTTCTTTGACCCCGAGATGCATGGCTTGATGATAAAATCTCCATTGGAACATATTCTTTCGTTTACCCGTCATTTTCCCGTGTCAAATGACGAGATTTTTAAATGGATGAAAGAATTTGCTCACATGCCGCTTAATCCACCTAACGTAAGCGGCTGGAAAGGTTACCGCAGCTGGATCACCACGAAAACTTTACCCGCTTTTATTCGCATTTTTAATGGAATAATCAACGAAAAAAGTAACCGCGAGGTAGGTCAGTGGGCTGCTTCATTGAAAGGTTTTGACAGCTCCTACGGCCTCACAGAAAGTATTTCATTGCTTTTTCTGGGACAAGTACCTGATGAAACCCGAATGAAAAAACTGGAGAATGCTCTTTTGGGCGGTGCCCCTTATTATGAGTGGGGAAATCTTTCGCAAAACATAGAAAATGCCGGTTTGCGGGTGAAGTCGTTTTTCAGAGAACTGTTTAAAATGCCCGAATTTTATTTGTGCTGATGGATAGGAGATCGTTTATAAAGAATACCTCACTAGGCCTGGGTGCCGTAGGTCATCTCAAAGTAGGAGATCTGCAGGTTTCGCCGTTCAATTCGCTGTACGATGTCCATCAGGAAAACGATAACATACTGGTGGTAATTCAGCTTTTTGGAGGAAATGACGGCATTAATACCATCACTCCTCACGAATGGCCCGATTACTACAATCGCCTGAGGCCTAAATTAAATATTCCTCAAAATGCGGCTGTACCCTTCGGTGATAAATCTGCCGGCCTTGCCATGCACCCAGCCTTAAAAAATGGGGTAAACGAAGGAATATACGGACTCTTCAAAGCGGGAAAACTCTCTGTTATTCAAGGTGTGGGATACAGAAATCCCAATCTTTCCCATTTCAGATCTACAGATATCTGGTTCTCGGGCATAGTACCTTCCAATGATGGGCAGTTGCTTCCTACCGGCTGGCTGGGACGCTATTTTGATCAGTATCAGAATAAAGACTTGCCGCAAAGCCCTTATTGTATTCACGTAGGAGAAAGCCCTCTTTTGATGTTTCAGGGTCAGAATGAGGAAAATGCCATTTTGCTGGAAGATCCCGAAGAGCTTTTTAATCAGGCCAAAGAGGTGGAAAGCGATAAAGTAAATCTGGCTCTCAACAATCTGTTTTCTGAAGAGTTTGACTACATCAATGACATCGGAGTTAAAATAAATCACTTTTCAAAGGCTATAAAGGAAGCCTTTGAGAAAGGGAAAAATGCTGAAACCTACCAGAACGACGGCCTCTCCAATCAACTGAAACTGGTAGCACGGCTCATTGATGGCGGCTTGAAAACTAAAGTCTTCTCGGTAAGTCTGGGAGGTTTTGACACCCACGCCGATCAGGGCGTTCTGGATGGCGTGCATGCAAATTTACTTCGCAGTCTTAGTGCGGCTATGGCTTCTTTTCAATCAGATATTGAAAAACTGGGCTATGCCAAAAAGGTGGTGGGAATAACCGTTTCAGAGTTTGGCCGCAGACCTTACGAAAATGCCAGCTTTGGTACCGATCATGGTACGGCTAATGTGATGTTTGCCTTTGGACAGGAAGTAAAAGGACAGGTTTTTGGAGGAAACATCGCTCAGCTGCCCTTCTACGATTTCGAAAATCTGGCCTTCCGCTACGACTTCCGTTCGGTGTATCAGGAAATACTTAGAACCTGGTTTGGTTCCTCTTCATTATTTGCAGAAACGCTGCTGGGAGGTAAGTTTGCTTACATTGAGAAAATTGGGTTTTTGAAATCAACTGTTCCGGATAGCACCCTTCCGGCAGAGCCCGTGATTCCTGAAATCAATAACGACCCCAAATCGCCCAATAACCCAAACAGCCCCTATAACGCCACCGAGCAGGATAGTTTTGTACTTATTCCCAATCCTACACCAGACGGCCAGGTGCTGCTGAGCATGACCCTCTATGTGCCCAATGACATCACCATTCATCAATACGACTTTCACGGAAGATACATTGACAAAATAATGGACACAAAGTCGTACCGGGCAGGCTCTTACATTGTTGATTTACAGATAAAAGGACCTCACGGTCTCTATTTTGTTCACCTGAAAGCCGGTAACCGCAATCACTACCTCAAAATCATCAAAATGTGATTACTTCAGGCGGTGGGCAAACACCTTCCGAAACTTTTCAACTTTAGGCCTCACCACCATCGTACAGTACGGGTTCTTGTCACCGTTTTCGTTGAAATAATTCTGATGATAATCTTCCGCCACATAAAATTCGGTGGCAGGCTCCAGTGTGGTTACAATAGGAGAGGGGTAATAGCCCGATGCATCCAGCTCCTTGATTATCGCCTCAGAAATGAGTTTCTGCTGCATATCATGATAGAATATTGCGGAGCGATACTGCGTGCCCACATCTCCACCCTGCCGGTTAAGCGTGGTGGGGTCATGGGTTTTGAAAAAAACCTCCAGCAGCTCTTCAAACGTAAGTAATCCTGCATCGTATTTAACCTGAATTACTTCCGCGTGACCGGTTTCGCCAGTACAAACTTCTTTGTACGTGGGGTTTTGAGTATGACCTCCCATGTAGCCGCTTTCTACGGTTTCCACTCCCTTAAGCTGTTGAAATACAGCCTCCACACACCAGAAACATCCTCCTGCCAGCGTGGCTACTGAAAGTTCTTTTGACGTACTATTCATCTCTTTTTTGTACTTTGCTCTCCTGATAGTAACAACGCTTACGGGTAAATAAGTTTACAGATTTAATATGTCAAAAATAAACGCATCAGACTACGCTTTTTACGGAGAAGGTACCTTTGAAATTGATGAGGCCATCACCTCCACCGAGTCATTTTACAAGGATAAGGATGATTTTAAAGATAAACTTGCTGATTTGCAGGAGGATATTGAAAAGCTGCAGTCCATGATGTATGCCCACAATAAATACGGGGTGCTGGCGGTGTTTCAGGCTATGGATGCCGCCGGAAAAGATAGCACCATGAGCGATGTGTTCAGAAATGTGCATCCCATGGGACTTAGTTTTTATTCGTTTAAAAGGCCGAGCGAAGAGGAGCTGGAGCACGATTTTCTCTGGAGATGTATGAAACAACTGCCTGAGCGGGGTCATATAAAGGTTTTTAACCGCTCCTATTATGAAGAGGTACTGGTAGTAAAGGTTCATCCCGAAATTCTCCACAATTCGCAGCGTATCCCGCCGGCACTTACAGGTGAGGATGTCTGGCAAAAGCGGTATGCAGATATTGTGAACTTTGAAAATTACCTGCAAAACAACGGAATAGTGGTGGTCAAATTCTTTCTGAACGTATCCAAAGAAGAGCAGGGGAGAAGGCTGATTGACCGCATCCGGGAAGAAGATAAAAACTGGAAGTTTGAGGAAGGTGACATCAAAGAACGGGGCTTCTGGAATGACTACATGAGTGCTTATGAGGAAATGATAAACGCAACCTCCACCACTCGCAGCCCCTGGTATGTGATTCCGGCTGATGACAAGAAAAATATGCGGTTAATGGTGGCACAGGTGATTAAAGAAACCCTCAAAACCCTGCATATGCATTACCCTGAAGCCGACGAAAACCGCCGTGTAGAATTGGAGAAGTTTATTGGGATTATTGAGGAGCAGAATGGAGAAAATGAGTGATAATTATAAAGAATTCTTTCATGGTTACTTCTGTCTTCCAGAATCCCAGGATGAGGTACACGGGAATTTATTCATTTTGCAGAATAACAAAGCAATTCTCGAAATTCTAGATGATTTTGAAGATACTCGAAATGAAAAGCTAAAAAAGCCATTTAATGCTTACCCCGAGATTCATGGAATTGCGTTTAACAACAGCTCCAAAAAGCAAGCCTTCTTTTATCTATTCAATGTGCGTAGAATTCAATATTCTTTTGGTAATATTAATAGAAACAATTTTACCGTTCAACTCGTTTTTGTTGGAAACTCAATCAAGAGCTTGAGTTCTTTTAAAGCCACTCGTCTCCATTTTTCATCAGAGGCCTTTAATTATTGGGTGGATTCTTTGGCAATAAAAATACATAACAGTCCGAAAAACACATTAGATGTCTCACTGAATAAAACGGAAACTATTTTTCTTTTCTCAAATTCCGATTACATTTTGAATATTTTCTTTAACGCTATCTATAATTATCAAGACAGGCGAAACTTACACCTTTCTGAAAATGTGTATTTCGAAATTATTCTGCCCAATCAAATAGGTGATTTTAGGAGTATTCTTAGACTTAAAACCTACTTTGACTCCTTTTTTTCAGCTCTCTTTGAGAAACGATTTGAGTTTTCTACTGTTTCTTTTTTTGATGAAGATGATGTGGCTTTTGATTTAATAAATAGCCCCTACACTGAACAAAACATTTATGACATTAAATATCCTTACGTAAGTTTTATTGATTCTGCACATTCTTTAATTGACAATTGGTTTAATTTCTCTGGAAAACTTCCTGCTCTTAGTGATACTTTTTTTGACTCTTACTTTGATGATCAGAAATCCTTAAACAGCTTCTTTTTAACATCAGTCTTTTGTTTAGAGCTAATTTACAGGCACGTATATCCTGTTGGACAAACCAAGACTGCAACATATTTAAGAAATTATGAAGAAATATTATCCCTTTTAAAGGGTGAAAACAAAACATGGTTTGAAAAGAAACTTAATCCTAAAAAAGACTCTTCTTTGAGTGAGAAGCTAGGTGTATTGTTCTCAGATTGCTCTCACTTTCCTTTGGGTTATACCTTAGAGCAACTAATTACAAAAACTGTCGAAACCCGAAATTGTCTAGTTCATCTTGACCTAAGTAAAGTCGATATTCTTTCCGATGCCGACAAATGGCATGTCTCTATTTTCTATTCAAATTATATTCGCCAATACATAAAAAAGCAGATTTTGTCTGATGATTCCCATTGAGTTTTCCCTCAGAAGAGTCCCTAGTACGTACTCTGCCATCTGCGGACACTTAATAACCCGGCACCAAACATCCGTGCAAATTCTACATCACGATGTCATTTTTACTCGAATAATTGAATTTATTCGTGCAATTTATACATTGAGATGTTATATTTACACGGATAAGCAGAGTGGCAATGATTTCAAGGGTAGAAACCAAACAGATTAGCGAGCTCATAAAACACTTCCCCGCCGTAGGTATTGTGGGGCCGCGGCAGGTAGGAAAAACTACATTGATTCGGGATATTATTTCCCGGCAAATTGAAAACGTGGTCTATCTGGATTTGGAATCTCCTACAGACTATAACCGCATCGCAGAAAACCCCGAATGGTTTCTTGAACAAAATGCTGACAAAACAGTCATCATTGACGAAGTGCAACAGATGTTGCCTTTGTTTCCTATTCTTCGCTCGGTTATTGATACAAATCGCAGAAGTGGTCGTTTTATTCTGCTTGGCTCTGCTTCTCCTGAATTTTTGGCCAAAAGCTCGGAGACTTTAGCCGGTCGCATTGCCTTTGTGGAGTTAAATCCGATAAACATTCTTGAATTTTCTGATCAAAACACACTCTGGTTCAGAGGCGGTTTTCCTGATGCTTTGCTGGCCCCTGGTGATCAAATCTGGCTAAAATGGCAGCTAAACTACATCAAAACGTATGTAGAACGGGATTTGTCTAATCTTGGAATTTCTGCGAATCCTTTGAAAATCAATCAGATGATTTACATGCTGTCTGGAATTCATGGAAGCCTGTTAAACATCAGTAGTCTTTCAAATGCCTTAAGGCTGGATCAGCGTACCCTTACCAATTATTTGGATGTGCTTGAGCATGCTTTTTTGATTCGAAGACTACAGCCCTGGTATATCAATATTCAAAAACGATTGGTCAAAAGTCCCAAAATGTATCTTCGCGATAGCGGAAACCTGCATTATTTGCTCAATATTTCGTCACAAGATCAACTTTCATTAAACGCTGCTGTGGGGCATTCCTGGGAAGGGTTCGTAATTGAACAAATCTCAGGACTTTTAAAAGAGAACGTGAGGCCCTATTTCTACCGCACCAGTCACGGTGCAGAGGTAGATCTGGTACTGGTTAGAGGTATTACTCCTATGGTTTCCATAGAAATTAAACTTTCCCTGAACAGTCGTCTGGGCAAAGGAAACACAGTAGCTATTCAGGATCTAAAAACACAAAACAATTTTGTAATAACGCCTGAAGGCGGTGATTTTCAACTCAATGAAAACTGGCGGGTTTGTAACCTTACTGAACTCATGTTTTACCTGAAGACCTTTGATTTAGTTGATAGTTATTAAGCAGGGCAAAACATTTTTCCCCTAATTTTGTGTTGTATTTAAAGACGCCCGAAGGCCGGAGCGTCTTTTTTGTGTTTTCTTACAGCATGACCAACGAAGAATTTCTTACCATTTTTGCCAAAGATAGCCTGGTGCAGACCTTGCAACAGGAGATAAAAGATCACCCAAAAAGCCAGATAGAAGACCTTCATGGTAGCCTTGGGGCAGTTTTGCCTGCCTCACTATATCAAAATGAGGCCTTTTCAGGTTTGTTTATTTTAAGTGAAAAAGAAGACGCTGCCTATTTTTACAGCGATCTCAAAAACCTGCTGGGCGAAGAAAAAGTTTACTATTTCCCGGCCAGCTACAAACGGCTCTTTGATTACCAGGAGGTAGAAAACGCCAATGTGCTGCAGCGGGCCGAACTTATCAATAAATTGAATCAGGGTCTGGAGAATGCCCTCATTGTCACTTATCCCGAAGCCCTCGCAGAAAAAGTTATCAATAAACAAAGTTTGGTAGCCAATACATTGAAACTTCGTACCGGCGAGGCTCTTGACATGAATTTTGTCACCGAACTTCTGGTTTCCTATGACTTTGAAAAAACCGATTTTGTGTATGAGCCCGGCCAGTTTTCGGTGCGTGGTGGTATCGTTGATATCTTTTCTTATGCCTCAAACGAGCCCGTTCGGCTGGAGCTCTGGGGAGATGAAATAGACACCATCAGGTATTTTAACCCCGAGACTCAGCTCTCTGTAAAACAGGTGGAAGAAATCACCATCATTCCGGATGTAGAGCATAAACTCAAAACAGAAAAAAGAGAGCCCTTCTTCGAATTTCTGCCCGAGCACACTCAGATTTGGATCAAAGATCTCAATTTCGCTCTGGAACGCGTAGCCGAAAACTTCGATAAAACCTCAGGATCTGTAAAATCGATGGTGGAGCATAGCGGTGGAATTCAGGTGGTTTTTGACCCTTCAGAGAGCTTTCTTACTCACAAAGATGTATTGAAAATGATAGAAGCCCGAAAGACCATTGAGTTTGGCCGTCGCTTCTACTTTAACAAAGCCCACCGCCGTAGCTACCATTCTAAATCGCAGCCTTCTTTCAATAAAGAGTTTAACCTGCTCATTAAAGACCTTACTGAGCGGCAGATTCAGGGATTCAGCACCGTCATCTGCTCCGATCAGCGAAAACAGCTCGGTCGCCTCAAACGAATTTTTGAGGAAATAAACCCCGAACACGAGTTTATTCCCGGTTATTTTTCGCTCTCCGAAGGTTTCATTGATTTACAAACCAAAGTAGTTTGTTACACCGACCACCAGATATTTGAACGCTACCACCGGTATCAGGTAAAAGAGAAGTTTTCAAAATCCAAAGCACTCACCCTGAAGGAGTTAAAATCTCTTCACCCGGGAGATTACGTGACACATATTGATTATGGTATCGGCCGGTTTGCTGGTATGGAGACCGTGGATGTGAACGGGAAAAAGCAGGAGGCCATACGTTTGGTTTACAAAGACAATGACCTCCTGTACATCAATATTCACTCCCTGCACAAAATTGCCAAATACAGTGGCAAAGAAGGGGAGCCTCCAAGCATGTCAAAACTCGGTACAGGTGAGTGGGAAAATAAGAAAAAACGGGTTAAGAAGCAGGTCAAAGATATTGCTCATGAACTTATTGCCCTATATGCGAAACGCCGGCAGGCTCCGGGTTTTGCCTTTAGTGCCGATACTTACCTTCAAATTGAACTGGAATCTTCGTTTCTCTACGAAGACACACCAGACCAGGCCACGGCAACAAGTAATGTGAAAGAAGACATGGAAAAGCCGTATCCTATGGATAGGCTCGTATGTGGTGATGTAGGTTTTGGTAAAACGGAAGTGGCCATTCGGGCGGCATTCAAAGCTGCTGCAGACGGAAAACAGGTAGCTGTGCTGGTACCTACCACCATTCTGGCCATGCAGCACCATAAAACGTTCAGTGAGCGTTTGGAAAAAATGCCTGTAACCGTTGATTATTTAAACCGCTTCAAAACGGCAACTGATACCACCAAAACGCTCAAAGCCATCAAAGAGGGCAAAGCCGATATCGTAATAGGTACCCACAAGATCCTGAATAAGAATATTGAGTTTAAGGATCTCGGATTACTGATTATTGACGAAGAACAGAAGTTTGGTGTTAAAGCCAAAGACCGCATCAAAGAGCTCAAAACCAATGTGGACGTACTCACTCTCACCGCCACGCCGATTCCACGAACGCTGCATTTCTCTCTCATGGGAGCACGGGATCTTTCGGTTATCGCCACGCCGCCGCCCAATCGCCAGCCGGTAACTACAGAAGTAAAGGTGTGGGGAGAAGAAACTATTAGGGATGCTATTGCCTATGAATTACAACGAGGCGGACAGGTCTTTTTTGTTCATAACCGAATCAATGACATCGAATCCATTGGTAATCTAATCCTGAGACTGGTTCCTGATGCAAAAATAGGTGTGGCTCATGGTCAAATGGAAGGTGACAAACTGGAGAAAATCATGATGTCGTTTATTGAAGGGGATATAGATGTGCTCATTTCTACCAATATCATTGAGTCGGGTCTGGATATTCCGAACGCAAATACCATCATTATTAATCAGGCCCACATGTTTGGGATGTCTGATCTTCACCAGATGCGGGGTAGGGTAGGGCGTTCCAATAAAAAGGCGTTTTGTTACCTCATTACCCCTCCACTCTCTGGTCTTACACGTGACTCCAGAAAGCGGCTTCAGACTCTGGAGGAATTTTCAGACCTCGGTGATGGATTTAAAGTGGCGATGCGAGACCTGGATATCAGGGGTGCAGGAAACCTGCTGGGAGCCGAGCAAAGTGGATTTGTCAATGATCTGGGCTACGAACTTTATCATAAAATTCTGGATGACGCCGTTCAGGAGCTGAAAGAAAACGAATTCAAAAGCCTGTTTGAGCAGGAATTATCTGCCAAAGAATTTAGTGTAGACGACTGCCAGATTGAAACCGACCAGCAAATTCTCATTCCTGATTCCTATATCTCAAACATCTCGGAGAGGCTCTCGGTGTATAACAGCATTGATGGCCTTAAAAATGCGGAAGAGCTTGATTCTTTCAGATCTTCTCTCGCTGACAGATTCGGAAAACTTCCGGAAGAGGTAGAGGCACTTTTTGAAATAGTGAAAATACGCTGGATGGCCCGAAAACTGGGTTTTGAAAAACTAACCTGGAAAAATAATATCCTGAAAGCCTATTTCGTTGATTCAAAGCATGTCCAATACTATCAGGCTGATAAGTTTGGCAAAATTCTTGATTACGTTAAATGGAATCCGAAAAGGTGTTCATTGAAACAGGTCAAAGAAAAGCTGATTCTGAGTATGTCAAATGCAGATTCTATTGATAAACTCAGAGATTTTTTTGATGCAGTGCACAGACATGTTGATAATAAGTAGAAAAATTTACCTTTGCGATTGCTTTCGCTATTTAAAATAAACAAATTCTCATGAAGAGACTGATTTGGGGACTTTCCCTCGCAGCTACGTCGCTTTTCTTTTTTACAGGTTGTAAAGAACAAAAACGCTCCAGTTTAAGTCCGGGTAAAAAGAATGGTGCCACTGGCATAGCCTATGGTGACAAAAAGAAAGAAGGATACGAGGTATCTGATTTCTCCGGTCAGCCCACAGGACCAAACCTTGTTTTCATTGAAGGTGGTAGATTTACTATGGGAACGGTAGAAGAAGATATCACCTACACCCGTGATAACCTCGAAAGAACGGTAACTGTTGCTTCGTTTTACATGGATGAAGTGGAGGTGGCTAATATTGACTGGCTCTTTTACCTGCACAATATTGAGCGTGATTCTACCCGTGAATTTGTACAGTCTGCATTGCCCGATACTACGGTTTGGGCAAACTCGATGTCTTTCAATGATCAATACGTTGATCATTACCTTCGCTATCCGGGCTTCAGAATGTATCCGGTGGTTGGTGTTTCGTGGGTTCAGGCCAATGATTATGCGGCTTGGAGAAGTAAAGCCGTAAACAATCGCCTGGCAGAGGAAAACGGAGGAGATAAAAAAGGTGGTGGTTTATCACTGGGAAAGAAAAAGAAGAAAGGTGCTGAGGGTACAGATGCTGCCCCGGCTGCATCTACCAGCCGTGTGGCTATAGAATCTGGTTTTGTTTTGCCAAATTATCGTCTTCCTACAGAAGCAGAGTGGGAATATGCTGCCAAAGCCATGATCGGAACCCAGTATATTGATGAAAATCAATCCAATCAGCGTGTATACCCCTGGGATGGTTCATCAATGCGGAAAGACAAGGGCCGTCAAAAAGGTATGATGCTGGCAAACTACAAAAGAGGCCGTGGTGATTACGCGGGTATTGCTGGCCGCCAGAACGATGAAAACATCATTACAGCAGAAGTTTATTCATTCCCGCCGAATGACTTTGGTCTTTACAATATGGCCGGAAACGTGAATGAATGGGTATATGATTTGTATCGTCCTAATTCCTATCAGGACTTCAATGATCTCAACCCGATCCGTAGAGATGACACGGAGGATTCAGAGAAACTGTATGATAATGAACATTATAACTCCTTAATTACAAACAAATTACGGGTTTACAAAGGCGGTTCGTGGAATGACGTGGCCTACTGGCTTTCTCCGGGAACCAGACGTTACCTGGATCAGGATTCTTCGACAGCTACTATTGGTTTCAGATGTGCTATGATCTCTGTGGGTAAACCTGGAAAGAAAGCAAAATAGATCCTGATAAAAAAGAAATTCCAACCCCCGGTCATTCACATGACCGGGGTTTTTTATAATGCTGCTGCTATTGCCACAATGTTTAATTCTTTTGCTCCTGCATCAAGTAAAACCCTTCCTGCTACTTCAAGAGTGGCACCGGTGGTGAGTACATCATCTACCAGACAAACTCTTTTTCCCGAAATATTTTCAGGAAATTTCACGTGAAACACGCCTTCCATATTTTCAAACCTTTTGAATCTTGATTTCCGGGTTTGCGTATCAGTAAACTCCGTGCGAATGAGCGATTCTTCGTCATAGGGAGCGGATAAAGACTCTGAAAGTCCTTTGGCGAAAAGATCTGCCTGATTATATCCTCTTCTCTTTTTCTTCAGGGGATGAAGTGGAATACCGAGGATAAGATCTATTTCACTATCAAACCCTTCGGCCTTGAGTACACGGCCAAACCATTTTCCCATATATTCTGCCAGATCGGGCTCATTTCGGTATTTTATCTGATGAAGTACATTCTGAACCGGCCCGTGCTTACTGAACTGAAGAAAGGCACGGGTGTGTTTGACAGGAATCTTTCCCCAAAATTTCTTCTCCAGAATGAACTCATCAAACTGAATTCCTCCGAATTTTGGCAGTTCCAGATTACATTTGATACAAATATGCTCTTCGTAACTTTGCAGATTATTCTCACAGGCTGCACAAAGCCTTGGATAGAATAAATCACGGATTAAAACGAGTGGATTCATAGGGTGAATTTTATGACGAATATAACTGATAACCAGGATCTTGAAAATAACTGGAAAAAAGTTTTAGCTTTTTTTAAACAAACCATTGGAAAGCAACCTGCCGATCTGAAAGGCGTCCTTTTCCTCATTGGTATTCAGGAACTGGGGATGGGACCAGAAACCTTCACCAAAGAACAAAAGCAGGACCTGATTCATATTGCCACCTGTAAGGTGCTGAGTTTGGGTGGATACTATACACTGATGGGAAAAGACGAAGAGGGGTGGCCACATTGGGAGCTGGTCAAAAAACTTCCTCCCTTTGACCTTATGAATCAGGAAACACTTTTAAAAAATTACGTAATCGAATACTTCCGTCAGGAAATTGGTTTACATATTTAGACATGAAATTATACTCTTTCAATGTTAATGGAATACGGTCTGCCCTGAACAAAGGACTATTACAGTGGATTGAATCAGAAAATCCGGATGTGCTTTGTCTTCAGGAGATTAAACTTTCAGAAACAGAGCTTGTTGAACATCTTTTCACCGGGCTTGGCTTTCAATGCTTCTGGTATCCTGCTAAGAAAAAAGGGTATAGCGGCGTGGCAATTCTCAGCAAAATACAACCACAGCGAGTGGAGTATGGGATGAATATTGAGCTATTTGACAGCGAAGGCCGTGTTATCTGTGCTCAATATGAAAATTTCAGGCTCATTAATGCCTATTTTCCTTCAGGTACTACAGGTGATATCAGACAAACGGTAAAAATGGAGTTTCTGGAAGAAATGCATCGTTTCATGCTTGACCAGAAATTAAAATATGGCCCGGTGGTGCTATGTGGTGATGTAAATATCTGTCATAATGATATTGACATTCATAATCCCGTAGGAAACAAAAACAGCTCAGGATTTCTTCCCGAGGAACGCCAGTGGGTAGGCAGGTTTCTTGAATCGGGATTTCTGGATACCTTCCGGATTTTCAATGATCAGCCACACCATTATTCGTGGTGGTCATATCGGGCGGGTGCAAGGGGAAATAACAAAGGCTGGCGAATCGATTATTTTTTCACCACACCCGATATGCAGGAAAAACTGATCGAAGCAAAAATACATCCTGACGTTATTATGTCAGATCATTGTCCGGTTTCGTTAACTTTAAAAGTTTAAAACACTCAGTATGAGTAATTCGGTACAGGTATTATTAGCTAAAATCAACGAATACAAGAGTAAGTATTACAAAAATCAACTGTTGAAAGGCAGTCTGATTGGCATCGCTTTACTTTTAACCGCATTCCTTTTCTTTAACTTCATTGAATACTTCGGCCGGTTAAACAGTTCGCTGCGAGCTTTGCTTCTGTTTGCCTTTGTGGGTGTTTGCTTATACACGCTCGTATATCTTATCGGAAAGCCCTTGGCCTATTTCTTCCGTCTAAAACAGGGATTCAGTGATACAGAAGCTGCCAGAGATATCGGCTTATTTTTTCCGGAAATAGGAGACAAATTATTAAATACGCTGCAGCTTTCCTCGGGAAATGACTCTGAGAACGCCTTGCTGCTTGCCAGCATTGAACAGAAATCGAATGGCTTGAAACTCTACCAGTTTACCGATGCGATCAATCTCAAGGAAAACCGGAAATACCTCAAATATGCCATTCCTCCTCTACTTCTCGTTTTGTTGATTTCCGCCGTTTCGCCCTCTTTTTTTAAAAGTAGCGAACGTATTATCAAATTCAGACAAGAATTTGCCGAAGAGGCCCCTTTTGATTTCCTTTTGATCAATAACAACCTGGAAGCTTACAGAAATGAAGATTTCACGGTTAATCTTAAGATGAGCGGTAGTGCGTTGCCGGAAGAGGTTTTCCTGGTTTATAACGAGCGAAGATTTAAAATGACTCCAGCAGAAGGGGAGAACACGGCTTATTCATATACATTTAATAAACTTCAGCAAAACGTTGATTTTAAATTTGAGGCTTCAGGATTCTCATCAGAGTCATTTGAAATAATGCTTTTAAACCGACCTGAGCTTCTATCTTTCGATATCATAGCTAATTACCCGGCTTACCTCGGTAAACAGCCCGAGAAACTGGAAAATGTGGGTAATCTAGTAGTTCCTGAAGGCACAAGTATTCAGTGGATCTTTCATACTCAATTTGCCGATTCTGTAGCTTTGGTGTTTGATAAGACCCTTCGATTGAAAGCCAAACAAAGTCATTCCAACGAATACATTTACAATAAAAAAGTACTTCAATCTTCTGACTATCAAATAGTTATGAAGAATAATCAAGCCGTTAATGACGAGAAGATTAATTACTATATCAATGTAATTCCCGATCAGGCACCAAAAATTCAGCTGGAACAAATCAGGGATTCTGTTCTTTATAATTATATCGCTTTGGGAGGTTCCATTTCTGATGATTATGGGCTGTCAGATTTTAAATTACATTATCGACTTAAAAACCGAACAGAGAAATTTGAAAATAAACCGATTGGGTTTACCAGGAATTCTATTTCTCAAACCTTCTTTTTCCAATTTGATCTTTCGCAACTAAAACTTCAACAGGACGATGAACTTGAATATTACCTGGAGCTCTGGGATAATGATGGGGTAAGAGGCCCAAAATCGGTCAAAACAGCAACCATGTCCTTCGCCTTGCCATCTGTAAAAGAATTCGATCAGGAGGTTGAAAAACAATTTGAAAATACGGAATCCAAAATGGATCAGTTGCTTCAGAAATCCAGAGATCTGAAGAAATCGCTGGAAGAAATTGACAAAACCCTGAAAACGAAAAAGAACATCGATTATCAGGATAAACGAAAACTGGAAGATCTCCTGAAGAAACGGGAAGAGATGTTAAAAGATCTTCGCGATTTGCAAAAGCAATTCGACCAAATGCAGGAAAAACAAAATCGTTTTCAACAGCAGAATCCTGAAACACAGGAGAAAATGGAGCAACTACAAAAACTGATGAATGAGCTCATGCAAAATGAAGACAGTGAGCTCTTCAAAAAGCTCGAAGAAATGCTTCAAAAGAATGAGAATGAAAATATCATGGAGCAGCTTCAGAAAATGAAAGAGAATGACAGAAATCTGGATCGGGATATAGAACGTACCATGAAGTTATTCAAAAACATGCAGCTCCAGCAGAAAGTGGAACAGCTAACACAGGAATTGGAAAAACTTGCCGAAAAACAGGAGGATCTGGCAAAAGAGACACAGGAAAACAAAGATCCCGCGAAAAATGATCAACTGGAGAAGGATCAGAAGAAACTATCTGATGAGTTCAAAGACAAACAAGAAAAAGCCCAGGAAATAGAAAAACTTAGCAAAGTGCTCAGAAAAGATGTAGATACTCAAAAGAGTGAACAGCAGGAAACCAAAGAACAGCAACAAAAAGCTGAGCAGCAATTAAAAAATGACGATAATCAGGGAGCATCCAAATCTCAGAAAAAGGCTGCCCAATCTATGAGAAAGATGGCCGAGCAAATGAGTGCAGAGATGCAGTCTGCCGAAATGAAACAGCTTGATCTAGATATGGACGCACTTAGGGCTATACTTGAGAATCTGGTCAAATTGTCATTTGATCAGGAAAAGCTCATGAAAGATTTCAAAGGATTGTCGAAATCTGATCCACGCTTTGTAGACCTCTCTCAGCAGCAGCTTAAACTGGTAGACGACGCCAAAGTAATCGAAGATAGTCTGTATTCACTGGCACAGCGTGTCATGCAGATAGAGACTTTCGTCACCAAAGAAGTTACGGATATGAAAAACAGCATGGATCAGTCCATTACACTTTTGAGAGACAGAAATCTCCCGAAAGCCACAGCGAAACAGCAGTTTTCCATGACATCAATGAATAACCTCGCTTTAATGCTAAGTGATACGTTCAAACAAATGCAACAAATGATGTCTATGGCCATGCCCGGAAGTGGATCAGGAAAAGATAAAGGTTCCATGCCCAGCCCTGGTATAGGTAAACAACAACAACAGCTCAATGAACGCATGAAGGGAATGGGTCAACAAGGGCAAAATGCCAGTGAATTTTCTAAAGAACTGGCGAAAATTGCCAATGAACAGGCGAAAATTCGTAAGCAACTCAAAGATATGCAGGAAAGACTGAATGGTACAGAACTAGGGGAGAAGCTCGGTGGTGAACTGGAAAAGTTACAACAGGAAATGGATGAAACAGAAAAGGAATTAGTAAACAAAAGAGTGAACCCTAAACTTATTCAAAGACAAGATAAGTTGTTGACCCGTCTTCTTGAAGCAGAAAAGGCCATCAAAGAACAAGAGCTTGATCCGAAAAGAAAATCAAAAACCGCTATGGAATTTGAAAGGCCGTCTCCTCCATCGCTGGAGAAATTCATGAAGGAAAAAACACGCCAGCAGGAGTTGATTAGAACCACTCCGCCAAACTTTACGCCCTATTATAAACAAGAAACTGATAGTTACTTTAGAAAACTTAACTAGAATATCCGTGAACCTACTTTGGTTTGTTACGGAACAAACAGTATTCTTATTGATGTTCATTATTTATGATTCTTTAAAAATTCCAAATGTTTCACGTGGAACAAAAAGCGAAGGTTTCACGTGGAACAGTAAATTACACTATGTTTCCAGAGTATGATGTTATCGTAGTGGGTGCAGGACATGCCGGCTGCGAAGCCGCCCATGCAGCAGCTACTATGGGTTCAAAGGTTTTGTTAATTACAATGAATCTTCAAACCATAGCTCAAATGTCTTGTAACCCTGCCATGGGTGGTGTGGCAAAAGGACAAATCGTCCGTGAAATTGATGCCCTTGGAGGAATGTCTGGTATAGTCTCAGACAGAACAATGATACAGTTTAGAATGCTAAACAGGTCTAAGGGCCCGGCTATGTGGAGTCCAAGATGCCAAAGCGATCGGTTCAAATTTGCTGAAGAATGGCGATACATCCTCGAACAAAATCCGAATATAGATTTCTGGCAGGAAATGGTTACTGGCCTCCTCATCGAAGGCAACAAAATAACCGGAGTCAAAACTTCAATCGGTTTACATATACAGGCTAAAGCCGTAATATTAACAAACGGTACCTTTCTGAATGGTATAATTCATATTGGAGAGAAGCAATTCGGTGGGGGTAGGGCAGGAGAGAGACCCTCAATTGGTATTACAGAAGATTTGATAAAATTCGGTTTTGAACATGGTAGAATGAAGACCGGCACACCACCAAGGGTCGATAAACGATCGATTAATTTCTCAAAGATGCAGGAACAACTTGGAGATGAAAACCCTGATAAATTCTCCTATACAGATACTCCCAAACTTATCCATCAAAAAAGTTGCTGGATAAGTTATACCAATTCTGCCGTACATGAGGAACTAAGAAAAGGCTTTGACCGGTCTCCGATGTTCAACGGTCGAATCCAGGGGCTTGGGCCAAGGTATTGTCCTTCGGTAGAAGACAAAATTAACCGATTTGCAGATAAAGATAGCCACCAGATATTTCTCGAACCCGAAGGTTTTAATACCATTGAAATGTATGTAAATGGATTCTCGACTTCTCTACCCGAAGATGTCCAATACAACGCTATTAGAAAGATTCCTGGTTTTGAAAACGTCAAGCTTTTCAGACCTGGTTATGCCATTGAATACGATTATTTTCCCCCAACTCAGCTGAATCTGACACTGGAAACCAAGCTAATTAGCCATCTCTATTTCGCTGGTCAAATCAATGGAACAACAGGATACGAAGAGGCCGGTTCTCAGGGTCTCATGGCCGGAATAAACGCCCATCTAAAGGTTCATAATCAAGATCCTTTTATCCTTAAAAGGAATGAAGCCTATATTGGCGTGCTTATAGACGACTTAATAAATAAAGGTACAGAAGAACCTTACAGAATGTTTACAAGCCGGGCTGAGTTCAGAACTTTGCTACGCCAGGATAATGCAGATATTCGTCTTACTCCAAAGGCAAATAAAATAGGTTTAGCGTCTCAGGAAAGATTAGATCATGTTACAGAGAAATTTCAACAAACAGAAGAAATCTATGATCTTCTTGCAAGAATCAGAATTACACCCGACGAAGCTAATGAGAAACTTCAGGAATTCAATTCTGCATCACTTCGCGAAAAAACTAACCTCTCCAGCTTATTAAAAAGACCAGAACTTGACCTGGAGAAAATACGAACCATTTCTCCTGAACTTAATAATTTTCTGGAAAATACATCCCCCGAAATCATAGAGCAGGCAGAAATAAAAATCAAGTATGAAAGATATATTGAAAAAGAAATCAGCATGGCTGATAAAATGAGTAAACTGGAAAACCTTCTGATTAATCCCGAATTTGATTACGATAAACTTACCTCTATTTCCATAGAAGCAAGACATAAGTTAAAGCGTATCAAGCCCTCCACACTGGGTCAGGCTTCTCGAATCAGCGGCGTTTCCCCTGCCGATATATCCGTACTAATGGTTTACCTTGGAAGATGACAAAATACATTCCTATACTTCTATTCCTTCTTAGCTCCTGTGCTCAATTTGTACCACCTACAGGAGGAGATAAAGACAAAACTCCACCAGAATTAACAGTAAGTTATCCGGTGAATAAAACAAGAAACTTTAATGGAAGGCAATTAAATCTTGAATTCAATGAACTCATTGATGCATCTGCTTTACGGCAGGAACTAATAGTAAGTCCAGAACCACCAGGTCCATTTGATCTCAAGGAAAAACCCTATGGAATAGAGATTAAATTTGATAAACCCTTCCGAGATAGCACCACTTATACCTTCAATTTCAGAAATGGTATAAAGGATCTTACCGAAAGAAATCCGGCCCTGAACCTAAAACTTGTATTTAGTACCGGACCCGAGATTGATTCACTAACACTAAAAGGAAAAGTCGAAAATCTCTGGAACGGACTACCGGCTGAGAAAATAACAGTAGGCCTTTACAACCTCGAAGATCTAATAGATACCATTCCCCTTCTGAAAACAAAACCTTCATACTTCATCAAAACCGATTCCAGTGGATTATACAATTTCGAAAATCTCAAGGCAGGTAATTATCGATTGTTATCTTTTAACGATCTCAACCAAAATCTTATTCCGGATCTGAAAGATGAGCTATTTGCATTCCATCCGGATACCTTAAAACTAGATACGCTAAATACCGACGTAAATCTGGCGGTCTATCCCGCAAACACAGAAGCCATCAAAGTAAAAAGATCCTTGTCAAGACAATCATACTTTCTGGTTCAGTACAACAAACCTCTCAAAGAAATTGAACTACAATTTCCGGAAACAGACGACAGCCTAACCGCAAGAATTAATAACGACGAAGTTCATATTTTTGCTCATCCAAGTCCCTCAGATACAACTCTAACTAAAATACTAGTTCAAGACTCTATCGGAAACAGATTCGAACATGACGTAAAAATCTATTTTAATACTACCACCAAATCAAAACCGGAACTAATCCAACTTTCAGAAACCGTAATCAGGAACAATGCAAAAATCAAAACTCCTACGTATTATGAATTCAAGTTTCCCTATCCGATTACCCGCATAGATACGTCAGGCATAAACATAGTATCCGATAGTACAACGAAAGAAACCTTTAACCTTCAATGGTTAGATCCATCACATACCCTATTAAGAATTAACATTTCTCCAAAAGCAAAGAAATATATTAGCCTTAACATAGATTCCGGATCCATAACTAGTTACAAATCAGATACTAATATAACTTATTCACTTTTCAACACACTTTATCAACAAGACGATTTCGGTTCCATGGAGGGAACATACACCGAATTTGAAGGCCAGAAAATTATTGAACTTCTTGAAGCCGATAAATATCAAATCATTGATAAACAAATATTTACAGATAAATTCTACTTTCCTGAAGTGATTCCAGGCACCTACAGACTCCGAATAATTGAAGACAGAAACACTAACGGACGATGGGATGCAGGAGACTTTGAAAAATATATCTTACCCGAACGCATCCTTGTTTCGAAAGGAACTCTGAAACTAAAAGCTAACTTTCAACTTAGCGATGTACAGATCGAATAGTGTGGAAAACCATGTAGATAAGACTTTAAAACCGGGTATAACTCTGCCAGAAAATGAAGATAACTTCTGCATACTTCCGAAAGTCCTATCCTTTATGTGGAGTAATACACCAAAAAAATCTTTGGAAACATTTTAGACATAAGTTACTGACACGGTAAAAACCAGAAAAAAGGTAGCAAACAAAACACAAATGATATGTGCAATAGATGGTGGAAAAAAGAGTTAACTATCAAGCCACAAATAAACTAGATGTGAATTAGAGCAAGCTTTATTCACACGAATAATGAATTTGAAAACAATCCTGATT
The DNA here is from genome assembly GCA_966250325.1 of uncultured Cytophagaceae bacterium. GTDB lineage: Bacteria > Bacteroidota > Bacteroidia > Cytophagales > Spirosomataceae > Jiulongibacter. The sequence continues at coordinate 38,689 of CBINGY010000024.1, read as the reverse complement.
TCAAAGAATTTCATCGAAAATAAATAGGCACAAATCCACAGACCTAAAGAAAGAAAACAATAAAAGAATTAAATATCCTTATTTTTATAATTATGAAACGGCTGGTACAAATAACAATATTACTTCTGCTCGCGACGGCCGCCAGGTCACAGAGTCTGGAACTGGCAGAAGAATATTATAAAAAAGGGGAGTTTGAAAAAGCTGCGGAGATATATGAGAAACTAAGCCGTAAAAAAGAAACAAGCAGAGCCATTCACGATAATTATCTCAATACCCTTTTGAAGCTTAAAGACTACGCAAATGCAGATAAGTTTCTCAAACAGCAGATTAAAGATTTCCCCGAGCTCATTGTTTACAAGGCAGACCGGGCCTACCTGAAAGAAGTAAGCGAAGGAGCCCCTGCAGCCGAACCCCTGTATAACGAGCTCATTGAAGAGGCCGCTACCAATGATGCACAGGTTTATCAGCTTCAGAATTTTCTGTATCGTACCAATAAAATGAACTTGCTGATTGATTTACTTCTTAAATCACGGGCAAAAGGCAAAGATCCGGCAAAACATAATATTCAGCTGGCCAGAGCATATCTGTATGCCGGTAAAAAGGAGGAAATGCTGGAAGAGGTCTTTTCATACGGTATAAATCATCCAAATTCTGATTATGTGGAAAGAACGATCCAGGATAACATCAAAGAGGAAGAAGAGATACAGATGCTGGAGAAGTTACTCTACCGGAAAATACAGGAAAACCCGTCAATAACTTATTACAATGAAATACTTATCTGGCATTTTGTTCAGTTGAAAGAATTTGGAAGAGCATTTACTCAGGCAAGAGCTTTGGATAAACGCCTCAATTTGCAAGCTCGCGGAGTATGGGATCTGGCTAATCTGGCGTATCAAAACGCCCAATACCGTGACGCCGCCAGAATGTTTACCTACATACTGAACGAATACCCGCAGGGAGACTATTATCCGGCCTCCAGACAGATGAATATACAGTGTCGCGAGGAAATGGCCAAAACGACTTTTCCGATCCAGCAGAGCGAAATTACCGAGTTAATTGCCGAGTATGACGGACTTATCACTGAATTGGGAAAAACGCAAAGTACACTAAACGCCATGAGAAACATGGCCTTACTTTACGCTTTCTATAAAGATGATCACACAAGGGCCGTTGAAATTCTGGAAGATGCGATAAATAATGCGGGCTCTAATCAGAGGTTTAAAGATCTTTGTAAACTGGATATGGGTGATATTTATATCCTAAAAAATGAGCCCTGGGAAGCGACGCTACTCTACATGCAGGTAGAGAAAAGCCAGAAAGAGGATATTTTAGCAGAAACAGCCAAACTGAAAAATGCCAAACTTTATTACTATACCGCAGAGTTTGATCTTGCCAAAGAAATTCTCGATATCCTCAAAAAGGCTACCACTCGTGAGATTGCCAATGATGCCATGCAACTCAGTTTGTTAATTCAGGATAATCTGGATATGGATACCACAGATGCTGCCATGCGTGCTTATTCTGAAATAGATCTGCTTCTTTTTCAAAACAAAAATGAGCTGGCACTCAAGATGGCCGATAGCCTGTTTACCGTTTATAAATCGCATAGTCTGGCAGACGAACTTCTCTGGCAAAAAGCCAACCTGAATTACAAGTTGGATAACGTCACAGTAGCTATTGAAGATCTCACCGCCTTACTCCAGAACTATAAGTTTGACATTCTTGCCGATGATGCTCTGTACCTCCTCGCTATAATTTACGATGAAAAACTCGATGATAAATCCAAAGCCATGGAGCTCTACCGGCAAATGCTTCAGGATTTTCCAGGCAGCATATACGGAGCGGAAGCCCGAAAAAAATTCCGGGAATTACGGGGTGATTTTGTATTCTAACAAAGCATTACTTTCCGTATACAATACTAAAAAACTAATTGGATACGTTTGAAATAAGCGTTTTAAATCTTTCGTGCTCATGATGGTGATCTCCCGTGTGTTCTTCCTTCTTTCTTTTATTTTTTGTTTCACAGCGGTTAATGCACAGGATTATACGATAACCTGGGCTTGCAGCTATACCTCGAATCAGATCAATGAGAAAGCGATCTGTGATATGCTGGGCTTCAAAACCCGTCCAGAAGCTCAGAAAGCTGTTGAAGACATTGTAAGAAGGTCTGGCCTGAAGCAAAATTTCTATGTCATGGAATGCCCTAGTATCGATAATTGCTTTGCAGCCACCCGAAACGGTGAGAGACTCATTGTTTATGATTCCGGTTTTATGCGTAGAGTAAATCTGTTGGCAAAAACAGACTGGGGTGCTATGAGTGTACTGGCTCATGAAATTGGTCATCATTTGCAGGGTCATACCCTTAAAGCAGGAGGTTCAGACCCTCAAAGAGAACTCGAAGCTGATGAATTCTCGGGTTTTGTGATGTATCAGATGGGAGCAAGCCTTGAAGAAGCTCAGTCGGCTATCTGGAAAATGACCACCGATTTTGATTCGGGCACACACCCTCCACGCCAGAAAAGAATGGCTGCCATTAAAAAAGGTTTTGATAATGCCGCTGATCTTTACCCCAGAGTATCCTCAGTTTACGATAAACCTTTTGAAACTCAGCCGACCGCCGAAACAAAGACTGTAGTTTCTGAAAATAAAGAAATTGAAAAGCCTGTACTAATTCCAGCCAAAAAGGAAATTCCTGCAGTTAGAACTGGATGTGTTGAGGGAAATTGTTCCAATGGTTTTGGAGTAGCAGTTAACAGAAACTCTCTGGAGAAATATGCAGGAAACTGGAAAAATGGTCGAAGAGTAGGGTATGGGATAGAGTACTATGCCAATGGAATGAAAAAATACGAGGGAGATTTCGAATCAAGTGCCTATAATGGGTACGGTACCTATTTTTATAAAAATGGCGATAAATACGTAGGGAAATTCAGTCGGGGTATCATGAACGATGAAAATGCGGTTTATTATTATAGCAACGGAGACCGCCTTTTTGTAAAATACGTTAAGGGCAAAAAGCAGGGAAAGGCCAAAATCATCTATTACGGAGGCGTACAGGGCACACTTTTCTTTGAAGATGATGTGGAAAAGTAGGGTGGATAAACCCTATAATCACTTAGTAACCTCATTTCTAGCCTTCTGTTAGTGGGAAACTATTCGGCCTTCCCACAATCCCATGAAAACTTTCTTCCTATATTTGCCCTCTAATACTAATTCAAAGGACAGCCTATGTCTTGGTTTCAACGGAAATCAAAAGGGATAAGTACCCCTACCGAATTAAAGCGTGAGGCACCGGATGGCCTCTGGCATCAATGCCCCGAGTGCAAACAAATTATGCATACAAGGGAGCATAAAACCAATGCTTTTACCTGTATTCATTGTAATTATCATGATAAGATTGGCTCTGAAGCCTATTTTCAAATACTCTTTGACGAGGGTCAATACAATGAGCTTGATCCTGATATGCTATCAGGTGACCCACTTGAATTTGTAGATACGAAAGCCTATCCCGATAGGATTCAGCAAACCATCAAGAAATCTGGTTTAAAAGACGCCTGCCGTACTGCTCATGGTAAAATGCATGGCAAAGACATTACCATTTCGTGTATGGATTTCGGTTTTATTGGCGGGTCTATGGGCTCTGTGGTGGGAGAGAAAATAGCACGGGGTATTGATTATTCGCTGAAAAAGAAGATCCCATTTCTGATGATTTCAAAATCGGGCGGTGCCCGTATGATGGAAGCAGGTTTTTCTTTGATGCAAATGGCCAAAACGTCAGCAAAATTGGCCCTACTTGACGAGGCAAAGATTCCATATATTTCTCTTCTTACAGATCCTACCACCGGTGGTGTGACAGCATCATTCGCCATGTTGGGTGATTTTAATATTGCAGAACCCGGTTCACTCATCGGTTTTGCCGGACCCAGAATCATTAAAGAGACAATAGGAAAAGATCTGCCTAAAGGCTTTCAAACGGCAGAATTTGTCCTGGAACATGGCTTTCTGGATTTTATCGTTGACCGTAAAGATCTGAAAGACAAACTAGCCAGTCTTCTCAGAATGTTGAAAAAATAACTAACTGTTTCACCGATCATCTTTATAGTATAGTGGCGTGAAAAAAGGAAAGCGTTCTAGATTCAGCCTTCATTTAGATCTTTCGTATAAGGTACGGCCTTTATGATATGTTCCAAAGCCTCTATGCGAGCTTCTGTTTTGCGGTTGGCCTGAATAATTATCCATGGAGCATTAGCCGTGTTAGTAAGTCTGAACATCTTTTCTTTATAACGGGTATATTCGTCCCAGAGCTCCTGTGCACGCTTGTCTACCGGTGTTAACTTCCATTTTTTTAAAGGATCTGCCGCCGTTTCTCTGAAGCGTAAAGCCTGCTCTTCTTTTGAAATAGAAAAATAAAGTTTTATCAGGTGCGTCCCTGCGGCCTGTAGCATCTCTTCAAAGGCATTGACATGACTCATGAAGATTTCGTGCTCTTCCGGAGTACAAAAACCATTCACAGGCTCCACCACGGCTCTGTTATACCAGCTGCGGTCAAAGAAAACAATCTCACCGGGCTTAGGTAAATGAGTGACATATCGTTGAAAATACCACATTTTTGATTCTCCCTCCGTAGGTTTAGGCAAAGCCACAACACGGTACATACGAGGATTCATGTGAGCCGCTATTCTACGGATAGCACCCCCTTTACCTGCGGCATCACGGCCTTCAAATATGATCACTACTTTTTCATCGTTGGCAATTACCCAGTTATGAAGATCAATGAGTTTGGCCTGCAAAACTTCCAGCCGCTGATCGTATCTGGCCAGCCGAAGAGAACGTTCTACATTTAATTTTTTATCTGCCAGGAGACGTCTCAGTCCCATTTTTGAATTCAAAAGGGCGAGGTCATCTTCTGTTAACTCTAATGGAATCATGGATTAATTATCTATTTGTTCTCCAGATCTGAAATAACGCATAATAACATTCGGGTCAGGAAAAAGCTCCTTTCGCGTACTTTCCCGTTTATGATATTGAAACTGAGAAAGTACGTACTTAATACTCTCTAATCGGGCCTGTTTCTTGTTGTTTGTTTTCACGATAATCCAGGGACAAAACGCTGTATGAGTTCGGGAAAACATCTGGTCTTTGTAATACGTGTATTTGTCCCAAAGCTCCTGTCCACGCATATCAACCGGACTAAACTTCCACATTTTCAACGGATTCTGCATTCGGGATTCAAATCGTTTTTTCTGTTCATCTTTTGAAATAGAAAACCAGAATTTGATCACAACAATACCGTCTTCGTAAAGCATGTGTTCAAACTCCGGCACCTGTATCATGAAGTGCCGGTATTGCTCTTTATTGCAGAAACCCATCACAGGCTCTACCACGGCCCTGTTGTACCAGCTACGGTCAAAAAACACAATTTCTCCGGGATTTGGAAGCTCTTTGATATATCTTCTGAAATACCATTGTCCCCGTTCTATTTCGGTAGGTTTGGTTAATGCTACTACCCGCATTGCCCTGGGATTAAGGTGTTCTGTGAAGCGTTTAATTGTTCCACCTTTACCTGCAGCATCACGGCCTTCGAATAAAATAGCCACCCGTATTTTGTTTCTTATTACCCAGTGTTGCAAGTCCACCAATTCGGCCTGAAGTAACTTCAGCTCATCTTCATATAACTGATTAGCCAGTGCTTTTGAGATATCAATTTGTTTGATTCTAGCTATTTCTATAAGATCCTTTCGTGTTTTCGCTTTACTCAGATCTTCCCGTGTGAATTGGTTGTCTGTCATAGGCTTTTGCAGGTAATAGTTTATGGGTAAATATAAAAATGAATTCTATTTGACCATGGATCTGTGGGGAAACAAATATTTAAGAAATGATTTTCCTCTAGTGTATCGCTCAATTATCAAACCGGGTTAGCTGCGTAGAAATTTATTAAAAGAACCTTTAAAACTTGAATCAATCTGTTTCAAAGGAACAGTATTTTGCAGCAAGTGTTATGAATATAGATAAACATTCAAAAGAGCCTATGAACATACAGTCTGTAAATCCGGCCAATGGGAAGAAAATAGCTGAGTATACCTTACTAACCGATGAAGAGGCCCTGGTTTCTTTAGAGAAATGCCAAAAGGCGTATCTCGGTTGGAAAAATCTGACTTACGATCAAAGAGCCACTTTTATGAGGCGTGCTGCCCGGGTTTTAGTTGAAAATAAGAGAAAATATGCCACAGTGATTACCACAGAAATGGGTAAAACACTCTCCGCAGCCGAATCTGAAGTTGAAAAATGTGCCTTGGCCTGTGAATATTATGCAGAGCATACGGCAGAATTCCTGAAAGATGAGCAGGTACAAACAGAGGCGACGAAAAGTTTTGTGACGTACAGGCCCATGGGAGTGATTCTGGCCGTAATGCCCTGGAATTTTCCTTTCTGGCAGGTGTTTCGGTTTGCTGCACCTGCTCTAATGGCGGGAAATGCCGCCGTATTGAAACATGCCAGCAATGTGCCTCACTGTGGACTACTCATTCAGGAGGTTTTTGAAGAGGCAGGCTTTCCCAAACATCTGTTCACAAACCTGTGGATATCTTCCAAACAAGTGGAAAAGTTAATTGAAAACCCGATCATACAGGCCGTGACGCTCACCGGAAGCGAAAAGGCCGGCTCGGCAGTAGCAGCTAAAGCAGCGGAAAAAATCAAGAAAGCGGTACTGGAGCTGGGTGGCTCAGATGCCTACCTCATTCTGGAAGATGCAGACCTGGAGCTTGCTGCTAAATTATGTGCCGAAAGCAGGCTGTTAAATAGCGGACAAAGCTGTATTGGTGCTAAAAGATTCATTGTGTTAGAATCAGTTTACGATAATTTTCTCCTGAAGTTTAGAAAATACATGGAAGCTGCCGTTATGGGTGACCCCTTGAATGAAGCCACCACTCTGGCACCCATGGCAAGGGTAGATTTGCGAGACGAGCTCCATGATCAGGTAATGGAAAGTGTTCGCGTGGGGGCAGAAATTCTGATCGGTGGCCGTATTCCGGATGGCGAAGGAGCTTGGTATCCGGCCACAATCCTTACCCATGTGGAGCCGGGAATGCCCGCTTATGAGGATGAGCTTTTCGGGCCCGTGGCCAGTGTTATCAAAGTCAAAGATGAGGCAGAGGCTATACAGGTGGCAAATGACTCGAAATTTGGCCTGGGAAGTGGCGTATTCACGTCTGATCTGAGTAGGGGAGAGCGGATTGCTAAATATGAACTGGAGGCTGGTTCGTCTTTTGTGAATCAGTATGTAAGATCTGATCCGAGATTACCGTTTGGGGGCATCAAAACCAGCGGATTTGGCCGGGAGTTGTCATACCACGGTATCCGGGAATTTGTAAATATTAAAACAGTTTACGTTTCTTAAGTCACATGCAACGGTTGGTTCACAGTTTTCATTCCTTTGAACAGATTAAATACATGGAAATGAAAAAGCTGTTAATTCTTATGGGTGTGATTGGATTCTCCTGTGACACGTCAACCATCGAAAATAAAAGCCCGGTTATCCGCGATGCTGAAATGTTTCAGGAGTTCATGGAATTGCGTGAGTCGGGAGAGCTTTCTGGGAAATTTGAAATTGTAGAGATAGAACGAACAAATGATCGTTTGTTTGTGACCCTGAAAGGCGGTTGCGAAGGAAGTAATTTCTCGGTAGTTTGGGATGGTACCGTCATGGAATCCTGGCCTATGCAGGTTAATCTTCTGATAGTGAACGACAAACTAGAGGATGGTAACTGTAAATTAACCAACGATTCCCAAAAACTGGAAATTGACCTGAAAGCTCTTATTGGCGACTCCTACGAAGACGAAGCATACATTTTCCATCTGCTAAATGGGTCTCAATTAGCTGACAAAACCACTAACCCCGATGGAACCGTAACAGATAAAAACTAATATTTAATAGGTTCCGCGAAGTCTTAGACTTCGCAGAAGCGAAATAAGGTCTCCGACCTGTTTAGCAATTCAATTATAGGACCCTGAATCTCATCTGCTTAAACGGTATCTACACAGTCACTCTTTCACGAATACTTCGGAAACTTCTCAAACTCGGGTCTGCGTTTTTCCAGGAAGGCATCGCGGCCTTCACGGGCTTCGTCTGTCATATAGCCCAGGCGGGTAGCTTCGCCTGCAAAAATCTGCTGGCCCACAAGCCCGTCATCCAGCATATTGAAGGCGTACTTTAACATACGAATGGCCATGGGGCTCTTTTCCAGGATCTTCTGTGCCCATTCAAAGGCGGTTTGTTCCAATGTTTCATGTGGAACAACCGCATTTACCATTCCCATCTCATAGGCCTCCTGAGCAGAATAATTTTCACCCAAAAAGAAAATTTCGCGGGCTCGTTTTTGCCCTACCTGTCGTGCCAGATAGGCAGATCCGTAACCGGCGTCGTAACTGGCTACATTCGCATCAGTTTGTTTAAAAATGGCGTGCTCTTTACTGGCCAATGTCATATCGCACACCACATGAAGACTATGACCTCCACCTACCGCCCAGCCCGGCACCACGGCTATCACCGGCTTGCTCATAAACCGAATCTGCCGCTGTACATCCAGAATATTCAGGCGACCGACCCCGTATTCATCTTTGTAACCATCTGTTCCACGGGCATTCTGATCACCCCCGCTGCAAAAAGCCCAGCCGCCATCCTTGGGTGATGGCCCTTCGCCAGAGAGAAGCACCACGCCAATGTTCCCGTCATTGCGGGCATCTTCAAAGGCGTCAATCAACTCAAACGTGGTTTTTGGACGGAACGCATTGCGTACCTCGGGTCTGTTAAAGGCAATTCTGGCTACTCCATCAGCCTTTTTATAAGTTATGTCTTCGTAATCTTTGGCAGTAACCCAGTTTGGCGTAGGCATGATTATACTATTATTTGTCTCAAAAATAGCCGAAAACCCCCACAAGGAAAAGAATCAGTCGTCTGAGCGAACGGCTTTCGTACTATCAATCACAGTAGAAAAGCTGCTTACCTGCGACATCCCGAAGAAACCCAGAGCTTTTTTTGTAGAGCCCGGGTTTAAATTCTGAATATTCGTAGGAATATTGGAGGGAGGTGTGGCAAAAATACCGCCATTGGCCGATTCATTCCTAACTTGTAGTAAAAAGAAAAAGGCATCTGGTGTAATGCTCCAGACCTCTACTTTTAGGGAATCACCATGTTGGTAAAATCCGTCATTTATTGATTGCCTTACCGGCTGGATAAACAGGAGCCCATCTGAACGCGAACCCGGAGAAAACCCGGCATCGTAGGCAATGGATATCTGTGATGGCCTGTTCAGTAATTCATTATTTTTTGTGGTACGTATCCAATAGGTATCTCCTTCTCCTTCGGGATCGTTGGCATAAAACTGGGCAAAATAGCCCGACGTCTCAGTGCTGTCTGCTCCTGCAAATGGAAAATCAAAATACTCATAAGAAACGGAGTCAATAGCAGGTACTCTTCTCAGAGCCGACAAGGCAGCGTATTCTTCGCCCTCATACCGGATATAGAGAGCATACTGACCGTTTTCTCTCAGAAATCCTGCATCTTCTTTCCGAAGAATATATTCTCCGTTTCCTGCCAGATCCAGAAGGGGATGGGCGGTACTATCGGCCTCAAATAGGATCACAGTAGCACCCAAGGCTGGTTTTGGTGGAGAATTATCGAAATAAGGCTGAGAAAGTGTCAGTTTTACCACCTGATCTTCGTTTTTGTTGGTGAACCACCCGTCTACTACAAGTTGCTCCACACCATCTTTTACCTCCAGATCAATGACATCTTCGCATGCCATAAAACTGATAGCAATAAAGAAAACCAGCACAAGCTTATATAGCGATTTCATCTTCTCTTAAAATTTAAAGTTATAGGTCACAGCGGGTAAAACAGAAGCAAATACAGAGTAGCGAATAGCTTCTGTACGTGCCAGATTCTCTTCATTCTGCCTCACATACACAGAGAATGGATTTCGTCGGTTGTACACATTATAAACAGAGAAAACCCATTCACTCTCTCCTCTCTTAAATAGGGCATGTTTGTTTTTCAAAGTGGCGGCCAGATCCAAACGATGGGATGCCGGTATCCGGTAATCGTTTCGGGTATCGAAGTAATTATGAGGCAAGGCAGATCCCTGCCAGATGAATTTATTGGTTGGGAATGAAGCCGGGGTTCCAGAAGAAAAACTGAAGGTGCCCGAGAAATTCCAGCGTTTACCGGTATCATAAATACTTACAATGGAAAGGTTATGCATTTTGTCAATACGTGCCGGAAACCACTCATCCCGGTTTATGCCTTCAATCAGCCGGTCTGTACGGGCCAATGTATAGCTTATCCATCCATTAAATTTTCCCGTATTTTTTTTCACAAAAAATTCGGCTCCATAGGCCCTGCCATCGCCATAGAGAAGATCAGCTTCTACCGCCGGATTAAGTAGCAGATCGGTACTTCGTACATAATCAATCTGATTTTGTAATTTCTTGTAATAGATTTCTGCAGAAGCCTCGTAGGTGTTGTTTCCAAAATTCAGAAAATAACCCAGAGCAATCTGGTCTGAAATCTGCGGAGCTATGTTGTTGCTGCTTGGTGTCCAGACGTCAAGCGGAGAGGAAGCCGTGGTGTTTGAAAGCAGGTGAATGTACTGAGCCAGGCGATTGTAGCTGATTTTTAATGAGCTGTTTGCACTTAATCCCAGATTTGCAGCAAATCGAGGCTCCCAGTTTCCGTACCGTTGAATTAACTGGCCTTTCCCAAAGGATTTTGTTTCTATTACATCCTTTCTTTCTCCGGTCTGTACTTCAGACTCTTCCAGAATTACAGCAGATCCTTTTCCTAAATAGCGGTAATCGGAGTAACGAATGCCGTATTGAAGAGACAGGCGTGTTGTAATCTTTTGTTCATTGCCCACATAAATTCCAGACTCCACGGCATATTTATCCGGAAGTCCTATACTGCGGGATTCTCCACCCGAAACAGCCTCGGCCTGTCCGGGGTTAAACGTATAATAAATACTCTGGCCACCAAAAGAGAGCGTGTTTTTCGTATTGATATAATATTGGAAATCTGGTTTTATACTGTAATTGACGATGTTTGATTGCCACCTGAAAGAGTCCTGATCATCGGTGTTATTCAGATCAGAGTCTAGTAAATAATCGTAATTACTGTAAAAGAGCGTCGTATTCATGAACAGTTTTTTATTGAATACATGATTCCACCGAAAAGAGGTGGTGGCATTGCCCCAGTTGAAACCAAAATCAGCCCCAAAAACGTCCCTTCCAAAGTAACCACTCAGAAACACGGTATTTTTATCGTTGATCTTGTAGTTGGTTTTCGCTGTGAAATCGTAAAAATAGAACTGCGAGCCTTTCAAATCTTCATTCAGAAAAGGCTTGGCCAGAACGTCAACATAGGACCTCCTGAGAGCTACAATAAACGACCCCTTTTCTTTGAGAAATGGCCTTTCATAGGCAAAACGAGAGAATATGGTACCAATTCCACCTGTAAACTCAGGTTTTTTGGAGTTGCCCTCTTTCATACGCACATCCAGAATCGAAGATACTCTACCACCGTAATTAGCCGGGATTCCACCCTTAATGAGTTTTACATCCTTGACGGCATCCGGGTTAAAAACCGAAAAGAATCCAAAAAGGTGAGAGGAGTTATACACCGGGGCCTCATCCAGCAATACCAGATTCTGGTCAATACCACCTCCCCGTACATTAAATCCACTCGCACCTTCTCCTACAGAACTTACTCCTGGCAGAAACTGAATACTCCTTATCACGTCCACTTCCCCGAGAAAGGCCGGCATTTTTTTAATGGTTCTCATTTCCACTTTGTTCACAGACATTTCCAGACTTTTTACGTTGGCGTCATCTTTCTCTGCCTTCACCACCACTTCCTGAAGCACCTCAGTTTCTTCTTTCATCTCAAAGTTTTTTGAGAGATTTTCAGTAAGTTTCAGTTGGGTTTCGATAGTCTGGTATCCAATCGAAGTGATGACCAGCTGGTAGGTACCAGGTGGCACAGTAAGTGAATAGAAACCATAGGTATTGGTTTGAGTGCCCGTCTGAAGCTCTTTGATATAGAGACTGGCACCAATCATCCCTTCTCCGTTGGAGGCATCCCGCACATAGCCGCTCAGACTTACATTTTGGCCCATTAGTGCTTGGCTTAGGAAGACAAACAGGCAAGTTCCGTAGAAGTGTTTTTTCATTGAATCTGATTTGACCACAAAATAACCTAGCCTATAACGCACAAAATAGTAGCTTAGTTTGAACGATTCAGAAAGAGGATAAACGGCATCATTAATTTTTAAAAAAATTTAATAATAGCTTCTCCTCCATGAAATCATTTTAAAATACATTTATTTACTTTGCATAGTCAAACAACACCTAATGGATAAAGTACAGATCATCAGAGAACCTATCGCCTACGAAAAAATACCCACCCGTATTTTTTCAGATTCCTCAGAAGCCTCAAAGGCCGTTGCCCAGGAAATAGCCGATATAATCAGAGAAAAGCAGAAAAAAGGGGAGCAGGCTGTGCTTGGGCTTGCTACTGGCTCTTCGCCTAAAACCGTTTATGCCGAGCTTGTGCGAATGCATAGGGAAGAAGGGTTAAGTTTCAGAAATGTTATCAGCTTTAATCTGGATGAGTATTATCCTATGAAACCAGCGGCTCTTCAAAGCTATTGGAGATTCATGAAAGAGCAGTTGTTTGATCTCGTAGATATTCCGGAAGGCAATTATCATATTCCTGATGGAACCATATCCCAGCAGATGCTGGCACAGCACTGTGCGGCGTATGAACAAATGATTGATGATGCTGGTGGTCTGGATTTTCAGTTACTCGGAATAGGCGGTAACGGGCATATAGGCTTTAATGAACCCGGATCTCTTGAAAATTCGAAGACACGTCTTATGATGCTGGATCACTCAACCCGGGTGGCCGCTGCCGGTGATTTTGGTGGTGAACTTACTAAGGTGCCAAAGAAGGCCATTACAATGGGTGTGTCCAGAATTCTTTCTGCCAAACGTGTAGTGTTACTTGCCTGGGGTGAAAGAAAAGCACCTAAAATTGCTGAGGCAGTTGAGGGTCGGGTTAACGAACAGAATCCGGCGTCTTATTTGCAGCGTCACCCTAATGCCATGTTCGTTATTGATGAAGCTGCTGCTTCTGATTTGAAACGAATGAAAACCCCGTGGCTGGTTGAGGATGTGGAATGGGACAACGCCATGACCAAAAAGGCAGTTACCAGTCTTTCACTTTCTCTTGATAAGCCGATACTTAAACTTACCAATAAAGATTATAACGATAACGGCCTCAGTGACTTACTGGCATTGCACGGACAAGCCTATGATATCAACATTGAGATCTTTAATCAGATGCAGCGTACTATCACCGGCTGGCCGGGTGGTAAACCGAATGCTGATGACACACATCGCCCAGAGCGGGCTATGCCTGAGAAAAAACGCTGCCTGATTTTCAGCCCTCATCCCGATGATGATATCATTTCTATGGGCGGTACCTTCCAAAGGCTTGTAGATCAGGGACATGACGTGCACGTGGCTTACCAGACCTCCGGAAATATCGCTGTGGCAGATGAAGAGGCCCTACGTTTTATGGAATTTGTGGTAGATTATAACGAGGTGTTTAAAGTGGAAAGCAAAGAGACCATAGACACCTTTAAAAAAGCCATCGATTTCCTCAAAAACAAATCAGAAAGTGTGGTTGACAGTGAGGATGTTAGAAAGGTAAAAGGTCTTATCCGCCGTGGAGAGGCGAAGGCTACCTGCCGGTTTGTGGGTATTCCCGATTCCAACGTCCACTTCCTGGATATGCCTTTCTATGAAACCGGTAAAGTTCAGAAAAACCCGATCGGACAGGCAGATATTGACGTAGTGGCAGACGTTATTGAAAAAGTAAAGCCTCATCAGATTTATGCTGCCGGAGATCTGGCAGATCCGCATGGTACGCATAAAGTATGCCTGGATGCAATTTTTGCGGCCCTCAAAAAACTGAAGCCAAAGAACTTTATGAAAGATTGTTGGGTATGGCTTTATCGGGGTGCCTGGGCAGAATGGGATATTCACGAAATTCAGATGGCAGTTCCTATGAGCCCAGATCAGGTTTTGCAGAAACGTCTGGGAATATTCAAGCATCAGAGCCAGAAAGATGGTGTGGTATTTCAGGGTACTGACGCCCGGGAATTCTGGCAAAGAGCAGAGGAGCGAAACTCGGGAACAGCAGATCTTTACAACAAACTGGGTCTGGCAGAATACCAGGCGATGGAGGCGTTCGTCAGATATTATTTCTAGTTTCGTCTATATAGTCAATTCATTATCGGTATTACCGTAAAATAAAATTATGCAGCTGTTAGATTATTGGAAAATTGTATTAATTTGGCAATAATTATAACAAACCCTAGCAAAAACGGCGTCTGAGTAACATCTATACCACTTAAAACTCAAACGTGCCTTACCGATATGAAAAAACGAAATGTAAACATGCTCATGATGGTGCAGTGGCTGGTATTTATTCCCCTGCTACTACCCATGGGAATCATTGCAGGAGCATTTGAAGGTTTCAAAAGAACCCTGGATCAGGCTTCTTCTGATATTTTTGAAAAGGAAGTAGCCTAAGAAGGGTCTCCTTTAATGCAGATATTTAATGGTTTCATCTTTGATCTCCTCCTGATCAAGGGCTAGAAACTCTTCCCAAAAAGCATTCTCAGGAACAGCGGCTCTGCAAAGTACGGGTTCCTTTTTAATGGGATGCACAAAATAAACTCGCCTCGAGTGCAGATTTATGGAACCATCGGGATTGGGTCTGTCATAGCCATATTTAATATCTCCCCGAATAGGACATCCCATAGAGGCCAGTTGAACTCGTATTTGATGCGGTCTTCCGGTTATCGGATCAATTTCAATCAAATGATGTTTGTTTATCGTCCCGAGGTAACGGTAATTTAGTTCGGCCTTCTGGGCATTCTCTACCGGGTAATCATAGGCGGTGACCACATTTTTATCATGATCTTTAACCAGCCAGTGGGTGAGTTTTCCGGTTTTCTTTTCCGGTTTTCTGCTGGTAATCGCCCAGTAGGTTTTCTGAATATCCCGCTTTCTGAAGAGTTCATTCATTCGTTCCAGCCCCTTCGAAGTACGGGCAAAAATGATGAGTCCGCTTACAGGGCGGTCGAGCCGGTGTACTGTACCCAGAAAAACATCTCCCGGTTTATTGTATTTTTCTTTGATGTATTCCTTTACAAAGTCCTCCAGGGTTTTATCTCCGGTTTTATCGGCATGCACAATCACCCCGGCAGCCTTATTGACAATGATGAGGTGATTATCTTCATAAATGACGTGAAATGGTTTTTTCATAGCGTTTAGTTGATAAATGAAGAAGCTTTTATTCGGGTCTCTTCATCGGTTTTGATATAATCCTCCAAAGACGGTTTGTTTATAAATGAAACCTGATTCATGCACTTTTCTATGATATCAGACATTTCCAGAAAACCAACTTTGTCTTTCAGGAACGCATCTACAGCGATTTCGTTCGCAGCGTTGACAATACACGCCATATTTCCAGCTTTTTTAAGGGCTTCGAAAGCAAAACCCAGGTTTCGGAATGTTTCCAGATCGGGCTCCTCAAAGGTAAGTGAAGCATAATCCTTAAAACTGAATCGCGGAAAATCGGATTTTAAACGCTGTGGAAAACCCAGAGCATATTGTATCGGCAGTTTCATATCTGGCAGCCCCAGCTGGGCTTTAATACTCCCATCTTCAAATTGTACCAGAGAGTGAACAATACTTTGCGGGTGCACCACCACATCTATCTGATCGGTTTTAAGATCAAATAGCCATTTCGCTTCTATTACCTCCAGGCCTTTATTCATCAGCGAAGCGGAGTCAATCGTTATTTTTGCACCCATGTCCCAGTTGGGATGCTTCAATGCCTGCTCTTTGGTTACGTTTGACAGATACGCTTTGTCTTTTCCCCGGAAGGGCCCGCCGCTGGCAGTAAGTATGATCTTTTCGATGGGATTCAGGTGTTCGCCTACCAAACACTGAAAAATAGCCGAATGCTCAGAGTCCACAGGTAAAATATCAACCCTATTTTCCAGAGCCAGCTGAGTAATGAGTTCACCAGCTACTACCAGTGTTTCCTTATTGGCCAGAGCTATTTGCTTTTTAGCCTGTATAGCCCGGATCGTAGGCAAAAGGCCAACATAGCCCACCAAAGCCGTTAGAACTATATGGATGTTTTCATTCTCTACCACAGAGGCCAAAGCCTTTTCTCCTGCATAAACTTTGATATACAATGGATCCAGAGCAGCAAAAACCTTATCGTATAGAGACTCATTGGCAATTACTACGGCATTGGGCTTGAATTTAGCGGCCTGTTCTATCAACAGGTCTGCATTGTTCTGTGCCGTCAATACCTCCACTTCAAACAAATCGGAATTTGCTTCGATTACCTCTAAAGCTTGTGTGCCGATGGAGCCTGTGGAGCCGAGAATTGCAATGTTTCTTTTTTGCATAAAGGAGATTTGCGACAAAGGTCTAAAAAGATTTCAAGTCTGCCTAAAATGACAGCCCCTCCCGAGATCACTGCTCTTAAGATTATATAGGAATTGTAGAACCAGGTATTGAACTAATAATCTTTTAGTACATTTAAGTGGTTGCAGTCGGGAGAAGCAAAAATCTGGGTTCTATAAACCTATTGGACGTTAACCAGGATTGTAATTCAAAACATCATCAATAACTAAAACATCAGCATGCAATATTTAGAACCAGCCCCCATTTCTGATCGGGAGAATCCTCTGGAATCCATGATGTCCCGATTTGACGAAGCCGTAAAAATTCTTGGTATCTCAGATGAAATGTATCAGATACTAAAGATCCCGGCACGCCAGGTGATTGTAGGTCTGCCCGTTACAATGGATGATGGGCGAATCCAGGTTTTTGAAGGATATCGGGTCATACATTCCACTATTCTGGGACCCGGAAAAGGAGGAATTCGTTTCGACCCCGAAGTTACTCTGGATGAGGTAAACGCTCTGGCTGCCTGGATGACCTGGAAATGTGCCGTTGTAGATATTCCTTATGGCGGAGCTAAAGGCGGTGTAGCCTGTAACCCCAGAGCGATGTCTGCCGGTGAACTGGAAAGGCTCATGAGAGCTTACACAATGGCCATGCAGGATATTTTCGGGCCCGATAAAGATATTCCGGCTCCCGACATGGGAACAGGACCGAGAGAAATGGCCTGGCTGATGGATGAATACTCCAAAGCGAAAGGAATGACTGTTCATGGCGTAGTTACCGGTAAACCCCTGGTTTTGGGAGGTTCATTGGGCAGAACAGAGGCTACCGGCCGCGGGGTAATGGTAAGTACCATGGCGGCTTTGGCCAAAACAGAGCTTATTCCGGAGAACACCCGAATTGCTGTTCAGGGTTTTGGAAATGTGGGAAGCTGGGCCGCGAAACTACTGGATGAAAAAGGATGTAAAATAGTGGCGATAAGCGATATATCGGGGGCTTATTACAACGATAAAGGTATCTCTGTTACAGAGGCAATTGCATATCGGGATGTGAACGGTGGTATTTTGGATGGTTTCAGCAGTGCAGAGAAGATCGATGCAGATGAACTTCTCTTTTTGCCTGTAGATGTACTTGTACCCGCGGCCAAAGAAGATGTAATCACCCGACACAATGCTCATAAAATTCAGGCACGATTAATAGTGGAAGGAGCAAATGGCCCCACTTCTGCCAAAGCGGATTTGATTCTGAAAGAAAAGGGGATAATCTCTGTGCCCGATATACTGGCCAATGCCGGCGGAGTTACCGTTTCCTACTTTGAATGGGTACAAAACCGGATGGGCTATAAGTGGCCCCTTGAACGAATCAATAGTCGCTGCGAAACCACCATCACCAATGCGTTTGATCAGGTTTATGAAACCAGCCAGAAGTACGACGTGACATTAAGAACTGCGGCTTATATTATAGCCATTGACAAAGTGGCTACTACGTATAAGTTTAGGGGTGGGTACTAGGAAAGCTATTTTTGGAATTAAATATGTTAGAAAAAACGAGAGTAAGAGAAGTTTTATAATGTCCCATATGAAGATGTAGAATAAGAATATTGGCTTTAGCTATCGCGATGTTGTATGTGCTGTGTGTATAGAATATTCTACTCTGAAATCTTATTAGGGAAAGATTACAAATGTTGCGATGGTTTGTCAAAAACTTATTGAATCCGGTAAAATATTGTATATTTCCTCAAAGTAATAGAATCAGGAGACTGTTCATTTCTTCGAAATAAGAAGATGAGATAAGTCAATGTGAACTATGGCCAATGCCAGCTTGCTTCAGAATCGCCAGAAATGTTCCTTTTTTCAGGTCTTTCCCACCGTGTACCGGTACAATAACTGTTTTATTCGTTGCTTCGTTATAATATAGCTGATGTGAACCTTTACTTCTTTTAAAGACGAAGCCGCTATCTTCAAGCAATCGGATTAGGTATTTGGAGCTGAGGTTCACGCAGCTTCCAGGCTAATCGAATACTCCAGTGTATTCGAATCATCAGGAATTGACTCTCCTCTATTTCTGAGCTCTTCTATATACAATTCGATTGCTTCTCTGGCCATTTGAATAGCCTCATCAACAGTTTCACCATACGTTATACAACCGGGTAATGCAGGTACCAAAACGGTATATCCACCATCGGGTTCACCATGCATTAGAACTTTGTAATTAAGCATTTGTATCTAAATGTGTACTTCAAAAATAAGACATAATTATTAAATGATTTGCTAATGAGGCGTTTAAAAACTCCACGTATTCCTATCCCGGTTATAAGGCTCCAGGGAGAACTTAAACCCGCTTCTGAAACCATCCTGATTTGACTGCGAAATGACATAATAGGCTCCAAGCCTGAACCGTGTACGCCCCAGTTTAAATACCCGGTTTGCCCCGCCATAAAGTTCACTGTATTGATATTTTCGTTCCGGAACATAAAGTAATCCTGCACCAGCCAAAGTATTGATCCCGGTTTTGTTTAATAAAGGCACTTTGCTGGTCAAAAAACCATTAAACTGATGCTCATAATGGGATTCAAAAAACCAGTCAAACATGGTAAATGTCTGCGGAATAAGCTGAAACGTGTACATGCTTGGCGAAAACCAGATGGGGTCTCCGCCCCGCTGATACTGGTAATCCATAGGAGCCAGCCGGGTGGTATCCATGAATTTACCTATAGCAATACGGTATTCAGAGGTTCCAAAGATCCCCACATTGAAGTACTGAGAAATATTAAACTCGGTATAATTGAACGCTTTACTGATGCTTTTGTCGGCATTGAATCCAAAGGAGGTTCTCAAACTCAGCGTCGGAAACCGGGAGCCAAGCACTATTTTCTCATTGGGCTCCATCAGGTATTTTTGGCCCGGGGTATAATCTATCCTGAAGCCGGGCTTTAGAATCCGTGTGGTAGGAAATCTCGCAGGCTCATTGGTTTCAAAAATCTGATTACCCAGAGAAGAAAACTTAAAATCGCCAAAATCTTCCCGCTTATTCCACTCCAGACTACTGTTCAGATAAAATCCATTGAAAAGCTCGGTGCGGTGATTGACATTGAGGCCTGTATTGATGTAAAAATTGTTTCTTCTCAGGATATCTCCCAGCGTGGCATTGCCATTGATTACATTGAATCCTTGACCAACACTCACAGAAATGGCCGACTGACGGACAGGGTTATACAGCCAGTTTACATTGAGGCTACCGAGAAGATCCCTGTTCAGAAAGCCGTAGTTCAGATAAGGACGCACGGTAAGCATCTGTCGGTTTTCAAACCTTTTCAGGTAAGATATGCCATACTGAACCCGCCAGCCGCCAATGGCCACGGGATTTAGCAACGTAGGAAGAGACCCAAACTGCCACTCGGTTTTTTTCTGACGATTGATGTGGCCAATACCACTCCAGAGCACTTTTAGGGGGGTTATTTTGTTGTAAACAGCGTCAATAGAATCAAGATAATCCGTTGAATTGAGTCGAATCTCCTCTAGTTCCTTTGCTTTCACTACGGCTCTTTCAGTACTGCTAAGTGGCTTTGGGCGAATTCCCTCCCAATAGCTGCTATCTCTTTTAAACGCTTCTGCCGTGGTGACACCCACTTCTGGCCCGAAAAAACCCCGGGCATAGGTACTGTCAAAAACAAAATTGCTGTGTGTTACCTCGGTGTGTCCGGTTTTATTTTGACCACCTTCCTTGATTTTCCAGTGGAAATTTTCCTTAATCACCACCCGTTTATCGTCAATAAGTCCGTATTCCTGCTCCAGGTCAAAAGAATCATATTCAATCAGAAGTTTACCCGGCACGTTCAGTTTTACCCGGTGTATTGCCCATAGGCCATCCAGTACTTCCACCTCTCCTTCATACAAAGCATTTCCCAGTTCCCGGGGTTTCACCTGAATGCGATAAACCAATCGCTCGCCGTTGTGGTAGGTTTCCAGTAATTTGAATTTGTAACCCAGATAGCCAACCGTACTGAATGGTGAAATGAGGGCATTTTCGCCGAGTTTCTTAATGGTTTGCAGGTTTTGATACAGGTCAAACCGGGCATCGGTGGTGCTGGTATAAAATAGATCAGCAGTTTGCCCAAACTTTTTCACGCCGGTTCGTTCCTCTTTGAATTTGTTGGGTAAAGCTTCATACCGGTTTATCTGAGCCTCAAAGAAATTCAGATTGGGCAGGCTGTCTGCCATAAACGGGTTTTTGTTTTCTTCCTCATCCTCCTTTTTGGGTTTCAGATTCTGTACTTCTTCCACAGATTTCACATAGGTTTCACTTGCCAGGTTTTGATATTGATTGAGCCATCGGTCTTTGTTTTCAATGACATTTCTGATCACCTCATAGCTGTAATCCTTCTTTTTGACATTCACCACCACCTCAGAAAGTAGCTTTTGATCAGGCTCCAGAAAGAAATTATGAACCGTGTTTGAGTCAATCACCAGCTGAACCGTCTGTGGCAAATAACCCAGATATGAAACAGAAACGCGGTGCAATCCCTGCTCCAGTTTCAATTCATACTGGCCTTGAAGATTAGTTTGTGTGCCGGTTTTCAGATCAAATACCCGGACAGAGGCGTTTTGCAGAGGCTCGTTTTCAGCAGAAAGTACATATCCCCGCAGCGTAAAAAAACTCTGGGCAGATACCGCAGTGCAGAGTAAAATTAGAGCCAGAAACGGAAATAATTTTTTCAGAAGCTTTTTCTTTTGTGCACCACAAAAGTGATGAATTTCTGAAAACGAAAGCCTTAAAAATGGTTAAACGGTTACTGGGTCAATATGTAAATCTTACCGTCAAATGCACAGATATACAATTCCTTGTTCTCATCCTGGCCAAATGACGAGATGTTCAAACGGGTAGTAAGAAGAGTATGGTTTGTAAACGTACCGTTTGAGTTTTCTTTCAGATTGTAAATTCTGCCCGAAACAAAATCGGCAAAAATGTAATCGCCTGCCAGCGATGGAATGGCTTTTCCCCGGTATACATATCCACCTGTAATGGATTTATCACCCGTACTTTGCGAAATCTCCAACACTGGAGCAGTGAAATCAGGTGAGTTTTGTCCGGAACCGTACGTGTGAAGTCCTTCCATTTTGTTCCAGCCGTAGTTTTTGCCTTTTTCTATGAGGTCAATTTCTTCGTATGCGTTTTGACCTACATCAGCAGCCCATAATTTTCCCGTTTCTTCGTCAAAGCTCATTCTCCAGGGGTTCCGCAATCCGTAAGCATAAACTTCGGGACTGCCGTTTTTTCCATCGGCAAAGGGGTTATCTGCCGGAATCGCATAATTTTTACCCCCTTGGGTTTTATTCACGTCAATTCTCAAAATGGCCCCCAAAAGCGTTTTAGGATTTTGTCCGTTTCCTCTGGGATCACCCCCTGAGCCTCCGTCTCCGGTTGCGATATACAGGAAGCCATCTGGCCCGAAAGCCACCTGCCCACCGTTATGATTCCCGAAAGGCTGGTCAAACCGAAGTATAATGAGCTCTGAATTGGGATCTGCCGAGTTTGGATCAGTAGCAGAAACCTTAAATCTCGAAATTACCGTCTCACTGCTTGAAACCGTATAATTAACATAGAAATATCCGTTCGTTTTATAGTCAGGGTGAAAAGCCAGACCGAGCAGACCTTCCTCGTTATTGTTATCATCTACCCGCGACTTAATATCAAGGAATAACTTTTTCGCAGCCACCTCTTCTTTATTTTCAAATACCGAAATAAGACCTTCCTGTTCCACCACAAAAATTCGGTTTGTGCCATCTGAAGGGGCCTGAAGATCCACGGGTCGAGTGAATTTGAGTGAAGGAAAGGCATCCTTAAGTTCTATAGATTTTCCGGCTGGCGGTTCATTATTTTCACCGTCAGGGTTTTGCTGGTCCGGTGTTTCCTGATTTTTTCTGCAGGATGGAGCTACGCAAATAAATGCCGCACACAACACAAGTATATATTTCATGGGATTATTTAACATAGTTTATTAACGGTCAATACGTTTGTCTATTTCATTGGCAAATAATCTGCTTACTTTTGAAGTATCAAGACCCTGTTTACATGAAAAAAATTGTACTATTTCTGTTTTTGACAATGAGCCTGTCTTCATTCTCTCAAAACAAAACATACTGCAATCCCATGAATCTGGATTACGGTTATACACCTATTCCAAACTTTTCTGAATGGGGAAGACACAGGGCCACGGCAGATCCCGTCATTGTCAATTACAAAGGAACTTATATTTTATTCTCAACCAATCAATGGGGCTATTGGTACAGCAAAGACCTCAGCGACTGGACTTTCGTTTCCCGGAAGTTTTTGCGACCCAGAAATAAAGTGTATGACGAACTCTGTGCTCCGGCCGTCGGCATTGTAGGTGATACGCTGATCGTTTTCGGAAGCACCTACACCTCTGAATTTACGCTTTGGGGTAGCACCAATCCCATGGCCAATGAGTGGTTTCCCATCGTTGAAAACTTTGAAATCGGTGGTTGGGACCCTGATTTTTTCACCGATACCGACGGCAAATTGTTTATGTATAATGGCAGCAGCAATGTGTACCCGCTTTACGGCGTGGAACTTGACAGATCCACCTTTGACCCAAAAGGCACCCGAAAAGAAATGTATGCATTGGAAGACTGGCGATACGGCTGGCAGCGGTTTGGTGAGCACATGGATAATACCTTTCTGGACCCATTCATGGAGGGAGCTCATGTAACCAAACACAATGGAAAATACTATTTGCAATACGGAGCACCGGGAACCGAATTTAGCGGATATGCCGATGGCGTGGCCGTAGGAAATCATCCTCTGGGGCCTTTTGTAAATCAGCCCGATCCCCTCAGTATGAAGTTGGGAGGCTATGCTCGCGGTGCCGGTCACGGGGCTACGTTTCAGGATCCCTGGAAAAACTATTGGCATGTAAGCACCATCATGTTATCTGTCAAAAATAATTTTGAGCGGCGACTCGGCCTCTGGCCGGCCGGTTTTGATAAAGACGACGTTATGTATTGCAATACGGCGTTTGGAGACTATCCCCATTACCTCCCCGCCGGTGAAACAGATCACCTGAAATCCCGTTTTACGGGCTGGATGCTGCTCAATTATGGTAAACCGGTGGAGGTTTCGAGTACACTTGGCGGAAACGTTCCCAATTACGCCGTTGACGAATCCATGAAAACCTATTGGTCTGCCCAATCGGGCAATAACGGTGAGTATCTGATTTCTGACCTGGGAACACTATCAGATATCCGTGCCATTCAGGTCAATTTTGCCGATCAGAATGTGGACACCTCGTTTCTGGGTAAAATCAACGGAATTTCTCACAAATACGTCATTTCGGTTTCGGCAGATGGTCAAAAATGGACCGTGGCCATGGACAAAAGCAAAAATACCAAAGACGTTCCGCATGACTACCTCGAATTTCCCAAAGCTCTCACAGCCCGATACGTAAAAATTGAAAACCGTGCCATGCCTTCAGGCAAATTTGCTCTGAGTGGTTTCCGGGTTTTTGGTCATGGAAGAGGGGAGAAACCAGGGAAGGTTAACCAATTTATGGTTTTAAGAACCCTCAAAGACAAACGAAGCTGTCTCATAAAATGGCAACCGGTGCACCAGGCCTATGCCTATAATATTCATTACGGCACCGCTCCCGATAAACTGTATAACTGCATCATGGTGCATGGCAATAACGAGTACTGGTTTGCCGGGCTTGATAAGCTTAGTACCTACTACTTTACGATAGAAGCCATTAATGAAAATGGGGTTTCTGAGCGGTTTGAGACGGTGAAGGTCGAGTAACCTTCGTGCCACGAATACTCACGAAGAGCAACGGTCGTGGCACGAAGATTTCTCGACTACCCACGAAGAGCAACGGTCGTGGCCCGATTATCTCTCATTCAATTGAAGGGAACGTGACTTTGCGTCATCGCGACTTAGAGGTGATTCCAATTCTCTGACTCCTGTAGAAGGACTCAGTCACTAAAATGTGGCAGAAAGCTGAAGGCTGACCGCCGAAAGCTGAAACAGAACATTTCTCCCGTTCCCTGCGTTAACTCAAAACAAATCAAGAACTTTGCTGAATGATTAAAGTAAAAGAGCGGCCGGTAACGCATTGGCTTCCCATCACCATGAAGGAAGTGGAAATGCGTGGATGGGATGAGGTGGATGTGGTGCTGGTATCGGGCGATGCGTATGTAGATCATCCTTCGTTTGGTACAGCCGTTATTGGGCGTATTATTGAAAGTGAAGGTTTCAGAGTTGCCATTATTCCCCAGCCCAACTGGCGGGATGACCTCCGTGATTTTAAGAAATTCGGCAGACCAAAATATTTCTTTGGTGTTACCGCCGGCTGCATGGATTCTATGGTGAATCACTATACGGCCAGCAAACGCCGCCGATCAGACGATAGCTACACGCCGGGAGGAGAAGCTGGTTTTCGTCCCGATTATGCTACTACGGTTTATACTAAAATTCTCAAAGAATTGTACCCCGATGTGCCCGTTTTGATCGGTGGTATTGAGGCTTCTTTGCGTAGAGTTACTCATTATGATTATTGGGCAGATAGGCTATTTCCAACTATTCTGGAAGATTCAGGTGCTGACATGCTAGTGTACGGAATGGGTGAGCAGCCGCTTCGCGAATTGTTAAAGCTGGTACAGAAGGGGGTTCCGCTAAACACAATCAAGGATGTTAATCAGACTGCTTTTCTTGAGCCGGGCACAGGGGAAATTAAGGCGTATAAAGGTTGGAATACGGTGGAGCTGTCATCGCACGAAGACTGCCTGAAAGACAAGCTGAAATATGCCGCCAATTTCAAACTGGTAGAGGTGGAATCCAATAAATGGCAGGCAAACCGACTCACCCAAAAAGTAGGGAATAAGACATTGGTCATTAATCCGCCTTTTGTCACGATGACCGAGCAGGAAATGGATAAATCCTTTGACCTGCCTTATACCCGTATGCCTCACCCGAAATATGCTAAACGAGGGGCTATTCCGGCGTATGAAATGATCAAGTTTTCGGTGAATATGCACCGGGGTTGTTTTGGTGGCTGCAGTTTCTGCACCATCTCGGCTCACCAGGGTAAATTTATAGCATCCAGATCGCAGGAGAGCATCATGAAAGAGGTGGATGAACTGGTGAAGCATCCTGAATTCAAGGGTTATATTTCTGATCTGGGAGGGCCATCGGCCAATATGTACCGCATGAAAGGCAAAGATGAAAGTATCTGTGCCCGCTGTCAGGCCCCAAGCTGTATTCATCCCGTGATTTGTTCTAATCTGGACACTTCACATAAGCCATTGACCGAAATATATCAGAAAGTGGACGCTCACCCGGATGTTAAAAAGGCATTTGTTGGCTCCGGAATACGCTATGATTTGCTAGTGGATGATTTCAATAAAAATAACCAGGACGGCAATCATGATGAATACATGGAACAGCTGGTTACCCGCCACATTTCGGGGCGTTTGAAAGTAGCTCCTGAGCATACGGCAGATGATACCCTGAGAGTGATGCGAAAGCCTTCTTTCAAATACTTCCACAAGTTCAAACAGAAGTACGATAAGATTCAGGAAAAATATGGCCTGAAACAGCCGCTTATCCCATATTTCATCAGTTCACACCCCGGCTGTGAGGAGGCCGATATGGCCAATCTGGCCGCCGAAACCAAAGATATGGGTTTTCAGCTGGAGCAGGTGCAGGATTTTACCCCTACGCCCATGACAGTGGCCACTGTGATCTATTATTCGGGTGTGCACCCCTATACCATGCAGCCGGTGAAAACGGTGAAAACCCGGGAAGAAAAGAAGATTCAAAACAACTATTTCTTCTGGTGGAAAAACGACATGAAAGGCTGGATCAAAAACCGCCTCACCAAACTTGGCAGAACAGATCTGGCCAAAAAACTTCTGGATCACCCGAAACAAGAAGTGGGACCCAAAGACTTCAATGCCAAGGGCAAAAAAGATATCAAAGGCAAAAAGCCCAATGCTAATAGCCCGCTGCCCAATACTCAAAGCCCCGAAAAGAAAAAAATCAAAAAGAAAAAAGGCTGGGCTTAGAACCGGACCCTGACCCTCCCCGAAAGGGAGGGAGAACAATTTTCAATAGAAACACCCCTCTCCTTCGGGGAGGGGCTGGGGTTGAAGCATTAAAATCCCTTAGCCAGCAACAATTAATCCTGAAATTTTGACAAATCCCAATAAATTTTCGGGATTAATTTGATTTAATACCGAATTTTTGACAAACTTTGTTCAAAATTCGGTTTTAATTTAAAATGCTTCTTCGAAGAAAGGCAAGTCAAATACTGGAAAAAAAGCTGCTCGCCAACCCGGCTGTAGCTATACTTGGACCCAGACAGGTCGGAAAAACGACTCTCGCAAAGGAATTCATCGCCGGCAGTAATGCGGTTTATCTTGATTTGGAACTACCTTCAGATATGGCCCGACTGGCAGATGCTGAAACGTTTCTAAATGCCAGAAAAGATCGTTTGATTGTCATAGACGAAGTACAGCGAATGCCTGAACTTTTTCCACTATTAAGGTCAATCATCGATAGTGACAGAAGAAATGGAAAATTTCTTTTACTAGGCTCTGCCTCTCCAAACCTGCTGGCAAGAAGCTCTGAGACACTTGCCGGTAGAATTTCTTTTTTAGAGCTTCATCCTTTTCATCTAACAGAAATTGATCCACTGGATTCTTTCAAAAAACTCTGGCTTCGAGGAGGTTTTCCGGCCTTTTATCTGGCAGAAAATGAGGAGCAGAGTTTTGAAAAACGATTGGATTTTCTTTCCACCTATGTGGAACGAGAGCTGCCCTTGCTGGGTTTGGATATTTCTCCCCGGATTGTGCGAAACGCCATACAAATGTTGACCCAGCTAAACGGAAACCTGGTCAATATTTCAACATTGAGCAAATCTCTGGGGCTCGATCAGAGAAAGGTAAAAGAGATGCTGGATTATTTTGAGAATGCTTTTTTGATACGAAGCATTCAGCCATTTTTCATCAATATCTCCAAACGACTGGTGAAATCTCCGAAACTCTTTTTCCGGGATACCGGCCTGTTACATGCGGCAGCAGGTATAGAAACTCCGGAAGAACTGGATGGCTTTCTGCATCGGGGAAGTTCCTTTGAGGCCTTTGTTATTCAGCAGATTATTGCGGTTTTGAAGCCAACGATTACGCCCTATTTCTATCGCACGCATGATGGCACTGAGCTGGACCTGGTTCTGGTCAAAGGAACAAAACCCGTGCTGGGTATAGAAATCAAAACCAATAACGCCCCTAAAATTACCCGTGGAACTACCATAGCAGCCGAAGACCTGGGCGGAATTCCGGTTTTGATTGTGACGCCCTCGGTGGAAAGTCCTTATCCAAGAGCGGAAAATCAAACAGTGATTGGTTTACAGGATTTGGTAGGGAGTTTGGAGAAGCACGGTTTAATTTTTGACACATAACAACTTTAGAATATTTCATCTGAACTGTGAAAATTTGTCAAATCAAGGAAACGAGTGCTCAGATAAGTAGAATCCCTTAATTTTACCTCACCATTAAAAACACAAAAAATTGGAAGAACTAATATTGCCTACCCGTAAAGCCAGAAAGTTTATCGGAGAAGAGTTTAACCTGGATAGCTGGGAAACTGTCAAACCTCTGATCGAGAATCTGGTTGCCCGCCAAATTGAAAATGTGGGTGACCTGAGGCAATGGTTTCTGGACCGCAGCGAATTAGAGTCTTATCTTTCTGAAAATATGGCCTGGAGGTATATCAAAATGACCTGCGATACCGCTTCTGAGCAACGGCAGAAAGACTACCAGTTTTTTGTTACCGAGATACAGCCTCAGCTAGCCGTTTACGATGATCAGCTGAATAAAAAGGCCCTGGAAAGCCCTTTTCTGGATCAACTCACCGATCAGGGTTTTGAGATCACGGTTCGTGGGATGAAGAAATCGGTGGAGATTTTCAGAGAAAGTAACATTCCGGTTTTCACTCAAATTCAAACCAAACAAACCGAATACCAGAGTACCACAGGTGCAATGACGGTTACCCTTCATGGGGAAGAAATGACCCTGCAAAAGGCCAGTCTTATTCTGCAGTCGGTAAACCGGGCAGACCGCCAGGAGGCCTGGATGAAAATAGGAGAACGCAGACTGCAGGATGCCGATAAACTGGATCTGCTATTCAATGAATTGCGTGATCTGCGTCATCAGGTGGCTGTAAATGCCGGGTTTAAGAATTTCCGCGATTACATGTTCGCGGCCATGGGAAGGTTTGATTATACGCCTGAAGACTGCTTTAAATTCCACGAATCGGTAGCTGAAGCCGTGGTGCCTTTACTGAATATAGCCACAGAAGAGCGGCAGCAAAAGCTCGGACTAAATCCCCTGAAACCCTGGGACAAGTCGGTGGATGTACAGGGTCGCCCTCCTTTGAAACCCTTCAAAGATGGCGAAGAACTGCTCGATAAATCCATTCGCTGCTTTGATAAGATTGATAAAAAATTGGGGAATTACCTGCGAATTATGCGTCGTATGGGGCATTTTGACGTGGAAAGCCGTATAGGGAAAGCACCCGGTGGGTATAATTATCCGCTGGAAGAAATTGGTGTTCCTTTCATTTTTATGAATGCCACGGGTTCTGTACGTGATCTGGTGACTATGGTGCATGAGGGCGGGCATGCCATTCATTCGTTTGAAACCCGTGATCTGCCACTAAACAGCTTCAGAAGCACCACAGCCGAAGTGGCCGAGGTAGCTTCCATGGCCATGGAGCTCATATCTATGGAACATTGGGATGAATTCTTTGAAAACCCCGAAGATCTGAAACGAGCCCGGATTGAGCATTTGCAGGATATCATTTCTACGCTTCCGTGGATTGCCACCATCGATAAATTCCAGCATTGGCTGTATGAGAATCCTACGCACTCGATTGAAGAGCGTAAAGAAAACTGGCTGAAAATTCTGGATCAGTTCTCTGATACCATCACCGACTGGGGTGGCCTGGAGAAATTCAAAGAGACCATGTGGCAGCGACAGCTACATATTTATGAGGTGCCGTTCTATTACATTGAATACGGCATGGCTCAGCTGGGAGCTATCTCGGTTTGGCGTAACTACAAAAATGACCCGGAGAAAGGCCTGTCGGCTTACCTAAGAGGTTTACAACTCGGTTACACCACCACCATCGGTGAAATTTACAAAGCCATGGATATAAAATTTGATTTTTCGAAAGAGTACATTTCTGAGTTGATGGGGTTTGTGAAGGGGGAGTTGGAGGGGTTGAAAAGTTAATAATAAAAAATATTGGACTAGGTTATTTTTAATTTATGCTTTTGAATCAATTTGTTAATACGTCTACTGTTATCAACAGAATTATTAGTGCATATATTTCTAAATAATAAGTTAGGGTGATTTCGCTGTACATAACAACCTATAATTAAATGGATTAATGCTTAGAATATCTGTGAGAGGCTTTAGTCAAAAAATGTGAATAAGTAAGGTTGAAAGTCATTTTTTTTGTGGGTAACTTTTGAATGGTACTTTTCTAATGTCCGAAAAAATGTAAAGTTCTGAGAAAGTGCAGCTTAAAAAAAAGGAGTTTGTAAAATTCTTGAAGAATGGGATATGCA
This sequence comes from uncultured Cytophagaceae bacterium, assembly GCA_966250325.1. Taxonomy (GTDB): domain Bacteria; phylum Bacteroidota; class Bacteroidia; order Cytophagales; family Spirosomataceae; genus Jiulongibacter. The sequence goes on along the minus strand of CBINGY010000024.1, from coordinate 8,502 downwards.
AGTTTTTTTAGACTTTTTTTTGATGTTGAGTGTGTGTTAGATTTACATGTTCGTAAAATGCGAACGACTTCACACTGGCGGGTGTGAAGTCATTCTTTAACATATATTTAGGACCAATATGTTACGCAACTTAATGGACAAGATGCGTCCATTCCTAGAGTTCTTAACAGCTTTTCTTGGATTACTTTATGTAATTGGGAAAATCTATTCTGAACTTTTTTAAGAGATTAGTCGCTCAGCAATGGGCGACTTTTCTTTTACAAAAGAAGTAAAGTCTGAATTCAATTGCAAAGTATAATTCATCTATTTCGTAGCTGAACTATGACTAAATACATACTCTTCTAGTAGTTAATTTATTAAGGAATTCTCCAAATAGAATATTCAAAAGATTGAGTTAAATGTACTCCCGACTCCAAAGCATCTAAACAAAACGCTACCAGGGAATCCATATATTTTTAGATGAAAACCAAAGGCAGTTTTTACAAATAGATGCAATTCTAAAGGAATCTTTGAATGCCGTGCCCCTTCAATCAATGAAATATTTTGATTAATAAAGGATTCTGGGTTTGCGTCGTAATTATAATTCCGAAACAAAAATCAACTTCTTCTCAGAATCCCCAAACCTCAAATACCCCCGTTTTCCAAACTTAGAACTATCGGCCAGCACATAGGTTTGATCGGCATTCTGAAGCATGGTGCCGCTTATTTCGGCTTCTTTTTCTGAATTGGCCCAGAGCTGTTTGTTTTCGTCAATCGCATCTGCTCCGATAAACGCCCTGTGAGCGTGGTATTGCTGAATATGCCACTCCGCCATTTTGCCATGAAGTGCCTGCCGCTCGCTATCGTAGGTTCCTCCTATCAGATTCACTTCACATTTACTGCCAGATAGGGCCTGCAACACAGGCAGCGAGTTGGTGATTACTTTTACTTTTTTAGTTCTGATAAACCTGCAGAGTTGATAGGTGGTACTTCCGCAATCCACAAATAAGACATCACCATCTTTCACAAACGCCGCGGCTTTTTCTGCAATGATCTGTTTGGCTTCCTGGTGCACCTGATCTTTGAGCCGGAAAGAAACCACAGGCTGACGAGGCATAGCTACTACGCCTCCCGGTGTACGTAAAACCAGATTTTCCTTGTCCAGCGTTGCGAAATCTCTTCGTATAGTGATCTCCGACACGTTAAATTGCGAAGCTGTTTCGCCTACTGTAAGCTCTTCTTTTTCCAGGAGTAGCTCCAAAATTTTTCGTTTTCTCAGCTCAAATCGCATTATTTAATTACTTTTGATCAAAAATAAACAATAACAATCAATATTGATCAATGAATAAGGTAAAAATCATCGAAAACAAGGTATTGTCAGATAACTGGTATGTGCTAAGGAAATATACTTTTGATTTACTCACCTCAAAAGGCTGGGAAAGACAGAGCCGCGAAGCCTACGACCGGGGTAACGGGGCCGTTATTCTTCTCTACAATATACAGCAGAAAACGGTTATTCTTACACGTCAGTTTCGCCTACCCACATACGTAAATGGGAATGTAGACGGCATGCTCATTGAAGCTTGTGCCGGCCTTCTGGAAAACCTGAATCCTGAAGAATGCATTCGTAAAGAGACAGAGGAAGAAACCGGCTATCGTATCGGCAAAGTGGAAAAGGTGTTTGAAGCCTACATGTCACCGGGCTCTGTGACAGAAATTCTATTTTTCTTCATTGCTCCTTATGAATCAAAAATGAAAGTGAGCGAAGGTGGCGGTCAGGCAGAAGAGCAGGAGAATATTGAAGTATTGGAAATTCCGTTTTCGAAAGCCTTCGAAATGATCCAATCGGGTGAAATAAAAGATGGAAAAACCATCATGCTATTGCAGCATCTTAAAATAGCAGGTAAGCTCTGATCCTTTATTTGAAGAGTTGCTCGGGATCAGCCTGCTGTTCTAGGAGCTGAACCAAAATGTCCCGGTCAAGCGATTTGGGATCAATTTTGTATCCTTTGTGGAAGGCCAGCCAGGCCTCATCTATTTTACCGTTTACCAGATTTGCTATAGCCAGCTGCATGTAGGAGTTGGCATAATTTGGGGCAAGCAATATCGCATCGTCCAGTAGTTTGTAAGCCCTGTCCAGATCGGCTTTGTGCTTATTCGCAGTAAAGCATTTAATATGAACCGTGGCCAGATCTACCATTAGGGTCACGTTAAACTGGGTATCGGTGTATAAACCCTGCGAAAGTAGCTTTATGGCACTCTCATATTCACCACGTTGATATTCAATTACTCCCAGACCCCAGAAAACATCCACATTTTTTACATCAAGTAAACTGGCCAGATTGAAGCGATAAATGGCCATTTCTCTACTTCCCTCAGAAAGGTATTGCCAGCCCATGTCTGAAAAAAACAAACTCGCTTCTTCCCGTGATTTGAAATTCTTATCGCAATCTGCCAGAAATGCCTCGTCGTCACGAATCTGTTTGGCTGTTTTATGATAACCTCCAAACAGAGGCATTTCATAAATATTGACTCCGTCAGGAGCCATTTTCCCTACCAAAACTACTTCATGATTTACTTCAATTACTTCATTTCCAATACTTTTGAATTGCTTAGGTTCAAATGTCTTAAGGTTTCCTGAGGGTTCTTTCGGGGAGTCGGGAAGAGAAGAATTGGCACTACCACTTCCAGGAATACTCTCAGTCTTGAGTATAAGCTGCTGAGCAGAAACTGCCAGTAAACTACTCGCCAGAAAAACCGATAAAGTGCTTTTAATCACGTGGTTTTGTACCAAAATTTGCCCTAATATAACGGTATTGCCTATATTTTATTGGATGCCGTTAAATAAATTAACTAAAGGTAAATCAGGCCACAGGGTCAATGGAGTCAACGTTTTTTTCCCCGGCTTCCCGATTTCTTACCTGAAGGTCTCGCTGTTCTGGGTAGATTTTTCTTCTTCTTCTCATGAAACGCTCCCAGAAAACCGGGGTCATCCTTTTTACGCTGATTGTCCATTTCGCGAAGCATCTCCTGGTTTTCTTCAAAAGGTGTTTCGGGTACACTAACTTCTGCGGGAATTGGAGCTCTGGGTATAGACGTACGAATAATCTTTTCTATTTTCTCAACGTGCCATTCTTCTGCCGGGGTCATAAATGTCATGGCCTTTCCTTCCAGATTGGCTCTACCAGTGCGACCTATCCGGTGTACATAATCTTCGTAAATGATAGGAACGTCAAAATTGATCACATGACTTACCTGTTGTATGTCAATGCCCCTGGCGGCCACATCGGTGGAAACCAATACCCGCACACTGCCTTCCCGAAACGCATTCATTGAGTTAAGTCGTGTATTTTGGCCTTTATTGGCATGTATTACCCGCACTTCCTGATCCTTCATGACTTTTCTTTCCAGAAAATGAAAGACGTTATCTGCTACCGTTTTTGTTCGGCAAAAAACAATTCCACGGGTAATTTCCTCTGAGCTGGAAAGAAGGTATCCCAGTAGATTTATCTTGGTTCTGAAATTGGGCGTTTCATACAAAACCTGCTCTACGGTAGTTGCCGCAGTGGCTTGAGGTGTTACTTCTACTCGTACCGGTGCTTCCAGAAATTCCTGAGACAGGCGTTCCACTTTGTCTGGAAATGTAGCTGAAAACAATAAATTTTTTCGTTTACGGGGTATGACCTCCAGTATCTTGCGAATCTGAGGCATAAATCCCATATCCATCATTTTGTCTGCTTCATCCATCACCAGATACTGGATAGATTTTGTGGCTATTTCGCCTTTCAGGTAAAGATCCATGAACCTGCCCGGTGTGGCTACCAGGATATCCAGACCTTTCTGGATGGCTTCTGCCTGAGGCTTAGGCCCCACACCCCCATAAATAGCCAGATGCCTTAAATCGGTATATTTCGCGAGCTCTTTCACGGCTTCGTCAATCTGCACGGCCAGTTCCCGCGTAGGTGCCAATATCAGTGCACGGATAGTATTCCCCTGGGCGTATTTGATTTTCATTAATATGGGAAGCAAATAGGCAGCCGTTTTACCGGTGCCGGTCTGGGCTATCCCAAGTACATCATGCCCGTGAAGTATAATGGGAATGGCTTGCTCCTGGATAGGAGAGGGGCTTTCATAACCCAGATCTGCAATGGCCTGCAGGAGTTGCTTGTTCAGATCAAACTGTTCGAATGTTCCGGGCATTTTTTATGGCTTTACGGTTTCAAAGTGGTAGTCAAATTGATGCCGGAATCCCCAGGGCATTTTTGACCAGAATTTTACATCTACCGGTCTTATATTTCCGATCGATTGGGTGGCAAAACGAACAAATTCCTCTTCAGTTTCCACTCGCTCAGATACGAGTATTCCTCCTTTTACTATCGGTGGCGGAATGCGGTAACTTTTCTGAGTGCCATCGCTGTAGGTAACCAGGCATCTCAGATAAGGCGGCTGAAAAAGCAGTCGGGCTATTTTACCCAGGAAACTATACGCTATATTGGCATGAAGATAAATTGTTCCTGATTCCGGAACTTCAATGGGTTGGTCCAAACTACCCAATCGGCTGTCCAGTTTCTGATATTTGATTCTTCCTGCTTTTAGTCTTTTAAAAAGAAAAAGGGTTTCCTCCGGCATATGTACAGTGTCTTCCAGCACATAATTTTGGCGAAGAGCCAGATACGCTCCCTTATCCATCCAGATGGGGTTTTGCTCACGGTAATCATGCACATTACCCAATACAAACTCAGGTGCAGATGAGGAGGTGTATTTTTCTTCGTTTTTTTCAGCCAGCCAATCGCTGTTTGCCTGGTACGTTTGAATGATAGGCCGGGGAGCGTAAGTCAGTTTGTTAAGAAAAACATATGAAATTTCCCAGGGCATCAGGTCCACCGTTTGTTTTCCTATGGTAGCCCGGATATGGGCGGGAAGTAAACGCTGTTTGTTCATCTCTTCGCCCTTAAAATTTTCCCGATAATCGTACGAAAAAAGCTTTTGAAAGTAATTGAAAGGGTTTTTTGAAGTCAGGGTTTTGGCCAAATCTAACGGATTTCCCGATTCTTTCACTTGCTGGGCTACGTGCTCCGGAAAAAAGAAAAGCAGGTAGTTTTTGAACTGATATTGGCTGTAACTAAACCGGATAAACTGAGTAGCGATTAATTGAATGATCAAAACCCGGACGATCAGCCTGCCGGTTTTAGTAAACCTTTCGGCAAAAAGGAAAATGAGCACGGCCAGTACCGGAAGAAACAGGAAAAACCCGAAGACGTTATAATGTGCTACGGCCGTGTGTGCCTGTTTGAAACACAGAAACCAGGCCAGGGCTACCAGCAAATAGAGGTAGATATTTTCTTTAAACCAGGCCAGGTTTTTAACCAGGTTTATCAGCACCAAGAGAACAATCAGGCCCTCAAACGCCAGTAGTACAAACAGTTCTTTGTTGCTTAAAATATTGACTGCTTGTCCGTCCTGATAGGCATCAATGATTTTCAGGCTTGCTTCCAGATAGTGAGGCAGTGATACATGGAGTAAAACGGAAAAGGCATAGGTGAGGCCAGCCAGTAAAAGAAGGGTAAGGAGTGCAGTTCGCCAGGTTATTATTCTGGCCAAACTGAAATATAGCAGGCTGCCGGCAAATACAGAATAGGCAATGAGGCTGAGGTTAACTTTGATGTAGAAAATCAAAACGGCCAGTACAATGGCCAGTAACAAGCCCAAGGTATTTCTGGTTTTGTGAACATACAACAGCCAGAAGAGAAGCAGGTAAAACAGGGTAAAGGTAGTGTCTGAAAAGAAACCCCAGGGTAGGAAAATAATGACCGAAATAATCGCAGCCTTCCACCACTCTTCCCCCAGCGTATAAAAAGTGAGCTTAATAATCACCAGATAGTTTGCCAGCAGGAAAGTATGGAACAGAAACATGATCCACGGACTGATGGCCTTTGGCAACAGCAGCGTGTTGAGATAGCCGAGTGGGCCGTAATTGAAAATAAAGTCCTTTCCAAAAACAAAATGCTGATTAATGGCCATCACCAAAGACTCTGTCCAGGATGGGTCAATGCCCGTAGAAGCATACACATAAGGCAGGCTGGTGGAAAAAAACAGCAGACCAAAAAAGAGGAAAAAGAGATTTTGTTTTGCTTTTGAGGGCATGCAACAGCGTATTTGCCACAAAATAAAGCAATTAAACCCTGACATTCACGATATCAGGGTCTAACTGTGTTTTCTGTGTATTGCTAAAATTACTACAATTAAAGATGTATCACCTCATCATAAGCAGCCGCCGCCGCTTCCATGATGGCTTCAGACATAGTAGGGTGCGGGTGCACACTCTTCACGATTTCCATACCGGTGGTTTCCAGTTTTCGGGCCACCACAGCTTCGGCGATCATTTCCGTCACATTGGTTCCGATCATGTGACAGCCCAACCACTCGCCGTATTTAGCGTCAAAGATTACTTTCACAAAGCCCTCTTTGGCTCCGGCCGCAGATGCTTTACCAGAAGCCGAGAACGGGAATTTTCCCACTTTGATTTCGTAACCTTTTTCTTTGGCCTGCTCCTCGGTTAAACCTACAGAAGCAATCTCAGGTGTACAGTAGGTACAACCCGGGATATTACCATAGTTCAAAGGCTGCGGATGGTGACCTGCAATTTTTTCGGTACAAATTATGGCTTCGGCCGTAGCTACGTGAGCAAGTGCCTGACCAGGAACCACATCTCCAATAGCGTAATAACCCGGTATGTTGGTCTGATAAAACTCATTGACCATGATCTTGCCTTTGTCTGTAGCGATTCCTACGTCTTCCAGACCAATGTTTTCAATATTGGAGGTAATACCAGCTGCAGAAAGCACAATGTCTGTTTCTATGACCTGCTCTTTACCGTCTTTATTTCCTTTGATGGTTGACTTACATGTTTTGCCCTTCGTATCAACACTTTGAACCGCCGCGTTTGTGATGATATCAATGCCCATTTTTTTATATTGCTTTTCCAGTTCTTTCGAAACATCCACATCCTCTACAGGAACAATTCTCGGCATGAATTCCACAATAGTTACCTTGGTACCCATGCTGGCATACACATAGGCAAACTCTACGCCGATGGCTCCGGAACCAATCACGAGCATTGATTTTGGCTGTTTCTCGAGGCTCATCGCCTTACGATATTCAATGACCTTCTCACCGTCAATGGGCACATTCGGTAGTTCACGGGCACGGGCTCCGGTAGCAATGATGATATGCTTTCCTTCTACCACCGACTTCTCGCCTTTGTCCCCGGTCACCTCTATCTTTTTGCCGGGCTGTACTTTGCCGTAACCTTTGATGACATCGATTTTATTCTTTTTCATCAGAAACTCGATGCCTTTGCTCATGCCATTGGCTACTCCCCGAGAGCGTTGAATTACCGCAGTGAAATCTGCCGATGATTCACCCACCGTGATGCCATAATCTGCGGCATGCTGAATATATTGAAACACCTGAGCAGACTTAAGCAAAGCTTTGGTGGGGATACATCCCCAGTTAAGACAGATTCCACCCAGATTTTCCTTCTCAATTATTGCTGTTTTTAAACCCAACTGAGAGGCTCTGATGGCGGCGGGGTAACCTCCGGGGCCACTACCCAGTACTACTACGTCGTATTGTGCCATAAACGTTTTGTTTTCTTTTTGTGCCGCAAAAATAAGGAAAAATAAAACAGCACCGTCTTTTGTGTGCAATGTACCCCGTATGGTCGTCAATTAGACTTGTAAAGAGCCAACAAACCAAAAGAATAAGTATAATTGAATACATTTTGAGTTAATTAACCTGCCCTATGAATAAAATACTCCTGGCCATGCTTGCGGCCAACCTTCTGTGGTCCTGTTCAGAAAACCTTGATAATGACTATTCCAAATGGACCAATTACGGGGGCACAAAAGATGCCTCCCGATACTCCTCGCTGGATCAGATTACCACAGAAAATGTGAATCAACTACAAGTGGCCTGGGAGTTTCATACGGGCGATTCCTCTAAAAATTCGCAGATTCAATGTCAGCCCATCGTGATTGACAGCATACTCTATGCCACCACCCCAAAACTAAGCCTGGTGGCTTTACATGTGGCTACGGGAAAGCAGATCTGGCGTTTCGACCCTTTTCAGGTGCTGGGTGGAGAAAATTCATGGGCAGGTACAAACAGAGGTGTTACCTATTTTAAGGAGAAAGAAATGAGCCGCATCCTGTTTTGTGCAGGAAGTTTTCTCATGTCGGTTGATGCATTGACGGGTAAACCCGATCTTAATTTCGGTGACAAAGGGAAAGTGGATTTACAGGTGGGGCTTTCTGATAACCCGGAAGATCAGTTTTTAGTAGTGTCAAATACACCGGGAATTATCTATAAAGACAAAATTATTGTAGGTATGCGGCTTTCTGAAGGTCTCGATGCCGCCCCGGGTTATGTACGTGCTTACAATGTAAAAACAGGAAAGCAAGAATGGGTTTTTCATACGATACCGAAAAAAGGCGAATTCGGCTACGAAACCTGGGATGAACA
>CBINGY010000023.1:0-63958 GCA_966250325.1 uncultured Cytophagaceae bacterium | reverse complement strand
CATATTAAAACTGGAAGTATGTAAATAAATATTTTCATGATTTTGTTCGTTTTGTTAATGAGGGTGTCGCATTATACTTGCCACTAACGTTTTGCGGCTTGGCGAAGGTGGCGATTTAACCACAAATGTTCATACGAAGCACACACTTCAAATTTACGAAAAACTGTCATACGAAGCACTGAACCGCCACTTTTGCCAAACCGCTGTTAGTGGCTGGGCTTCTTTGTTTTCCGTCTGTCAGCAACATTTTTTGTCCTGCTGAATTGGTGGACAAGCAACACTTCCGTAACTACAATAAACACAGCAGTCGCCTTGTTTTGGTTTTAGAACTTGTTTGCATTTTTCACATTCGTAAAAATATTGGCAAGCGTCTGTCGGCATTGTTTCTTCTTTCTTATGTCCGCAGTTGGGGCAAGTTATTGTTGATTGTAATTTGATTTCCATTTTAATTTTCTTTTTTGTCGGTTACAGAATATCCTGTTGAGTTTATTGCTTTTTCGATTTCAGAAATATTTGTTTTTGAGTTGTCAAATTCTATGATTGCATTTCCATTTTCATATGAAGCGTTTGAACTTATTATTCCTGTCAATTTATTTACTTCGTGATTTACGTGTTCTTCGCAACTCGCACAAGTCATTCCGCTAATCGTAAATTTTACTTTTTGAATATTGGATTTGTCCACTACTATGATTTGCTTTTCTTTCTTTGGGTAGAAAATGCTTGAATAGTATGGAAAGGCAAGCATAACGATTGCAAATGCTGTTACAATTCCTAAAAACATTTTTGACTGAATGAATTTTGGTTTTTCTTCTGTCTCACAGTTGCAGTCAATTTGCTTTTTAGGTTTCAACTTTTGATACCAAGCAAAACCAAGAACCAAAATTGTCAAACCGATAAAATACGGTCTGAAAGGTTCGAGCCAAGAAAAAGTAGAAGCAAGTCCGCTTGTTCCTGCAATGAGAGCCAAGACAGGTGTAATGCAACACAATGAAGCTGCAATTGCTGTTAAAAGTCCTGCTCCGATTAGTTTGTTGTCTGTTTTCATAATGTTTCTAATATTTTGTTTTCGTCAAGTATTTTGAAAAACGGTTTCAGCATTTTTTCATACTCTTTTGTCAACGAGTAAAAAATGGTTTGTGCTTCTCGTTCGGTTTCAATAAGTTTTCTGTCTTTGAGTTTTCTCAAGTGTTGTGAAACTGCTGAAATTGTCATACCGAGAATGTCGCTTATATCACAAACACAAAGTCGTTTTTCTTCATAGAGCAGAAATAGAATTTTCAGTCTTACGTTGTTTCCTGCCAATTCAAGTCCGTTCGATAAATAGTCAAACGAGCCGTTGAGTTCTGAAACTCGGTCTTTACAGCGGTTTATTTGTTTAATGTCCGCTTGTTGTCTTATACAAGAATTGTTGTCCATAGCACAAAGGTAGTCAATTTGTTTATTTAAGCAACTGCTAAAATATAAAATGTCAAAAAGAACCCGATTTTGTCTGACGGGTTGTGTCGTCATAGCCTTGCCACTAACGTTTTGCCGCTTTGCGAAGGCGGGGATTTTTAGCACTAAACTTCATTAGATGCACAAAGCTTGAATTTAGCACTTCACTGTCATAGAAGCACCAAACCCCCGCTTTTGCAAAACGGCTGTTATAGGGCGTTTTTCTTGTCATTTGTAATAGTAATACCAATTGCTTTCGTAATTTTTGTCAAAATTTTCTTTGCTGTCTATATAAACCTGAATGTCGTTTCTTTTGAAATAATTGAACTCGTCAAATGGCTTTACAAAGTCAAAGTATTTGTCAGCCCACACTGATTTAATTTCGGGCTTGTCATATTCTTTCACTTTCTCGTCTGTAAACATAAAAAATGTAGGTACTGTAAAACCAATGGATATTGTCCAAATGTCTTTATTTTCAAACGACTTAATAAATTCTTCCGTCTGCTTTTGAGTTATTTTATATGTGGCTTCAAGCTTTGCAATTGGTTCAAATGCACCATAAATTACAAATACATTGTCTGTTAAATAATTGCCGTTCTTGTTATGTCCGAAAATGTTTGAAAATGAACCGTTATTTTTTGAAAGTCCTTGTTGCTTAATTATTTCTGTAAATTTTTCTCCAATTGCTTTCTGTTTTGATTTGTCAAAATATGAAATGTCGTGAGTCAAGAATTTATTTTTCTCATTTTCATATTCAAAGCAAATTTGAACTCTCGGTGTTTTATTGTCTAATGTGTCGTAAATGATATTAATTGTCTTTACGTCATACGTTTTGTCTATCCACTCTGCAAGAGGAACAAATTCGGGTTTCATCCTTTCTGTCCCAAGGATTATTCTTTTTGTTTGTGTATACTCTTTGTCAGATGGTAATATCATTTTGTCGTTGTCGTCTTTTAAAATGCCCTATAACGTGCGGGTTAACGCATGTCTCTTTTCCCCCAGAAAAGGGCATGTCGTTAACCCGTAGTATCAATTACTTTTTCAGTATTTACAAATGTCTGATTATCAGAAGGAAAAACGTTGCAGCCATTTGGTATCTCTACTATACGCCACATGGATTTCTTTCTGCTTCATAAACATACTAAAAATTTAAAATTCAAACGCTCTCATGGAGCCCGGCTTTAAATAATCTGCCTACCTTCTGTCACCTTTTCAATTTTCTGCATCATTTTCACCTTAGTCCCTCAGTCTAATGAGGAAAGTTATTGAGTTTTTAGACCTGTAAAACTTCAAAACAAGGATGCGTTCAGAATACCGTTCTCCAATTTTCATAAAGACCGAAGACCAGGCAAAAGTTGAGAGTAATTCATTTTGTCACCAAAGAAACATAGAAACCTGAATTCAATTTATACTGTTGAATATTCAGGGATCAAAATCAATGACAATTTTATGGCCGAATTCTGGGAAACCAACTTCAAAGAGAAACAGGAAATGTGGGGCTCTGAACCCGCAGATGCTACCTTTCAGGCGTTAGAACTCCTTGAAAAGGCCGGTTTAAGAAAAATCCTGATTCCCGGTTTTGGATATGGCAGAAATGCCAGACCATTCATAGAAAAGGGCTTTGAAGTGACCGGCATTGAAATCTCAGAAACGGCTATTGAGTTGGCAAGGAAGCATTTTGGAGAAAGTCTGAGGATACATCACGGATCAGTGAGCGATATGCCGTTTGACCATGAAATGTATGAGGGGGTTTACTGTTATGCGTTGCTTCATTTATTGAACAAAGAGGATCGCCAAAAACTCATTTCTGGTTGTTACAAGCAGCTTAAGCCCGGCGGTCAGATGATTTTTGTAAGTCTTTCCAAAGACGATTTCAGATATGGAAAAGGAGAAGATTTAGGCGGGGATACGTTCCGGACAAAACACGGGATTGACCTCTTCTTTTACGATGCACACACCATTGCCCGGGAGTTCGGCCTTCATGAAGCCATTGCCATTCAGGAACCCCGGGAAGCCAGGAATGATAGACCGTCGGAGAAGTTCTGGTTTGTGGTTTGTAAAAAGTAGAGGTTATCTTCCAAAAAGTCCGTAAACTTTGCGGAATGTGTTTTCGGATTGCCGAAGGCTAACCAGTCTTCCGATTTAGTCATGCCTAAATAAAGTTGACCGCTTTCAACTTGTTTTTGATTCTTTAAAGGCTTGAGAGTTAACAAGGGGTTGAAGTTCAACAGATCAACACTTCTGGCCTGCAAATCCACAAAAAATCGAAACAGAGCCATGCAAGCTCTACAATAACTACCAATGGCTTACCTTTGACTCACAGAAACAGAACGATGACGAGACTTTTCTTTTCCATCCTTTTTTGCGGGGTACTATCTGCGGCTACGGCTCAGCAGAAAAACGGCATCACGGGTGTGCTTAAAGACTCCCTCACCGCTGAGCCGTTGGCCTATGCCACCATACGTCTTGAAAAGCAAAGCTCCACCGAATTTGTGAAAGGAGAAATCTCCGATGACCAGGGAATCTTTAGTTTTGATGGCCTCAAACAAGACAAATACCTCATTCGTATAGAGTACGTAGGATATAAAACCAAATACATAGAAGTACCCTATCAGAATCTGGCAGAGGGGCTTGATCTGGGGGCTATCAGTCTGGTGCCGCTTACGCAGTTGCTCGAGTCTGTCACCGTCACCGGCCTTAAACCCAATGTGGTGGCTACATTGGAAAAACAGGTTTTCAGGGCAGAGCAGTTTGAAGTGGCTCGTGGTGGTACCGCCACCGATGTGTTGAAGAATATACCTTCTGTGATGGTGAATGCCGAAGGCGAGATCACCGTGCGGGGCTCCAAAGGCTTTCTGATTCTGGTCAATGGTAAACCTACCCAGATAGATGCCGCTACCATCCTGAGTCAGATACCGGCCAATACCATCGAAAAAATTGAGATGATCACCGCCCCCTCTGCCCGCTACGATGCCGATGGGAAGGCCGGAATCATCAATATCGTAACCAAAAAAGGAAGTACAGACGGTCTTTCACTCAGCACCAACCTGCAATACGGCCTGCCCCGTATCAAAGAGTATTTTAATGCCGAGGAGCCTCAACGTTACGGTGCTGATGTTTCTTTTAACTACCGGAAAGACAAGCTGGATCTGGGTCTGGCACTCAACTATCTCCGAAACGACATTGCAGGCCGAAGAGTGGGCGATGTCAATACCACCATTGGTGATATTTTTACAAGTTTCCCCAGCCAGGGCGAACGCAGCCTTAAACGGGAAAACTACGGTTTCAGGGCTCTGGCTACCTATTACCTCAACAATAAAAACGAGCTAAATGCGGGTGCTTATCTGGGCCACCGCGACCAGTACCGACTGGCCGATATCTATTACAACAACACCAAAACCGACCTGACCGGTAATACTGTAATTGGTCAAAGTCAGTATTTTAACTCCAATCTGGTATTAAAAAGCGGCACCTTTAAGGTGTTTAATCTGGACTACCTGCATCATTTTGACGAGAGTTCAAACCTTAGCCTATCTGCTCTCTACGAAGACGCCCTGTTAGAAGGCTGGACCAAAAACCGGAATCTGACTATTGATAATTTCAATGATACGCTGCAATACACGCTCAATAACGGATACAACCCTTTAAAGGCCTTCCGGGCAAAAATCGATTACGAAAAAACAGTGGGACCGGGTAAACTATCTGCCGGCTATCAGTTCAGAAATCAGGTTCAGGATGGGGCCTTCGATTACCAGGAAAAAGAAGGAAATAACCAACCATTTGTGACGAATCCGGCATTTACAGCAGCCATTTCTGTTCTTAACCGTATCCATGGTGTGTACACGCAATACGCGGGAGAGATCAATAAACTGGAGTTTTCCGGCGGGCTACGTTACGAAAATGCCTATCGTAGGTTTAGTGATGACCGGGGTGGAGAGCCTTTTGAACTGCCCCTTTCAAACCTGTTTCCCTCCGCAAGTTTACGCTACAACTTTAGCGACACCTGGGCTGTAAAAGCAGCATACAGCAGACGGGTGCAGCGGTCAACCAATAACGAATTAAACCCCTACCCGGAGCGTGAACACAGCGAAACGCTGGAACAGGGTGATCCCCGCATTCGCCCCGAGTTTATCGGTCTGTATGAAGTGGGGATTAGTAAAGATTTCAAGAAGGCAACCTTTTACTGGAACATCTACCACCAGAACATCCAGGATATTGTAAACCGGGTAAACAGTGTGTACAATGACACCATCCTGAACCGGATTTATACCAATGCAGGCAGAGCCAAACTGACGGGATCAGAACTTGGAGCTACCCTTTCCCCGATCAAAAACCTGAAGGTATTTCTGGGAGGAAACATGTACAATCTGGTCATACAAGGTTCATTGTTTGAAAATGCCGTGGAAGTAAACAGCCGCGGCTGGGTGTATTCGGTGAATTCCAACATCAGCTATCAGATCACTCCTACTCTGAGCGGCCAGTTTAACCTGAGTTATCTCTCAAAAAGAAATACGGCACAGGGAGAAGATTCCCGCTTTTACCAGCCCAATATTTCCATTAAAAAAGCCTTTCTGGATAACCGTCTGAGTGCTTCCCTGCTCTGGCAGAATATCTCCATCGGGCAGATGGGCGTAAACGAGCAGCGGATTACCACCTGGGGAAGAGATTTTTATACCACCACCAATTACATTCAGGAAACCAACATTCTGCTGCTAAACCTAAGTTATAATTTCAACAAGCAGGACAAAGCCACCAAACTCCCCGCCAGCGAGTTTGGGGAGAAGGAGTTTTAGGGATTCATTGAAGTGAGGTAGAATCGAGTAAAGTACCATTAAAATATCAACTACCGCATTCAAAGAATACAATTTCAACATTCTAATTGCTTAACTTATTCATTTTGGAATAACTGCCCTACCCTGAGCCAAATTCAGGGAATTACTCCATGAAATATCAGATAATAGCGGGTCACCCAAACGAACCTAAACTGATAAATCATACTTCTCCTGTATTGATGACCAGCACACTTAAATGAAATACGTAAACTCCTCCTCTTAATACTATCCTTTTATATGTTTGATAAATAATCATTCAGGAAGAATCACTTTATCAACCACATGAACCCACCCGTTTGAGGCTTTTACCGAGCCAAGAATTTTTGCACCGTTAACCAAAACCACATCATCCTTCACGCTGAATACTACATTAGTTCCATCTACCATCCCCATTGATTGACCATCCTGGAAAAAATCGGATGCCAAAGCAGATGTCATGACATGATGTTGCAGAATCTCCTCAAGTTTAGATTTATTCTCTGGTTTAAGTAACTCATCTACTGTACCTGCGGGCAAGGCCTCAAAAGCGGCGTTTGTTGGAGCGAAAACGGTAAAAGGGCCGGCGTTTGAGAGTGAAGTCACCAGATCTGCCGCTTTTACTGCTGCAACTAAAGTAGTATGATCAGCAGAATTTACAGCTACTTTCACTACATCAGGTTCAGACACTTCATCCTGAACATTTTCCTGACCTCCGGCCTGAGCATTTTGGGGTTCATTGATACTGCTGCCAGATTCATCAGATTGGGTACAGGATAGACAAACAAAAAAAATCGATGCTACCAGAACTAAGACTTTCATAATTGAAAATTGTTTTATTTTATAAATCCTTTTTAATGAAAATGTTAAACGAAACCAGAAAAGGCCATATAATCCAGATAAACATTACCAGAAGAGCAATCCAGAAACCACTGGATGAACCAAAAAAGTCTTTAAAGAGGGCCCCGGTAAGACCAAGAAGAGCAGAAACATCCATTTCAACCAAAACCAATATACGAGCCAAATCCACCGGATTTAAAAAAGCAAGAATTACCGTAGCCGAATCAAGTGGGTAATCTGCGAATGCCAGATAAAACAATAAAACCAATCCATCATAAAGCACTGCAAAGAAAAACCACAAAACCAGGGAAATCCCGATACCCTTTGCCTTGTCGGAAGTTATCATAACAGACAAAAAAGATAGAGACACAAAGATTAATGTAAGAAACCCCCCTGAAATCAATAATCTCAAGGCCGAGCCACCTCCACCGTAAACCGCAATAGGTACACCCGCACCAATTAAAAAAGCCAGTACCAGAGAACAAGCTACGGCAAGATACTGACTTAAAAAAATAGCCTTTCTACTAATAGGCTGGGTGGCCAGTAATTCAGTAAACTCAGAAGAATTATACAGATATATGGTGGGGAAGATCAGGCTAATTAAAGGCAAGACTATCATGTTTACACTTAATAAGCTCAGAACTGCTTTTTCGGGATTAATCTCAAATCCAAAGAAGGCCCAGCTTAATATAGCGAGCAATAACGTGTATCCTATAACAAATCGGTTTTTCAGGATATCTATTAGTATGTATTTCAGGATTTTTTTCATGAGATCTAATTCGGTTTAATGATCAGTCTGGGTGTTTCAATTTCTGACATTTACTGGCGGGCTTCGGCTATCACTGGCCTGGCACCTGCCTTCTGTTGAAGACGGATCATCAGACCTGCCATAAGAAAAATAAAACTCAGAAATGCCAGGCCGCTGAAAATCCCTGCCCATCGCCGGGCTTCGGGTAACTGCATTACATCTGCAGAAATTCTAACAAGATTGAAAACATTAAGCAAAATAAAAGGAACATAGAGCCACCTGCTGAAAGGTTTTCCTTTAATACCAAGCACTGCCGGAAAAATAACAGGGGCATGAGCAATGATCATATTTAAAATAAACCCTGCAAAAAAACTATGTACCACGGCATCGTAATGCCAGTAGTTCTCACTTCTGAAAGAGCTCAAAACTGAAAAAATAGCCAACCACACATACCCGGTACCAAGCACATATCCCAGATAGGCATAAAACCCATTTTTTTTAATTACTACCTGAATAATATCATTCTGCAATAACCAAATAGCCAGAAACAGAAAGCCCAGTGCCGCCGGTAGAGGTGAGAAACTATGGTAGAGTGCTGTACCTGCAACCGCAATCACCAGGCCTGCATATAAAGAATAGAACTGGTTTTTTTTTACTGGCAAAAAACTACTTAAATGCAGGCGTTCTCCTACGATTGTAAAAAGAAAAGAAAGAAACCATGCAGCCATAGCCATAGGATATGACTGGGTTATCAGGAATACGAGAAGTGCTAAAACCTGAAAAAGCGATCCCATGAACATCAATGCATTGCCTTTGTGAGGAATACGAAATGCCAGGTATCCGGATACGCCCGCATAAACACAGGCTCCTGCCAACAAGAGGAAAATAGCCTCTGATACATAGGCTCCCAAAAAAACGGGAAAAGCCAGTGCCATGACAACAGGTGCAATCCAGGCCCATTTCTTTTTAACAGCAATTACTCTTTCAAGGCTGATGAGCGTGCCTAAAAAACTACCGGTCATCAAAATACCATGTAGTGAAGCAGTGCTGGAAAAAAGGGGCAGATTCCAGCCGATCCTGTTGATTCCTGAAAAAATACCTGTTATCGCAGCCAATATAGCCAAAGGCAAAATAATACGTACTATCTTATTCATAATGATCGTATTAACTAGAGTCATGACCTTTTCCTCATCATTAATTCTGCGATAATTTTACTGAGACTATCCTGTTGATATTCATTTTTGAGATCTTTCATTGACTTGTTAATAAAAACCTTTCCGTCCTGTAGGTACACCACGCGTTCGGTAAGCTCTTCCAGATCAGATAAAATATGAGAAGTAACTATAACAAGTTTACCTCTTGAATTCTCCAGTTTGATTTTGTCTTTAAGTACCTCACTTGATAATGGGTCAAGTCCGGCAGTAGGTTCATCCAGAATAAGTATGGGTGGATTAAAGTAAAATGCCAGTGCAGCTGCTACTTTTTGGCGGGTTCCTCCACTTAAACTCGATAGAGCCTTTTCTTTGATTGAATCCAGATCATATTGCTCGTATAAATCCGTATCCTGAATACTTTCAGAAGTTCTTATTTCCTTCATCATTCTGAATAACTGATGAATCTTCAGGTTGGAAGGGAAGCGGCTGATCTGGGGCATATATCCGATTAAAGACCTGTACGATGCCGTCTGATGAACAGAGGCCCTGTTTAAAGTGACTGTCCCCGCATCTGGCATCACCATCCCCAGGAGTACTTTTAATAGCGTGGTTTTTCCGCTACCATTTGGCCCTATCACAGCCACCGACCCCCCCGAAGCCAGTTCAAGGCTGAGTTTGTCCAGTACTTTTAGTTTGCCAAACGATTTTTCTATTTCTATGAACTGTATCATATGAGATTGGGAGTCATACGTGGCGAAGTATCTTGCACATTTTCAGGCGTGAAAGTTGGAAAGACTTTCTCTATTCGGTCGAGGAGAGTGGCCGTAAGGCTCCTGAAAAGCATCATAGCCTCAGGAATC
Source organism: uncultured Cytophagaceae bacterium (assembly GCA_966250325.1). GTDB lineage: Bacteria > Bacteroidota > Bacteroidia > Cytophagales > Spirosomataceae > Jiulongibacter. Next base: position 54,114 of record CBINGY010000023.1, on the reverse strand, counting down.
CTTGAAATCACACTCGAGAATAAACTAACGGGTCTGTATGAATAATCACCGAAACCATTTTTATCAAGGTCATATCCCTCGTATTTGTCCCAATAATTTTCAGTAAAAGAGTAAGCTATAGCACTTCCGTTTGTTTCGATATCGAAGCTATTACTAAAAAAATCATTATTCTGACAAATTACATTTTCGCAATTGGCCTGAATACGAATGGCTGTACCATTACTTTTGAATAAATTCTGTCTGAAAGAAATGCGATTACACCCTTCCATAAGCACGCCTATGGTGTTATAATCAAAAATATTATTTCTGATAGAGCTGTCTGAAATATCCTTTAAAAGGATTCCATAAGCAGCCCCTCCCCAGTTTTTTACAAATTTGTTATCCGTCATTTCTACATTTCTGGAATACATCACAGCCACACCTGCTCCGTTTTTTTGAAATAAATTGTGCCGGTAAGAATTCCGGTGCGAGAACATAAAATGCAGGCCATAACGGATATTCGCAGAGCTGGTATTATTATCCACCTGGCTGTTTGTTACAAATTCCAGATAATAACCATCTCTATGTCCCTGTACAAAATTCTCTTTGATATTAAGACTATCGCATTTCCAGGCATGAATACCATTTCCTGTATTTTGTTCATTTAGTGGACTTCCGACAATTCGGTTTCCTGTGGCCTCACAAAAATTACTTGCAGAGAAGTAAATACCGAAAAAGGAATTTTTGATCGTATTATTAAGTATCCTTACGCCGTATGCCTCCAAAACTTTGATGGCGGCCCAATCACTGGTGCTACTTGTACCTACATTTTGAAAAGTGATACCTTCAATATGCACGCCATCTGCTTTTATGGTAATAATTTCCCCTTTGGAGGCCCCGTCCAGAATAACACCCTCAGCACCTGCCAGAGAAATAGGGGTGGTAATAACCAGGCCATTTACAAAATAAATACCCTTTTTCAATCGGATATGGTCACCCTCCAGGGAAGAGGCCACTGCAGATCTTAACTCCTTTTCAGTACTTACTGTGATTTCTTTAGCATGGCTACGAAAGCACAGAACAAGAAGAAGTAACATCCAATGATATTTCAGAAAAGATTCCATACATCACTCCAGTTTAAAACCTTAGAATCTGCAAACTCCCTATCCATTTTTTCTGCGAATGCCCCCAGATCTCCACGCATCGGGCTTCTTAATCTTTCATCCCGAATATACATGGCATTACCTGCATCAATGAAAGTATGATCTGAATGGTTGTTTACCAGAACCAGTGCGTAATCCTCATAGGTATTACCTTCGGTTTTCATAAATTGAATCATGCAGGACAAATCATCAAACTTAAAGGATTTACCCTTTTTGGTGACCAGCTCTGCTGCAAAGCCGGGTTCCATAATGGTCATTTTACAATACTGACAGGGATCTTTGGCATACTGAATCTCATCTGGTTTGATTTCACATTGCCAGAGGAGGAAAGACATAGACACCAGAATGAATTTTTTCATGTGTTTCTAAATTTATATTCATAGACCACGGTAGCAATAAGAATAAGCCCCAGACCTACTACGATCCACCCTCCTGAAGCAGGTACAGAATAAGCACCAAAGTTTAAGAGCTCTTTATACCCGATCACCGGAGGCTGATAAGACATACCTGGCACTTTTATGGCGGCATCATCGGCCAGATTATGACCGTATTCATAGCCCCATTTGTAAAAATCTGCCATAGCTATTACACCAAAAAGAATAAGCACAATGAGATAACTCAGAAGCATTTTTTTTGATTTAAAATAAACTACCAGTAGTCCGTAAACGAGTATTGCCGCTATTATCCAGGGAAGGATCAGAAATTCAGGAAACATCTCTTCTTTGATATGAGCCATACCGATGTAATGGTTAAGGCCATTTATGATTTCTACCTGGCCGCTTAGTTTCGATAACCAGATAAACATGGAAAGGCCTTCGGGGTATTGTGGAGCCCAGAGGTCTATTCGCCAAATGGGCAGAAAAAAAGTGGCTGAAAGGGCCAAAGTACCCATTAATACCAGCCATTTTGAGGTATTGCTTATGGTTTTCATTTTTCGTGAAGAGTTATGCCGGGCAGGGCATTTACCTACCCGGCAATTCAAGTTCGACTATTTGGTCTTTTTGTCTGCTTCATGCATGGCAGATTTTCCCACGTGCCAGGCCAGAGGCACATTGCTTCCGGCAGGTGATACGCGAATATACCCTTGCATTTCCTGATGTAATGCAGAACAAAAATCTGTACAATAAAACGGCACAATTCCAACCTTCTCCGGTACCCACTTCAGCGTGGCTGTCTCACCGGGCATAATCAGAATCTCAGCATTATTTGCCTTTCTCACGGCAAAACCATGGGGTACATCCCAGTCCTGTTCCAGATTCGTAACATGGAAGTACACCTCATCGCCCATTTTAATGCCTTCGATGTTATCAGGGGCGAAATGAGAGCGGCTGGAAGTCATATACACATGTACCTGTTTCCCTTTCCGTTCTACCCTGGTTTCTTTCTCTCCTTTGGCTACGTACGGATGCTTATTCTTTTCCAACTCATAAATTTTCAACGATTTGTCTTTTATGAGCGAGGCAGGTATGGATTCGGCATAGTGAGGCTCTCCTATGGTAGGAAAATCAAGAAGTAACTTCATTTTATCCCCTGAAATATCATAGAGTTGGGCCGATTGAGTAAGCTCGGGCCCGGTAGGCAGATATCTGTCTTTGGTAATTTTATTATAGGCAACTACATACTTTCCGTGAGGTTTGGTAGTAGGCCCGCCGGGTACAGAAAGGTGACCAATCGAATAATATGTGGGAACCCGATCAAGTACCTCTAGCTTTTCTATGTTCCATTTTACTATTTCAGAAGATACAAACATGGAGGTGTAAGCATTTCCTTTGCCATCAAATTCAGTATGTAAAGGGCCTAAGCCTGGCTTTTGCAATTCACCATACAAAGCTGCATCATAATTAACCACAGGAATACCTTCAAATGCACCGTCAAATTTTTTGGCTGCTATTGCTTTTTGTAGCTTGTCAAAGCTAAATACCGGAATCACAGCAGCAAGCTTCCCGGAACCAATAATGTATTGTCCGGTAGGATCCACATCACAGCCGTGTGGCGATTTGGGACATGGTATAAAATAGAGCATATCAGGGCAATCGGCCGGATCGAGCGTCATCACCTCATTGATGATCTCTGAGGTGGCCGAATGCGTTTCATCATTCCAGTAATTATGGGCATGCTTACCGGGAGCCATTTTGCCTTTACCCGCTGCCAGATATTCCTCAGCCTTTTTCCAGTTAACTGCAAGAATAAAATCTTTATCTTTCTGGCTGGCATTTACTTCCAGCAGAGTATTGGCCTGTTCAGTATTGTAGGAGGAGAAAAACATCCAGTCTTTTGACGGGCCTTTGCCACCACGTGCCAGGTCATAGTTTATACCAGGGGTTTTTAACTGAAATTTTACGGCCATCCGACCTGTTTCTTTATCTATACTTACGAATGTAAGATACCCTTTGAAGTTTTGTTTGTAACTATCTATGGTAACGTCTCCCACATTATCTGGTGGCACTGAAAACCTGGTTCCCGCTACCGCGTACTCCGTATTGTAGGTAATAAAAGGAGAACTGTGATTACCAGCCGAGTTAGGCAATTCAATAATTTCCTCTGTCCTGAAGGAGCTCAAACTAATTCGGGCAATACGTGGGGTATTATTCGCATTAATAAAAGCCCATTTGCCGTCATGCTCACCATTAGTGATAGATAGATTTGGGTGGTGGGCATCATCCCATGGTACAAAACCATTGGACGTGTTCAGCATCGGTTTTGATTCTTCACTATATCCCCACCCGTTTTCTCCATGTTGAGAAAAAACAGGTATTATTTTGAGAGTTCTGCCCGAAGGAAGACCTACCACAGAAATCTGGCCATTGAAACCACCAGATACAATATTGTAAAATTCATCGTGAGTTCCGGGTGCAACATATACCTTCTGAGCAGCATCTCCAGCTATAAGATTAGCCCCCCCAACGCCTTCGCCGGAAGGTTTACAAGCAAGTATACAGCAAGTAATCGCCAATAAGACAACTACGCCTGTCTGATATCTGTATTTCATATAAGTAAATTTTTTAGTTATTTTTCTCCGTCATTTTTTCTCATAAACTCCAGCAAACTCCTGGCGTCATCAGATGTCACATTTTGATTTGGCATACGCACCAGACATTCCTCCAGCATTTTTTGAGCCTCGGGGTCTGTATCCAGCATCATTTCCACATTAGTAATCATATTAATGATCCACTCGGGCTTTCTTTTTCTGGTAACTCCAGCCCAACCAGGGCCCACAAGACGCTCCTCTGTGAGCCTGTGGCAAGAAGAACACTTCATATCATAGATTTCTTCTCCAGTTTTGAGCATGGCCTGATCCAAAGGATTGTTTAATTGCACCGAGCTTACTTCTGTTCCGTGTACCTCCTCCTGTTTCTCCAGAATTGAGTCATCAGTCTTAGGGCTCTCAGCCCGTTTCTCTGCTCCACCACAAGCTAGTATCAGCACTGATAGCGGAATAAGCATTTTTTTCATGAGCGTACTTTGTATTTAGTTATCTATTCAAGTTTGACTTCTTGTTTCGCAAATAAATTCTCGATGCCTTTGTTGGTCACAGACCTGTCTGCATTACCGTGACAAATATCACTTTGGCTCTCAATGCATTTCATGAGCAAATGCGTAAGTCAGACATGAGTTTGATCATAAAAAAGAATAAAAGATCTCTATATCTTTATATCTAAAATAGAGCATTAAAAATATGATTACATTAGAAACACAAGTAGGTGAAGTGGTAAAGTCTTTTCCTCTAACAGCACAGGTCTTTCACAAAAACCGTATCGATTATTGCTGCAGAGGAAAAAAAAGCATCAAAGATGCCTGCAGAGAAGCAAATATTCCCGGCGAGAATCTTTTGGAGCAAATTGAAGGATTAAGCAACACGAAGTCCCAAACACCGGGGCTTAATTTTGATCAATTATCACTCAGTTTTCTTTCAGAGTATATTTTCGAAGTCCATCATAAATATTTATACGAAAATCTTCCCGAAATAGAATTTCTGGTAAATAAAGTGGCCTTCAAACATAGTGAGAAATATGCCTGGATAAATGAGGTACAAAGTCTGTTCAGTGAATTAAAATCAGATCTCGAATCGCATATGCCTAAAGAAGAAATGATTCTTTTTCCTTATGTAAAAAGTATGGAAGGTAATCAACTACAGAAACGTCCCGTTTTCAGTACGATCAGTAATCCTATTCACATGATGCTATCCGAGCATGAGCATGATGGTAAAATTCTATTTAAATTGCGGGAGATAACCAATAACTATACTCCTCCAGAAGATGCGTGTAATTCACATCTGGCCATGTTGGCAATGCTCAAAGACCTGGATGAGAATTTAATACAACACATTCATCTGGAGAACAACATACTTTTTCCGAAAGCCGAGAAAATGGAAAAAACATTGTACCCCGATTGATTTAAAATGAGTAATCAATGATTTCGAAGACTTGTGGATACGCCATCCGGGCTTTAGTACTTTTAAATGAAAATCCAGGAGAAAATCTGGGGGTGGTGCAGATTGCAGAGGTGCTGTCTATCCCCCAGCATTTTCTAAGTAAAGTATTAAAAGACTTATCTAAGCATCAACTTATTGGCTCCATTAAAGGTCCTCATGGTGGCTATTTCAGTAATTCATCCACACCTAATGCCACACTTATTGAAATTATTCAAGTAATAGATGGTCTGGGAGTGCTAAGCAAATGCTTTCTGGGGAAAGACAGGTGTAGCCAAACTAACCCCTGCCCCCTACACAATGAATTTGAAAAAAGCAGACAATCCCTATTTGAGGTTTTCAGAAACCGAACCATTGGCCAGTTGAATTTAAACGATGCCCATAATCTTATCTGAATTTCTCATGGCTCAAGGTTTCTCTGTGTACATCCGCACTGCAATCACCAGGGCCGAAAGCACGGTTAATAATCCAATGGCCGTAACCGAGCTTTCCATGCCTAATGTATCTGCCAATAAACCCGAAAGCAAGGCACCAACGGCATAACCCAGGTCACGCCAAAGTCTGAAAACGCCCAGACTCTCTGCACGCTGCTGTGGGTGTGTGTATTCTGATACAGCTGCCAGAAAAGTAGGGTAAACCAATGCCGTGCCAAAGCCCAGGAGTGCACTTAGTACCAGAAAATGCATGTATTCCGTAGCAAAAAGCAGCGTAATGATTACTAAACCCTGCAAAAGCATGCCCCAGAAAAGCAGCCATTTTTTAGCAAATACATCAGCAAGTTTTCCCGTGACCAGCTGACCCAGTCCCCAGACCATGGGATAAATAGCGACGATCTGACCTATTTCTGCCAGATTAAAACCGCGAGCTGACAACAGAATAGGAAATAAGCCCCAGATCATGCCGTCATTCAGATTATTCACCAAACCTGCCTGAGTAACCGATCCCAGATTTCGATGCATCATACTCGTTTCCAGGAAAATATACCTAAGTTTATTGATCTCAGTAACCTGTGCCTCAGCCTGTACATGATGTACTGTATCTTTCACCAGGAAATAGCTCCCCAGCAAACCCAGCCAGGAAAACCCCACTCCCAGGTAGAACGGGTAGGGTCGCAGGCCATATTCACTGGCGATGTATCCGCTCATAAATGCCACAAGCCCCACGGCCAGATATCCTGCAGATTCGTTAAGGCCCATCGCCAGCCCTCGGTTTTTCTCACCTACCAAATCAATCTTCATGACCACCGTACTCGACCACGTGAGCCCCTGATTGATTCCCAGCAGCACATTCGCAAAAATGATCCAGTTCCAATCTGATGCATACATGAGAATAAAAGGCACAGGCAGAGCAAAAAGCCAGCCTAGAGTGAGCAGATTTTTTCTGCCGATTTTATTGGCCAGCGTACCCGTATAATAATTAGTGATGGCCTTGGTGATTCCAAACACCACAATGAACGAAAGAATGGCCGTCTTACCCACTATCCCAAAATCTGCCTCGGCAATTTCGGGCAAAACAGACCGCTCCATACCCACCATGCCACCCACAAAGGCGTTAATGAGCAACAGTAAGCTGAATTGCTTCCAGTTTTCTTTGAGTCCCTGCTTTACCATATACATTGCTTAAGAATACAAAACTGAGTTCTCAGAAAATAGTATCCTTTTACAAATGTTAAATAAACCGGGCTCTGATACGGCTCAGACTTACCTGAGTAATTCCGAGGTAAGAAGCTACATATTTCAGTGGAATCTCCCTGATGATCTTTGGAGAGTTTTGAATAAGCAGGCGGTAGCGTTCCTCTGCTGTATTGAACTGCAGGCTCTCCAGCCTGGCGATACTCTCTACCCAGGCCTGCTGCACCATTCGGCCCAAGAGTCTCTCTATATCCCGGTGCTCCTCAAAAAGCTGAAACAGCAGATTCGCGGGAATAGCCAGAAATTTAGTATCGGTGATTGCCTGTATAGCTTTTCTGCTGGGCATACCTGTAAAAAGACTTTCCGCCCGGATAATCAGGTCATTTTCAAAGGCAAAATATTCGGTCACCTCTTTGCCTTCTTTGTCGTAATAAATACGGGCAATACCTTCTTCCACAAAATAGATGGTGCGGCAGGTTTGTCCGGCCCGTTGAAGGTAATCGTTTTTGGATATATTTATATGCGAAGCTAAACCTATGAAAGCATCATACGACGTTGGGTTTTCTTGGTTCAAAACCGATAATAATTCCTGAAAACTCTGCATAGGCATTATTTATACCAGAAAGGTAAGCTAATTCCATTGAAATAAATTTCCGGGATTATTCTGTCAAGGTAACATTTGGCACCTTGGTTAATATGTCGTTATGCCTTTATTTGTTTTTCAAAACCTTTTTGCATGAAATTCTTACAAGCATTTACGTCCATTTCATTTTTTTCAATTCCTTGTTTCTAACAACACGTTAGCTCAGCAGGTCAAGCATGTAGGTGCAATGGCTACTATGGCTCGGGAAAATTTCAATCCTCAAGTTTACCTGGATAGTCTCTCAGGGAAACCCAATTTAATAGGGATTGGTCCTTTAGGAAGGATGGAGGTGAGCTTCTGATTCTGGACGGAAAGCCTCTGGCAGTGCAGGTACAGGCCGATGGCACTATGAAAGTACGTGAAAGCTGGGAAAGTACCGCACCCTTTCTGGTATATAGCACGGTCAAATCATGGAAATATAAAGACTTAAGTCTAAACGTTTCCGATATGGGCTCATTGGAAAAAGCCATCGAGGAGGCAGCTTCTGAACAAAATATGGATTTAAATATCCCATTTGCATTTCGCATTGAAAGTACATTCAATCAAATAACTACACATGTGGTTATGCCACGCTCTGCCGATATTCTGGGTTATCAACCTGGAAAAAATCAAGCTACCTACCTTTTCAATAACGTAAGAGGTATTTTAATTGGATTTTACTCCAGATCTCATCAACGGATATTCACTCACCATGACAGTTTCATTCACGTACATTTTGTGAGTTCAGACTTAAGCAAAATGGGGCATGTAGATGAAATAACTTTGCATCATAGAACAATTCAGGTTGGATTTCCCGAAAAATGAAGTTTAGATGGGCTATCTAAAGGGATTAACCTTATTATCAGAATGCCTGGTCTTAAACTTCACCTAGTTTAACACCTCCCAAAGTGAAAACCACATTTCAATCAATATAGCCTATCATTAAGGTGTTTAAAAAAAGTCGAGAGCGGATTCAAAACAAATATGCCTGTCTATCAGCCATTTAAACTAAAAAGGATTCAAACTCAACAGATTATACGGCACAGGGGGAAGACTCCCGCTTTTATCAACCCAATATTTCTATCAAAAAGAGCTTTCTGGATAACCGTCTGAGTGCTTCCCTGCTCTGGCAGAATATCTCGTTTGGGCAGATGGGCGTAAACGAGCAACGGATTACCACCTGGGGAAGAGATTTTTATACCACCACCAATTACATTCAGGAAACCAATATTTTACTGCTAAACCTCAGTTATAATTTCAACAAGCGGGACAAAGCCACCAAACTCCCCGCCAGCGAGTTTGGGGAGAAGGAGTTTTAGGGTTTGATTCATGAATACGTAAATATTGAGACAGATAATTTGGCACACTTTTGACCTATTCTTCTTTCAAATATTTCATTGCCCAGATTAACAGGGAGTTTTTACCGCGGGGCAAATCCAGTTTCTGAATAATATTGGTACGATGAAATTCTACGGTCTTTTCAGAAATAAAGAGCATTTCGGCAATTTGCCTGGAAGTTTTCTGCTCTTTGATCAGTTCCAGAACCTTCCTCTCAGAAAAAGTGAGTTTGTTTCGCAAATCATCTGCACTTTCAGAATGATTTATCTGAAGACCAGCTTCCAGTGTAGGACTTATATAAAGATTACCCTGAGCCACCTCATCAATACATCTTGCCAGTTCCTCCCGGGCATTTTCCTTCAGAACATATCCCTTCACTCCCAATTGTTTCGCTTTATTACATATCGTCATTTCTTTGTGCATGGTGAGGAGAATAATCCGGGTGCGTACCTTTTGAGTGCTCAGCTTTTCCAGGATTTCCAGGCCATCCATTCCCGGCATATGGATATCCAGAATGGCGATATCAGGCTGATTACTGTTTATGAGGTTGAAGGCCGTGATTCCATTGGAACAAAGGTCTTCGACCAGATGTCCCAACCCCTCCACGAAAGAGGTGGTTCCCATCAGAGTAAGCGGATGATCATCCGCAATCAATATTCTCATGCTCTGTATTTCGGAATGCGTATGCGTATAGTGGTACCTGAAGAATTGGAATCAATGGTAGCTTCACCTCCTACTACCTGGCTTCGCTGCAAAATATTATGAAGGCCGAATGCCTTCCCGCTGTTTAGCACCTCTTTCACCTGAAATCCTACACCATTGTCTTTGATTTCTATATCAATCTGATGGACATCTTCCTGAATAGAAATTCTGGCCGCATGAGCTTTTGCGTATTTCAGTATATTGGTAAGCGACTCCTGAATGATTCGGTAAATCTGCAGCTCATCAGCCGAGCTCAGTGAGCCCTGATAATTCATTTCTAAACTCACAAAAAAATCATTCTGATTCTGAATTCTTTCAACGAGTTGCTCCAGGTTAGATACAAGGCCAGTCTTATCAAACATAACCGGATGCAGATTACGGCTTATACCCCTTATTTCATTGATTATCTGATCAATTTTACCATTTACTTCCGCTATATCTTTGCTAAAAATTTGCTTTAAATCAAGAAGTTCGTGACTGATGCTGTCATGCAGATCGCCCGCTATTCGTTTACGTTCTTCCTCAGTAGTCTGCAGCAGTTGCTTGGTAAAATTCATCGAATTCATTTTTTCCTGATTCAGTGTTTTTTGTTTCTGCCAGAATTGATACAGCACTACTGCCATCAGGAGCACGACCACTGCCGCACTGAGAAGGCCGATATACAAATTCTTTCTGCGAAGTTCATTTTTCTGTAATTCTATTTCCTGCTCCTTTTTTTGTGTTTCATATTTTTTCTCCAGCTCAAACAGCTGCCCTCTTTGGTTGTTGATCCGGAGTGAGTCATTCAATGCATTGGAAATGAGCAAGTAGTGGTTTGCCTTCTCATAATCCCCCTTTTTCTTTTCGTATGCATAAAGTTGATCGTACAATTCCAGGGCATCGTAGTATTGCTTATTTTCTTTCATTTCTGCAGCCCACTCCATGGTTTTGAGAGGATCTTTTAGCTTTCCGTATTTCTTAAAGTAAATGGCCGAATCGAAGATATAACTGTACGTAATAAGGTAGTCTTCGGTTCCTACCTCCAGCCGATAAAGGAGGCACTTATCGTTAAATTGCTTAGCCAGGTCATAGTCTCCGAGATAGTAGTATTTATAGGCCAGAATTTCATTGGCAATACTTGTTTCAAACGGGTTTAAGGGTTTTGTTTTATTGAGTTGCACAAAAGCAGAATCAAATAGGTTTAAGGTTAGCAAGGTATCTTTACTAAAAGCTAATTGATTAATTGCATACGTTGAAAGCAGGGCAAAATAGTTGGTTGTATCCTTCGCCAGCAGGAAATTATCGGCGGCCTTCCGGTACATTTTCCCTGACTCATTGGAGGCGTAAAGCATATCGTAGGCATAAGCGAGGTTATTATACACGGAGCCTAATTTCCGGTGAAATTTATTTTTTTCAGCCAGCTGTATCGCATCCAGAAAATACCCGATGGCACTGTCTGGCTTTCCCCTGTCACTATAGCCTAAACCAATAAAATTTTCAAAGCCTACTTTCAAATACTCGTATTTCGGAAGTTCACAATACGACAACCCTTTGAGACCTGTGATCTTCAGCTTCTGATAATCTCCTAAAGAATAATACTGGTCTGTTGCATAAAAATGAAGTAAAATCCATAAAGAGTCAGCTTTTTCATCCTCAGTAGAAAGCCTGGCAGAAAGCGTAGAGGCCAGCAGGCTGTCTGCCGCATAATTATCCATCAAAACGCTGCCATAAATTGCCAGGGCTTTCTTCCATTTCTCCGGTTCGCTTTTCACGGAGTCATAGTACATCCAGAAATACTTTTTATAGGCGGCAGGATCTGCTTCAAAATTAGCCGTTTCATCCAGCCACTTTTCTGAATCATTTTCAAGTGGAATCCCTGAAGATGAACCCGTTTGTAGTTCCTCATCGCTACAGCTCCAATTCGTAATCAGAGCAATGGTCAATCCACATAAAATGAGGAATACCTTTTGTCTTCTTCTCATGCCGTAAATATAGTTGACATAAACGGCGTGATATTCCTCCGGGATAAATACTAGGGGAAACCCTTGTGGGATTCCAGGGTAGCTGCTTTCTAGCTTTGCCCCGAATATTTCCGTGCAATTCGTTGAATGCAAAGGTGATATTCTCCGGTATTGAACCACTAGAAAATAAACCAAATGATTGTAACTACTTCCCTGGAAGAAAGCATCCCCGTGGGAGCCCGAACCTCCCTGTTTCCAAGTGAGATCGTATTGCTTACCGCCGATATGAATTATACCATCATTCACCTTTCCAATGGCAAAAAAATGATGGTGTCTTACACATTGGGTAAACTGCATGAAAGACTCCTGAGCAGTGGCTTTTTTGTCCGGGTCAATCGCTATACCCTGGTCAATCTTCAATTCGTATATGACTTCACTTCAGATTACCTGAAGGTAAAAGATCATCTCATCCACTTTAGTCGAAGACGCAAAAGTGCCGTACTTCCAATGCTTAAGGATAATGTCAAGCCCGCACTTCAACCTCTCAATTAAATCTCAATGAAAGAATTAGTTACCAGCAGTAGGATACTTTCGTTTATTCTTGTCGTTTTTCTTTTTTCGCAGAAAGCTACCGCACAGGCAAGCTTACCGGGTCTCTATGTACAGTCTGGAGCCAGCCTTCATCTTTCTGATGGGGCATCGCTCACTTTGCAGAATTCGAAACTATCCAATAACGGCTCAATTAGTGACAACTCAGGTACCCTCCAATTTACGGGAAGTGCTGACTCAATAACCGCTGTGATTGAAGGAACGGGTGAAAGCGTAGTACATCACCTGGAGCTCAATAAAACTCAAAACAATCTCTTTCTGAAACAAAACATCTCAGTGGGAGGTGAGCTCAGAATGATTTCGGGCAATTTGAAACTGGAATCGGGCAACATTGACTTTGGCAGCACCGGAAAAATTGTGGGGGAAGCCGAAAGTCATAGAATATATGGCACAGGTGGTTATCTGAAAACCCTGGCCATTCTAAACGCTCCATCAAATCGTAATCCTGCCAATTTGGGAGCAACCATCACTTCTTCGGCTAATCTGGGGCTCACAGAAATCAAAAGATCTCATAATGCATCTATAATTAACAACCCGGGCATGTTCAGAGATTATGAGATTAATCCGGCCAACAATACCAACCTCAATGCCAGTCTGAAGTTTCAATACCACGATGCCGAGCTCAATGCCAATGAAGAAGGCCAACTCAAAATTTGGACCAGCAACAATGCAGGAAAAACATGGACGGTGGTTCCTTCTGGAGTCAATAGTACCTCAAATGTTATCCAGGCCGGTAATCTGGCTAGTCTTGGCCTTTTCTCTGCCCACATAGAGTGTCCTAATCCCATCTTGACAGTAAACAGCCCGATATGCGAAAGAGAAACATTGACCCTGGGGGTGAGTAACAGCGATGAAGAGACTACCTACAGCTGGTCAGGACCTAATGCGTTTTCAAGCACACTTGCTAGCGTATCAAGAACGCTCATAACTTCTGCCGATGCCGGAATCTATACGCTCACCGCTGTAAAAAACGCCTGTACGGTAACGGCTTCCTCTTTCGTAACAATATATCCATTACCTGCAATACCAACCCTATCAGCAGATAATATGCAACTATGCAGGGGTGGCTCGGTAATTTTAACCGGAAATTGCTCTACTGCCGGTTCCTCATTCAGATGGCTTACGGCTCCATTTTTAGGTCAGCAAACTTCTGCCTTACCATCGTCAAACACGCGGGTAATCACCGAACCCGGAGTATATAAAGGGCTGTGCGAAAGCAAAGAAGGCTGTCTGAGTGATGAAGTAAGCATCACTATTACGCAGGGAGAAAACTGTAACGGACAAAACTTTTTGACTGTACTACCCGAAAAACCTGCTATCTGCCCGGGCCAAAGCATAAGCATGACCGCCACCGGTTGTACCGGTACCCTGAGTTGGTCTGGTGGCCCAACCGTACTCACGGGAGCTACCGTATCCATGACTCCCACAGTAACTACGGCTTATTTAGTTAACTGCAGCACAGGTGGTTCAGCTAATTTTCAGATTGTTGTGGCTTCCTCAAATCTTACGGTTGCGAATAATGTGAGCACCGGAAAAGAACGCTTCAAGGCTGTAAATACCCTCACCTCAAACAAGAAAGTAGGAAGTGAGACCTTTACACCGGGAGCCAATGTGATTTATGAAGCCGGCAACGCCATCATCCTGGAGCCAGGCTTTACCGCCGAAAAATGGAGTGTGTTCAAAGCCGAAATCAAAACCTGTAATTAATCTAAACTTCGAATAATTAATAAATACAATGAATACCTATTTATTTAAGCGATTGGTAATCTGCTTCACCCTACTCTCATCCGGCTTAATGGCCCAAAGTATTGGTGTTAATAATCCTACACCTGACGCCTCTGCAGCTCTGGACGTGGTTTCTACCTCCAAAGGAGTTTTAGTACCGCGTATGACCGCCGCACAGCGAAATCTCATCGCTTCGCCCGCTACGGGTCTGTTGGTTTTTCAAACCGACGAAACTTCGGGTTTTTATTTTTATAACGGAACCGCCTGGACAAGTTTAAATGGCTCCAATGGACAGGGTGTGCCTGCAGGCGGATCTGCCGGCCAGGTGCTGAGCAAAACTGATGGAACCGATTATAATACGCAATGGGTAAACGATAACAGTTGGAAACTTAACGGAAATACAGGGACAGGAGAAAATGACTATATGGGAAATACGGACAATAAACCCATAAACTTTAAAGTAAATAATACCCTAGCGGGATACATTTCTGCACAAGATACCGATTACAACACTTCCTTTGGTTATAAAGCTAAAGCAGCTGGCTTAGGTTCTGTTGCTATTGGATATGGGGCTGGTAACTCAAATACTAGTGCAGGTTATACAGCCGTAGGTGCCGGAGCTTTTGAAAATAGAGCCAGTTTGGATGGAGTTGCAATTGGAAATAGAGCTGGCAGAAATATGGGCGGGTCTTACAATATAGCAATTGGTAGAAATGCGATGCAAGGAAGTAGTAATCCAATAAACAATACAGGTACCAATAATATTGTTTTGGGAAATAGCTCTATGCTCAATGTTACCTCAGGTTATGATAATATAGCTATTGGAAATAATAATTTGATGAATACCACAACAAGCAATGGCTTAATAGCCATTGGTAAAAATATTGATATTGCAAACCGTAACAATGTGTTAGCGATAGGCAATGATCTGCCTAACAGTACTTTCACACAAGAGAATATGACTCGAATTGGGAATAATTTGAATACCTTAACTGAAATAACGGGACAGGTTAAAGTTAATGCCCAATCTACCACTGACAACTTTACCTTACCAATCTCCAGAGGCACAGCCAATCAGATATTAAGTACCGATGGGGCTGGTGCTACAAGTTGGGTGACAGCGAGTAGTGGAGGAGCTTCTGAATTAGAAAAAATCACCGAAGGAAACAAAACCGGTTATCGTATTTTAGGAAGAGATCCTGCCCGCTACGGCGATATAGGTATCAATGCGGTGGATTTTTCGGTTTCTAATGGAACATCTACATCAAGAGGAGCCACAGGTACCATGTCTTTTGCTGCTGGTGATAATACAACCGCTTCTGGTGAAAAATCGGTATCCATGGGTTGGAGCAATGTAGCTTCCGGAGAGGCGTCCTCTGCATTTGGTCGTAATAACTCCTCTTCGGCCTCTAACACCTTTTCAGCTGGCTGGGCAAATTTAGCCGGATTTAATTCTTCTGTTGCCATGGGTTCATTCAATTCATCAACAGGTAATTCATCGGTTGCAATGGGTACTTCCATTTATGCCAAAGCTTATGGAGAAGTAGCGGTAGGGCACTTTAATGAAGATTATACCCCTGTAAGCACCACGAGTAGAAATATCAATGACCGAGCCTTTTCAGTAGGCACTGGTTATCAATACTATGTGCCAGAAATAAACGATAATGTGGATGTGAGAGAAAATGGACTTACAGTTTACAACTCGGGCAACACAGACATTGGAGGCCAATTAAAGTTAAATGCAAATAATCCAACTAACAATTTCACCTTACCTGCTAACCGGGGAGCTGCTAATCAAGTGCTTTCTACTGATGGGGCAGGAGCAACCAGTTGGGTAACGCCGAGTTCAGGTGGTAATGGAGCTGTTACAGCACCAATATTAGTTAAGCTTTCTGCAGGAGCCGTTACTTTAGATGATTCCCATCATACAGTTATAATGAACACCGATTCACCAATTACATTGCCCAATGCAAATACTTGTTCTGGAAGAATGTATAGAATAGTTACATCATTTAAATCAACTGATTCGAGCAACATTTCCACATTTATAAGTATCGATGGGACCAATGTTTCCACCATCTCTGGTGGCAAAACAGTAATGATCCAAAGTAACGGTACAAACTGGTATCAAGTAGGCCAATAGCTATCACCTTCTTTTTTGATTTTATGATGGTCACTCTTAAATAATAACCTCTCAATTTCTTTCCTTTGGTTTTGGTAAAATGAAAATCAAAAAACGGGTCAGCAATGGCTCGTTTTTATTTCAGTAGGATCTTAAAAGGTTTTTTTAGGGACTTAGAACCTTTCCGGTGTATCGAAAAAGATGATAAGGAGAAATCCGATTTGCCTTATATTCTGTTTGTATCGATTTGTACAAATAACGTGGTTTATATAACAGATTATCAAAGCAGAGCAGGAAATGATCTAACTATCAAAGATAAAAACTTCTTAAACTTCGGATTCCAAAGAGCAGATTTTAGAGTTTGGCCTCCCGGGAGACTATTTCTGAAAACTACCTTAAACCTCATCCATCCGTTTCCCGGTATGTTCTGCAAAGCGAGAGTGCTTAGGCTCACCGATGGCCTGCCGGGTGTAAATGCTCGTATGGCCGGAGACCAGATACGAAACCACACAGGCAATGGCCACATAGATACCGCTCTGAGCTCCAAAAAGCTCAATACCCATGAGCATACAGGCCAGCGGAGTATTGGTAGCACCAGCGAAAACAGCCACAAAACCCATTCCTGCCAATAAACCGGTGGGCAATGGCAGCAGGGCCGATAAAGCACTGCCCAGCGTAGCTCCAATGAAGAAGAGAGGAGTTACTTCTCCGCCCTTAAAGCCTGCTGCGAGCGTTACGATGGTAAAAGCCATTTTGAGGGCAAAATCGTACCAGGGAAGCGGAATATCAAAAGACTCCACAATGGTGGGTATGCCCAAACCGATATATCGTGTGGAGTCCATAGCAAATACCGCTGCCGCCACCAGGATACCACCCACTACCGGCCTTAGCGGCGGAAAGCTGATGCGGCTCTTAAACACAGTATTCGTTTTATGAATGATCTTACTGAAAGTGGCTGCACAAAAGCCAAAGGCCAGACCAGCCAGAATACTGTACATTACCAGCAGGAGATCGGGCTGTGGGATGGCTCCCACGCTATAATGTGTATGTTTGGCCTTCCACAGATCGGTCACCCAGCTCGCCAGTATGGCCGAAGTAAACGCCGGAAAAATGGCGTTGTACCGGATACGCCCAATGAGGAAAACCTCCAGCCCAAACACCGCTCCGGCCAATGGTGTGCCGAATACCGAGCCAAAACCAGCGGCTATTGCGGCAATGAGAAGGATCATGCGATCCTCCGAAGTGAGTCTGAAAGGTTTGCTAAACTGATCGGCTATGGAGCCAGCCATCTGTATGGCCGTACCTTCACGCCCTGCCGAGCCACCAAAAAAATGCGTGGCAATGGTTCCGATATACACAAAAGGAGCCATCCGGAAAGGAATAATCTTTTGCGGATTATGAATGGTGTCAATGAGCAGGTTGTTCCCCGGTTCAGCTTCTTTCCCGTAATAATGATACATCAAACCAATAAGCAGCCCGCAAACAGGAAGTAAGGTAATAAGCCAGCGATGGTTTTCCCGGTATTCGGTGGCCCAATCGAGCGAAATAAGAAAGCCTGCGGAGGCAGAACCTACAAGAGATCCAACCAATGAACTGATTAAGAGCCATTTGCCAATGTAAAGCAAGGTCTGATAGCTGGGTAGAAAATTAAGGCCTGGTTTTTCTGATGGCTTTGACATAGTTCGCCCTGATTAATTGAAATAGTTCATACGTATTAATCAGGCGTCATCAGCTGCTTACGAGCGGTTTGGGTAAGGAAGAACACCATTTCCTTTTGTGTGGCAAATATAGGGAATACCGAAGCTTATAAACAAACGCCCATGAAAGGCCTCGCTTGCTGAGTGACATTTGTCAAAATATTCTTAACATATTTGGATGAAATAAGAAATGATTCCGAATTTTGATCGCAAATACTTCCTCTTGTGAAAAGAAAATTCCGAATTGCCCGATACATCATTTACAAAGAAACACTGGTAGATCACCGCGAGCACTTCTGGACTTTCCTGGGTGGCTTCTTTGGGATTGGGCTGGTGGGGCTGTTGAGTCATTCCCGCGTTTTACCTCAGGATACGCTCTTTCTTATTGGCTCATTTGGAGCCACAGCTGTTCTGTTATACGGCCTCATCAACAGTCCGCTGGCACAGCCGCGGAATCTGGTGGGCGGGCATCTGCTCAGTGCCGTGGTGGGGGTTTCGGTGCAAAAATTGATTCCGGGAGAAATCATCTGGCTGGAGGCTGCTCTGGCTGTACCTGCGGCCATTGTACTGATGCAGATCACCAAAACCCTTCACCCGCCCGGCGGAGCCACGGCCCTCATTGCCATCATTGGCTCAGAAAAAGTGAAAACACTGGGCTATTGGTATGTGCTGAATCCGGTGTTGACCGGAGTACTTATTCTTCTGGTGATAGCCCTGGTTTTTAATAATATGACCACTCATCGCAGCTATCCTGCCAATAAGGGCTGGTACAAAATCTGGAAAAGGAGGTATAACTGACAGCAATTAACAGCAGGAATCCGAACAAGTGAGGTTTTTTGATCTGGCTTTCTCAAATGCCTCTTTGCCCTCTTTGTAAGCATACCAGGCAATGCCCAGACTTCCGGCAGCATCCACGTATGGAACCCTGAAAAATTCGTAGATCAGGCTGGAGCCCAGCAAGATAAAGGAAAGATAAAAGCAGGTTTTCGTGCAATGTGCATCAGAGATGATGGGAGCACTTTGCAGCTCCTGCCCTGCTTTAAGCTTTTGACGAAACAGCACATACATGGTGAGAATAGAAACCACAGAAATGAAAACACCTACGCGGGTGGTCTCAGGCCGAATGCCCATATATAGCGTGAGGGCAGATCCCAGGAGCAAGCCTGCCACCAGGAGATAAAAGGCCGTTCCCGTGATTTTCAATGCCGTAATTTCAAATCGATCGCGGGGCTGTTCACCATTTTTTCGAATACGCCAGATCATGTGAGTCACCCCAATACCCGAAATCACCTCCACAAAACTATCCACACCGAACCCAAAAAGAGCCAGCGTTTCATCTGAGGCTCCGAATCCCGTAGATAGGATGCCTTCCACCAAATTGTACCCGATGGTGATGTAGCTCAAAAGCAGAGCAAGTCTGTATTTCTGTTCAACTGTACTCATCTATCTCAATTTACTCACGCACAAAAACACATAAAACAGCTCAGAAGCAATCTGCAGACTCCGTTCGTCATAGACCTTTGACTCTTCCGGGGTATCGTCAAACGCTTTGGGGTCCTCGTACCGCACCGCTATGCGGGCATCGGCACCCGGAATGAACGGGCAGTTTTCATCGGCATGCGAGCAAGTCATTACAGCTGCAAATTTCCCGTTCCCATTCCAGGGGTCATCGTACACTTTCGAAAATGCGACGATGGGATTGGCTTCATCTGCATAGAAAACTTCATACCGAGGATTCTCCACTCCGCTTACTTTTACGCGGAATCCGCTTCTGCGTATAGACTCCACCGCACGCTCATTG
Organism: uncultured Cytophagaceae bacterium; assembly: GCA_966250325.1. Taxonomy (GTDB): domain Bacteria; phylum Bacteroidota; class Bacteroidia; order Cytophagales; family Spirosomataceae; genus Jiulongibacter. The sequence continues at coordinate 34,356 of CBINGY010000023.1, read as the reverse complement.
AAAGCCGTAACCTCTACCCCACCCGAGTAACAATAAGCCTTCACCCCGAAATAATCAGCCGCCGTTTGTGCCCAGATTTGGGAGAACTGACTTCGGCGTGAATTATGCGTACAGATGAAATTAAGATTTACCGGCTCCACTTTTGACCCGATGTAATCGATCAAAACCTGAAGAATGGCCTTTCGCTCCTCAGAAATGGGTTGACGAAGAGCCCTCTCGATGGTATCCTGCAATACAGGAAAAATGTTTGGTTTCATACGCATCAGCAACAACCCGAACCCGGCTCACAGCAGGCAGCAGCCGTTTCTATCTTTCTTTTGACTTTAACCCCTGGTTTTTCAGCATAGACCGTGACACTGAAAATGCCCGTATTTCCCGATTTGAAATCGGATATTCCCTCGTTAGAAAGGTATTTCTCTAAAATATCATCCGGAATTACTATCGGCTTTTCTTTCTGCAGCGTAATGTTCTGAAAACCAGCTTCCCGTATTAAATTCAGGTAATTGGCCTTTTGAATAGCCCCGGCCACACAACCGGCATACATTTCAGCATCTGAACGCAAAGCCTCAGGCAAATCGCCGATAAGCACAATATCCGATATACTAAAATGACCTCCGGGCTTGAGCACTCTGAAAATTTCTGCGATCACTTTGGGTTTATCCGGCACCAGATTAAGAACGCAATTGCTCACAATCACATCCGCAGTGTTGTCGCTAACCGGCATTTGGTCAATATCTCCTTCCCGGAATTCCACGTTGTTATAACCCATTTTTTCAGCATTGGCCCGGGCTTTCTGAATCATTTCAGGGGTGAAATCAATTCCGATCACCTTACCTTCTGCCCCGGTTTCATGTCGAGCCACAAAACAGTCGTTTCCGGCACCCGAGCCCAGGTCAATCACCGTATCGCCTTTGCTTATTCTGGCAAATTGCGTAGGCAGACCGCAGCCCAGACCCAGATCAGCATCTTCCACATAGCCGCCGGTGCCGTTATAATCGTCCATCATGATGTTATAGACTTTATTGGAGGGCGTGGTGGCTCCGCAGCAACTGGCCGCGTTTTCGGCTTTCCCTTGTTCGGCTATTTTGGCGTATCGCTCCCGAACGATGTCTTTCAGTTCTTGTTCCGTATTCATTCTATTCAAATTTATTTTATTGCAATATAACGATGTATTACTTCAAATTTTTTTCTCAGCAGGTGGAGCAGCAGTCTTTATAGCGGTCAAATAGAGCCACGAACAAACCCTTCACCTCTTCCCATTTCAGAGGATCAATGCAATAGGATACCGAGGTTCCCTCAATATTTCCACGAATAAGCCCCAGGTCTTTCAGCTCACGCAGATGCTGACTGATGGTAGCCTGAGCCAAACCCAACTCCTGCACCAGATCGCTATTTATGCAGGCATTGGCCTCCAGCAGATGCTCCAGAATGGCAATGCGGGCAGGGTGTGCCAGCACTTTGGCCAGAGCAGCTAATTGATTCTGCGATTCGGTAAACAAACTTGATTTGGTAACGCCCATGTTCAATTATTTCATTGCAATATTACGATGAATTATATTCTTTCCAAAATTTTCATCAACGAAAAAAGGAACTCAAGGTGGTTGAGGACAAATCAAAACAAAAATTCATAACCATTCTGCCAAAATACTGTTTGAAGTACATTCAAATATTCGCCCTCAATAAGTTCTTGATTCAAAATATGGTTACCGAATATTTGAATGTACAAGTTTATTTTGGCAATGTTTTTTTGGATACTTTTTTTCAAAAAAAAGTATCGCCCGTCCGGCGAGGACAGCCGCGATGAGGAAAATCACTATCTTAAATTGCTCTAAAAATTAAACAATAGTAGCCTATCACTTAAATTATTAGGGATATGCAAGATAAGTCATAAAATTCCTAGTCATGATGACTTCAGAAACTTCTCAGGACTCTTCACAAACAGTGCTTTACAGCCCTCACTGCAGAATCCGTATTGCTTTTCCTTGTGCACATGCGTGATTTTAGATCCTTTTTTCACCTTCATTCTGCAAACCGGATCCACGGAATCCTCGGCAAGTACGCTTACGGCCTCTCCTTTTTTTTGTTTTTTGGGCTCCTGCTGGACGGTGGCATTTAGTGAAATAAGGCCTGTCAACACAGCCACGGTTAAGATTATTTTTTTCATATCAGTATAACGATCTGAATCTTTTGGAATACTTAGCTTCAGACGTAAAATTACCCAAGACCGGGCATACTCTGTGTAACATTTCATCCTTAAATAAGATCCAAACCTCACAGAGCTTTTATGGTTTGATTTTCATAAGTTTTGCATTGAATTCTACAAGAAAATAAGGGCCAAATAGCCGCAACTTTGCACATTGAAAATACATATACCTTCCATGAAGCCGCTGGCCATTCTTTTGTCAATTTGTATGGCATTCCATGCGTATGCTCAGAAAACGCATGAACCCCTAAAAGCCACGGCCAATCTCCAGCTGACCAATAACGGAGTCTCCCTTTTCCCAAATCTTTCTTTAGGGAAACCCGCAGCTATAGTAAATATCTATGCTTCCAAAAAGAATGTAAGCTTTGAGCCCGAGTTTCGCTGGGCACTGAATGGCAAACCCTGGGCCTATATCTTCTGGCTGAGATACAGACTCCAGCATAAAAAATTTACTTTCAGAACCGGAATTCACCCGGCCTATAATTTTGCCGAAGATGTGGTGAGTTTCAAAAACCAACTGGTGAATCGGTTTATCACCACCCGTTATTTGGCGGGTGAGCTTTCGCCGGGTTTCCGTTTCAGCGAAAAGTTTCATCTTGGCATCCATTATCTGCATGCGGGTGCCCTGGATAACTACGGAGCCCGTGCCAGCGACTTCGTTTCGGTGCAGCCTTCGTTTTCAAATCTGAATCTGGCAAAGAAGTTCTACCTCAATTTTAATCCGCAGGTATTTTATTTGAAGATTGAAGAATCGCCGGGAGTATATGTGAGTGAAAGCACCACCCTGAACATCATAGACTTCCCGGTATATCTATCCAACATGATGACCTATAAAATCAAATCTGAGATTCCCGGAGACGATTTCGTCTGGAGCATGGGAGTAAACTTTAAATTCTGAGTATGAACACGCCCGAGTCTTTGGAAGAATTTTATCAGCGTAAGTTTGACTGGATACCCGAAAGTCTGAGTAAAGACATCGGCCATGTCAACATTTTCCGGCTGCCGCATCCCGAAGGCAAACCGGTGCCCTACCGAAGACGCGATTTTTTCAAAGCGACTTTATGCCGGGGAGGAAGCCGCATCCACTATGCAGATAAGGTCTATCAGTTTGAGAAACAGGCTCTGGTCTTTTCCAATCCGTTTATTCCTTACAAATGGGAGCATTTTGAGGAGCAGGTTTCCGGCTATTATGTGGTGTTTAATGCCGAATATTTCAGTCAGTTTGGTAATTTGCTAAAGTACGAAGTATTCCAGCCGACGGGTACCCATGTTTTTGATTTGACCGATCAGGAATTTGACGAGCTGAACCTTGTTTTTCAGAAAATTGACGCTGAGCTCAAGTCTGATTACATCCATAAATACGATGTGATCAGAAACCAGATTTATGAGCTCATTCATTTTGCGATGAAAACCCGTGAATCTACCTACATCAGAAAACTTCCCATAAATGCCTCACAACGAATCCACTGGCTATTTTTAGAATTGCTGGAAAGGCAGTTTCCGATCGATGAGAATTACACCACACTGAGGCTACGAAGCCCTTCTCAGTTTGCAGAGCAGCTCAATGTACACGTAAATCACCTGAACAGAGCCGTTAAAGAAGTTTGTGGCAAAACCACTTCTCAGGTGATCGCAGATCGGTTGGTTCAGGAAGCAAAAATTATGCTCAAACAAAGCAAATGGAATATTTCTGAGATTGCATATGCCCTTGGTTTCAATGAAGTAACGCATTTCAATTATTTTTTCCGGAAACACGCCGAAATGAGTCCTTCAGGGTTTAGGGCAGCTTGAATTTTGTAAGCAACCCATGGGATACTGCAAATGACCGGCATCAGGTGTGAGAAATCTTTGTTTGGTAAAAAGAAAGCCCGGACTTGAAGTGTCAGAAATTAATCCGGGAAGCATAGGAATTACCTTTGGCCATGCACTTTCTCCATAGAAAGAAGATTCTATACAACGGATTCGAACGGAAATTTCAATCCCCGGTTTAGTACTCCTCGCTATAATTGGTCATATAATTTTCAATATACCACTTACCATCCACCTTTTTCCATTGAGCCATATACGAGCCTTCAAAGGACTGCTTGTTCCAGCCTTTCCAGCTGCCTGTTTCAGTAGCCACCGAGTCTGTTATTTGAAGCGAATTGATCTTATCAGAGACAAGACGGAAACCTGAATCATAAACTACCTGATAGTAAGCCATGATCTTTTCCCTGCCATGAATAGCCTCACCATTGACAGGCATAAGCGTGGCGGTATTGAGGTAAATTTCTCCGATTTCTTTAATTTCACCGGCATTAAAGCGGGAAATCATATCAAAACTTATTTCCTGAAGTCCGGCTCCATTTCGACTGTAGTTTTTGGTTTTGAAGTAGTCTGAAATACCAAAAAATAATAATCCCAGGGAACCTGCCAGAATAGAAAAAGCAACAATGATTCTCATTTTTTTCGAAGTTAGGTGTAACGAACGATTGATATCGGAGAACCAGTTTTTAAATGACTTGTTTGCCGGGGTCGGATCGAAATAATTACTCTCGCCCAGGGCCTCAAAAATCTGTCTTACGGTATAGGCACGTGGCAATACCTCTGCAGATTCAATCCGCTGAATGGTACGCAGACTCAAGCTGCAGCACTCTGCCAGCTCTGTCTGCGTGAGACCTTTAGCTAAACGTAAGGATGAAACTTTATTACCGAGTTCCGGCTGTGTCATTTGGCTGGTTTCAAATTCGCTGCAACACTATCAGCTTAAAAAAATGAAATCAAATTTAGGCAAAGTATTTCATACGCCATTGGCTCGTATTTGATGCGTCATTGTACGACAATCGGCTTTGCATGCCACGGATGCACGAACATGGCACGAATACCATTCGTGTTAAAATTAGCGGATTCGTGGCAAAAGTGTACGACAATCGGCTTTGCATGCCACGAATGCACGAACATGGCACGAATACCATTCGTGTTAAAATTAGCGGATTCGTGGCAAAAGTGTCCGACAATCGCCTTTGCATGACACGGATGCACGAACATGGCACGAATACCATTCGTGTTAAAATTCGTGCATTCGTGGCAAAAACTATCCATGAAATAACTATTTTCGGATTCACAACCTACAAATTTCAACATGCAACTAATTCACAAAGATGAGTCCTACCAGATTATAGGAAAGTGTATGGAAGTCCACAATCAGTTGGGTGCCGGCTTTGCTGAAATTGTCTATAAAGACGCTCTGGAATATGAGTTTAAACTTGCTGGAATACCTTTCGAACGGGAAAAGCAATACAAAGTCAATTATAAGGAAATCATATTACCCCATCATTTTTACGCAGATTTCGTGGTCTTTGACAAAATCATTCTGGAAGTAAAGGGAGTCTCAGCACTATGTGAGGAGTTTACTGCACAGTGTATAAATTACCTCAAAGTCTCTGGTCTGAATCTGGCCCTTCTCGTCAATTTCGGAGAATTAAAGCTAAAGTCGAAGAGGATAGTGTATTGAAAGAGAAGCCACGAATGCACGAATTCGACACGAATAATTCGCGTATCCTTAGGGCATTCGTGTCAACAAAACTCAATTCACCCCACGCCAATCCAGTGGGCTCAAGCCCACTTTTTGCTTAAAAAGACGAGTAAAATGCTGAGGATATTTGAAACCTAATTCATAGGATATTTCACTTATCGATTTATTAGGATCTAAAACATAATCTTTGGCCATATCCATCAGTTTACCATGAATAAATTCAAGAACTGTTTTGCCGGTTTCTTTTTTGACCAAATCACCAAAGTAATTTGGAGTTAAGTGAAGCTTTTCGGCAAAATAAGCTACTGTTGGGATGCCATAATCTTTAAGCTGTGGACTTTGCAGATAGGCCTTAAGTAGGCTTTCAAATTGCTCCAATAAGCCGACATTCACATGTTCACGGGTGATAAACTGCCGATCGTAGAAACGGCCACAATATTTCAGAAGAAGCTCTATATTGGCTATGATGAGCTGTTTGCTGTGTTTATCTATATTTTGATTTATTTCGGATACAATATTTTCGTAGCAGTTTTCTATCTGTTTTCGCTCCTTTTCTGAAAGGTGCAAGGACTCGCTCAATTCATAGTTAAAGAAATTGTAATCATGTATTTTCTTTGCCAGTGGTGTACCAGCCAATAGGTCTGGATGAAAGATTAAGGCTGTTCCATAGGGCTGATGTATCTCTCCTTCCGGCTCGCTGCTGATGATTTGACCCGGGCCAATGAAAACCATAGAACCCTCGGAATAATCGTAAGATTTATTTCCGTACCTCAACTCTCCACAAAGCACATCTTTGATAAATATCGCATAAAAATCAATGCGTAGCCTTGTTCGCGGAAAAGGAGCCGCCTTATTGAGGTCAACAAGGTTTACAAGAGGATGCAGCACTTTGTTGTTAAAGAAACTGCTGTACGATTTAATGTCTTCGAAAATCAACATAAACAAATGTATTAAAGCCCCGTGTGCTGAAAAAGTCTGTCGTTGAAATTGGTAGGTAAAACCGTAAAAAGTATAAGTAAGTCTGCATGAAGGACATGTAGTTTTGTAGCAAAAACTATATTCTGAATTTTATGTGTTTAGGAAAGACTTTTGTCATCATTTTTATACTTTTTGGATACAATACTAAGGCCCAGCGTGACACCACTCTATTCACAGGCTCCATAGGCCTTACGAATAATGGGTTTTCTATCATACCTACCTTCTCATTAAATAGCCCGGCAGCCATTATCAATTTAGCTTGGAAAAAGAAACGTTTCAGCTTTGAGCCGGATATTCGGCTGGTACCTGATGCCACCAAAGGCGGTATGCTCTGGTGGTTTAGATATAGAGTAGTTGATAAAGAAAAATTGGGTCTTCGGGCGGGAGTACACCCGGCCTTTACACTTATCAGAAGAAATGAAATAGCGGACGGAGTTACAAAAGAAATTACTGAAATGTTACGCTTCGGGGCTTTTGAGCTTGTACCGAGCTATCAAGTAAGCAAAAAAGTGGGCCTAAGTGCAATGTATTTGGAAGGGCATGGATTACAGAGCCATGGACCTCAAACTACTAGGGTTTTGTTTTTGAATACTGCAATTAGTAATATCGATGTAAGTAAGTCCCTCCAATTCAATGTTTTTCCTTCTGTATTTTTCTTATACACAGATGGATATCGAGGTGATTATCTGACAGTTACAGGTGTTTTGGCTCATAAGAAATATCCGTTTAGTCTTGGTTCCACCATCAACCAAACATTCAAATCAAATGTGCCGGGTAATCAGAATTTTATGTGGAATGTAACAATCACGTACAGTTTTTTTCGGTTTATGAACAGGACACCTCCAACTCCTTGAGCAAGATGAACCTATGGAAAAGTCAAGTAGTATAAGCCAAATTCGGGAAATTGACATTCCATTTCCCGAAACTTCAAACACTTAATCGGATGAAATCAATCGTAATGTTTCTTGCAATTTCTGTAAGTATTTCCTTTGCATGTAATTCAGAATGTATTTTTGATCAAACCAAACCAGCGATGAGAATATCTGATTATCCCACAGTTACACGTAGCATACTAGTGCAGGTAGGAAACAAATCTTTTCAGGTGACCCTTGAAGATAATGCTGCCGCCAAATCTTTTGCGGCTCAGCTACCACTTACCCTCATGATGAAAGAGCTCAATAATAACGAGAAGTTTGCTCAGCTTCCTAAAGGTGTTCCTACGCAGGCTTCCATACCTGCCCGCATTGAAGCCGGTGATTTAATGATGTTCGGATCCGCTACATTGGTCTTATTTTACAAAGGATTTAACACGTCATACAGTTATACCCAAATTGGCAAAATTGAAAATATTGACGGCCTCACTGCTGCTCTTGGAAACGGTGATGTGAATGTTCGTTTTGAATTACCGGCTGATTGACCTAAACTATCCAATTATGGCTATACAAAAAACCAATGCTTACGGGGCTTCTTCGGCTTCTTCACCTGTAGAACCATTGTCCATCCAGCGTAGGGCACTTACACCATCGGATGTCCAACTGGAAATTCTCTATTGCGGTATCTGCCACTCAGACCTGCACGCAGTTCGTAATGATTGGGGGGGCACCACCTATCCTATCGTTCCCGGGCATGAGATTGTTGGCAAAATAACTGCTATTGGCAAGGACGTTTCCAGGTTTAAACTGGGAGATCTGGCCGGTATGGGATGTATTGTGGATAGCTGCCGGGTATGCAATCATTGCCATGAAGGCAACGAGCAGTTTTGTGAAAGTGGTTGGACCGTTGTCTTTAACTCTCCGGATAAAAAACATGGCGGAATAACCTATGGAGGTTTTTCTGAGAGTATTGTGGTAGATGAAAACTACGTTGTCCATATCCCCGAAAGCCTTAATTTGCCATCTTCGGCTCCCATTCTTTGTGCCGGAATTACGGTTTATTCTCCTCTGAAACATTGGAAGGCAGGTCCGGGCAAGAAGGTCGGAATTTTGGGATTGGGCGGCTTGGGTCACATGGGTATCAAGATTGCCAGGGCCATGGGAGCAGAAGTAACTGTTTTTACGACTTCAAGAGATAAAACGGAAGATGCCTTGAAACTTGGTGCCCAACATGTAGTAGTTTCTACTGACAAGGCTCAAATGAAAAACTGTCCCAAACAAGATTTGATTTTAGATACAGTTTCCGGAGAACATGACATAAATACGTATTTGGATCTCCTGAAAGTGGATGGCTCTCTGGTCTTGGTTGGTTTGCCCGCAGAGCCTATGGAAGTGGGTGCATTTCATGTGGTTAATGGCCGCAAAAGCTTCTCCGGGTCCAATATCGGAGGGATCGCTGAAACACAGGAAGTACTGGATTTTTGTGCAGACCATGGTATTACAGCTGAAATTGAAATTATTAAGCCAAGCCAAATCAATGAGGCCTTTGACCGGCTGGGGAAAAACGATGTGAGGTATCGGTTTGTAGTGGATTTGAAGAGCTGAATACCTATGGATTTCAAAAGTAATCTGCCAGGAATTAGCCGATGCACCTATGTATTCATGGCTAAACAGAACAACATAAGCTGATCAAAATTAGAATTGTTTGTTTTTCATAAGTCCTAACTACCTGGAATTGATTAAATTAGGGTTCTTATACATCAACCCCCTAATGACGAAAAAATCGCTGGACAGACGTTCTTTTCTTAAAGTCAGCTCCCTTGTAGGCGGAGGAATGCTCCTTAATTTCTCCTGGCATTCCGCAAAGGCTGTTAAAAACGAGCTTACCGGTCAAAAAGAATTTCTTGAGTTTAATTCCTTCGTCAAAATCACACCCGATAATGTCATTCAGATCATGTCACCCAATCCGGAGGGTGGACAAAATGTGAAGACTTCCATGCCGATGATCGTGGCGGATGAATTGGACGCCGACTGGGCACAAGTGGTTGTTCAGCAGGCAGATCTGGATACCAAACATTTCACCCGACAGTTTATCGGGGGCTCACAGGCCATTCGCCAGGGATGGAAACTATTAAGAACGGCCGGAGCCACTGCCCGGCAAATGCTGGTGGAAGCCGCCGCCCAGAAATGGCAGGTGCCTGTTTCAGAAATCTCAACTGCCAAAGGGGTTCTGCTCCATACAAAATCCGGACAGAAGGCAAGTTATGGAGAGATGTCATCCCTGGCCGCTTCTCTGAACGTGCCGAACGATGTTAAACTAAAAAGTAAGTCGGCTTTCCATATCATCGGCACTTCGGTAAAAAACGTGGAGGGTAAAAACATGGTGACAGGAAAACCCCTCTATGGCATTGACACAATGAGGCCGGGAATGAAAATCGCTATGATTGTCCATCCACCAGCTTTTGGCATGAAACTCAAATCGTATGATGCGAATTCTGTCAAAAAAATGAAGGGCATTGTGGATGTTTTTGACATCAAACTATTCATCGAAGAATACGAACGTTCCTTCTTTGACACCACCACTTTCAATGAAGTAATTGCCATTGTTGGAGACGATACCTGGTCGGTAATGAAAGCTAAAAAATCTCTGCAGGTCAACTGGGAGCTTTTTGAAACGTACACATTTCAACGCAATATGAACGGAAGCAAGGCAACGGTGGCGGTTCCGGCAGGTTTGGAAAGTACAGACAGCAGCATGTCCGAAATGCGGAAGAAGGCTTCTGAGCCTGCCAGAATTAAAAGAAAGGATGGAGATATTGATCTGGCTTTCCGGAATGCCGCCAAAATGGTGGAAGCTGAATATTCGGCTCCCTTCCTGGCTCACAATTGCATGGAACCTATGAATTTCTTTGCCGATGTGAGGGAAGACAAAATTGAGATGATTGGCCCACTTCAGAAACCTGAATTAACGGAGCAGGCTTTATCTGCAAGATTGGGCGTGCCTCTGGAAAAAATAGAGTTCAAAATGACGCGACTCGGTGGCGGATATGGCCGACGGTCCTATGCTCACTGGGCCATTGAAGCAGCCTTGATTTCTCAGAAAGTTAAGGCCCCGGTGAAGTTGATCTATTCCCGGGAAGACGATATGACCTCCGGAATTTACCGGTCAACGTATTACGCGAAATATCAGGCGGCCCTGGATGCAGATAATCAGCTGGTGGGTTTTCGGGTGAATATGGGTGGAAACCCGGAGTCGCCGCTTCATGAGAATCGTTTTCCGGCGGGGGCAGTAAGTAATTATTTAGCTGAAGATTGGGAAATTCCTTCGAATATCACAACGGGTTCATTTCGGGCTCCACGTTCCAATTTCAATGCCGCTGCAGAGCAATCTTTTCTGGATGAGGTGGCCGAGGCTGCTGGTAAGGACCCCATCGATTTCCGGCTGGAGTTATTGCAAAAGGCAAAGGATAATCCGGTTGGGAAAAACAATGAGTATGACGCAGATCGGATGGCCGGCGTACTTCAGTTAATCAAGGAGAAAGCGAATTGGAACGCATTGAAAAATCCGGGAGTGGCGGCCTATTTTTGTCATAATACCTATGCGGCTATAGTGGCAGATATCGCCATTCAGGATGGAAATCCGGTGGTGAATAAAGTAATCTGTGGCATCGATTGCGGACTGGTCATCAATCCGGATGGAGCCAGAAATCTGGCAGAGGGAGCTATTGTTGATGCTCTGGGAAATGCCCTTTATGGCAAGTTGACCTTCAATAATGGGGCTACAGAGCAGCAGAATTTTGATCAATATCGCATGATCAGAATGAACGAAGCTCCGAAATCCATTGAAGTATATTTCGTAGAAAATGATTTTGACCCTACAGGTATGGGCGAACCGGCCTTCCCGCCGGTTTTTGCTGCGGTGGCCAATTCACTTTACCGGGCCACAGGCAAACGTTTTAATCATCAGCCGTATATGAGTCAACTGAGTTGATTGTTTGAATTTAATAAGTATCCGTTTGAATCCCGTAGGGATTTTAGATCAATAAAATAGAAATTGCAAGCTTAAATGGCAGATATTATGGCAAAGTACAAACTGAAAATTAATGGCAAAACGCGAGAGGTAGATGTGGATGCCAATACCCCCATTCTGTGGGTGCTGAGAGACCACCTGAATCTGGTGGGCACCAAATACGGCTGCGGAATAGCTCAATGCGGTGCCTGTACCATACACCTGAATGGCATGGCAGTACGCTCGTGCATGCTTCCGGTTTCTTCCATCGGAAATCAGGAAATTACGACCATTGAAGGCCTTTCTGAAAACGGCGATCATCCGGTACAGGAAGCCTGGCTGGAGCATGACGTGGCTCAATGCGGCTATTGCCAGGGAGGGCAGATTATGGCTGCGGTGTCATTGTTGAAAAACAATCCGAACCCAAGTGATGAAGAAATTGAAGCTACCATGAGTGGCAATATTTGCCGTTGCGGAACCTACCTGAGAATCAAAGAGGCCATCAAAACCGCTGCAGCGAAATAAACTCAAACCTGAAAGATTATGGAAACTAAAAATAAATCATTAGACAGAAGATCTTTTCTGAAATCCAGTGCTTTGGCTGGTGGAGGTTTGATGCTTAGCTTCAATTGGTTTACACAGGCTAATGCGGCTGATGGTCTGGCAGAAAACCTGGCAGAAACCTGGCACGAACTGACCGGCTACATCAAAATAACATCGGATAACGTCATCAAAATTTTGAACCCCAATCCCGAATTTGGTCAAAACGTAATGACCTCCTTACCCATGATTGTGGCAGAGGAACTGGAAATAGACTGGGAAAAAGTAATTGTAGAAATGGGTCCTCATGATACTACCAAGCTGGGCCCGCAGTTTACCGGTGGTAGCAACTCGGTGCGAATGTACTGGAAACCCCTGCGTGAAGCCGGTGCCGCTGCACGGCAAATGCTTAAAGAAGCAGCAGCACAAACCTGGGGCGTTTCGGCAGATCAGGTGAAGGCATCAAAGGGTACACTCACATCAGGAAGCAAAAAAGCTACCTATGGAGAAATGGCCGGAAAAGCCGCTACGCTTCCTATATCCAAAGACCTCAAGCTCAAATCGCCCGCAGACTTTAAGATTGTGAGCAAACCGCAGCGAAACGTTGAAGGGAAAAAGGTGGTAACCGGCAAGCCTTTGTTTGGGATAGACTATCAGCAGCCAGGAATGCTTATTGCTATGATTCAGCATCCGCCGGCCTTTGGCATGACCCTCAAATCGCTGGATGCCTCGCAAACCTTGAAAATGCCGGGCATCAAAGACGTATTCAGCTTTAAGCTATACGATGATAATTTTGAACAGGGAGGTTTTGATACCCGCAGCTTCAATGAGCTGGTGGCCGTGGTAGGAAACAGCACCTGGGAAGTGATGAATGCCCGCAAAAAGCTCAAACTACAGTGGGAACCTAAAGGTGAACACAAACAAATGATGATGGGCAGAGGAGGTGCACGGGAAGTGACTGTGCCCGGTGCACTGGAAAGTACCAGCTCACACTTTTCAATGCTGGAAGAAGCCGCCGCAAAACCTCAGCAGCTTCGCAAAGACGGAGACCCGGAAACTGCGTTTAAAAATGCTGCTCTGGTGATAGAGCGTACCTATAACGCCCCCTTTCTGGCTCATAACTGCATGGAGCCAATGAATTTCTTTGCCCATGTGCAGGAAGATAAAGCCCTGGTGGCAGGTCCAATTCAGGCACCCGGCTGGGCAGAGCCTACACTGGCGAAATTGCTAAACCTGCCGGCAGATAAAATTGAAATTCAGCTGACCCGAATGGGTGGAGGATTTGGCCGCAGGGCTTATGCACAATACATGTATGAGGTGGCCCGTATCTCGCAAAAAGTGAAAGCACCGGTGAAATTAATTTACACACGGGAAGACGACATGAGCTACGGAATCTACCGGCCTATGTACACTGCTACCTACCGTGCGGCTTTGGATGCCAATAAAAATCTTATAGGTTTTCATGTAAAAGGCGGAGGTGTGCCAGAGAGCCCCATACACGCCAATCGCTTCCCTGCGGGGGCTCTGGATAATTATCTGGCAGAGAGCTTTGAGGCACCTTCCAACATTACCATTGGGGCGTTTCGTGCTCCGCGGTCAAACTTCAACGCAGCTGCAGAGCAGTCGTTTCTGGATGAAGTGGCAGAGGCCATGGGCAAAGACCCTATAACAATGAGACTGGACCTGCTAAAACGAGCCAAAGAAAACCCCGTGGGCAAAAATAACGATTATGATGCCGCACGATATGCCAGTGTGCTGGAGCTCGTAAGGGAGAAATCTGGCTGGGGCAAAGCTGAAAACGCCGGCAAAAAACGTGGCGTAGCGGCGTATTTCTGCCATAATTCCTATGCAGCCCATGTGGTAGATATGACAGAGCGGGATGGCCAACCGTATGTGGAGCAGGTTACCAGTGCGGTAGATTGCGGTGTGGTGGTAAATCCAGATGCCGCAGCAAACATGGTACAAGGAGCGGTGGTAGATGGTATCGGCCAGTCATTTTATGGAACTATGACTTTCAATAATGGAGTGACAGACCATAAGAATTTTGACACCTACCGCATGATTCGTCATAACGAAGCCCCGAAGAAAATCGATGTTCATTTTGTGCAGAATGACATAGACCCTACCGGCCTGGGCGAGCCACCCTTCCCGCCAGTTTTCGGTGCGGTGGCCAATGCCCTGTACAAAAGCACCGGCAAGAGATACTATAATCAGCCGTTTATGAATGCAGATCAGCCTGAAAACATATAAGCAACAGGTTGTTCAGGTTCAAGAAAATTAAAATGCCACGAATACGCGATTTAGAACGAATTCAATTCCTGCCTGATTCGTGAATTTGTGGCATAAAATTCAATTCACGCTCCACCACTCCTGAGGGCTTTTACCGGGTTTTTGCTTAAAATCGCCCAAAATGATTCGGATATCTGAAACCGGAATATGTTATGCATTTCAGATAAATGGCAAAAGATTTGATAATTTATGGCTCGGTCAACAAGCATCCCGGGAAAGATTAATCTGTTTGGCAGGGCATAAGCAGTCGGTTTCCTCACCTTCATCTACTTCCTTTTCATCAAGCAAAAACTTCATATTTTCACCAGAAACGGCAATAATTCGCAAACAATGGGTTAGTATCTTTACCGTTCTAATTCAAACGCCAAAGCCCTCCTGACAATGAATATGCGAACTTTTGCAAAAGTAATACTGCCGGTATTAACGCTTCTCCTCTTTTCTTTCATGGCTCGTATTTACTTCGATGAGCCAACATTTTCGCTGGATGATTACGTCGTTGAGGAAGGATTTAACCTGAGCGTGGTGGCCTCAGACCCCCATTTCGAGGCACCGGTTACCATGGATTTCGATGACAAGGGACGCATGTGGGTGGTTGAAATGCGGGGCTACATGCCCAATCTGGAGGGTATTGGCGAAGAAGAACCCAATGGCAGAATTACCATTCTGGAAGATCTCGATAAAGATGGTTTAGTAGATCACTCAAAGGTATTTTTGGAAGGTTTAGTTTTACCACGGGCCATTGCTCATGCCTACGGCGGCCTGCTTTATACAGATGGCCCCGCCCTGTATTATGTCAAAATAAAGAATGACAAGCCGGGCAAAAAAGTGTTGGTTGACCCTGTTTACGCCGAAGCAGGCAATGTGGAGCATCAGCCAAACGGCCTCATGCTGAACATCGACAACTGGATTTATAATGCCAATACCAATTACCGTTACCGGCTGCTCAATGGAAAATGGCTGAAAGAGCCTACCTCCTACCGCGGGCAATGGGGCATCTCGCATGACAATTTCGGTCGCCTCTATACTAACAACAACTCTGTACAATTACAAGGCGACCATGTGTTGCCAAATTCAGTAATTAAAAATCCGTTTTACAAACCCAAATATGCAGTAAGCCAGACACTCACCCGAAACAACAAGGTCTATCCGCTTCACGCCACCGCCGTTAACCGTGGCTATATAAAAGGGGTGCTGAACGATCAGGGCCTGCTCAATGAAGTAACCGCCTCCTGTGGACCACTCGTGTATCGGGGTGGTACTTTCCCACAGGAATACGATCAGAACGTTTTCGTATGTGTACCAGAGGCTAATCTCATCAAACGCAATCTCCTAACCTTTGAGCCTACTCAAACCATAGCTGAGCAGGCCTGGGATAACAAAGAGTTCATCGCATCTACAGACGAAGGTTTCAGACCCGTAAACCTGTTCAATGGGCCGGATGGGGCCATGTATATCGTGGATATGCACCGGGGTATTATTCAGCATAAGGCGTTTATCTCACAATACCTCACTAAACTTCTGGGAGATAGAAAGCTGGATACGCTGCAGCATCAGGGTCGTATACTCAAAGTTGCAAGTAAAAATGCAGCTCAAAAAGCGATTCCGGACCTGTCAAAAATCTCTTCCAAAGAATTGGTTAATCTTCTGAAAAACGAGAATGGCTGGTTGCGGGACCGGGCACAGCAAATCCTCATACAACGTAAGGCCAAATCATTAAAACAAGAACTTTGGAAGCTCGCCGTTTCAGAAGATGTTTCGGCCTTGCATGCTCTTTATACCCTGGAAGGCCTGCAGCTTCTTGACTTCAGCCAGCTTTCCGCTTTATTGTCAGAAAGCAAAGGAATGTCATCCAAAGTGCATATTCTTCGCTTGATGGAGGCATACGCTTCCTCTGAAAATAGCCTGGCCATGTCAGAAAAGTCAAAAGAAATACTTGCTCTGAATAACGCGTTCACCGATCTCTATCTGGCGGCCTCTCTGCATAGCTGGATGAAAGCCGACAAGGAAATTTTTCTTCCCCTGCTCGAAACAATTTCGGAGAGATATCCCGAAGATAAAATAGTACAGGAGGCCGTGATAAGCAGCCTGGAAGGTCTGGAAAAGGAATATCTTGACACCAAAGCACCCGGAAAAGAACTGAAAGGCATGCTGGAATTAAGCCTGAAAAACCGGGAGAAGAATGAGAAAAATTCCATCTATCTGGTAGAATCAAAGAAAGACGACGGTCGAACAAACGGCCTTAAGCTTTTCAGAACGATTTGCGGAGCCTGCCATGGAGCCGATGGTTCAGGAATAGCCGATCTGGCACCTCCGCTAAAAAATTCGGAATACGTAAATGGCTCTGTCAACAGACTGGCGGCCATTATACTTCATGGAATAAGCGGTCCGCTTCATGTGAACGGCCAGCTTTATCAGCTGAATAATGATATGCCCGGTCTCTTAAACAATACAGATATTTCTGATCAGGATGTGGTGGATATTGTTCAATACCTCCAGAATGCCTTTGCCGTGAATATGCAACGGATTAATGCGGCTACTGTCAAAAAGCTTAGAGAAGAAAAACCAGCCTCAGGCGTATTCACCGAGAAAGAGTTGCTGGAAGGGAAATTCGGACAATAAGGTGCCGTATTAGCCAGAGCAGATTGAGGTAACTGAACCCGTTCAAGGAGGGTAATTTTCAGACATCACGAAAGATCAGAAAGTAGCAGCTCCCGGCAAGATTATCGGATTTTGCATAGTATTAACTAAATTGTGACAATAATAGCGGCTGTCACTGTCTTAAATTTGTAACATTAATTCTTGCAAAAACAAAAGACAGTAATGGCCAAAAACCCGCATTATCTTTCTCAGATGGCTCATGTGGAACTGCTGAGCACCAATCTGGAAGAAACCCTGAAATTTTACGATGAAATAGTAGGCCTTGATATAACAGCCCGAGACGATAACTCCGTGTATCTGCGAGCTTGGGGTGATTACTTTCTCTACACGCTGAAAATAACACAGTCTGACAAACCGGGGCTTGGAACCATCGGCTGGCGGGCAGATAGTCCCGAGGCCCTGGAAGAATGCGTGGCTTTCCTGGAAAGAAATGGTGCCGGCGAAGGCTGGGTAGAGGCAGACAAGGGCCGTGGAAAAGCTTACCGATTTAAATCACCTGACGGGCATCAGCATGAGGTATTCTGGGATGTGACCTGGTTACGTGAAACCGGAGAAAGGGCGAGTGTTTATATTGACAGGTACTCCAGTAACCGGCGTAGAGGTGCAAATCCCCGAAGAATAGACCACTTTACCTATCTGGTATCTTTGGGTCAATACGCCAAAGAAAAATCCTTCTGGCAGGCTATGGGACTTAAAAACCCGGATGAGGTACGTTTTGATGACGAAAAACCACCGGTAGGCGGACTGTGGACCACCGGAAATTTATCCCATGACATTGCCATATTCTCCGATCCCAATATCCAACCGGGGCAAGGGTTGGCAAATCACCTGTGCTATAATGTGGACAGCCG
The DNA here is from genome assembly GCA_966250325.1 of uncultured Cytophagaceae bacterium. Lineage (GTDB taxonomy): Bacteria > Bacteroidota > Bacteroidia > Cytophagales > Spirosomataceae > Jiulongibacter. The sequence continues at coordinate 16,442 of CBINGY010000023.1, read as the reverse complement.
TGAGGAAGTGCTGCTGGCACTCGACTGGTTCAATGAAAAAGGGTACAGGAGTTATTGGGGAGGGCCTACACGTCATAAAGCAGACGAAGGTTTCTTTTTCTACATCATGGAACCTTACACCGGAATATTACTCGAATACTACGCCTGTGCCCGTCTGATTTTCGCACCCGACCACGGACCAGACGTACATTATATAAAGGACAATCCGAACGATGCCTGGGGAGACAATAATCCGTTGAAAAATGCAGCAGAAACAGGAAATGCCGGTGGCATAAAACCCGTGGATATTCCAGGAAAATAAGAGTAACGAAGCAGAAACAAACAGAAGAAAAAATGTGGCATTATTATCCGGGGCAGTATATGCCTTCGTATCAGTTAAACAGAGCCCTCACGCAGGCTCACTACGGTGGCGGTGAATTTGCCGAATGCCTGCAAGTGGCCAGCGAAATAGACCCGGCAGACCGCGAGAGTTTTCACAACGCCTGGGCCAAAATGGGCAATAAAGTCTATGACCTGGCCGAAGACTACGCCGGCAAGGGCCACGACGTGTCGGCACGAAGAACCTACCTAAGGGCATTCAATTACCTACGGACATCTGAGTTTTTCCTAAAACTGGGTGATGATCGGAAATTGCATTATTACAATAAATGCCGGGATGCCTTCAAAAAAGCGGTGGCACGTTTTGACACACCGGTAAAAGAGGTAGAAATACCGTTTGAAGGCTCTTTTCTGCCTGGGTATCTATTTGCTCCGGCAGGGGTTAAAAATCCACCGATGATGGTATTTTTCGGAGGTCTCGATAGCCTGGCCGAAGAGCTCTATTTTGGCATTGCCCAGCACCTCAATGAGCGGGGTATCGCCCTGCTGGCCATGGATGGTCCGGGTCAGGGTTATACGCTCAGAATGAATCATATGCTCACCCGCTATGATTACAATGTGGTGGGCACCGCGGTGCTCGACTGGAGCATTGAACATCTTAAGGAAGCTATTGACATCAGCCGAATCGGTGTAGGTGCTGTTTCTATGGGAGGATATATGGCGGCCAGATGTGCAGCTTTTGAGCCCCGTTTTAAAGTCTGTATGATTTTCGGAGCAGTCTGGTCATACTATGATGTCTGGGCAGGCAGACCAGATAATCACCCGCTGGCGGATATCGTGCAGCATATTGTGGGTGCCCAAAATATGACCGATGCCCGCGAAAAATTGAAGCAATTTACCCTCGAAGGAGTTGCCGGAAAAATCACCTCCCCCACATACATCCTTCATGGGGGAGATGACCGCCAGAATTTTGTGGAACATGCGTATAAGGTAAAAGAAGCCCTCACCTGCGAGCACATTCTGGAGGTAATTCCTGCAGGAGAGAGTGGCTCGGCACATTGCCAGATTGACGACTTCACGAAATCATTCAGGATGTATGACTGGATCGAGAAAAAAATTAAGGCATAATAAAGAAAAGCTGGTTTTCAGATGAAGAAAATATTAAAGGAGGCCATCGGACTTTTCGAAGCTGACACCCAGGATAAGAGGGTAAGGGAAGCCGTGGAGGGCCTTATTGACGAAGTAAGTGCGGGTGGCGATGCCGCGGTGCGGGCCATCTCCGAACGATTTGACAACTGGTCGCCGGAAAGTTTCAGGCTGTCTGCTCAGGAAATTGATAAAATCGTAGCCTCGGTTTCTTCTCAAACTCTCGAAGATATCCGGTTTGCTCAAAGCCAGATCAGGAATTTCGCCATGCACCAGAAAAATGCCCTGAAAGATCTGGAGGTGGAAACCTTGCCAGGTGTTTTTCTGGGTCATAAGAACATCCCGGTCAATTCTGTGGGCTGTTACATTCCGGGCGGCAGATACCCCATGGTGGCATCGGCTCATATGAGCGTTTTGACGGCCAAAGTGGCCGGAGTGAAGCGGGTCATTGCATTCACTCCACCCATCAAGGGGCAGATTCCGGCAGAAACGGTTGCTGCCATGCATCTGGCAGGTGCCGATGAAATTTATTTGCTGGGCGGAGTGCCTGCGATTGCGGCCATGGCCCTGGGCACCGAAAGCATTGAAAAAGTAGATATGGTGGTAGGCCCCGGGAATGCCTATGTGGCCGAGGCCAAACGTCAGCTATTCGGAAAAATTGGGATAGACCTGCTGGCGGGACCCACCGAAACGCTGGTGATTGCCGATGAGACCAGCGATGCCGAAATCTGTGCCACAGACCTGCTTGGTCAGGCCGAGCACGGCCCAGGTTCACCGGCCATATTACTGACTAACAGTGAGCAATTGGGTCGGGAAACCCTCCTGGAAGTAGAAAGACAACTGCAAACCCTGCCTACCGCCGATGTGGCAGCCATTGCCTGGAAAAATTATGGTCAGGTGATTGTGGTAGACAGCCTGGAAGAAATGGTGGAAGAGGCAGACCGTATAGCCAGCGAACACGTGCAGGTAATGACAGCAGATCCACGGTATTTTCTGGAAAAAATGACGAATTACGGAGCCTTGTTTCTGGGCAAATACACCAATGTGGCCTATGGGGATAAGGTGATTGGCACCAATCATACATTACCCACCAAACATGGAGCAAAATATACGGGTGGTTTATGGGTAGGTAAGTTTATGAAAACCTGCACGTATCAGGAAATAAGAACACCGGAGGCTTCTGTCCTGATCGGTGAATACTGTTCCAGACTTTGCGAAATTGAAAATTTTGCCGGGCATAAAGAGCAGGCGGATATTCGGGTAAGAAGGTTTAGTAAAAAATAACCTGAAATAGCAAAAAATATATCCAGCATGGTATGACAATGAAAACAGTACTGGTTACAGGTGGAACAGGAGAGATTGGATCGGCGATATGTAAAATATTCGCGGAAAACGGGTATGTAGTAATTGCTACCTATCATTCCAATCACCTTAAAGCCGAAAAATTGCTGAGCTCTCTGCCAGGAACCGGCCATGCCCTTATGCGGGCTCCCTCCACAGATGGCCATGCGGTGAAACAACTGACCGATCTGGTGCAGGATAATTTTGGTCATCTGGATGTACTGGTCAATAATGCAGGCATTACCACGCCGGTACCCCACGATGATCTGGAGGCCCTTACCGATGAATGGATTGACAAAATCATGCAAACCAATTTCAGAGGTTCCTTTGCTATGGTGAGGGCCATGCGGCCTTTGCTTGAAAATGCAGCCTCGGCTGGTGGTAAATCTGCCCTGGTGGTCAATATTTCATCCATCGCCGGGATCTATGGCATTGGTAGCAATGTGGCCTATTGTGCATCCAAAGCAGCTTTGGATTCCATGACACGTTCACTGGCAAGAGCCTTGGCACCAAAAATTAGAGTTGTTTCTGTATCACCCGGATTTGTAGAGGGTGAGTATACCAAAAATTTTGACCCCGAATTTTTGAAAAACCAATTGGAAAATACACCGCTGCAACGATTTGCCGAAGGAACAGATGTGGCCAAGGCCGTTTTTGCAATGGCAGAATCTCTCACTTTTTCAACGGGAAACATAGTAACGGTGGACGGCGGCCGACTTTTAAAATGATGAAAAACCCACTGGAAAGATTCTTATTCAATACTTTCCATCAAAAACTTAACCTATGAGAATAATTGACCTATCTGTTACCATTTCAGAAAAAATCAAAGAACCCCTTCCTACTAAAATCGAATACGAAGGACATAAGGAAGGAGCGAAAAAAATTGGTGCGATGCTTTTTGGCGGTATGACAGACTGTTTTGTGAATGACAACGGCCCCGCCGGCGAAACACTTACGGTAACCAGCCACTGCGGTACGCATGTGGACGCCCCGTATCATTACTACCCTACCTGCGAAGGAAAGCCATCACGCACCATCGATCAAATGCCGCTGGAGTGGTTTTTCAACGACGGCGTGGTACTTGATTTTACCGACAAACCCGATGGCTATATGTTTGAACCCGAAGACCTTCAGGAAAAACTGGATGCCATTGGCTACACCCTTAAACCCTTTGATATTGTACTCATCCGATGCGATGCCGACAAACGGATTCATGACGATGACTTTGTAAAGATTCATGTGGGAGCCTCCGCGAAAGCTACCCACTGGCTTATTGACCAAGGAATCAAAGTGATGGGTACAGATGGCTGGGGCTGGGATATCCCCCTCCACATTCAGGCGGCAGATTATAAGGCTAATCCAAGACAGGGAGTGATCTGGCAGGCCCATTACGTTGGCATTGAAAAAGAGTATTGTCAGATAGAAAAACTGGCCAATCTGGATCAACTGCCGCCTTTCGGTTTTAAGGTGGCCTGTTTCCCGGCAAAAATAGAGAAAGCAAGTGCGGGCTGGACCCGGGCAGTGGCCATACTGAATTACTGAAATCAAAATCAACCCAAATACAATGATTCTGGAACTGGCAACTATTCGGATTAAGGAGGGCACAAACGAGTATTTTGAATTGGCATTAAAGGATGCTGCCAAGGTTATTTCTCAAAGCCCCGGATTTCTGGGAATGGAGGCAAAAAAGTGCATTGAACAGCCAGACAGGTATGTTTGCTGATTTCCTGGAATAGTCTGGAAGCACATACGCAGGGTTTCCGTAATTCTCCGCTGTTTGCAGAGTGGAGAAGGCTCATCGGCCCCTACTTTGAAGAAATGCCACAGGTTTTACATTATGAATAGACGTTTCAACCCAAACTTAAGAACGATATGATAAAAAAAGCACTGATTGTAGGGGGCGGAATAGGTGGTCAGTGTGCGGCCATTGCCCTGCAAAATGCCGGTATTCAGACAGAAATTGTTGAAATTTTAGAAAAATTTGATGTTTACGGGGTGGGAATTATCCAGCAGGCCAATGCCCTGAGAGCACTGGATACGCTGGGAGTGGCAGAGGAAGCCCTGCGAAGAGGGTTTCCCTATGGAAGAGTAAAGCTTTGCCTGCCAAACGGACATCAGATAGGCGAAGCGGGTACACCTCCAATCGATAAATTTCCCAGTCATAACGGAATCTCCCGACGAATACTGCATGATATTCTAAAAGAGAAAGCAGACCACTCGGGCGTCATTTACCGCATGGGCATTACGGTGGCCCATATCAATGAAGAACAAGATTCGGTACACGTACAATTCACCGATGGCAGCCAGGGGTCCTATGATCTGCTTATCGGGGCAGACGGCGTACGATCCAAGGTACGGGAAATGATTATGGGAAAGTATGAGCCGCGGTATGTTGGGCTTTCTGTATGGAGATATGCTTTTCCTAAGCCCGCCGATCTGGATACAGGTTACATTCACTTTGGCCGCAGAAGTAAGCTGGGACTCATCCCAATGACCGCAGACACCATGTATATGTTTTTGGTTTCAGCAGAGGGAGAAAACCCACATATCGATCAGTCGCTATATCTGGAGAAATTAAAAGGGTATATGTCGGAGTACCCGATTGAAAGGGTTCAGTCGCTCATTGAACAGGTAAATACTACCGCTGCAGTGAACTACAGACCCCTGGAAACGCTTCAGCTGCCCAAACCCTGGCATAAAGGCCGGGTACTCATTATTGGCGACGCCGCACATGCTACCATCCCGCAACTGGGCTCAGGAGCTGCTCTGGCCATAGAGGATGCTGTGGTTCTCGCAGAGGAAATCGTAAAGACGGATGATCTTAACCAGACCTTTGAGGCTTATATGAACCGCAGATACCAACGCTGCGAAATGGTAGTGAAGGCATCTGAAACCCTGGGTGAATGGGAACTGCTCGAATTTTCGGGCAAACCACTACCCGAAGGAGCCAATCCGGGAATGCTAATGGGTAAAACTTCCGGTGCACTCACTGCTCCCATTTGATAAACTGAAAATCTCAGAATATGAAACTCGTAACCTTTGAAAACAAACAGAAAGAATTAAGAACGGGCTGGTTAGCTGAGGGCGGTATTGTGGATATGCAGCTGGCTTCTCCCGATCTGCCAGGCGAAATGCTCACTTTCATCGATCACCACGAGGATTTTTTCAGGCTGATAAATAAACTGGGAAAGATAAGCCCTCATTACGGCCCGGATGAAGTTCAGCTAAGAGCACCTCTTCCCAATCCCCGTAGTTTTCGGGATTATATAGGTTTTGAGATGCATATGCAGAATGCCTCACGGTCTTTCGGTCATACCATAGGTAAGGCCTGGTATGAAATGCCCATTTTCTATTTCACCAACCATCAGGCGATTTATGGACCGAGAGATGCCATCAAAAGACCTCAAAAAGAGACCCGGATGGATCTGGAACTTGAAATGGCCTGCATTATTGGCAAAAAAGGCAAAGATATCAAAGCGGCTGAAGCGAGAAATTACATTTTTGGATACACCATATTTAATGATTTTACGGCAAGAGCCATTCAAAAAGTAGAAATGGAAGTGCCGCTGGGGCCACACAAAGGAAAAGATTTTGCCAATGCCATTGGCCCGTGCATTGTCACGGCCGATGAAATGGAAGCTTACCGGAAAGCCTTTGACCCTACTGTGTTTAACGAGCCCATTCGTGTACCAGAGGTTCAGCTTGATCGCTTTGACCTGAAAATGATTTCACGGATCAACGGCCAAACCATTTGCGAAGGAAACTACAACACTGTTTACTGGACCTTTGAGCAGCAAATTGAGAGGGCTTCAGAAAATAATGTTACTTTAATGCCAGGCGATATTCTGGGTTCGGGCACGCTGGGCTGGGGCAGCCTGGTTGAAAACGGATTCGGTGTTCACAGACCCCTGGAACCCGGAGATGTGGTGGAACTCGAAATTGAAGGAATAGGCATACTGAGAAATCCGATTGAATAAAGATTCTCACATATCACCCCTTTCACCGAAAGAGCTTAACCATCATCACTTTGGTGAAGGCAGGCATTCCGATGAATACCAGGGCATTGAAGAGATATTCCATATCAACCGCATTGAAAATGTACTTGACAAAATTCATTTTCCCCTGCCACCTCACCGCAAAACCGTGTATGATTTTTTCTTCCTTATTCAAGGCGAAAGCAGGCGAAGTAAAGCCCTTCAGGAATACGATCTACGTGCCGGAACCTTTTTCTTTTTACCCGCCAATCAAATTTCATCTCACGAATATATCAGCTCAGACAGTCGCGGATTTTTTTGTCATTTCAGCAATGAAATCTTCAGTAGCGTGGTGGCAAGAGGAAATTTTCTGAGTGATTTTTCTTTCTGGAATTTCTCGGGAAATCCGATCGTAAAGATTTCACCAGATTTACGGGAGCCTGTGAATAACATTCTTGAAAGGCTACTGACCGAGTACAAGTCAAAACGGCATCCCAATCTGGAACTGATATCAAGCTATTTGCTTTGCCTTTTTCAGGAACTTAAATCGGTGCCTGCAGAAGATACAAACCAGCAGGAGAAAGCAGCAATCAGAATTTCCGAGGAATATAAACACCTGCTCACCAGACATATCTATACACGTATCAAAGTAGCAGACTACGCCGATCTGCTCAAAATAACCCCTGACCACCTCAATAAATGCTGTAAAATAGCAACCGGAATCACCGCCCAGGCACTGTTATCAGAGATGATACTCTTGGAAGCAAAAGTACTTCTAAAACAGACCAACTTACCGGTGAGCGAAATAGCTTACAGATTCTCAGATACCAATGCGAGCGATTTCAGCCGGTTTTTCAAGAAAAGATCGGGCATGACGCCCAGTGAATTCAGAGAATTTGAAGCAACATAAATAACCCATTTAACCCTGATTAATCATGAATATCAAACTCGCCCTATTATTGATTCTAACCGGAAGCATGAGTATAGCTCAACTTCCGCGGCTCGATAAATCATCGGGAACATCAAAAATGATGGTAAACGACAAACCATTCCTTATTCTGGGAGGTGAATTGCACAATTCCACTGCTTCAGATAAAGATGCTTTGCCGCAGGTGATGAAAGAGATGAAAGCTTTGAACCTGAATACGGTGCTTACTTATGCGTATTGGGAACATATTGAGCCGGAGGAGGGCCAATACAATTTTGAACTGATCGATGCCGCAATTTCCGCAGCTGAAAAAGAAGATCTTAAACTGATTATTGTCTGGTTTGGAAGTTGGAAAAGCACGGCTTCATCCTATGTGCCCCATTGGGTCAAAACCAATCCGGGTCGTTTTCCAAGATATATACTCAAAGATGGCTCAGAGCTGGAGATGCTATCTGCTTTCAGTGAAGAAAACCGCAACGCAGATACACGGGCTTACGTGGCACTTATGAAGCATCTCAAAGAAACTGATTCCCAACATACGGTGATAATGACCCAGGTAGAGAATGAGCCCGGCTGCTTTAATAATCTCCGGGATTATCATCCAAACGGTGAAAAAGCCTGGAATGCCCCTATGCCCAAGAAAATGATTGAATACCTCAAATTGAATAAAGGAAAGCTTTTCCCGGAACTCGAAAAAGCCTGGGCGGCCGCAGGGTACAAAACGAAAGGAACCTGGGAAGAAATTCTCGGAAAAGGAAAGGCTGAAGGAGAATATCCGCATTATACAGAAGAGCTTTTTATGGCTTACCACTATTCACTGTATATCAATCAGATTGCCGAAGCAGGAAAAAAGGAATTGAATATCCCGGCTTTCTGTAACGGCTGGCTGTATAATCCGAGGGGCTTTTATCCGCGTGGCACGGTTAATCCGCATGTACTGGACGCCTACCGGGCTGCCGGCACTGCTCTGGATTTTTATTCGCCCAATGTATACACCATTGATTACGACAAACTATTTACCGATTATACAATGGCCGGAAATACCCTCTTTATTCCGGAAAGCATGCTATCACCTGCAGGTGCTTTATACTCCATAGGAGCCTTCAATTCACTTGGATTTGCTCCTTTTGGCATAGATGGAGATGGCCCAAAGAACCCGGATAACGCACAGAATGTAGGTATTCTGAAAGAAATTTACCGCATCTTACCCCAGATGAGTGAGCTCATTACTTCAAACTACGGTACCGGTAAAATGAAAGCCGTTTACATTCAGCCAAACAAGAAAAAACAAACGATCGCTTTAGGAGATTACCAAATAACGGCTTCCACATCCAATGTTCAGGGTTTCAGTCCGGATTTCGGTAAATCACTGGATTTGAGAGGCAAAAACCGCATGGGAGCACCCCCGACCGAAAGTTCGGAGAAAACAGAGCCCGCCCCATTTGGAAAAATTCCAGAGGGCTTAGGAGCTGCCCTACTCATTGAACCCGCCAAGGATGAATTCTACATCGTGGGCTATGGCGTGAATTTCCATATGGAGCCTAAAGAAGGCCTGGTATTTAAGCATCTGGGCATACTTAGCATAGACGAAGGTGAATTTGTCGAAGAAACCTTTGTAGCCCGAAAAAGATGGAACGGCGATGAACAAAAGCTGAGTCTCCCGTCTGACAGGCTTACTGTATTAAAAGTAAGATTATACCATTATTGAGCTGCTGAAAATCTGAGAATCGTGTACCAAACAAGACGGGCCGTTTAAAGCCCGATTTCCAGTGAAAACAAACAACCTTAACCTATGAATAAAAAACTCTTCACGTACGAAAACCGGGTGGTAGCACTTATGGCTCTCACCTTTGGGGGTTTGTTCTTTGACCGCCTGGCCCTCAATTTTCTGATGCCCTATGTCACAGAAGACCTGAATCTGAGCAATTTACAGATCGGATTACTGGCAGCAGGCCTATCACTCACCTGGGCCTTTTCCAGTTTTTTCAGTACGGCATGGGCAGAGTCACGAAACCGCAAGAAATTGGTTTTTGTGCTTGCTGTTTTTGTATTCTCTATATGCTCTTTTGGTTCAGGACTTGCCGTTTCTTTTCTCACACTTTTGCTTGCCCGTATGATCATGGGGTTTGCAGAGGGTCCTGTAATTCCTCTGGCACAAAATTTTGTTGAGAAAGAATCATCGCAAGGCAGACTCGGCCTAAACACAGGCATTTTACAAGCGGTGGGCTCGGCTCTTTTCGGATCTATTCTGGCACCGGTTATTCTGGTTCAGATTGCCGAAAACATGGGCTGGCGAAATGCCTTTTTCATTGCAGGGGCACCGGGCCTTCTCATGGGTTTACTCGTCTGGAAATTCCTTAAAAAATCAACGGCTGAAAGTCCGGAGGGTGCCGGGGTAAAAAGTCTTAATCTGAAGGAGATCTGGCAATACAGAAACATTCGCTGGGGTATGGTTACGGCCTGTGCCGTATTTGGGTGGTGGTTTGCCACATTGCCATTTATCTCTAATTATTTCATAAATACTCAGGGAATGAGCGGCGACGAAATGGGAAAAACGATGGGACTCCTCGGTGTAGCCGGGCTCGTTTCGTCTATCCTGGTACCGGCTCTTTCTGATACCTTTGGAAGAAAGAAAATAGTCTTCGTATTTTCAATAATCGGATGTATGTATCCTTTTGCCATTTACTTTCTGAAAGACAGCTCCTTTCATTTGCCGGCAATGCTGCTCTCCTATTTTATGATGGGACTTATTCCCATAGCTGCAGCGGTAATCCCTTCTGAAGCAGTACCTATCCATCTGAAAGCCAAAGCCATAGGACTGATAACGGCCGTTGGCGAAATAATCGGAGGAGTTCTGATCCCGGCTTTAGCGGGCGGGCTGTCTGATGCCATTCACCCCGCTTCCTTTCTCTGGGTTGCCGCGGGCCTTGCCTTAATTTCTTTCCTGTCTGCCTTTAAATTAGAGGAAGATCCCAGGCCTTGAAAGTAGACTTCAAGCCGCCGAAAGTTAATTCAACAAGGTGGAAAAGACAGCCTGCAAAAGAAAGTAGAAGGCAAAACCAAGGATAAACATTAAAACAAACGTTTCAAAAAAAGAGTATTAACCCCAATACAAAATTGAATTTCTTCCAAAATATACAATCATGAGAATCAACCGTAAACTAGCTCTTCTTCTGCAACTCATCACACTGAGTTTAGCAGCACAGAATCCCTGGACCGTCCAGAATCTCGGCGATCATTACCTGATTACTAACCCCGGCGGACAAAAAATAGGCTATTCGGCCACATCGGGTATCCGTATACTTACCGTCGATAATCTGGCTTTTAAAGACTTAAACAAAAACGGTAAGCTGGATACGTACGAAGACTGGCGTTTACCCTATGAAACCAGAGCCAGAGATCTTGCCTCAAAACTGACTGTGGAACAAATTGCCGGGCTTATGTTGTATTCGTCGCATCAGTCGGTTCCTGCCAGGCCGGGTGGATACTTCGCAGGCACTTACGGTGGCAAACCTTACAAAGCAGGTGAAACTGACCCAAGTGATTTGACCGACCAGCAAAAGAAGTTTCTGGCCGAAGACAACCTCCGTCATGTATTGATAACCACCGTTGAAACTCCCGAAATTGCTGCCAAATGGAACAACAAAATGCAGGCTTACTGCGAAAGCGTAGGTGTGGGTATTCCGGCAAACAACAGCTCTGATCCACGACACGGCACAAAAGCAAAAGCGGAATACGATGCTGCTGCGGGTGGTGAAATTTCAATGTGGCCAAGTTCACTCGGAATGGCAGCTACTTTTGACCCATCTTTAATAGAAAAATTTGGCCGTATCGCTGCTGCTGAATATCGTGCCCTGGGCATCACTACTGCCCTTTCACCACAAGTTGATATTGCCACAGAGCCACGCTGGGGGCGTTTTAATGGCACTTTTGGAGAGAGTCCCTGGCTTTCGGCTGCCATGGGGCAAGCCTATTGCGATGGTTTTCAGTCGGGTGTTTGGGGAGCAACCAGCGTAAACGCCATGGTAAAACACTGGCCGGGTGGCGGTGCCGGTGAAGCAGGCCGTGATGCCCATTATGCCAACGGCAAGTTTGCCGTTTACCCGGGCAATAACTTTGATGCTCATCTGATTCCGTTTACACAAGGGGCATTTAAGTTGAAAGGCCAAACCCAAATGGCCTCTGCGATTATGCCCTACTACACCATTTCCTGGAATCAGGATAAAACTTACGGTGAAAACGTAGCCAATAATTACAATAAATACATGATTACAGACCTGCTACGTACAAAATATGGCTACGATGGCGTAGTATGTACAGACTGGAACGTAGTGGCTTTGCACAAATCAATGGATTCGTTTTTGGATGGAAAAGCCTGGGGAGTAGAAAACCTTTCGTTGGTTGAACTACACTACAAAGCCCTCATGGCCGGTGTGGATCAATATGGAGGAAATAACAATATAACGCCCGTACTTGAAGCCTATCAAATGGGTGTAAAAGAACACGGAGAAGCCAAAATGCGGGCCAGGATGGAGCAATCAGCGGTGCGTTTATTGAGGAATATTTTTAGAGTGGGTGTTTTTGAAAATCCGTACTTAAATACCGCGGAAACCAAGGCTGTTGTAGGTAAACCCGAATTTATGAAAGCGGGCTATGATGCCCAGTTAAAGTCAATCGTTCTGCTCAAAAATCAGTCGAAAACCTTACCGGTTACCACGAAAAAAACGGTATATGTGCCCAGGCGTTTTGTACCAGCCAGCCGCAATTTCTTAGGAATAGAGACCCCGGCATCGGAAGATTATCCCGTAAATATGGAAATTGTAAAGAAATACTTCAATGTAACCGATAATGCCGATGAAGCCGATCTTGCCATAGTTTTCATTGAAAACCCCAAAGCGTCGATTGGTTATGATAAGGAAGATGTGAAAAACGGTGGAAACGGCTACATCCCCATTAGTTTGCAATACAATGATTACAAAGCAGAGGACGCCCGAGAAGTGAGTATCGCAGGGGGAGATGCCCTCGAGAATTTTACCAATAGGACCTATAAAGGTAAAACTGCCAAAACCCCAAATAGTACGGATATGCAATTGGTAGTTGAAACACGGGCAAAAATGAAAAATAAGCCAGTGGTGGTAGTAGTGAATACGACTAATCCAATGGTTTTCTCGGAGATAGAGCCTTCGGTCTCAGCTATTTTATTGAGTTTTGGCGTACAGGATCAGGCCATAATTGAGACCATTGCAGGAAAAAACGAACCATCGGCACTTTTGCCCATGCAGATGCCAGCCAATATGAGCGTAGTTGAAAAGCAGGCCGAAGACGTTCCTTTTGATATGACTCCTTACAAAGATGCCGCCGGCAATTCCTATGATTTTGGTTTCGGACTGAACTGGAAAGGTATTATTTCAGATAGCCGGGTATCAAAATTTAAAAAGTAACCCAAATGGTACTTTCTTAAAAAATCTATTTGAATTCAAAGCTATGAAGTTCTGAAAGAAAACGGACCTCATGAAAAAAAGAACCCCGGATTCAGCACCCGGGGTTCTTACATAATTAACAAACGAATTAATACAACCCTTCGCAGCGGTTAATACAATTCAGATCTTCAAAAGCCACTTTCAGACGCTCTACCATGTTGGTTTCTCCTTTGCGAAGCCATACACGCGGATCATAATATTTCTTATTCGGAGAGTCTGGTCCTTCCGGGTTACCCAGTTGGGTTTGAAGGAAAAGCTCGTTGGTTTTATAGTACTTAAGCACTCCTTCCCAGGTAGCCCACTGCATATCGGTATCCAGATTCATTTTTACGGCACCGTAATCAATCGCCTCTCTGATCTCCTCACGAAGTGATCCTGAACCACCGTGGAATACAAAATTTACCGGCAGGTCACCTGTTTTGAACTTCTCCTTGATGTAATCCTGTGAATTTTTCAGGATGATAGGCTTCAAAGAAACGTTACCTGGCTTGTATACCCCGTGTACATTACCAAAAGCTGCAGCTACGGTGAAATTCGGTGAGATTTTCATCAGCTCTTCGTACACATAAGCTACTTCTTCGGGCTGCGTATAGAGTTTTGAACTATCTACATCTGAATTATCAACGCCATCTTCTTCACCACCGGTGATTCCCAGCTCAATCTCCAGCGTCATGCCCATTTTGGCCATTCTTTCGAGGTATTTCGAGCTGATCTCCACGTTTTCATGAAGGGGTTCTTCAGACAGGTCAATCATGTGAGAGCTGAAAAGCGGCTTTCCGTGAGCCTCGAAATACTTTTCACCAGCATCCAGAAGGCCATCAATCCATGGAAGAAGTTTTTTAGCACAGTGGTCTGTGTGCAAAACTACCGGAACACCATACATTTCTGCCATTTGATGTACATGCATGGCACCAGAGATTGACCCGGCAATAGCGGCTTTTTGACCGTCATTTGAAAGGCTTTTGCCGGCATAAAATACACCTCCACCGTTTGAAAACTGAACGATTACCGGTGAATTTACCGCTGCCGCTGTTTCCAGAACTGAATTTATTGAATTGGTACCTACCACGTTTACCGCCGGTAAGGCATAATTGTTTTCATTAGCGTGACGAAGCAACTGATTTAGGGCCTCTCCGGTAACAACTCCCGGTTTGATCAACGATTGACTCATGAAACTGTGTTTTGGTATAAAAATTAGATTTCTTTTGATTCTGCCTGTATCACCCCTGAAACGGGTGAAAAGAGCTTCAAAAGTACAGGGAATACCTGTAAAAACCAATTAATCAGGGCTCAGTCAATGGGCCTGATTTGAGTTTGCGTAGTTTGGTCTGAGTTTCTTTGTCAAAATCACGCATGGCGATAGAAAGTGTTTTGCGGGGAATCTCCCGGATAGCACTCACCAGAAATGTAAGAGCCTCCTGTTCCCCTCCGCTATCCACTACCTCACGCAGCATCCACCCCACCGCTTTCTGTAAAATATCTGAATTTACCGGAAAAAGCTGACGAGCGATTTGAAATGTATCCTGATAATCCTTTTTGGTAATAAAGGCCAAAGTGGCTACCATAGCTACCCGTTTTTTCCAGATATTTTCATCTGCCGCCAGGGTGTAGAGCACCTCCCGTGTCCTCGTCAAAAGATAATCTCCCAGAATGTAATAGGCCGTAGAATCTACCAGATCCCAATTATTGACGTAATCCAGATGATCTATGTAAATGTTCACATAGGTCTCAGGGTCCTTTTTCCGGTTTTGCTGGTATTGTTTCACCAGAATAAGCAGACCTGTGAGCCTGATTTCATGAACAGGATGTGTGAGCAGAGTGCACAGATCACTTTTGCTCAGAGTATAAAAGGACTTGATAATCTGCCTGATTTTGGGAACCCGAAGGCCCATAAATTCATCGCCTTGTCCGTACTGACCCTCGGCAGTCTGAAAGTACCGCTGCTTAGCCTCACGGTCATTTTCATCGGCATGGGCATTGAGAAGTTCAAAAAGAGCATAGAGCTGCGACATGAACAGAAGGGTTAAAATGGAACGGAAGCTACAAAAATTTGTTTTCAATCGTAGAATTTTACCCAAACTTTACCCACTTGAGTCAACGTATAGGTTTAATTGTAGGAACGAACAGGCCCACGGCCATGTCATACGAAATGGCCATGTATTACGGGCAGAAACTCAAAGATGCCGGCTGCGAAACTGAGCTGATGAATTTACTTGAACTGCCAGATGACTTTGCTTTTTCGGCCCTGTATCATAACAAAGGTAAAAACCCTTCTTACAACGTATTCCAGGAAAAGCTGGATGCCGTACAGAAATGTATCATCTTCATTCCTGAATACAACGGCTCTTATCCCGGAGTGCTCAAAGCTTTTATTGACGGGTTACGGTATCCCGATTCATTTCGTGACAAAAAAGTGGCACTTGTGGGGCTCTCGAGCGGAATGCAGGGGAATGCCATTGGTATCAGCCACCTCAATGATGTTCTCAGTTATATGGGAGCCAATGTGTTGGGCCTTCGGATTAAAATGGGCGAGATCAGCAAGTACTTTGACGGAAAAACGCTCTCTCATCCGGTTTATGAGCGGTTTATCAATGAACAGCTCGAAAAACTCCTGAGCTTCTGAAAAGCATAACTTTTTGCTAATACCGGCGTAATAGTTTCCTAATGAGACCAGCCTATTTTTGGAGTTTCAAAAAACTATATGCGTATGTCTGTTTCTGAGCCGGTAAAACTTTTGTTTGAGAAGGGAGCCTCTATGGAATATTTTGGCGAAAACGTAACCCAGCTGGAACATGCCCTTCAGATGTTTCAGCTGGCCAGAGAAGCTGAGGCCGATGACGAACTGGCCGTAGCCGCTTTTCTGCATGATATTGGACACCTCCTGCCGGTTTCCAAGAACAAGCTCGGATCAGAACATCACGATTTTGACGGAGCCGCCTGGCTGCATAAACATGGCTTTTCTAAAAGAGTAGTGGCCGTGGCTGCCCAGCACGTAAATGCGAAAAGATACCTTTGCTTCAAAAACCCGGACTATTTTTCAAAACTCTCGGAAGCAAGCCGGCAAACGCTGGAGTTACAGGGGGGAATGATGAATGAAAAACAGGCTTTGAGTTTTGAAAAACAGCCACATTTTGAGGAGATAATTCAGGTGCGTTTATGGGATGAAGAAGCTAAAATTGTGGATGCCCAAATGCCCGATCTGAAAGAGGTGTTGGTTACCATCGACAGTCTGCAATCCACAAACCAGGTCTGCTT